>DATJSY010000045.1:0-99924 GCA_035503835.1 Acidobacteriaceae bacterium | reverse complement strand
GCGCGGCATCTGCACCAGCAGGGAAAGCTGAATCTGGAAGAAGCGCTCGTGGACGCAACCTTCGCGAGCGCCAAAAAGGGGGCCTTGCTGTTGGCCCCACCCGTCGCGGCAAGGGCACGAAGATCATCGCTGTCGCCGCTGTTAACCGTCTTCCTCCCGCCGTATCTGTCGACAGCGCTTCGCCGGCCGAGTGCCAGCTTGTGAAGTACGTTCTGGCCGGAAGCTTCCTCGACCAGCTTCCCGCCCGGCTCGTCGGCGACAAGGCCTGCGACTCGGACTCGCTCGACCGCACGCTCCAGGAGGAATACCGGATTGAGATGATCGCGCCCAACCGGCGCAACCGAAGCAGGAGTCAGGATGGGCGCAAGCTGCGCCGCTACCGAAAGCGCCGGAAGGTGGAGAGGCTGTTCGCGTGGATGCACAGCTTCCGCCGTCTCGTCACCCGCCGGGAATACCACATCGAGAATTTCCTCGGCTTCGTCCACCTTACCTGCCTTTACATGCTGCTCAGACGCATATGAAGCGGTTCTTCCCCGCAACGATTAATCTGTTGCCGTGGTCCCAAAGGGGCGCGTAATGAAGCGGGTTCTGCCCTGGGAAGACGGAGGGTTCTTTCTGGCGTTTTCGGCCCTCATCATGTTCCGGGCACATTGGGGCGCACGGGCATGGATCGGAGTCGTTATTGCCGCGTCTGGCTTCGTGCTTTGGATCGCGGCGCGGTTGCTGCTCGGGAATTCGTTCAGCCCTGGGGCCCACGCGAATACCCTGGTAACCGCCGGACTTTATTCAAAGCTCCGACATCCGATCTACTTCTTCGAGTTCATCGTGTATGTTGAGGTACTGATGATTTGGGGCAATTGGATAGCATTCCTCATGCTTTATGCCGATATACATGGTTGAAGTAGCCAGAATCCGCAAAGAGGAACGCATTCTGGAGCAGGCGTTTGGAGATGAGTACCGCGGTACCGTGCCAGCACATGGTTTTGAATGACACGGCCTGACCCCCGAACTTCTGAGATCATGCTGGCCTGACGATGGGTGATATGAGACCAGTTCCAACCCAAGGTGTATTACTCCCTTCGCGGCCAGCGAGGCAAACATATATATTATATAAGGTCCGCTGGCCCTCGCTCCCTTGGGGATTTGCCTCATGAACCGCCGGATGCCGAACGGCACGTCCGGCGGTGTGGGGGGAACGGCGGGAGCGATCCCGCCTCCTACCCGAGCTCTATCCAAGATCAGAATTCCGGATTGGAGGAATTAGCCCGCCAAATATTCTGGGGATATTTGGGGTAAGGAATGCGGCAGGGAAAGGAGTTACGGGGTGGGGTTACCGACGTAGGGATTGGCAATGATTTCTTGCAGGGGATAAAGGGTAGAGAGGTTACAGGTTACAGGGAGCAGGGAGCAGCGGCCAGCGAGTGATCGGGGGCTGGAGGCCGTTCCAGGAGCAGCGGGTGATGGTGAGGCCGGAGGGCACGTCGTTGGCGGAGCGATGACAGCGAGCCATGGTGGTGGTGGCCCTGGCGAAATAGTTGTGGAGCGCGCGCCCGAGGCCTGAATCGGCGGGGACGGCGACGTCGGCAAGAGCCTGATCGAAGCAGGCAATGGCGCGGCGATCCATTTCTTCGTGCTCTCCGTTGCCGCTGTGGATGCGGACCACGGAGGTCTCGTCGCCATAGGTTTGGGAATATGGGAATAGAGGCTGGGACCGCCGAGAGCTTCGGCCCAGTAGGCGGCGAGGCGCTCGTTTTGGTCGGGCTGGAAGCCGTGGCTGAAGGCGTGGGCAGCGATCAGAGGGGCGGCATGGTGGTGTGGGCTCGTGCTTTCCCGCATCGGCCAAATTCGGGCAGATGTGGGGTGTCCGGCGAGTGTAATGGCACGACAGCGATCAGCAATCAGCGTTCGGCGCCGGGATGAATCCTGCATTGGTCGCCATTGCACAGACGCTCCGCTTTGCTGACGGGGACATAGGACCTGCCGTTGAATTGGAAATAGGTGAGGTCCGTCTCAGACGCACCCATGTGCCAGCCAAGCAAAAGATCGTGATAACCGTTGGTGACCGATGACTGGATGGAGTGGAGCCAGCCGCTGAAATCATCGTTCGGTGATGCCAGCAGGATGGGCATTCCGCCGCGAAAACGGACCAGCCAATTCGGGCCACCCCCGCCCGTAACCGCCTGATAGCATCCCCAGACGAACAACACGTCTTGTTTCGATGCCAGCGGGACCGCCTGAAAGGTGAGGCATTGCGCAATGTCAACCGGAGTGCTCCCTGGCTTCGCGTCGAGATCCAAATCGCAGCAACGCTCGATGAGCTGCGCCACAGCAATCTGCCGGGCCATGGGGAGGTTCGTCACGGTTTCCAGCACCGGCTCCCTGTAGTTGGTGCTGACGCGCTGCCAGACATCGGGCTGGGCGTGAGCAGACAGGGAAGGCAGCAGAAGAAGCAGGAGCAGGGTCGGACGCATCGTGCACTCCGGCCGTGAGAATAGCAGTTTTCCGGCGTCCGCTCGCGGGGTTGTAGAGTGAAACTATGCGACAGGTCGGGGAGGACTTACGCGGCAATTCGGGGGCCGCCGGGGAATTGTTTGCCGCGGCGGTCGGCATCATGGCGCGGTTGCGGGCTCCGGACGGGTGTCCATGGGATCGCGAACAGACCTTCGCGACCATTCGCAAATACACGCTGGAAGAGACGTACGAGGTGCTGGACGCCATCGAGCGGGAGCAATGGGCTGACCTGGCCGATGAGCTGGGGGATCTGCTGCTGCAGGTGCTGTTCTACGCCGAGATGGCCGAGGAAGCCGGGTACTTCAGCATCCGCGACGTGATCGCCGGGCTGAACCGCAAGCTGGTCCGGCGGCATCCGCATGTCTTCGGCGAGGCGGCCGCAGCGGAGGCGGGGAATCGAGCGGAGGGTTTGGAGACGCGGCACATCGGCGCAGGCCAGGTTTTGCGGAACTGGGAAGAGATCAAGAAACTGGAGAAGAAGGATGAGGCAAAGGATGAAGGGCGGCTGACTTTGGTCTCCCGCGCCCTGCCCGCGCTGATGGAAGCGACGAAGATTGGCTCAAAGGCGGCAAAGGCGGGATTCGACTGGCCGGAGGTCGGCGGGGTTGTGGAAAAGCTGAGGGAGGAGACCGCAGAGCTGGAGGCGGAGATCCGGATGGGGGAGAATCAGAAGGCTGCAGAAGAACTGGGAGATCTATTGTTTACGGCCGCAAATCTCGCGCGTCACCTGAAGGTCGATGCGGAGTTAACACTGCGCGACGCGAACGCGAAATTCCGTTGGCGCTTTGCCGCGATGGAGACAGCGAGCGAGCGCCCGCTGGAGGAGCTTTCCGCAGCGGAACTGGAGGAACTGTGGTCGCGAGCCAAAGCGTCAGATCCCGAACAGAGAACTCCGCCGGAGGCCGCCCAATGAGCTCCTTCCCGCCGGAAATGCTCGAAGCGCCAGACGGCACCGCGATTGTACTGCGGTCATGTCAGGGCTTCGGCGAGATGGAAGCCTGCGTCCGGCTGCAGATTGAGACCTGGGGCTACAACGACGGCGACGTGATTCCGCGGCGGATGTTCACGGTGGCGCAGCGGATCGGGGGGCAGGCGATTGGGGCCTTCGACCCGGCAGGGGAGATGGTCGGTTTTGCCATGTCGATTCCCGGGATGAAGCCCACCGGCGACCCGTCCCGCCCGCAAGTCCCTTATTTGCATTCGCATATGCTGGCGGTGACGCCGCGTTTCCGGAACGCCGGGATTGGGCGTCGGCTGAAGCTCTACCAGCGCGCGGAAGCGGTGAGCCGGGGCATCCGGCTCATGGAGTGGACCTTCGACCCACTGGAAATCAAGAACGCTCATCTGAATATCCACAGGCTGGGAGTGATCGTGCGCACCTACACGCCCAATTTTTATGGTGTATCCTCATCTCGACTGCAGGCTGGGCTTCCCACAGACCGTCTCCATGCGGAATGGTGGATGGAGTCGGAACGAGTGAAGGCCATCCTCAGTGGGTCCCAGTACACGCCGCCGCAAATTCAGGAGACAATCATGGTTCCGAAGGCGATCGCCGCATGGAAAGCGTCTGCCGAGCGTGTCTCCGGGGCGGAGGCGGTACAGGCGGAAAATCGCGAGCGCTTTCTCGCGGCTTTTTCGCGGGGGCTCGCGGTGACTGGATTCCGGACGGACAACGAAGGTAACGGCATTTACGAACTCGCACGACTGCACCAACCCAACCCGGGAGTGTTATGAGAATCGATGCCATCTTTCTGCGTGAGCTTCGCCTTCCCCTCGTTCAGCCTTTTCAAACCAGTTTCGGCACCACCACGGAGCGGCGCATTCTGCTGGTGGAGCTGCGCGGCGAGGGACTGACCGGCTGGGGGGAGTGCGTCGCCGGCGAGCACCCGTTCTACTCCGAGGAAACCATCGACACGGCGTGGCTTGCGATCCAGAGCGAGCTGGGTCCGATGCTGGCCGCGGCCGATCCGGAGCACGGCGGCAAGTGTCCCGGAATCTTCCGCAAGGTGCGCGGGCACCGCATGGCCAAGGCGGCGCTGGAGAATGCGGTGTGGGACCTCGAGGCGCAGGTGCGCCGGATTCCGCTGGCCAGCCTGCTGGGCGGCACGCGGGAGACGATCGACTGCGGGGTTTCCATTGGCATCCAGGCGACGATGGAAGAGCAGATGGCCGAGGTGGAAAAGGAACTGGCCGCGGGCTACCAGCGCATCAAGCTGAAGTGCAAGCCGGGCTGGGACGTGAAGATGCTGGAGGCGGTGCGCAGCCGCTGGCCGGACATCGAACTGAGCGTGGACGCGAACTCCGCGTACCGGCTGAACGACTCCGATCACATCGTGAGCTTCGACGAGTTCGACCTGATGATGATCGAGCAGCCGCTGTGGGCCGACGATTTCTACTTTCACTCGATGCTGCAGAAGCGGCTGAACACGCCGATTTGCCTGGACGAGTCGATCCGCAACCGGCGCGACGCGCTGGCGGCGATTGAGATGGAGTCGTGCCGGATTATCAATATTAAGGTGGGGCGCGTGGGAGGATTCAGCGAAGCCATTGCCGTCCACAATGCCGCCCAGGAACGCGGCATTCCTGTCTGGTGCGGAGGGATGCTGGAGACGGGGATCGGGCGGGCACACAACATCGCGCTCTCGTCGCTCGAGAACTTCTCGCTGCCCGGGGACGTTTCCGCGTCCAAGCGCTACTGGAAGGAAGACATCATCGAGCCGGAGGTGGTGGTGTCGGAGCTGGGACAGATCGCGGTGCCGGAGACGCCGGGACGCGGCTTCGAGGTGCGCACCGATCTGGTGGAGAAGCTGACCGTGCGCAAGGAAGAGATCGGCGCCATGGCCATGGCGTGAGGAGAGCAGCTAAGAAGCGGGCAGCTGAGGAAGCGGCCAGCGGAAAGACGGCCAGCTGGAAAACGGCGAGCGCAGAGAACCACGAGCAGGAATGAGTCAGACGAGCCGGCAGCCGGCAGGCTGCTCGCTTTCTGTTTTCCCCGACCGCCGCTGACTGCTCCTTCGCAAACCATCTTTCTGCTGATCGGTCTTCAGCGGACCGCTTTTGACCTATCCGTGTTTGTGCTGACCGGGTTTCTCCTGTTTATTCCGTTGACCCCTCTTCCGGCGGTTGCATAGACTGAAAGTCGGATAAACCCTGTCCATCGATATGCCGTTGTCTTCCTGTCTGCGCCGTTTTCTGCTGCCCTCCGGACTCCTTGCCGCTCTGCTGGCCGCGCCGTGCCTGGCGCAGCAAAACGTCCCCGTGCCCTCGCCGGCGCCCGGAACCGTGCCCGCGCCCGCGGCCCAGCTGCCGCCGAGCGCGCAGGCGGGCAAGGGACCCGCGCTGCTGGATCCCGCAGGTCCGGCAGTGAGCCTGCAAACCAGCGAGGCCATGTTCGACCTGGCTGTGGCCCTGAATGCCTGCGGGTACGACGATGGCCTGAATGAGTCAAACCCGGTGCGGCAGGCGGTGCGCGAGGAAGTGAACGAGGCCACCCAGGCTTCCGCAGCGGCGCGCGACGACCGCGACCAGCTATGCCTGTACATCGACCAGCACAAGTTGGAGGATCCGGCGCAAAACGTGGCACAATACGTCTCGCTGGCGCTCTATCTCTCGCCGCCGCCGCAGCTCACGCCCAGCGTGGACGAACAGGATTTGCCGCCCGACGCCAATGGCGTGCTGCTCATGCTGCCGCTGGTGCGGAAGTTTGCCTCGGACATCGATCTGCACGTGATCTGGCTGGAGAACCGTCCGGCGTACGACGCGATCCTGGACGCTCTGCACGGCCCGCTTTCGCAAATGATCGTGAACACGAATTACTACCTGAAAATGCCGGCCTCGATCGCCACAGGCCGCCGGTTCCTGGTGGTAATCGAGCCGATGCTCTCGCCGGAGGAAACCAACGCCCGCGTCTACGGCACGAATTACGTGGTCGTGGCGTCGCCGAAAAACGGCCAGATCCCCATGCGTCTGGTGCGGCACGTTTACCTGCACTACCAGATCGAGCCGCTGCTCTATTCGCGGCAGAACGACATGATCCGCATGCAGCCGATCCTGAGGACGGTGGATTATGCGCCGCTTCCGTTCAACTTCAAGAACGATATTGTGGCGCTGGTGGTGGAGAGCATGATCCGGGCGATCGAAGCGCGGATTATGAATACCGGCGTGCAGATCGTGAAGGTGCCGGCGGGCCTGCCGCGCAGCCAGGCGGAGCCGTATGAGATCGCGCACAATGAATCGCTGCAGAAGGATGCGGACGTGCGCGAGCAGGCGGTCGACCACTCCATGCAGCAGGGCTTCGTGATTACCCGATACTTTTACAATCAGATGCTCGCCTTCGAAAAAACGCCGCAGAGCCTTTCCGAAGCGATTGGCCCGATGGTCTACGGCATGGACGTGGATGCGATCATCCACCAGGCTCGGGAGACCACCTTCGATCAGCAGTGGGAGGGCGAGATGATGGGGCGCGAGCCGCAGCAGCTCGTGGGGCTGGACCTTGCCGAGATGAAGCTGATGAAGGGCGACGTGGCGGGCGCGAGCGCGCTGGCGGAAATGGCCATTCAGGATCACACCGGCGATCCGGGCCGCGCGGAGTTCATCCTGGCGCGCGCGGACCTGATGAACAACCAGGTGGATCAGGCGGTCGCTGCGTTTCAGAAGACGCTGGCGGAATCGAAAGACGCGCGATATCTGGCGTGGTCGCACATCTATCTGGGCCGCATTGACGATGTGGAAGACGAACGTCCGCAGGCGCTGGCTCAGTACAGGGCGGCGATGGACGCGCGCGATGGACAGCCGGACACGCTGGCCGCGGCCCAGTCCGGGCTGAAGAAACCCTTTGCTCTGCCGCCGCAGGCGCAGTCGCAGAGCGTGACGCCGGGGAAGACGCCCGCCGCGGCGCAGCCGTCAGCCGCGCCGCAGCCGCAGTAGGGCGGGAGGGGCCTGATACAGAGACCCGGTTAGAGTTCCGCCTCAAAGGGGCAGAGTGAAACACAGGGGTGTCAGCTACGACGTGGGGCGTTTCATGTCCTTCAACTGGCGTCCCGACTTCCACCGCAACGTGGTCCGCCGCGAGCTGCAAATCATCCGCGACGATCTGCACGCGAACGCGGTGCGCATCTGCGGCCTCAGCCTTCGGCGTCTGAAGATCGCGGCGGACGAAGCTCTCCAGCTTGGCCTCGAAGTCTGGCTTTCGCCCGAGATGTGGGACAAAAGCCCTGACAGGACGCTGGCATACATCGCGACGGCCGCGGCGGTCGCTGAGGAGCTGCGCGCGCGATACTCACAACAACTCTTCCTGATTATTGGCTCCGAATTCACGCTCTTCATGCCGGGAATCGTCGAAGGCAGGAACCTTGCGGCCCGTATGGGCCACCCCTCGTTCATCGATCGAGTGAGGGCTGGCGATCATAATCCGCCGCTCAACCGCTTTCTCGCTGAGGCCTGCTCCGTGGTGGGGGCCGTTTTCCGCGGCCAGATCACCTATGCCTCGCTCCCCTGGGAATGCGTGGACTGGGGCCTCTTCGATTTCGTTGGCGTGGACCACTATCGCAGCGCGCGCAATGAGGACAGGTATGCCGACACTCTGAGGCAGCACTTTGCGCACGGAAAACCGGTGCTGATCACGGAGTTTGGCTACGCGACCTGCCAGGACGGCATCGGAGGGTCAGGCGGTTTCCTGGCATCCTCGGGACTCGGCGCTGACATCGTCGATGCGCGCTCGCAGTATTTCCATTTCGCGATTCCGTTTGTCGGACGATTCATCCGGCCGCGTGTGAGGGGAGTTCACACGCGCGATGAACGATGGCAGGCGCGCAGGCTTGTTGAGCATCTCGGCATTCTGGATGCAGCCGGCGTGGACGGCGCGTTTGTCTTCCAGTTCATTTCTCAGATGACGCCCTGCGATGACGATCCGCTCTATGACGTCGATACAGCGAGCACCAGCCTGGTCAAATACTTCGAACACGGATTTCGAGGCACCACGTACCCCGACATGAAATGGCAGTCAAAGGAGTCCTTCCACGTGGTCGCCGATCACTTCGCCAGGACTCCGGCGGCGACGGATGCTTCAGAAGCGCCCAGGCCGCGGCAGGACGGCGGGCCGCCTCTGCCATAATGAGGGAGGAAACCGCGCATGGAGTCTCCTGCTCATGATCCCGGCGTACCCGGCGGCGCGCTTTCCGCCGACGAGGAGAGAATCCCGCTCCCGGCCCGGCTGGAGGATCTGGAAATTCGGCTCGGCCACTCCTTTAACAACCGCAGGCTCCTGGAGCAGGCGCTGACGCACCGGTCACTTACTCGCGAAGGGACGCGTGACAGAACGCGCGAGAGCGCCGCGGCGGCGCAATCTGAAGACAACGAGCGCATGGAGTTTCTCGGTGATGCCGTCGTGGGCCTCGCTGCAGCCGAGTCGCTCTATCTGCGCTATCCCGAGCTGTCGGAAGGCGACCTCACCCGCCTGCGCGGCGCGCTCGTCGGCCGGCGGCATCTGGGGCAGGTGGCACGGCAGCTGGATTTGGGGCGATATCTCCTGCTGGGCCGCAGCGAAGAGAACAGCGGCGGCCGCGCGAAGCCGGCTCTGCTGGCCAATGCGATGGAAGCCATGCTGGGCGCGCTGTTTCTGGACGCCGGCCTCGACGCGGTGCGGCGCGTGGTCGACGAATACGTCGTCGGACCCCCGGTGGACGCCCTGCGGCGCCAGTTGCTGGCGGGCGAGGGGATCGGCGACTATAAGTCGGGCCTGCAGGAGCTGCTCCAGGCGCGCAGACGCGGCCAGCCCGAGTACAGCACCACCGCCGAGAACGGTCCGGACCACTGCAAGCAGTTCTTCGTGGAGGTGCGCTGCGCCGGACACGTGCTGGCCACCGGCGCGGGGCTCAATCGCAAGCTGGCCGAGCAGGAAGCCGCGCGTCGGGCGCTGGAGATGCTGCGGGAGTCCGCGGAATGAGCGCCAGTGTGCCGCCGCCACGGCAGGTGCTGGGAGGCGGATACGGTGAGAGCGACGACCTCGTGCTGCGCCGCCAGCTGCTGGGCGAACCGCACCGGGCGCGCGATGGCGTGGTTCCCAATGTGCTCGATATCATCCGATCGCTGTTCCGCGTCATCGTGGCCGCAGTCTTTGTGATCACCTTCATCGCCCAGCCGTTCCGGATTCCCTCCGAGTCGATGGAGCATACGTTGCTGGTGGGCGACTTCCTGCTGGCGAACAAGATGATCTACGCGCCGCCCGGCCCGTGGCGATGGCTGCTGCCCTATCGCGAGCCTGAGCGCGGAGACGTGATCGTCTTCCACTATCCGGTGAAGCCCTCGGAGCACGTGGTGAAGCGAGTCATCGGGCTGCCGGGCGACTCGGTGCACCTGCAGGATGGAATCGCCTGTATCAACGGAGTTCCCCTGGATGAGCCATATGTCTCCTTTGAGCCGGCCTACTCGGACGAGTACCGGGACGATTTCCCGCAGCGGCTCTACACCGACCCGGGCGTGGACCCGGCCTGGTGGCGCGAGATGCAGAGCGATGTGCACGCCGGCGAGCTGCTGGTGCCGCCCGGCGACTACTTCGTTCTCGGCGACAACCGCAACTTCAGCCGCGACAGTCGCTACTGGGGCTTTGTGCCGCGCCAGAACATTGTGGGGCGCGCATTCCTCATCTACTTCTCGCTGCGCAAGCCCTCGGCCACCGATCCCACGCAGAATGTTATCCTGGGAAAGAACGCCGATCTGCTGGACAGGCTGAAGTACTTCGCGCGCTGGGATCGCATCGGCCGCGTGGTGCACTGAGGCACGCGCCCGCTTATGGACCGAGATTTGGACAAGAAGCCCGGAACGCCCACCGACGAAACCCCGCTCGAAGCCTTCGCCTCCATTTGCGGCGTTCTGGTGGTGGGACTCTTCGTCCTCACGTTTATTTTTCAGAATTTCGCCATTCCCTCGTCCTCGATGGAGAACACGCTGCTGATCGGCGACCATGTGCTGGTGGACCGCATCACGCTGGCGCCTCCGGCGGAGTGGGCGCCGTTTCTGTACTACCGCAACGTGCGCCGCGACGACATCATCGTCTTCTACAAGCCCACCCTGGAGTCGAATGGTCAGCACCTGTTTCTGGTCAAGCGGGTCATCGGCATTCCCGGCGACCACATTCACCTGGAAAATGGCGTGGTCTATCGCAACGGCGTGGCGCTGAACGAGCCGTGGGTGAAAGAGCCGCCGGACCAGCCGGATTTCCTGCCCTATCGCGACGATTTTCCCGACGTACCTCCGCCGCCGGACGACGACGTGACGGCGGAGTGGGCCGAAGCGCTGCCGCAGTACATCCATAACGGCGACCTGGTCGTTCCGCCCGGAATGTATTTTGTCATGGGCGACAATCGAACCGTGAGCCTCGACAGCCGCTACTGGGGACTCGTCCCGCGCGCCAACATCGTGGGCCGTCCGCTGTTGGTCTACTGGTCGTTCCGGACGCCGGACAGCGAGCAGTATAGGACCTCGTTTGCCGATCAGATGGCATGGATCGGCCATGAGACGCTCTACTTCTTCACCCAGACGCGCTGGAACCGCACCTTCCACCTGCTTCACTAGCCGTGAACGCCGAGGAAAACCATGGACGCCGAGGAGGAGCTGGGCGAAGAGCTATCGCCGGAAGAGCGCGCTCGGCGGCGGCGGCGCCTTCTCGTGGCTCTGCTGCTCATGGTCACGCTTCTGCTGGCGATTTTTGTCCCGCCGCTGGTGAGCCTGGGCCGGTACCGGCGATCGATCACCGCCAGCATTGAGGGCGCTCTGGGGCGGCCGGTTTCCGTGGGCGGAATCTCGCTGCGGCTGCTGCCCCTGCCGGGGATCGCGCTGAGCGACTTCACCGTGGAGGAAGATCCTGCGTTTGGCGCCGAGCCGGCGCTGCATGCCGATACCGTGGTTGTCTCGCTGCGACTCAGTTCGCTGTGGCGGCGGCGGCTGGAGATCAGCCGCATCAGTCTGGATGCGGCCAGCCTGAATCTGGTGAGGAACTCCGCGGGGCAGTGGAGCATCGACTCCATCCTGCTGCGCGCCTCGCAGATTCCCCACGCGCCAACCGCACAGCGTCACGCCGGGCCCACGCCGCGCTTTCCTTACATCGAAGCCGCCGATTCGCGGATTAACTTCAAGGATGGCGCGGAGAAAAAGCCGTTCTCGCTGAAGAACGCGGAGTTTGCCATGTGGCAGGCCGGCGGCGGCCAGTGGCGGCTGCGGCTGAAGGCGCAGCCGGCGCGTACCGATCTTCCGCTGGAGCTCTCCGGCGTCGGCGAACTGAACGTGTCCGGATCGCTGCGGCGCGGCGTCAGCCTGAAAACACTGCCCGTAAATCTGACCGTGGCGTGGGGAGGCGCGCAACTGGGCCAGGTGAGTGAACTGCTCACGGGCCGGGACAGCGGTTGGCGCGGCAGTATGGACCTGACCGGACACATTGGCGGCACGCCCGCCGATCTCCAGCTGCACTCGACCGTTCACATCGCCAACCTGCGCCGGCAGGAGTTTCAGCCCCTTTCGTCCATGGATGTGAGCGCGACCTGCAGCGCGGACTATCTGCACCAGCAGCGCGCGCTGAGCAAGCTCACCTGCTTCCTGCCGGTTCCGCCGGGACACCTGCTGCTCATCGGGAGCGCGCACGGATTCGCGCAGGGCGGCAAGCATCTGCAACTGGAGATTAACCATGTTCCGGCGGAGTTTCCCGTAACGCTGCTGGGACTGATGCGCTCCAGCCTGCAGAATGCAACCGCGACCGGCGACATCAATGGAGAATTCCGGCTCGTCATGGGGCAGCAACGCGTGCTTTCCGGCAGCGCTACGGCCACGGGAGTCTCGATCACGAACGCCGGTGGAACCTTCCCGCTGCCCACACTGCGCTTCGTGGCGGCGAATTCGACTCCCAATCACGCCCCCGAGCACAGCGTCCTCTCGGCTCAGCGGCGCGCCGCCGAAATCCCGCAGCCGCATGAGATTCTCCTGGAGCCGGTGGCGATCCCGTTTGGCGAAGCCGCGCCGCTGATCGCGGAGGGCAGTCTGACGCCCAGCGAATTCACGCTGCACCTGGCGGGCGCGGCCTCGCTGCAACGGCTCACGGCTCCCGGAGCGACGCTGGGGCTGCTGAACCATATGTTGGCAGCCGCCGGCCAGAAGGGGCGCGCGGATCTGAATGTGACGACGACCGGCGCCTGGCTGGCTCCGCTGGGCGGAGCGGGCCCCGGAACGGGTCCGGGGCTGAGCACCAGCGGGACAGTCCGCGTTGCGGGTTTGCAACTGCGCCCCAGCTTTCTGCCTGCGCCGGTGGAGGTGGACTCCGCTGATATCGTGATCAGTGCGCAACAGATCGCCTGGCACAGCGCGGCGCTTCGCTACAAGGGAATCGCGCTGCGCGGTTCGCTGGATTATTCCCGGCCGTGCGATCAGCCGACGCCATGCCCGGCGGCATTCACCCTGCAAGCTCCCGCGCTGAGTGGCTCGGTCCTCTCGTCGGTGCTCCGGGGCCGGCGGCGCGGATTCTTTGGCCAGATTTTTGCCGAGGCACTGGGCGGAGCGCGGCCCTCGCCGTGGCCGCCGCTCGAGGGCACGATTCAGGCGAAGGTCTTTAACCTCGATAGGCTGGCGCTGCATCAGGTCACCGCGGCGGTTTCCGTGGACCGGACCGATTTGACTCTGAAATCCGTGGATGCCGCGGCCCTGGGCGGGACGCTGCATGCGACGGGCGCAATGACTCTGGTGAACGGCGCTCCCCTCTGGAATCTCGATGTGCGTTGCACCGGACTTCGTCCGTCCGCCGCAGCCGCGATCTTCCGCGAAAGCTGGGGGACCGGGCAGTTCGACGGCGAAACGAAGCTGACTCTGAGCGGCTGGAGCACCGCGGAACTGGCAGCGTCAGCGGCGGGTGACTTTCAGTTCACCTGGCAGAATGGCGGGCTGACAGCGCTGCCTGGGGCCGGTCCGCTCGGACATTTCCTGCTGTGGACCGGCAGCGGCACTGTGGTCAATCGCACGCTGACCCTGACGAGCGGGGGACTGTCGCGCCCAGGAGGCGTAAGAGCAGGACGCGTAAGTTCAGTGCGCGGCAGCATCGGCTTCGGTCGGCACGTGGACCTGACCGTGAAAACGCCCAACGGTCCCGCGCGCATCCGTGGAACGCTGACGCATCCTGCAGCCGCCGCTCACTGAAACCCGCCGGGAGGGACTTCCTTCACCGTTTTCACGTGCACACTGGCCTCGACTTCGGGAACGCTGCCGTCGTTTACATCCACTTCCGTGGGCGGTTCCTGGAAGATGACCCGATGCGTGATGCTCCCATGCGCCGGAACGCGTACCTCCACCGTGTCCGACGTATCCGCGCCTCTGATGGTGACGGGCACCTCGGCCTCGGCGTAGCCGTTGTTCACGATATCGACGGCGACGAGGCTGGTGTTGTGCGCTTCGGGGGAAAAATACACCCCCGCGACGGAGAGATCGGGCAGTCCGTCGTCGTGGTAGACCCAGTTCGAGAAGAACCAGCGCAGGTCCCGGTGGCTGGCGCCTTCAATGAGATGCTCGAAGTAATCGGGCGTCGTATCCAGCGCGGGACGGTAGGCCTGGAGCGCGCTCTGGAGTGCGTCGTCGCCGGCCAGCGAGCGCAGCATCCACAAAACGTAGGTGGCTTTGGTGCGGTAATAGACGGCGCTCTCGGCGTGGAGCAGGTCCCGGCCTTGCCCATCGCCGGGCTCAGCAGGCTCGGCCAGCGCCAGCGCGGTCCGTCCGGTATTCAGGTTCTCGAGCGCGGCGGTGCGGCCCTCAGCAGCCTCGATCCAGAGCGCGCCGACGAAGTTGGCGACTCCCTCGTTGAGCCACGCGCGCGGCGACCAGAACGCCGCGTGTGCGAGGCCATGCGCCACAATGGGCGCGAGCTGTCTCGCATCGCCGGATCCAAGCGGGATCGCGAGAACGTTGCCGGTCTCGGCGGGCGCGTCATCGGCTTCGGGCAGATCGAGCACGGTGAACTTCGGATGAGGCTGGTTGCCCAGCCAGCGCTGCACCAGCGGCTCGACGCGCGTGGCGGCGGCGATGTAGGCCTGCGCGCTCGGCTCGTCGGCGGACGTGGCGAGGACGCGGACGCCATCCCCCCCGGTCTCCGTGCGCCGCGCCAGAAAGAGCGACGGCGCTTCAAAGCCCAGGCGCATGGCGGGCAGGGAACAGGTGATGACGCCGGGGTAGGCCGTCGTCGGCATCACGGCGGGCTTGCTGAGCGGAACCCAATGGCCGTTCAGCAGGGCCACGTTCGGCGGCTCGCCGGTGAACTCGTCTGTAACGCGCAGAGCCATGGTGGCATCCTGATCCATCAGTTTCTGGCGTCCGATCTCGACAAAAAGCCTGTCCCCGTCGCCAAGCGCTGCGGGCACGGAACTGACCGGATACCAGACGACGTCGCCGAATCCGCGCAGCCCAGTGAAGTCTGTGGAGATACGGTCCCAGTCCGAAGCCGCAGCGGCGGCGGCGGGCGCGCCGAGGGCGGTGACCCGCTCTGCCGAGACGGGGATGGTCCCGCCGTAATCGACCGTGAGCGTGACTTCGCCCTGAGGAGCGAACAGCTGTGGCAGCGTGACGGCCGCCTCGCGCAGTTCTCCCGTGTGGTCGGCGTCGCTGGGCAGAATGCTCTGCGAGAAGGGAAGCGGCTTGCCGTCGAGGCCAACCACCTCAAAGCGCAGCGTCGAAGAAAGCTGCAATGGGATGGTGGCCAGCGGCATCGCGCCGTCGTTGCGCAGCGTCACGCGCGCGTGCGCCTCGATGGACTGCTGGCTCGGTTCGAGATGTACGTCCAGATCCCACGCCACGATCTCCACCGCTCGGCGCTCGGCGCCGGTGATCAGCGCAGACGCGGGCGTGGCCGGCGAGGGCCGAGACGCTTGCGGGTGGCCCGAGAAAAGAACCTGAGGCTGCTCAGCTTGCTGCGCACAAATCAGGGAGCCGCCGAACCAGACGACGGCCATCCAACACCAAGAGTTCATGAGCCCAGGCCCTTTTGCTGCTTTTTTACCGGATGAACCTGCGCGCCCTGCTGCTCACGAGCGGCACGCCGCTGCCGGGCGGCCTCAAACAGGACTACTGCGCCGGCGGCGGAGACGTTGAGCGAAGCCACCTGGCCGGACATGGGAATCCGCAGTAAGTGATCGCAGGTGCGGCGAACCAAATCGTGCAGCCCGGCGCCTTCGCGCCCCAGCACCACGACCGCGCCGCAGGTGAAATTGTACTGGTCATACTCCTGGCTGCCGCGCTCGTCGAGCCCCACGATCCAAAGCCCGCGCTCCCTGAGCAGCTCCAGGGCGCGCACCAGATTCACCACACGCGCCAGGCGCAGATGCTCGGCGGCTCCGGCAGAGGCCTTGACGGCGACCGCGCTCAGCGGAGCGGACCGGCGCTCGGCGAAGAGCACGCCATCCACGCCCGCGGCTTCCGCGGTGCGCAGCAGAGCGCCCAGGTTCTGGGGATCTTCGACGCCATCGAGGGCCAGCACCAGCCGCGGTTCGGGCCCTTCTACGAGGTCTTCCGCGTCCAGGAACTCTCGCTCCCGGACTAGAGCCACCACGCCCTGATGCGCGGGCGTGCGCGCCAGGCGGGTGAGCGCCGCGCGGGGCTCGATGCGGAGCTTTACGCTTGCGGCCCGGCAGAGCGCGGCCACCTGAGCCAGCCGCTCATCATGCCGTTCACGCGCCACGCAGACGTGGTCGAACCGGCGCGACCCGGAGCGCAGGGCTTCCTCCACTGAGTGGAGGCCGTAAAGAATCTCCATTCTCACCAGTCTATCCTCGCCACGCCGGGCAATCCTGAGATAATGAATCCACCGCAGCAGACAGGGAATCCACCGCACAGGCGTGGGCCCGGATGGTTTTTCGTCTGGAAGAGGAGCGGAAATCAGTTTGGACTTTGCCGGAAAAGTCGAAAAACTCGTGGCTGGCAGCGTCTTTCGGGATGGGGTGTCCGTCTGTGGACATGACATGAGCACGGCAGCCCTCCAGTTGGCGGAGCAAATTCGGCAGGAAAACGTCCTGGTGGCCGAGGGCCTGAAGCGCCACGACCCTGAGCTGATCGACCGGCTGATTCTTCAGTACCAGCACCGGCTCCTGCGCTATCTGCTCTATCTGACTGGCAGACGCGAACTGGCTGAAGACCTCTTCCAGGAGACCTGGATGCGGGTGCTGGTGCGCGGCTCTCAGTTCAACGGGCGCTCGCGTTTCGACACCTGGCTCTTCACCATTGCCCGTAACCTCGTGATTGACCTGCGCCGGCGCCGGCCGATGGCGAGCCTCGAAGAGCTCTTCGAGAAAACCGAGGACGACCGCCCCTTCGAGATTCCCAGCCAGGAGAAGACCCCTTTCGATCACCTCTCCACGCTGGAGAACAGCGCGCTGGTCGCCGAAGCGATGCTGACGCTGGAGCCTCTGCAGAGGGAAGTGCTGACTCTGCGCTTCCACGAGGAAATGTCGCTGGAAGAGATTGCGAGCCTGACACGCGCGCCGCTGTCCACGGTTAAGTCGCGGCTGTATCGCGGGTTGGCGGCGCTGAAGCCGTACGTCGAGGCAACACGCAGCCAGAACGACAGCCGGCAGGAGGCGCGATGAACGGCGATTTTGCGCGTAGCCGAACCGCCGGTCGCCCGATGCCGGAAGTGGTGTTGCGGACGCGGCGCTCCGTGATGGAAGCCGCCCAGCAGATGCAGGTGCAGCGCAGGCGGAAGCGGCAGCAGATGGGCTATGTTCTGCTGGCTCTGGGCACCCTGGTGGTGCTGGCCGCGCCCGCGCTGTGGAGCGCCTTTGCCGACCTGGCCGCCGGCGAGGAATTCACCGACATGCCGCTCATGCTCCTGACGCTCTCGCTGGTGCTGTTGTCGGCCATGTTTGCCGTGCTGCTGGTGAGCTGGCGCAGCCGGCGGCACGGCACGAACGAGGACCAGCGGTAACCCAGTTGCCATAACCGGCCGCATTCGAACCCTTTCTATTCATGGAACCCGAATATCCACAACGTCCAACCCCCCAGGCCGCCCCGTCCGACGGCTTTACCGGCGAGCTGCGTATGATCCCCGCCTGGTCCGTGGTGGGCGCGCTGATCGCCTTCACGCTGATGGAGTACGTGATGT
Organism: Acidobacteriaceae bacterium; assembly: GCA_035503835.1. GTDB lineage: Bacteria > Acidobacteriota > Terriglobia > Terriglobales > Acidobacteriaceae > Palsa-343. Next base: position 82,298 of record DATJSY010000045.1, on the reverse strand, counting down.
GGATCGTGGTGCCGGCGCACCGGCATCACCCGCCCAACGTGCCCTTCGGCTTCCGCGTGTACTTCAACATCAGCATCAGCGCGCTGGCCGCGCTTTACGTGCTGATGGTGGGCTACATCAGCCGCGATTCTCCGCGCCGCGGCATGAGCACCACCCTGTGGACGGTGGTCTGCGTGGTGATTCCCAGCGGCATCGGCGCGGTGCTTTACTTTCTGCTGCGCCAGCCGGTATTGTCGCTGTGCCCGGTTTGCAGCGCGCGCATTGAGAGCGATTACCACTTCTGTCCGCAATGCGCCTACCAGGTGGCTCCCTGCTGCGGCAATTGCCATCGCACGGCGCGCATCACAGACCTCTACTGCGTGCACTGCGGGCACGAGCTGGCCTCGGACCATCCTCCCAAAAGGCTGCACGCTTTCACCGAATAGCCGCGCCTCTCGCGCATGCGCCGCTTTCGTTGACCCTGCTTCCTGCCCATTCCTATACTCTTAGGTTGCCTGTATGCCCATCACCGCGCTGATTGTCGACGATGAAGAGCTGAGTCGCGAAGAGCTGAAGTATCTGCTCGAGGGCGGCGGAGTCGAAATCGTCGGGGAAGGCACCAATGGCGTGGAAGCTGTGGACCTGATCCGGAGGCACCACCCCGACGTGGTCTTCCTCGACGTGCAGATGCCCGGCCTCGACGGCTTTGCCGTGCTGAAGAAGCTGCTCGATCTCGGCGAGGGCAACCGCCTGCCGCAGATCATCTTTGCGACCGCCTTCGACCAGTATGCGGTGCGCGCCTTCGACGTCAACGCCATCGATTATCTGCTGAAACCCTTCGACCGCGACCGTGTGATGCAGGCGGTGGAGCGCGCGCGGCTGCGGCTCCAGGAGGTGAACGGCGACCTGCGGCCCTCGACGGGCGATCTGCGCGTGGATACTCTGCTGAAGCTCATCGAGCAGCATCAGACGCCGCGCCCGCACAGCGGCAAGATCGTGGTGCAGGCCGGCAGCCGTCTGCTCCTCATCGATCAGAAGGATATCTGCTTTGCCTCCATCGAGGAGGGCATCATTTCCGTGGCCACGCCGGCGCTGGAAGGCCAGTCCAAGTGCCGCACCCTGGAGGAACTCTTCGAGTTGCTCGATCCAGCCGTCTTTTGGCGCGCGCACCGCTCCTACCTCGTGAACATCAACCACATCCGCGAAGTGGTGCCGTGGTTCAAGAGCACGTATCAACTGCGCATGGATGACAAGAAGCAGACCGAGATCCCGGTAAGCCGCGCGCAGACGCGACGGCTGCGGGAGCTGTTTAATCTCTGACGAGAGAATCGCCGGGAGTTGTGATGAAACTGGAGCCGCGTCCCCTCCTGGGGCGAGTCGTGAACCTGGAACCGGTGACTCCGGAGATGAAGGACGAAGTGCGCAGGCTGGTGCACTGCGATCCCGAGGCGTGGGCGATCATGCCCGACAATCCGCTCGGCGAACGATTCGAGAGTTACTGGGCGAATATGTGCAGGGCTCCGCGGGAGCAGCGGGTCGCGTATGTGATTCGCCTCCGCGCGGATGGCCGCATGCTGGGCGTTTCCAGCTTCTATACCCAGACGGAGGATCAGGGCGGGGTGGAAATCGGCTCGACCTTCCTGCATCCCGAGGTCCGCAGCGGCGCGGTGAATCCGGAAGCAAAACTGCTGATGCTGGAGCACGCCTTCCGCTGCGGGGCCGTTCGGGTGCAATTCAGGGTGGACACGCGCAACCATCGCAGCCAGGCGGCCGTCGCTAAACTGGGAGCCGTGCGCGAAGGCGTGCTGAGAAAGGATCGGCTGACCTGGAGCGGCTATATCCGCGACACGGTGTACTTTTCTGTTCTCGACCGGGAGTGGGCGGAGGTGAAGTCGCGGCTCGAACAGCGGCTCGAGAGGCTCAGCGCGCAGTCAGTGGAGCAGCGCTAGCCCGCCGCGATCTGCAGCCTGCCGCATTGCTGGAGGATTCCGCATCGTGCTGACAAGTGTGCTCGCCCTCGCCGCAACACCGCCGGCCGCAACGGGCAACTGCATCTGCTCGATGCCGCCGCAGAAGCTGGCTGAAGCCATCGCGCTCAGCCACTGGAGCACCAGCCTCTATTTCGGCGGAACGGCCTGGCTGCTGCTGACGCTTTGGCTAGTGGCACGCGCCGGAGCGCCCATCGCTCGGCTGGCGGCGCGCGTTGCGCGACCGCCGTGGCTGCAGGGCCTGGCAGCGGCGCCGCTGTGGCTGCTGATCTTCGTCGCTCTGAGTCTGCCGTTGGCTCTGCTGGGGCATCATGTGGGCCTGCACTTCGGGCTCTCGGTCGAGGCGTGGCCGGCTTGGTGGGGCGACTGGGCGAAATCCACGGGGATCTTTGTGGTCGTGGGCTCGGTCGTGCTGAGCGTGCTCTACGCGCTCATGCGCCACGCGCCGCGGCGCTGGTGGCTGTGGTTCTGGATCATCACCATTCCCGTGGAAGCGTTCGCGGTGTTCGTCGCGCCCATCGTGATCGATCCGCTCTTCAACAAATTTGAGCCGCTGCAAAAGGTCGATCCGGCGCTGGTGGATCAACTGGAGCGCGTGGCCGCGCGCGGCGGCCTGCACATTCCACCCAGCCGCATCTTTCTCATGGAGGCGAGCCGCAAAGTCACCGGTCCCAACGCGTACGTCACCGGGCTGGGCGCGTCCAGGCGCATCGTTGTCTGGGACACCACCATCCATGACGAGACGCCCAACGAGATCCTCTTCACCTACGGCCACGAACAGGGCCACTACGTGCTGCACCACATCGCCAAAGGCATCGCCTTCTCCGTACCGGTAATCCTGTTCTTCTACTGGATCGCCTTCCGGTTGCTGCGCTGGCTGGTGCGCGTGTGCGGCCCGCGCTGGGGCATTGAATCGGTGGCAAGCTGGTCGTCGCTGGGGCTGCTGCTGTTTCTTTTCGTCGCGCTCAGCTTCCTGTCCGACCCTGTCGCCAATGCCATGTCGCGGCACATCGAGCACCAGGCCGACGTCTACGGGCAGGAAGTGATACACGGATTAGTGCCGAGTGCGCAGCAGGCGGCGGTGGACTCCTTCTGCAGCGACGCGCAATTGTGGCTGGATAATCCGCATCCCGGCGCTTTCGTCGAGTTCTGGACCTACACACACCCCTCCACGGAGCAGCGCGCCGAATTTGCGGCGCACTACGACCCGTGGCTGCCGGGGCATCACCCGAAATACTTCAGCGGGCAAAACTGATCCGGCTGCCTGGCCCAGTCCGCTTACGGCGGCGGCATGTTCTGCACGCCCCCGCCATCCTCCACGGCCACGCGGTCGATGATGCGCTGCACGAAGACGATGTTCAGGTTGACGTGACGCGCCACGTCGGGCACGAATTCGGTGACGAAGTTGCCGATAGGCGCAGTGGCCCACGCGGTCGCAATGCGTTCCGCGCTGGGCCCCCATCCGACCTGCTGATACGGCACGTAGCTGATATCCACGGCTTCATCGGCGGCGGTCCCGACCAGGTTCGAGTAGTTCACCATCGGCTGCCCGGTGTCGCTGACCGTCCAGAACGGCTGATAGATGCAGTGCGCAATGCGCCGCGCCAGCGATGCATTGGGCATGCGGATGTAGTGCGGGTATTCGTGATCGATAAAAGGAATCAAAAAAGTGCCGAAGAACTCGCCAGTCATGTCCTGGGTGAGCGCGACTCCGCTGAGTTTGCCCCAGCCCGTCATGCCCGGCCCGTAGGGGGAGTGTGGGTCGGTAGCCACCGAATAAGCTGAGGTGCCGACGATGGTCAGCAGGTTGAAGGGATCCGCAATGCTGTGCATAGCCAGCCGCGCCAAACTTCCCGGCGAGTAGATCTGGGCGGCGTTTTGCCTGAGATAGGTGGCGAAGAGCCCTGGCTCCTGCTGGCAGCAGTCTTTTTGTGTCGAGCGCTCGCTGCAGGACTGCGCCAGACAGAGCCGGGGCAGGGGCACGTAGGCAGAGTTCAACCCGGGAAGGCTTGCTCCATGCCGCGCCGTCACCTGAGGCGGGAACGGCTGCTGGGGCGCGGGATCAGCGTCGGCCGGACGGTAGTCGGCGACAACATCCGGCTGCGGCGCCGGCGCATCCGGCAGCGGCGCCTGAGCGGAAGATGCTACCCAGGCCGCGATGAGCAGCGCGAGGAAGACCAGCGACTGGAGGCACGGCTGCCCCACACCTCGCCTGTGCATGCTGTCGTTCCGGCCCGTGGCCGCTCTGCTGTCCGGCGTCATTCTGGTCCGTTGAAGCTTCCGGCGGCCGCGCCGGAGATCGGAGCCCCCTGTGATGGGATAGACGAATTCCGCCGCTTTTGGGACGACCGGGTGCGGCCGCGCTGGCGATGGCGTTTCCAGCGGTTGACGATGCCGGGTACGAATTCCAGCAGGAGATTATTGCCCGCATCTCCTGCGATGGAAGTGACCCACGCTTCCGCGACCACGCGCTGGTTCGCACTGGGTGGGGGATAGTAGGCGAGGAAAAGCTCGCACGCAGCGAGATGCCCGAGGAGGTCGGAGTAGTTGGGGATCAGGCCTCCGCTGTCGGTATGCGTTACCAGCGCCTGTTCGCCCGCCCCCAGCCCGCGAGCGACAATGCGCCCATTCTGCACGCGGTAGTAACGCGGATCTTCGTGGAGCAGGGCGGGAAAGAGGCTGCTGACGAAGAACCTCATGCTGGCATCGCGCACGAAGGCCGCGCCGAGGCGCTCGCCAAACGCGACGCTGTCCGTGCCGAACTTCGGATTGCTGTTGAGCCCCTGCTCCAAGCCGGCCGCCATGAACGAGGGCAGGGGCGAGTAGGGACGGGCCTCCAGATGCAGCCAGAAGATCATTTTTTGGTGCGCGGAGAGTGGCCGGATCGCATGTCCTGGATTCCTGTAGGGTCTCCATCTGCGGCGCCGTGCCCTCGGCAGCCGGCCCGCGCGAAGCAGCGGGGGAGTCTGGGTGGTCCAGGGTGCGATCATGGCAGGTCGGGGAGCATCGGGCAACGTGGCCGGCGACTGTGGATAGGCCATGACGGCAGGGAAGAGCAGCCCGCCGCGTAACAGCCAGCGACAAATCAGCGCAGCCGCGATGCGTAAATCTGCCATTCCCAACGGGTTGGAGGATGCATTCCCGTTCGGGGATGGCCGCGTTACTCATCAGGAACGTCGGTCTGCGGAACGATTGACCCGCTCGGATCTCCCGTCAATACTGAAAATCGGCGGGCTTTGTCGAGCGCCTGTGCGAACGGATGGAATCCAAAGCCGATCAGCCTCTGGGTGAGCATCTGGAAGAAGACCTGAAGAGGATCATTGCGTATCTGAACGACCACGTCGTGCCGGAGGTGCGCCAGAACTCCTCGAAGGCTCTGCGCAGCGCGGCGGAGCAACTCAACCGGCTGGCGGCGCATCTGGACCGCCACCAGGGAGCGTAAACCCGTCGTGATGCGCCTGCCGATCCCCCATGTCCCCTCGTCCGCACCGTTCCGGTCTCTGCCGGCGGCAGCCGCTGCTGCGCTGGTGCTGGCGCTGGTGGCCGGCTGTGCTCACCGCCAGCAGACCGCGTACGCGCCGCCGCCCACGCTTCAGCCCGCGCCTTCGCCCTCAGTCGAATCCACGCCGCCGCCGGTGTATCGCGGTAGCCGCCGCAGCCCTGTGCTCAGCGCCGATGATGAGTACGTCGATACCCATTCGCCTATTTACACCGAAACCGGCGTGGCCAGCTGGTACGGACCTCCCTACAACCGCCATGCGGGGGCGAACGGCGAGATTTACGACGAAAACCTGATCTCCGCGGCCAACCGCACGCTGCCCATGGGCTCGCTGATCCGGGTCACGTATCTGCGCACCGGCGAATCGGCGGTGATGCGCATTACCGATCGCGGGCCGTTTGTGGCCGGGCGCATCCTCGATCTCTCTGAAGGCGCGGCGAAAGCCATCGGCCTTTACCGCGCCGGCATCGGCGAGGTCCGCATCGATGTCTACAGCGCGCCAGAGCCACTCGATTCCGGCGGTCGCTGGTGCGTGCAGGTGGGCGCGTTCTCACGCCGCCGCGCGGCAGTGCATCTCGAACAGCGGCTGCAGCGCGAATACCGCAGCGCCAGCGTGATCGAATTTGAGGGTCCCACCGGCTATTGGGTGCGCATTCGCCCTTACGAAGGCGATCGCACAGTGGCCATGGCCATTGTGCACCGGCTGCACCCCAGCCAGGGGGAAGCCTGGCTGGTGCGCCTGGATTGAAGCGGAGCTGAGTCCGCGCTCGAACCTGGTCTTGCGACCCGCCTTACGTCTGGTTCTGCGCCCGTCGCGGCATCAACGGCGGGAAATCCAGGACTATGTCAACCCTTTGGGCTTTTCTGGGGCATTGGATCACGATAAGTGTAATGCACCTGGGGGGGCGCAGCCATGCCCGGGGGGACCAGCTCCCTGCACACGGTGCGATCACAGCCGTCCTCGCCATGCCTCTGGACATCGATACATGTCAGGGCGTCGAGGCCCTGGAATGTGGTTAGCACCAACGCATGTCCCAGGTGCACAGGCTTCACTTCGCCGGTCGTGTCATCCAGAGAAATTGGCGGGTCGGCCGGGGTCTTTGAGATCACTGTGAACTTAACGTCCTTATACGGTATCGGCACTGGATGTTGAGCTCCTGCATAGAAGGCTCTGGGAAACAGCCCTGCGTCCTGAAACTCCACCGGATCCGCAAGCCCCAGATACACCGTGCCAATGTCGTCACCCGGACCATCGATAACTTCAATTTTCACAGGTTTTCGGTCGGGATACGTCACCATCCAGGTTTTCGGCATCCATAGTCCCATCATTGAAAAAAACAGAGACTCTCAACTGGACTTTGCCCACTCTCTCCGGCGTAACCTCGATGTATGCGTGGCCACTTCCGTCGTAATGAACGGTCACCGATCCGGCAGCGGCCTGCGGCCCCAGTTCCCCCTTATCGTCGAAGTACGACACTGTCATGAATGTCGAATAGACCCTGCCGCCATACAAGATCAGCGGAATCCTGTTTGCTTCCTCAAGCTTCAGGGGCTCTGTCAGAGGCAGCAGCTGAAAAAGCACGCTCGCAATGTGCTTTACCTGATAGCGCTGAGGCGCGTGGCTCTGCTGCGCCGCGCCCGTTCCGCACAGTACGAGCGACAGCACACATGCGCATACCGCTGTTCCCCTCCGCTTCCTGCGGCCGATCGGCATCATCTATCGTCCTCTCCGGCGAAACAGCTCCGCCAGGCTCGCCCGGTTGTGTTCAGCTCCTTATAAAATCCCAGGTCCTCCGCGCGCAGCATCTTCGTGATGTACGCGATCTGGCCGAAGTGCAGCCCGAAGTGCTCGATCACCTGGTACACGGCGTCGAGCCCGTGCACGTGGTAACCCTGAATGTCGTACTCCGAGAGCAGGTCGGCCTCGGTCAGCCGCCGCAGTACCTCGTCGGCTTCGCGCACGGTCGCGCCGAAGTTCTCGAGCAGTTTGGCGCGGGGCATGGGACCATGTTCGGCGAATTCGGCCGGGCGGTTGCGGCGATCCTCCTCTCGCCTGAACGCGGCCACGATCCACTGCCGCATGTTGCCGTTCAGGTGCAGCATCAGATTGCCCACGCTGTTGCTGGCCTCGTTCGGCCGCCACCACACCTGCTCGTCGGTAAGCGACTCGACGCACGCCTTCAGCCGCGGCCAGTACTGCATTATCAGCTTGTTGCGCGAAAACTCCAGAAAGAGGGAAGTGCAGCCGGATTGGGGTAAGCTCATCGGTCCATCCTCCCCCATGAACTTCCACCGCGCGATGCACGCTGTCAAGGCTCGGTTCCTGTAATCTGACTCTTCGCGCGCATGAAGCCTCTTTATCCTGAATTTCTTCGCTCAGTCACCGACGCAGCCCATTTTCCCCGGCCCGGTGCGCAGGAGATCGCTTTTCTCGGCCGCTCGAACGTGGGGAAATCAAGCCTGATCAACGCCCTGCTCGGCTCGAAGCAGGCGCGCGTTTCCTCTGCGCCTGGCCGCACGCGTGCGATCAACTTCTTTGCCCTCGCCGAAGCACCTCATCGCCCGCCGCAACTCCTTTTCGCCGATCTGCCCGGCTATGGTTACGCAAAAATTTCCAAATCCATCTCCGCCGAGTGGCCAAAGTTCATCGAGCCGTATCTGCGCGACCGCGCCACGCTGGCGCTATGCGTGTGCCTGGTCGACGCGACCCTGCCGCCGAAGGAAAGCGACGCGCAGCTCTTCGCGTTTCTGGAACACGCGCGGCGCAGTTTCGTCATTGTCGGGACGAAGGCGGATCGACTGAGCGGCAATGGGCGTGCCAAAGCCCTGACAGCGCTGCGCGCGGCCTTCGGCCGGCACCAACTGCTGCTCTGCTCCGCGAAAACCGGCGCGGGACTGAGGGAATTATGGCAGCGGATTCGCGAAACCGCCGATGCGTTCCGCGATTAGGGCCTGGCCAGCCGCGCCAGCAACTGCGTGGGGTGGATGGGCTTCAGGATGATCTCGAATTCGTGGCCGTCGCGGCGCGCGTTCTGCATCAGATCGGTGGTCGCCGCCTGCCCGGAGAGCAGCAGGATGCGGCACCGCGGCAGCAGCGCATGGATGCGGATCGCGGCCTCAATCCCGCTCATTTCAGGCATCACCACATCGGCCAGCAGCAGATCGGGCTGCCAGCTCTTCGCTGTCTCGATGGCCTCCGGGCCGCAGTAAACGGCTGTCGCCTCATAGCCGTTTTGGGCCAGGATGATGGCCAGAGTGTCGGCAATGACACACTCGTCATCGACCACAAGCACCCGGGGGCGACCGCCTGCTGGGGATTGGCCCGACACTTCATCCCTTCAAGATCGACGGATGGGGGTTTCCTGCATGAAATCTGTGCCTTGAGTGTAGCTGCCGCAGATTGCCAAAGGGATGAAATTCTCGCTGGAAGCTGCCCTGCCTGGCGTAACTTGACGCTTGCCATACCCTGGCCGGCCCAGCTTGTTGTCCGTTCCTTTGACTTGCCGCCGGGGAACCGATATAAACGTCCTTTCCAGCCCATTCTGTTGTCCCGGGCTTTCCTTCGGGAGTGCTTATCGGCTCCCGAGCCACCATCACCGCTACGGGATGATCGGGAAGGCGGTGTAAATCCGCCACTGCCCCGCAACTGTAAGCGCGGCTTTCTGCGTCAGGTGGATAAAGGCGCAGGAAAAGGCCGAACCTGAAAGCCACTGGAGCCCCCGGCTCCGGGAAGGCGGTTCGGCTGCGCGCAAGTCAGGAGACCGGTCCCGTATGCCAGAGTCCGCGTTCGGCGCGGGCTCGTTCACCGCGTTCCGAGGGGAACGGAGGAATTATGACGCTCGTTTTGCGGCCCCTGCGCCGCCTCCTGTCGGTATTTCTGATCTTCGCTTCCGCTGCCGCGCTCCACGCGGTCAGCGTCTCCGGTACCGTCACCGATCCGCTGGGCTATCCCATTGCCGGTGCCGTGGTCGCCCTGGTGCAGAATGGCAAGGTCATCCTGGCAGCGCACACCGGACCCGAGGGCGGATACACCCTGATCACCGGCCGTTCCGGACGCTTCTACGTCCTCGCCTCGGGCCGTTCCTTCCGGCAGCTGGAGACGCACAGCTTCTACGGAGGCACGCTGAGCGCTGTCGTGCAGAACATTGTCCTCGAACCGGAGTGGGTCCGCCAGTCCGTCGTGGTCACCGACTCCGGCCGTCCTGAGCCGCAGGCGCAGGCCACCGGATCCATTACCAGTATCGGTGCGCTGCAACTCGAGAATCGCTCGACCATCGTGGACGCGCTGCGCATGGCTCCCGGCGTCAGCGTGGTGCAGACCGGCGAGCGCGGCGGCGAAACCTCGCTCTTCCTCCGCGGCGGCAGCTCCGATGCCAATCGCGTCCTGCTCGACGGCGTGCCTACTGAGGACATCGGTGGCCAGTTCGATTTCGGCAATCTCTCGACCACCGGCCTGGCTCACGTGGAAATCTATCGCGGACCGGACAGCACGCTCTACGGCGCCGACGCTGCCGCCGGCGTCGTGGCGCTGACTACCCCGCGCGGCAGCACGCAGTTTCCTTCTCTGCTCTACCAGGGCAGTGCCGGCAACTTTGGCACCTACCAGAATCAGGTGCAGCTCGGCGGCATGAAGCGGCGGCTCGATTACTACGGCGGCTATTCCAGCCTGTACACGGGTAATTCGATCCCGATGGACGAGTATCACGACGACACCGCGGTGGCGAACCTGGGCTGGAGCTGGTCCGCGCGCACGGAGGTTCGCGTGACCGCCCGCAACAGCGACTCCTCTACCGGCGTTCCCTCCGCCAACGGCGGCTACTCCTTCGACGGAATCGCCAACGATGAGAAGGAATCGGACCAGGACACCTACGGCACCGCGACCATCACCCACAGCTTCCGCGACAACCTGAACGCCACGGTCCGCTATGGGCTGGTGCGCAAGCGCGAGGAGTCGCAGCAGTGGTATCCGGCGGGAAATCTGCTGACCGGGAGCGATCTGGGCGCGGGCAACTACTACGGCAATCTGGTCACCATCACCGGCGCCAATGGTTACTCCGCGTCCGGCCAGGCGCTGATGAATTACAGCGCGGCCGATGGCTCCATTTATCCATGGAATCTGGCGCTGGACTCGAATCGCGACGACTTGTTCGCGCAGATGGATTACCAGCATGGCCCGCACCTCGGCGTCATTGGCGCCTTCCGCTTCGACGATGAGCGCGGCATGGAGGACGAGCCGGTGTACGCCATGCGCCAGGCGCTGGAGCGCGGGAATTACGACTACCAGGCCCAGGCCGGCGGCGAATTCAAAAACCGTCTCTTTTACACGGCGGCCGGAGCGGTGGAGAAGAACGGCCTCTTCGGAACCGTCGCCTCGCCGCGCATCGGAGGCACGTGGTACATCGTGCGCCCGGGTCGCGGCATCCACGGCACGAAGCTTAATTTCAACTTTGCGCGCGGCTACCAGGAGCCCACGCTCAGCCAGCAGTTCGGCTCGCTCTACCAATTTCTGCAGGCCAATGGCGGCCAGATGACCATCGCGCAGGATGGCATCGCTCCCATCGGCGCGGAGCTCTCCCGCAGCTACGACGGCGGCGTGGAGCAGAGCCTGTTCAGCCAACGCGTCACCGTGCACCTGACGTATTTTCACAACGAATTCGGCAATCAGATTGAGGCTGTGCCCGCTTCGCTCGTCCCGACGCTGCTTCCCAATCTCACCCCGGCGCAGCAGCAGCAGCTCGAAGCGCAGCTGAACAACGACTATGCCTATGAGCTGGACCTGAACTCGCTCTCCTGGAGCGCCCAGGGCACAGAGGCGGAAATCGATTACGGCGTCGGGCGGAACATTTTTATCCGCGGCGGTTATACCTACCTGGATGCCGTGGTGCAGCACTCCTTCGAGTCGGCGCAGTGCCTCGAAGCGGGATCGACCTCGCCGTGCACGAACCCGAATTTTCCCGGCATCGTGATCGGCGATTACGCCCCGGTTGTGGGTGCGCGGCCCTTCCGGCGCCCGCCGAACACGGGCTTCACCAGCGTGATCTATACCGGCAAACGGTGGACCACGATTGTGGACGCCGCCTACGCCAGCCGCAGCGACGACTCAACCTTCCTGGGCGGCGATGACGTGAACTTCGGCAACACGCTGCTGCTGCCCAACCACAATCTCGACTACAGCTACACGAAGCTCGACGTTGGCGTGAGCTATGAGCTGAAACCGTGGATGTCGGTCTACACGCAGCTCAACAATCTCACCAGCAATCATCACATCAGCCCCATCGGCTATCCCTCTCTGCCGTTCAACACGCTCACCGGCCTGCGGTTCAACTGGGGCCTGAAAAGCAAATAGCAGTCAGGGAACCGTCTGCGCCCCTCGCGCGTATCCTCGAAAGTGCGCCTGAAGTCACGACTCAACAGCCAGCGGCCAGCAGCGGCCTGCCGGTTGCGCGCTGCACACTACAAGCTTTGGAAGGAGGTTTCCCCTATGCAGAAACGGTTCCCGCTTCTCACCGCTGCTCTTCTCGTCCTGCTCCTGCCCGCCGTGGCGCACGCCGCCACGGGCGCCTTCGATCGCACGCTGCACGTCAACGGCACAGTGATGCTCAGCGTGTACACCGGCTCCGGCTACATCCATGTCACGCCCGGCCCGGCCGGCGAGGTCCATATCGTCGGCCACGTCGAGGCCAACGGGTGGGGCTTCGGAGCATCTGACGAGGCGCGCGTCCAGCGGGTCGTTAACGCTCCGCCCATCGAGCAGGACGGCAACATCGTCATCATCGGCGGCCACGAGGACTGGCTGAACAACGTCTCGATCGAGTACGACATCACCGCACCGCGCGGCTCGCAGCTGGACGCCGGCACCGGCTCCGGCGATCTGCGCCTTGCCGATCTGGGCAGCTCGCTGCAGGCGGAGACCGGCTCCGGCGACATCGAGGCCAGCGGCTTTACCGGCCATGTGGAGCTGCGCAGCGGGTCGGGAGACGTACACGCCGATCTGCAGTCGGCGAATGACGTCAGCGCTCGCTCCGGCAGCGGCAAGATCGTGATCAGCGGCGTCAACGGCACGCTCTTTGCGGAAACCGGCTCCGGCGATATCCAGGTCACAGGACGGCCCTCGGCGGGCTGGCAGCTGCGCAGCGGCTCCGGCGACGTCACGCTGAATGTTGGCAACGCACCCTTTACGCTGGACGCCAGCACCGGCTCCGGTGACATTCACAGCGACCCCTCCATCAGTACGCACGGCAGCCTGGGGCATCACCATATCAGCGGAGACGTGAATGGCGGCGGCCCCACGGTGCACGTCGAAACCGGGTCCGGAGATATTCGCATTCACTGAGCGAAGCCGGGGCATGGCGCATATCGTGCAGGGTCGTCAAAAAATTCCCGGCCTCTGACCCAGGGGCCGCGAGCTCCGGATCAGACCGTATCCTTGCGGCAGGGAACTGCTCTATGCGCCGATGGCAGCCACGTTTTGTTTCCTCCCTGGCCGCACTCGTCGTTCCTGTTCTGTTCATTCCTCCGGCGCCTGGTGCCATTGGAACCTTCCATCGCACGCTGCACGTCAGCGGACCGATCCTGCTGCGCGTTCACACTGCTTCGGGCTACATCCACGTCAGGCCCGGCCCGGCGGGCGAAGTCCACATCGTCGGCCATATTCATGCCGCCGGCGTGGCTTACGGACAAGCTGCCGCCGATCGCGTCCAGCGTGTGCTGGGTCATCCGCCCATCCAGCAGGATGCCAGGATCATCACCATCGGCCGACACCTGAAGGGAACCTCGAACGTCGTCATCAACTACGACATTACCGCGCCGCGCGGCTCGCAGCTGGAGGCGACCACCGGCTCCGGGAATCTTCGTCTGTCCGGCCTGGACGGCCCGCTGAGGGCGTTCACCGGTTCGGGCAACATCCAGGCCACAGACTTCACAGGCCACGTGTGGCTGCGCTGCGGCTCCGGCGGCATCCATGCCGATCTCGAGGGCGCCAACGACGTGATGGCCCGCACTGGCAGCGGCGCCATTCGGATTCGTGGCATCAACGGCCCACTGCTCGCCGATGCCGGCTCGGGCGACATTCACGTCGCCGGGCGTCCTGCGGGCGACTGGCTCGTGCACACTGGCTACGGCGAAGTCGCGCTGAATGTGGGACACGCGCCCTTTGTTCTGGAAGCCACCACCGGCTCCGGTTGGATCTACAGCAAGGCGGCCATCAGCACCCACTGCATTCTGGAGCGTCACCACATCACCGGCAAGGGGAACGGCGGAGGGCCGACCGTGCGCGTGGAGACGGGCTACGGAGATATACGGATCCACTGATGGCAAACGCAGCCGCCTCAACCTGCCAGCGCCGTACTGGTTGCCGGCAGGCTGGAACGGTGGCCTCCGTTAGATCAGGATTTCGCGAGGCGTCTCGTGTCTCTTAGCTGAAGGTCTTTCTCAGCGTTGCCACGGCGATGTGCGGCCATCCCAGGTTTTTATAGTTGGACGGGTTTGCATTCAGCAGATGGAAGATGGGGAAGTCCAGCGCCACCAGTTGCGCATACTGAAGCTGCATGAAGAAGAGCCCTCGCTTCGGGTGGGTCACCTTCTCGATCCAGAACGTCGCATAGACGATGACCGTTTCTGCGTTTTCCTGCAACTGCGTCGCGTTGTTTTGTGCGTCGCGTTGTTTACGACAGGGCTCTCCCCTTCGAGGAACTGGATATTCCCGATGCCTCCGCCAAACTGCGGCACCGTAACCGGCGTAACTGGACCGGCGGGGCCCGCGTTCGGGTTCTGCAAAGACGTCAGGGGTGTCGTTGTGGAGATATTCAGAGCAACGCCCTCGAACGTATAACCGTCGTGCACCAGCTTCTGAATATCCGCTTGCAGCAGCGTAATTGGGTCGTTGATGACGGTCTGCATGGGTACGCCGTCAATGGCCGCCGGCAGAGGCGGTTCCGCCGGGGAGGTGGCGAAGGGCGTTCGCGTGTTGAGCGAGAAGGGCGGATTCAGCGGCCCCAGGGGAATGGCGCCGTCGGGAACGGTCAGGTCGTATTCCGGAAACGGCGGCGGCCCTCCGGGAACATTCGGAACTGTCAGCTTCTCCGACGATCCGGCAGCATTGAAGACTACCCCGGGGGCCGTCGGCGGCACGCCGAAGGGTGTGCTGTTGAACGACGGAAACAGCGAAAAGCTGTACTGAGCGGCCGCGCTGGTGAGAACCGGCGGCCCGGTAAAAGGCTGAGCGATCCCCTCGGCCAGCAGCGCGTTCCCATGAGGAATGGTTCCCATCCGGGCCACCAGCTGGTTCGGCGCGGGCACCGATTCCGGCGGAAAGGTCGTGGCTGGCTGGGTCACCCAGATGCCTGGCTCGATGTGCAGCGCCCCGTCGTGACCGGCATCAGCCATCTTCCGGAGATAGGTCAGTCCGAACAGCTCAATGTCATCCTGGCCGAAGCCGCGGTTGGGAATGGCCGAGCCGATGGGAGTGAATTGGAGGGTCTCGCGGGTCTGGTTGAGCTGCAGATACAGGTCAGTGCTGTCGTGGAAGTCGGGCCGGGCGATTAGATTGAATCCTTTTCCCTTCCAGGTTCCGGCGAGGTCCTGTAGAAGGCCTAACTGCTTCAGGACGGTTTGGTTGTCGGGGGTAATCCGGACATCCGGAATTCTCTTGTTCGCACCGTTGCTCATGGTCTTGGTCCTTGTGCCCGCAGGGGGGTGCTGCACCTGTGTGAACTCGGGCCGAACACACCTTCGGAACCCTCCACAAGGTGCGAATATGCACCGATGTTCAGGTAACGGAGTATCCTGGCAGGCCCTCGACGTGTCAATGCTCTGAATCTGTTTTCTTTCTGAACTCTTTCTGGACCGGGAAGTGGCTCAGGGCTCTTCGCTTTGGCCGGAAATATCCCTGCCGGCAGCGGTATGTGCCAGACGTCGGTGGGCAAGATGACCTGTTTGCGGAGACGGGCCGAGGCCACAGGAATTGCGGAGGTCCGACTCTGCGCGTGTGAAGAAGGAAGCGAGGGATGTCCGGATTCACTGAGCCAGCCGCCTCAACGTTGACCGGCCTTTCCTGAGCGCGGGCGCATCAGCGCCTGACTCGAACAGGCTAACCAGCTCCTCACCGACTGCATTTCGCTGACCGCCTGACCGTTGACCTGCGGGTGCAACCTCCCTGGGCTGACAATCCCGATGCGCAGGAAAGCGGCTTGTTTTAACATCGACACGAAACCAGGCGGCATCGACCCGGATCTTCAGGAGTTTGGCGATGAGCACCTTCCGACGCGCGCGATGGATCGCCGCTTTTGCGGTGATGGTCTGCGCGGTCCAGCTGACTGCGCAGACCTTCGATCTGGATCGTGGACGCGAACGGGTGGTTTCGCTTGACGGCATGTGGCGCTTCCATGCCGGGGACTCACCGGTTTCCGCCGCACGCGAACCGGTATGGGCCCAGCCGGGTTTCGACGATGCGACGTGGCAGCTTCTGAAGAGCGGGCAGTCATGGTCTGTTCAGGGTCATGCGGAGATGGGTGGGTATGGATGGTACCGGTTCAGGGTCCTGGTGCCTCCTGGGAATCGACTCACCTCGTTGTTGTTCGCGCCGATCCTCACTTCCTACCAGGTGTACGTGGACGGACAGCTGGTCGGCCAGTGCGGGAAAATGCCCGCTCCAATTCCCTCGTACTCCATGAGTTACCACCAGTTCCCGCTCACCCGCATCGGTAGTCCGGTCGAGCGCTCTGTGCAGGTTGCGATTCGTGTCTGGCACGCTCCCATCTGGGCGAGCTATGTGGGCGGGGGACCGCTCGAAGGTGGCCACCTGGTGGGCGACCCGGCGCTGCTCGCCGTGCAACGGGTACTTCACCAGAAGGCGCGCGACGTGTTCTACGTTGACTCGTACTCCTACTCAATCACCGCTGCGCTGGTGGGGCTGGCGATCCTTTGTCTTTTCCTGATCCGGCCCAGAGAACGCGAGTACCTCTGGTTCGCCATCATGCTGCTGGCGCAGGCGGCCGACAATGCGCTCTACGTTTGCCAGCAGATCTATTCGAAGCCGCCCCTTCCGATCAACGATCTGCTGGACGGCATGCTGGTCGCCGTCAACTTCTGCGCCGCTTTGTGCTTTTTCTCGCGGGTCCTGGACGCGCGCATCGGAAAGACGGGCCGGCTGGCCGTCGTACTCGCTGCCTTCAGTCCGTTTGCCGCGGTCTTTTACTGGCCGCAATGGGCTTCGCCATCGACTTCGGCCAGCATTCAGATCGTTTGCCTTGCGCCGGTCGTGCTCTGGATTCTGGCTGTCCTGCTGCGACGGGCCTGGCGCGGCGACCTCGACGCGCGCCTGCTGCTCGTGCCGACTGGACTCGATCTGGGTTTCTATTTCGCGGACAATGTGGCAATCGTCCTCGATCAGGCGGGCATTACGCATGTTCCCCGCATTTTTGAGGTGCCCCTGCCATTGCCACCCTTTTCCGTGCAGAGCGGCACGCTGCTCCATCTCTTCTTTTTGCTGGCGCTGCTGGTTTTCCTAACAAGGAGGTTCGCCCTGGCCCGCCGGCGCGAAGAGCGGCTGGCTGGTGAGCTGGATGCCGCCCGCGAGGTGCAGCAGGTTCTGTTGCCCGACGAACAGGACCAATGCCCGGCCTTCGCTGTCGAGTCGGTCTACCAGCCCGCCGAACAGGTGGGTGGAGACTTCTTTCAGCAGATTGCGGACGGCAGCGGTGGAATCTCGATTGTGATTGGGGACGTGAGCGGGAAGGGGCTTCCCGCGGCCATGCTGGTCTCCGTGCTGGTGGGCGCCATCCGGGCGGAAGCGGAGCACAGGCCCAATCCTGCCGCACTGCTGCAGTCGCTGAACAGGCGAGTAGCAGGACGGATGCGCGGCGGCTTCACCACCTGTCTGGCGGCGCACTTGGCCTCTGACGGAAAGCTGACTGCAGCTAATGCCGGCCACCTCCCGCCCTATCTGAACGGAGAAGAAATGGAGGTTCACGGCTCGCTGCCTTTGGGGATCGATCCGCACGCGGAGTACCAGTGCTCCTTCGTTCAGCTGGCTCCCGGTGACCAGCTCGCATTTGTCTCGGACGGGGTGGTCGAGGCGCAGTCGACGACGGGCGAATTGCTGGGCTTCGATCGTACCCGAAGCCTGAGCCGCCTGCACGCCGCGGAAATTGCCAGGGCAGCCCAGGCCTTTGGACAGAGGGACGACATCACTGTGGTGACGGTGGAAGTTCGGGGAGTCCCTGTGCAGATCCCGGCGGCCTTCTGACGGGTGTCAGAGTGCTGCAGACAGCGCTCTTCCGCCGGCCGTTTCCCGGCTCATTTCCGGCTCACTCCTCATTGACTCCGGCCCGGAATTCCCGTATTCTGAAGTCCTTGCGCAGTGTGCATCTTCGAGTCCGTGCGTCGGTTGCCGGCGGAGAGACGCACGAACCCAGCAGCAACTGACGGATCGGGGTTCGACAACTTCTGCGCCAACTCACGCGAACAGCATTTGGAAACCGCGGAAGAGTTTCAGATCCGCGGAAAGTCCTTGCGTGGGCGATTTCAGGATCATGCCGGGCGCCGGGTCCCCACGACCGCGATCGGAGCAGCATGGGAAGTACGGAGAGGGAAGGATGTCGACATACATTCCGAGCGCGCATGAGATCAGCCGGAAGTGGTTCGTGGTGGACGCCAGCGGCAAGACGCTGGGTCGCCTCGCCACTGAAGCCGCCAGCGTACTGGCCGGGAAGCGGAATCCGAAGTACACGCCGTTTCTGGACATGGGCGATCACGTCATCGTAATCAACGCGGCGAAGGTTCGGCTGACCGGGCTCAAGAGCCAGAGCAAGACCTATCGCCGCTATACAGGCTTTCCGGGCGGCCTGCGCGAGGAGTCGTTCACGCGCCTGATGGAGCGGCGGCCGGAGAAGGTTGTTGAAGAGGCGATCAAGGGGATGCTGCCGAAGACCAAGCTGGGCCGCAAAATGGCCACCAAGCTGAACGTCTATCGCGATGACAAGCATCCGCACGCCGCGCAGAAGCCCGAACCGCTGGAAGTCAGCGCATAAGAAAGAGAGCAGAAGAGACCTCGATGGCAGATCTGGTTCAGTATTACGGCACGGGACGGCGGAAGTCGGCGATTGCGCGCGTGTATCTGCGCCCCGGCAGCGGCGAGTTTAAGGTGAACGGCAAGGCCTTCGACACCTACTTCGTCACCGAGCAGCAGCGGGTCTCCGCGAAGAAGTCGCTGGTGGTCAGCGACACCGCGGCGGCGTTCGACGTGGTGACCACGGTGAGCGGCGGTGGTGTGGCCGCCCAGGCCGACGCGGTCAAGATGGGCATCGCCCGCGCTCTGCTCCAGTTTAATGCCGAGCTGCGCAAGACGCTGAAGGGCGAGGGTCTGCTGACCCGCGACGCGCGTGTGAAGGAGCGCAAGAAGTACGGACAGAAGGGCGCTCGCAAGAGATTCCAGTTCTCGAAGCGCTAGTCGCTTCGGGGACAATCGGCCATCAGAGGCCAGCGGTTTTTCCGATCGCTGTTCTCGGATTACTGATCTTTGAGTTTGGAGTTCAGTCTGCTCGCCAAGGCGAGCATCAATTCCGGCCCGTAGTCTGCCGGAATGCAGTTCAAAGAGGAGGCTGTTTGGCAACCATCACCATGAAGGAGCTGCTCGAAGCGGGGGTCCACTTCGGGCATCAGACCAAGCGCTGGGATCCGCGGATGAAGGAGTACATCTTCGGCGAGCGAAACGGCATTTACATCATCGACCTGCAGAAAACCCTGAAGATGTTCAAGGAGGCGTCGAAGTTCATCACCGAGCTTGCGTCCCAGGGCAAAGTGATTCTGTTTGTCGGCACCAAGCGGCAGGCGCAGGACGCCATTGCCGAGGAAGCTACCCGCTGCGGGATGTTCTACATCAACAACCGCTGGCTGGGCGGGCTGCTGACCAACTGGGTGACCGTGCAGAAGTCGGTGAAGCGCCTTCAGGAACTGGATGAGATGGCCACCGACGGCCGCTATGAGCTGCTGACCAAAAAGGAAGTCATTCGCCTGGAGCGCGAGCGCAAGCACCTGCAGGCGAACCTGGCAGGCATCAAGACGATGCGCCGGCTGCCCGACGCGATCTTCGTCGTCGATTCTTCGAACGAGGCCATCGCCGTGAAGGAAGCCCGCAAGCTCGGCATTCCGGTGGTCGCCGTCGTTGACACGAACTGCGATCCCACCGTGGTCGACTACGTGATTCCCGGCAACGACGACGCGCTGCGCGCCATCCGGCTGTTTACCTCCAAAGTCGCCGACTCGGTGGTCGAGGGTGCGGCCGCCGCCGGGGACAAGCAGTTTGCCGCGGAAACCGCGGGCGTCACGGGCGATATCCAGGCCGTGGCGGACGGCGAAGCAGGAGCCGAAGCGGCAGTGGAAGCCGAGCCCGAGGTCGATCTGGAGGCGGCACTGGGCGGCGGCATTCGCAAGGCGCCCGCCATCGTGGCCGCGCTCGACGAGGCCGAGGCCGCGGAAAGCGGATATTAACGACGGTTCTGCGTTTGAAGAAGCGTGGTCGCCGTCATCCGGGACCACGCTTTCTGTGTGTATGGGCGGTTGTCAGGTGCCCGTAACGCGGGACGGGAATGCTGAAACAGGGAAGAATGGAGCAGAGGATGTCAACGGTGACTGAAAAGATCGACGCAAAGCTGGTGAAAGAACTGCGCGACAAGTCGGGCGCGCCCATGGGCGACTGCCTGAAGGCGCTGCAGGAGTCCAAAGGCAACATGGAAGAGGCCTTCGTGATCCTCCGCAAGCGCGGCATGGCCTCGGCACAGAAGAAAGCCTCCCGCAGCACCAATGAAGGCGCGGTGGGGCAGTACATCCACGCCGGCGGCAAGATCGGTGTGCTGGTCGAGGTCAACTGCGAGAGCGATTTCGTGGCCCGCACCGAGGATTTCCAGGAGTTGCTCAAGGACATGGCGATGCACATCGCGGCCACCGATCCGCGCTACATCCGCAAGGAGGATATCACGGCAGCGGACCTGGAGCGCGAGAAGGAAATCTATCGCGCGCAGACGGCAGCCATGGGCAAGCCCGCCAGCGTCGTCGAGAAAATCGTCGAAGGCAAGATGGGCAAGTTCTACGAGGAGGTCTGCCTGCTTGAGCAGCCCTTCATCAAGGAACAGAGCCTGTCCATCAAGGACCTGATCGCGTCCAAAGTAGGCAGGCTCGGCGAGAACATCACCGTCCGCCGCTTCGCGCGCTTCAAGGTCGGCGATCCCAGCTGGACCGTCGCGCAGACCAAAGCCTCCGAAGACGCGCCCGCAGCCGAGTAGGTGCTGGCCGCGTTCAGAATTAACATATAGCCCCACCCTGGCATAGCCGGGGCAGGGCTTTCGTTTAAGCGAGCGCCTGGTTCGCCCAAATCCGTCATTGCCCAAGGACGAACTGCACGTTAATCGTGGTTGCCACCGGAACCGGTTCGCCATTCAGCAGGTAGGGACGGTATCGCGCCTGCCGGATCGCGCTCACCGCAGCGGAAACCAGCATTGGAGGGCCCCCGAGAACGCGCAGGTTTTCAATGTACCCTGAGGCAGAGATCGTCGCCGCAACCACTACGGTTCCCTGAACATGTGCGGCCAGCGCGATGGCCGGATACTGCGGCTGAATCGGCGCCAGCAGCTGGCCGGCCGCCACACCGGAAGAAATGCGAGTCGGCCCGGAAGGTTTTTCCAGCCGCACACGCGGCAGCGGCGGCGCAGAGGGTCCAGGCGAGAGCACCGGGATGCCGCTCTCCGGCCCGATTCCGATGAGCCGAGGCGGCTCCGACGCTGCGACGGGAACGCGCGCAATCTGCGCGGGAATATGAGTCGGTGCGGTTAGGAGGAGTTCCAGATTCACTGGCCGAGCCGCGGGCGCGCTCGCGATCTGCGGCGGCGCAGGCGGGGCAGCCGGCGGCGGCGAAACGAGAGGCACTCTGAGCAGCCGAGGCGGCAGCCCAGCGGGATAAAGATACGGAACGAGCACCAGAACGCCGACCAGTGCCGCCTCCAGCAGCGTGGTGCCGACGGCGTAGCGGCGGCTGCGGGTGCGGATGCGTCCGATGGACTCGACAAGGCTGTCTTCAAACACGGCTCCCTCCTCCAGCAGGGCTCAGAGCACAGAGCACGGTTGCGCGATCAGAACGACGGAGAAAGCGAGGAGCGGTATGGCTGCGAGCGCACGACGAGCGGGTTGGCTCGCCGCTTGTTTGGTGGGATAGACAATGTGAGCGGTAGAAAAGTTCCGGAAAGAGCAGGGGCGAGGGGACAGAGTTCCACCGTTTAACATGCGAACATGAACAGCGATATGACCGCGGACCAGATCAGGCGCAAACTGGGCCTGCGGCCGCATCCGCGCGAGGGCGGATGGTTTGTCGAGACATGGCGCGCGCAGGAGACGATTCCCGCCGCAAAGCTTCCGGAGCGGTACGGACGGGCTGCGGAGCGCGCGGCCGGCACGGCCATCTACTACCTGCTGGAGCCGGGGAACTTCTCAGAGATCCACCGGCTGCGCTCGGACGAGGTGTTTCACTTCTACCTGGGCAATCCGGTGGAGATGCTGCAACTTTGGCCCGATGGTTCCGGGCGGCGCGTGGTGCTGGGGACGGATATTGCCGCTGGAATGTTGCCGCAGACGGTGGTGTCGCAGGGCGTTTGGCAGGGATCGCGGCTGGTCGAAGGTGGAAAATTTGCGCTGCTGGGGTGCACGGTGAGCCCGGGCTTCGATTACGCGGATTATGAATCGGGCACGCGTGCGGAACTGCTTGCGGAGTGGCGGGAATGGGGAGATCTCATTGAGGCGCTCACCCACCGCTAGTTCTTCAGGCTTCCCGGCGCCCACGCATCCACCACCGTCTTCGCAATGTTCGCAATCAGGATCAACGCCGGGTTGTCCGCCGTCCAGCTCGTGTTTTGATTGTCGTGCGTGAAGATCGACAGGATAATCACGCCCTTCGGCGTGTAAACAGCGCCCACGTCGTTGCGCACGTGGTCGAGCGCGCCTGTTTTGTTGGCGACGGCGGACTGGCCCTCGGTCGCATCCAGCGATTCGAGATAGCGCGGGATCCCGTCGCGGTCCATCTGCAACCGCAGCATGTGCAGGGCAGCCGCGCAGAGATCCGGGTCGGAAGGCACGCTGAGGCCCGGCGGCACGGCCGGAGCAGGCCCGAGATTGCAGGTGACGAAGCGCTCCATCAGGCCGCCCATTTCGCGTGCGGTTGTTTTTCCCAGGCCGTAGAGCGGCTGATCGGGAGGCATGGGGCCGACGGGGGGCTCAAATACCTTCTTGTAGAGCCAGGTGTTCTTCATGCCCAGCGCAACAATCTGATCGTCGATGGTCTTCAGCCCGAGGCGGTCGATCATCAGATTCGTCGCCGTGTTGTCGCTTTCGTTGATCATCAGCGTCAGCGCATCCTTCACATCGAGGTGCAGCGGCGTGTCGAAAAAAAGCAGCACGCCGGAGCCCTGCACCTGGTCCTGCCTGCGCAGCGTGAGCGGGTCGCTGAAGTGCAGCCGCCCGGCGCGCATCTGCTCGAGCGCCGTGTACAGGATCGTCAGCTTGATCACCGAAGCCGTCGGCACCTCCTGATCGGCGTCAATGCCCACGGTTTGCCCGGTTGCCATGTCGTGGGCGTAGACGGACACTTTACCGTGGAACGGCGCAATCAGGGCGCGCAGCTGCGCCGCGAGGGCTGGATCGAATTGCTGTGCGGGAACGGTGGGTGCGGCGAAAACAGCCAGGAGCAGGGCAAGCGCGGGCATCCGAAGCATGAACGCCAATGTACCATTTCGAAGGGCGCGCGTGCCGCCGGAACCGGATCGCGCATCTCTTATCAGGCTGCACTGTGGAGGGACCAGGTACGATGAACCCGGGCCGGTGGGGGCTGGTGATACTGCTGATTGTGACGAACTGCGCGACCGCGCAGACAAAACAGACAGGGAAGTCGCAACCGAACCTGCGGATGGCGGTCACGTTCGACGACTTGCCGGTCAGCGGACCGCTGCCGCCCGGCCAGTCGCGTGTCGGCATCGCGGAGCAAATCATCCGCGCGCTGAAAGCTGAGCACGTCCCGCCGACCTATGGATTCGTCAATGCCGTCCACGCGCAGTACGATCCTGGTACGGTAGACGTGCTGGGTACGTGGCGCGCTTCGGGCAATTTGCTCGGCAACCATACCTGGTCTCACGTCAGCCTGAACAGGGTCTCGCTCCAGGATTTCGAGGGCGACCTGCTCAGGGACGAGCCAATCCTCGACCTGCTGATGGCCGGGCAGGACTGGCGCTGGCTGCGCTATCCGTATCTTGCGGAGGGCGACACGATGCAGAAACGGTTGGGCATTCGCGTCTTCCTCGCCCAGCACGGCTATAAAATCGCCAGCGTCACGATGAACTTCGACGACTACGACTGGAACGGGCCTTACGCGCGCTGCATCGCGAAGCACGATGCGCAAAGCGTGAACTGGCTGGAGGCGAGCTATCTGCAAGCGGCCGACGAGAACATCGGCTATTATCGGGCGATGTCGAAGCAGCTCTATCAGCGCGACATCCGCTACGTGCTGCTGCTCCACGTCGGAGCCTTCGACGCCCACATGCTTCCGCAACTGCTGCGCCTCTACCGCGAACGAGACTTCAGCTTCGTTCCGCTCGAGCAGGCGGAGCAGGACCCATTCTACCGGTACGACATGAATCCGAAGCTGCTGCCCGGCCCCGACCTGCTGGAGCAGGCCATGCGCGACAAGCATCTGCCGCTCCCGCAGAAGGCGGACTACTTTAAACAATTGCAGGCGATCTGCCGGTAAGGACGCCGGGATCAGCCGCTAATGCGAGATGGCGCCGTCGGCGAGCCAGCGAGCGAGCAGCGTGTGGACCTGCTCGTTGCTCATGCCTGTGATTTCGAAGCGCCAGCGTTTGCCGTCCATTGCCACGACGGTGTTGCCGTCAATGGCGCGAATCTGGGCGCGGGTCAGAGAGACGGAATCGCCGCCGGCCGCGTAGGTGAACGCCGTTGGGCTGAGCCGCAGCGTGCCGCTGGACGAGCGGCCAAAGAAGCGTGTATGGCGTGCCGCGTAGCTGACCGCCGGGGCAGGCGCAGGCTTGTGCACGGCCGGCGGCGCGGCCGCCGGTGCAGGGTGTACCGGTACAGGCGGGCTGACGGCCACGGTGGGATGAACCACGGCTGGCGGCGCGGGGGGCGGCGGAGTTTCAGCATGGCGGGTGCGCTCGGATCGAGCCCGCCGCGGTTCACGCTCAGGGAGGATAGCTGCAGAGGGCTTGGCCACCGGCGCTGCCGCAGGCACAGGAGCCGCGGCAGCTGTCGCGGCTGGCCTGGCGGTTTGCGCGGGTGTTGCGGCGACTGCCGCGGCCTCAGGTGCTCTGTGGAAATGGCGGAAAACGCCAAACGCGAGGATGATGACGGCTATTCCCAGACCAGCGAGCCGGACGGGCTGGGAAAGACGCAGCCCGCGGCGGGCGATGGGAGAACGCGCCGCGGACGTCGACTTTGGGGCCACGGCTGCCGTCACCGCCACAGCGGGAGCGAAATCCGCGCGTTTCATCCCGGAGTAGGAACTTTTCAGCGAGGCGGGCACAGCTGCGATGCGGGAGGACGAAGAGCCGCGCTGCAGGCGGCGCAGGTCAGCGCGCAGATCGGCTGCGGACTGATAGCGCAGCTCGCGGTCCTTTTCCAGTGCTTTGCTCAGGATGCTTTCGAACTCAGGCGGCAATTCGTGGTTCAGGGAGATGGCCGCGGCGGGAACATAGTTCAGCAGCTTGTCAAAGACGACGGCGGAGGTGGTTCCCCCAAAAGGATGCTTTCCGGTGGCCATCTCGTAGAGCACAACGCCGAGCGAGAAGATGTCGCTGCGTGCGTCGAGTGTCTCGCCTCGGGCCTGCTCCGGGGACATATAGGCGATGGTGCCCAGGGTGCTGCCGGGGCTGGTGAGCATCTGGGCAGTTCCGGCATCGGTGGAATCGGCCTCGCCAACGGCCTGAAAGCGCGCGAGGCCGAAATCGAGCATCTTCGCCTGACCAGACCCGGTGATGAAAATGTTGGAGGGCTTGATATCGCGATGCAGGACGCCCCGGCGATGCGCGGCGTCGAGCGCATCGGCCAGCTGAACGCCCAGCTCGATGAGGCGTGGCAGCGGCATGGGGTGGCCGGCATAGGTGCGGTCGAGAGTCTGCCCCTCCAGCAGTTCCATCACCAGAAAGGGCTGGGCCCCGCTGTCGTCGATTTCGTAGATCGTGCAGATGCCCGGATGATTCAGCGACGAAGCCGTGCGCGCCTCGCGCCAGAAGCGCTCCACGGCCACTGGATCGGCTTCCGATTTGCCGGAGATCAGCTTGAGCGCGGCCCGACGGCCAAGCTTCAGGTCCTCGGCCTCGTAAACCACCCCCATGCCGCCCGCTCCCAGGCGGCGGAGGATCCTGTAATGTCCCAGAGTCGATCCTGCCTGCGTTTCCTGCACTTCAACACTATGCAGCCCCGCAGCGAAGCGCGCAAGGCCAACCGAAAAGCCGGAGCCCCGATCCGCCGCCCGGGCGCGGCCAGGCGCCGCGGGAGTATTCTGCAGGCTCCGGGCATTTCCGCTCCGGAACCGGGCGAAACGCCCGTGAGAATTCGCCATGGCAGACTTCACGCTCAAGGTGAACGGCTCGGAGTACCCGGTCCGCGCGGGCAGCGATGAGAACCTGCTCACCGTCCTGCGCGACCGCCTGCAGTTGACCGGGACAAAATACGGCTGCGGGGAAGGGCAGTGCGGGGCATGCACGGTGTTGCTGGACGGTCAGCCCGCCCGTGCATGCCTCACGCTGGCCGCGGGCGCCGCGGACCAGGAGATCACCACCATCGAAGGACTGGAGCGAAACGGGGAACTCAGCCTCGTGCAGCAGGCCTTCCTCGACGAGGGCGCGTTCCAGTGCGCTTACTGCACTTCCGGTATGATCGTGACCGCGACGGCGCTGCTCCAGGCGCACCCGCACCCCGGCAATGAGCAGATCCTCGACGCGATGAACGGCAACATCTGCCGCTGCGGCACCTATCCGCGCATTCTCGCAGCCATCCGGCGTGCCGCACAGGCCGCTCCGAAGGAGGCCGACGATGTCCGTCCGTGATGTCGAGGAGGAACGCCTGCACGACATCGCCCGGCAGGTGCGCGTGTTCGCTCTTGACCGCCGGAATTTTCTCAAGCTCTGCGGCGGCGGCCTGCTGGTGTGCCTCGCCGACGGGTCGACGCTCGCGCAGGAGTCCGGCGGGTGGTGGGGCCGCCATCCCCTCCCGGAGCAGATCAGCGCCTGGCTCTACATTGACGCGCACAGCAGGGTAACGGTCTTCACGGGCAAAGTCGAAGTGGGTCAGAACATCCGCACTTCGCTGGCTCAGTCGGTGGCGGAAGAGCTGCGCGTCGCCTTCGACACCATCACCATGGTCATGGGTGACACGGACCTGGTCCCGTGGGATGCAGGGACCTTTGGCAGCCGCACCACGCCGACCATGGGGCCGCAACTCCGCAAAATGGCGGCCGCGGCGCGCGGTCTGCTGGTGCAGAAGGCGGCGCAGCAGTGGGAGGCCGATCCCTCCACGCTGGTGGCCGCGGATGGCACGATCACGAACCCCGCAACTGTGGAATCCCTGAGCTACGGCGCTCTGACTCAGGGTCAAAAGCTAATGGCTACCGTGACCGCACAGGTCCCGCTGATGCCCGCGACGGAGTGGAGGATCGCCGGAACCTCGGTGCCGAAGGCGGAAGGGCGCGATTTCGTCACCGGCCGGCATAAATATCCGTCGGACATTGAGCGTCCCGGCATGCTGTACGGCAAGGTGCTGCGGCCGTCCGGCTTCCGCAGCACGCTGCTTTCCGTGGACACGAGCGCGGCGGAGAAGATGCCCGGTGTGCAGGTCGTCCGCGACGGTGATTTCATCGGCGTGGTCGCGCCGGATGCATGGAGCGCGGAGAAAGCAGTAGCGGCGATTGAGGCGAAGTGGGCCGTGCCGCCGCAGATTGGCAATGCGGAGCTCTTCGCCTATCTGAAGACACACGCGCAGAGCGGCGAGGCTGCCGCGGGCAGCGGCATCGAGCAGGCGCTGGAGAGCTCCGACGTGAAGCTGGACGCGGAGTACACCGTCCAGTACATCCAGCACGCTCCGCTGGAGCCGCGCGCCGCTGTGGCGGAGTGGAACGGCACGCACCTCACCGTGTGGACCGGCACCCAGCGCCCGTTCGGCGTGCGCGACGAACTGGCGCAGGTCTTCCGCCTCCCGTCGGGCCAGGTACGTGTGCTCATGCCCGACATGGGCAGCGCCTACGGCGGCAAGCATACCGGCGAGTGCGCCGTGGAAGCGGCTCGGCTGGCCAGAGGCGCGGGTAAACCCGTCAGGCTGGTCTGGACCCGCGAAGAGGAGTTTACCTGGGCGTATTTTCGTCCCGCCGGCGTCATTTCCATCCGTGCCGGCGCGAAGGCCGACGGCACGCTCACCGCGTGGCAGCAGACGAACATCAACTCCGGGCCTTCGGCCGTGGAATCGCCCTACAACGTGGCCTCGCAGGTGGCGGATTTCCGCGAAGTTCAGGACCCCCCGCTGCGCCAGGGATCGTATCGCGCGCTTGCGGCCACGGCCAACCACTTCGCGCGCGAGAGCCACATGGACGAGCTGGCGCACGAGCTCAGAATGGATCCGCTGGAGTTCCGGCTGAAGAACCTCACCGACGCTCGCCTCCGCGCAGTCCTGCAGGCCGCGGCGAAGCGCTTCGGCTGGGCAAGGGAACAGTCGACCCCGCAGCAGGGCTGCGGCATCGCCGGCGGTACGGACAAGGGCGGTTATGTAGCGGCCTGTGTTGAGGTCGAGATCGATGCGGAGAAGAAGGTGCGCATCCGCCGCGTCGTGCAGGCATGGGAGTCGGGCGCGATTGTCAATCCCGACGGACTGCGCAATCAGACGATGGGCGCCATCGTGCAGGCCATCGGCGGCGGGCTCTTCGAGCAGATTTGCTTTGCCGGCGGAAAGATTCTCAATCCGCTGTTTTCCGAGTATCGCGTGCCGCGTTTCCGTGACACGCCGCAGGTTGACGTAGTGCTGCTCGACCGAAAAGACATCCCTTCAGCCGGCGCAGGCGAGATCGGCATTGTCGCCCTGGCTCCGGCCGTGGGCAACGCGATCTTCGCCGCCACTGGCGAACGCCTCCGCGCCATGCCCATGGCAGTCGGCACTTTCACGGCGTAAACGCCTCAGTGCTGCGGGGGCGGAGACTTGTCCAGCGGAATCTGGAAAAAGAAGAGCTGCCGGCCGTCGGCGTTGCGCAACTCGCGCAGGACGAGGCTGGCGCCGTGCAGCGGGTTGGGTCCAAGCCCGTTGATGTCGTAGAAGAGGTAGCCGGCGCGCGTGGTGTGCGCTTCCACGGCCAGCGCGGCGTATTCGTATTCGTTAAAGTCCGAGTCAACCTTGCTCGCGGGATTCCTGCTGTGCAGGTGGAGTTTGATCGGGCCGGCGACGGGAATCGAACGCTGGTTCGGGCCGGGGTAGCCGATGCGCCGCTCCACGTCCCGCGGCTCGGCGGCCTGAATGCGGTCCCCGGCAGAATCCACGAAGAGAATGCGGGCGTCGGAGAGCGATATGGGCCGATCGCCGAGATTGGTCACGATGATGCGAATCGGCATAAATCCATAGCGCAGGTAATCGACGTGGAAGAACCTGCACTGGTCGCGCGTGAGGCAGGGCACGGCCGCGATGGCCACCTGTTCCTTTGTGTGGTAATCGACAGCGGGATACGACGTGGCCGGCTTGACCGGGGGCGGTGCGTGATCGGAAGCAACGGAGGATGCGGCAGCGCACGCACCCACCGCGAACAAGGTGAACATCCGCGCGAGGCAGCGCCGGGAGGGCGGAGCGAACAGCGGCCGGGAACGCATCACGATTATCATCCTCGCATAGGACTTTGAATTCAGGAACTTCGTGAGCGAATGCTGATCGGATACAGCCTGGCGCTCCTGCTGGTGTTGGTCCTGGGCGCGCCCTGGTGGCTGCTGCGCATGGCCACCAGCGGGAAATACCGTGAAGGCCTGGGTGAGCGGCTGGGCCGCGTGCCTGCGCGCATCCGCCGCTCGCGCACCGACGCGCCGGCGATCTGGATTCATGCGGTCTCCGTGGGCGAAGTGCTGGCGGCGAGCCGGCTGATCGAGGAGCTCACGGAGCGCCTGCCGGACTGGCAGATCATCGTCTCCACCACTACGCGGACCGGCCAAAAGCTGGCGCGGGAGCGCTTTGGCGCGGAGCGCGTCTTCTATTTTCCACTGGATTTCGCCTTCGCGGTCCGAGCCTGGCTGCGTACACTCCATCCGCAGCTTCTGGTGCTGGCGGAAACGGAGTTCTGGCCGCGGATGCTGGCCGAGTGCCGGCGGACGGGGGTGTTGGTTGCCGTGGTGAATGCGCGCATCTCCGACCGCTCCTGGCCGCGCTATCGGCGCCTCGCTCGCCTCTGGCGGCTTCTGCTGGGCGGTCTCTCTGCCGTCCAGGCGCAAACGGAGCTTGATGCAGAGCGGCTGCGTGCGCTCGGCGTGCGGAACGTGCGCGTCGGGGGCAATCTGAAATTCGACGTACGCGCCACGCGGCCGGCCGCGGTAACAGAGCGTTTGCGGGAGCATCTGCCCCCGGACGCGCGCGTGCTTGTCTGCGGATCCACGCTGGCCGGTGAAGAGGAGATGCTGCTGGACGCTGTCCCGGAAGGCCTGGCGACGGTGCTCGCGCCGCGTCATCCGGAGCGGTTCACCGAGGTCGCGCAACTCCTCGAGCGTCGCGGCAAGCCGTGGGTGCGCCGCACGGAATGGATTGAGACGCCCACGCGACTTCAGCCCGGCTGCGTCTTTCTGCTCGATTCCGTGGGCGAGCTGGCCAGCGTATATTCCCTGGCAGAGGCCGCGTTTGTGGGCGGAAGCCTCGTCCCCGCCGGTGGACACAATCCGCTGGAGCCCGCGCAGTTCGGGGTTCCGGTGCTGATGGGCGAGAGCTACGAGAATTTCCGCGGCATCGTCGACACCCTGTGTGCTTCGGAGGCCATCCGGATGGTGCGCCGGGAAGAACTCAGGCCCGCACTGGCGGAAATCTTTGCCAATCCCGCCGCGGCGCGCGCCATGGGCGAGCGCGGCCGCGAGGTTTTCGAGAGGGAAGCGGGCGCAACAGCGCGGGCTGTGGGCGCGATCCTGGAAACTCTGACGGTGCGCGTATGATCCGTACGCTGCTGCCGCTCACGCCGCTTTATGCCGCGGTCGTTGCCGCGAAGAATCTGGCCTACGAGCGCGGCTGGGCGCGCGCGGAGCAGCTGCGCGGGCCCGTCGTCAGCGTGGGCAATCTCTCTGTCGGCGGCTCGGGCAAAACTCCGCTGACCATCCGCCTCGCGGAGCTGCTCCGCGAGCAGGGAGTCGCCCTCGATGTGCTCTCTCGCGGATACGGTCGCCGGTCGGAGGCGACGGCCAGGGTTGATCCCAGCGGATCCCCGGACACCTTTGGCGATGAGCCGCTGCTGATCGCGCGGGCTGGCATTCCGGTCTTTGTCGGCGACAGCCGCTACGAAGCGGGCCTGCTGGCGGAAAGGGAAGTCCCGCGCGTGCATTTGCTCGATGACGGTTTTCAGCACCGCCAGCTCGCCCGCGATGTGGACATCGTCGTCCTGCATCGCAGCGATTTCGCGGACCATCTGCTGCCCGCAGGCCGCCTGCGCGAAGGGTTCGACGCGCTGCAGCGGGCGCACTTCATCGTCCTGCGCGAAGAAGACCGTGACCTCGAAGCCGAGCTGCGCCCTCGTGGTTGCGATCTGCCCATCTGGTGGATGCGCCGATCCGTCGAGCTGCCCGAAGCGCGCCGCGTCGTTGCCTTCTGCGCTGTCGCCCGTCCGGAGGAGTTCTTCGCGGAGCTGCGCCGGCAGGGTTGCGACCTGGCGGAGACCCGAACCTGGCGCGATCATCATGCGTACAAAGCCGGCGATCTCGCCAAACTGGCAGCGCTGGCGAGGCGCCACGGCGCTGAGGCGCTGCTGACCACGGAGAAGGATTCGGTGCGCCTGCGGCCGGAACAGCGGCAACAACTGGAGGCTGCGGCTGCGCTGCGGGCGGCGAAGCTGACGGTGCGGCTCGCGGACGAAACAGCGGTGATCGGAGCGCTGCTGGCGCGGCTGAGCGCCGCAGTCCCCATGAGAAAATAGGGAGATTGTTTGAAGCAGCCAAGCCTCTGCGTCTGCTCGTCGTGCGTCTGGGAGCGATGGGCGACATCCTCCATTCTCTGCCCGCAGTGACTGCGCTGCGTCGGGCGCATCCTGACTGGGTGATCGGCTGGGCGATTGAGCCGCAATGGCGCGGCCTCTTTTGCGCGAATGGCGGCGAGCCAGGCACTCCGGGCATGCCACTGGTCGACCATCTGCACCTCGTTCCCGCCAAGCAGTGGGCGCGTCAGCCGTTGAGCACGACTGCGTGGAAGGATATGGCACGCGTGCGGCGCGAAGTCCGCGCGATGCGCTACCACGTTGCCGTCGAGATGCAGGGGGCGGTGCGCGCGGCCATGGTGGCGCGCTGGGCGCGCACCGGCCGCATTGTGGGCGAGGCTCAGCCGCGCGAATGGGCGTCGCGCTGGCTCTTCAACGAGCGCGTGGAGACGCGCGGGGTGCACGTCATCGAGCAGTCTGTGGAAGTGGCGAACGCGATTGCCAGGGACCAGCTCCCGATCCCGTTGCCGCTCCTGCCGCGCGATCCGGAGGCCGAAGAGCGCGCCGCGAAGTTGCCGCAGCCGCTGGTGCTGCTGAGTCCGGGTGCTGGATGGGGTGCGAAGCGCTGGCCGCCCGAGCGCTACGGCGAGGTCGCGCGCCGCCTGGCGCAGGAAGGATGTGCCGTCGCAGTGAATTGCGGCCCCAGGGAGGAAAACCTGGCTCGGCAGATTGCCGAGATCAGCGGAGGCGCGGCAACAGCGCTCTGGCTGGATATGGCAGGGCTGATCGCCGTCACCCGCCGTGCCGCTCTGGCCATTGCCGGCGACACGGGCCCGCTGCACCTGGCCTGCGCTCTCGGCAAACCGGTGGTGGGCATCTACGGGCCTACGGATCCGGCGCGCAATGGTCCATTCCACACTCCAAGCCGCGTGCTGCGGCATCCGGACAGCGTGCGCGACCATGCGCGGCGCAGCGAGCCGGAAGCCGGTCTGCTGACCATCACCACCGCCGACGTGACAGCGGCCGCGCTCGATCTGCTGCGGGAGACGCGCTCGTGACCTGGCACCGCGTGGCGCGGCGCATCCGCGTACCCCTGGGTTTTGCCTTTACGGCGTTTTTCCTGTGGCTGGCGCGGCCCACGCCCGCGTTTCTCGCGGCGAGCCTGGCCCTCGTCATTCCCGGCTTATGGCTTCGCGGATATGCGTCCGGCTACGTGAAGAAGAACGCTGAGCTCACCGTGACCGGGCCCTACGCGCACACGCGCAATCCTCTCTACCTCGGATCCATGCTCATCGCTTTCGGCTTCGCGCTCGCCGCGCACCGCATCTGGATCCCCATCGTCCTCGCAGCGCTCTTCGCGGCCATCTACCTGCCGGTCATCCGCTCGGAGGAGCAGTATCTGCACTCCGTCTTTCCTGAGTTCGATGCCTATGCCGCACACGTCCCGCGGCTGCTCCCGCGACTCGCGCCGGCACCCGGAACCGCCGCGCCCGCGTCCTTTTCCGGGACACTATATCGGAAGCATCGCGAATACAATGCCCTGATAGGGGCTGCGAGCCTGTATGCTGCTCTCATTCTCAAGTGGACATTTCTGAAATGAAGGGTTAGTCCTGACTTTGCGTTACCTGCTTCCCCCATACCCACGCAACGCACTCACGCTGGCTCGTATCCTCCGAGCGGCCGCCCCGATGTCTCTCGCGGCGGCCCTCCTGGCCGTGGCGCAGATCCCCTCCGCCAGGCTGCCCGCTCCGCCTCTGCCGCCGCCGCTGCCCAGCTACAGCTTTCCCGCGCGGCAAACGCTCACCTACACGGTGGACTGGCGCGTCTTTCCTGCGGGTACTACCACGCTGCATCTCGAGCAGCGGGGCGGCATCGAGAAAGTCACAGCCACGGCGGATACACTCGGCGCCATCAACCTCATCTATCGCGTCAGCGACAAATACGAGTCCTCCTTCAACCGCGTGACCGGCTGCTCCTACGGCTTCTCCAAGCAGATTCAGGAGGGCCGCCGCCGCGTGGACACCGACCTGACCTTCAACTACGCGCAGGGCACGCGGCTCCTGATCGACCGCAACCTGGTGAGGAACACGAGCAAGCAGCAAACCGCGCCGGTCGGCCCGTGCGTCACCGATCTGCTCTCGGCCATCTTCTATCCCGCTTCGCAGTCGCTGATCCCTGGAACCAGTTTCCAGGTGCCGCTCGGCGACTCGCTGCACACCGTGGTGGTCAGCATGAAGGTGGAAGCGAAAGAAGTCGTGGAGACGCCGCTCGGCACCTATCAGACCATTCGCGTGCAGCCCGCCGCCTCCAGCGGCGTGGTCAAAGCGCGGGGCAACATCTGGATCTGGTACACCGACGACGCGCGGCACATCCCGGTCCAGATGCGGGCGCGTCTCTTCTGGGGAACGATCACCTTCCGGCTCACCGCGATGAGCGACCAATAGGCGCTTGGGCGCTCGCCCGCCACTAGTGGATCCGAAAGCGCTCTCTCATCAGTCGCTGTAAACGCGGCCGATAGATCAGGTCAAACGCCAGCTCCTTGCCCGGGAACATGGCCAGCGCGGCGCGGCGCGTGTCCGCCACCATCTCCGAGGCTTCGTCAACGGTGAGCGAGGGATCCTGACCGATCACCGACATCACCATGTTCACCATGATCTGCAGGCGGCGAAGCCGGCGTTGTTCCTCCTGGAGTTCCTCCGGGGTTTGCGGCAGAGATTCGGTGCGGGCAGCATAATCGGCAGAGTCGGGTTGCGAACCCATGCGGTCGGAGCCCTCCATGGGCAGGATCGTATACCGAATGAGACTCCCGGCACAGAGGAAAAGATGCGCGGCTGACCGCCGGGCGGAAAAAGTCAGCTTTGGCGCCCTTCGAGCGAGATGGAAACCGCAGAAAACTCAGCGCGTGCCCGATGCGCGAACGCTTTCGCCTCTCCCGCGGTCATGCGCAGGCACTGCCGCCCTGCCCAGGAACGGCCCAGCCTCCGCGGTGCATCGGCCAGCCAGCGCTGCCGCGCAGGGGTGTCCTTGCGGCGTTCGTCCAGCGCAGCTGCGGCCATCTGCGCGAGCTGGGGCAAAATGCGCGGGGCGTCGGCTTCGACGGACCACACCAGCTGCTCTGTTTCGAGATCGGCCTCCGCTGCGGGAAGGGCAATCGCGCCTCGATCTCGAAATACGTCCGCGCTCGGCGGGCCGTCAGACTCGACCGACAGCAGATCCGGCTGCACGCCGCGCTCCGCCATCTCCGCCAACAGCGCTTCCGGCTCTTCGGCCACGCAGACCGACACTGCGCGTCCTCGCCGGGTTTCATTCTTGAGGATGCGCAGCGCCTCGCTCAGATCGGCCACCAGAAAATCGCAGAGACCGTGCCGCAGCCCCTCGCGGAGCAACTCGGGTTCCGGATCAACGCACAGCGCAGCGGCCCCGGCCAGTCCCGCGGCGATCAGAACCGAGATCCCCTCCGCATCGAAGCCCACCCGCAGCAGCAGCCTGCCGCCCAGGCCCTCATTCCGTTCGCCTCCCAGCGCGCCGCCTTCGCGCGCCAGACGCGCCAGCGCCAGGTATTGATCGTGAATTTCCCCGAGGTCCGGCAGCAGCAAATCGCTACGCCTCCATCTCCCTCAGCTCCGGGCTCACCCTTAGCTTCGGCTCGGTCGCTCGCTGCACATCCTCCACGCTCAGGCCCGGAGCGATCTCCTCCAGCATCAGGCCCTGCGGCATCACGCGAATCCACGCCATCTCCGTTGCGATGGTTTCCACCACGCGAACCCCAGTCAGGGGCAGCGTGCATTTTTTCAGGATTTTGGGCGCACCCTCTTTCGTCGTGTGTTCCATCGCCACGATCACGCGCCGCGCGCTGGCCACCAGATCCATCGCTCCGCCCATGCCTTTCACCATCCTGCCCGGAATCATCCAGTTGGCCAGCGTGCCTTGCTCGTCCACCTCCATCGCGCCCAGCACGCTGAGGTCGATGTGGCCGCCGCGAATCATGGCAAATGAATCAGCAGAGGAAAAAAATGACGTGCCCGGCAACGCCGATACCGTTTCCTTGCCCGCGTTGATCAGGTCAGGGTCCTCCTGGCCGGCAACCGGATAAGGTCCCACGCCGAGCATCCCATTCTCAGACTGCAAAACCACCTCGATGCCGGGCGGAACGTGGTTCGCGATCAGGGTGGGCAGTCCAATCCCCAGGTTCACGTAAAAGCCATCGCGCAGTTCGCGCGCGACGCGGCGGACGATCCGCTCGCGCTTCGCCTGCGCGGGGCTCGTCGGCGAATTCGATACAGTAGTCATGGTCATGCGTCCTGCCGTTTTCAATATACGAGCAACTTCGCTGGTTCGGGGAACGGCGCTGGTGCTCGCCAGCCTGGCCATGGCTTTGGTCTGCGTGGGATTTCCCGACGTGCACGCATCGGCCTGGGCGCTGATTCCGGCGGCAGGCGCCGTGCTTGGCACTTTCGAGACCACCCGCTGCCTGCGCCGCCGCTGGAGCTTTTACCACGGCGGGGTGCTGATTCTGCTCTACGCCGACATTCTGATTCTGGCCGTGATCTTCTTCCTGCTGCTCTATCCCTGGGCCAAGTGGCTGCAGGTTCCCTGAGGACTTGCCGTCCAGCTGATCAGTCGGCGGCAGCAACCGCCAGATGTTCGAGCGATTCCTCATACGGCGGCCGCAGCACGCCGCGCTCCGTGATGATCGCCGTCACGTACTTCGCCGGAGTGACGTCGAAGGCGGGATTCTCGATGCCCACCCCGTTCGGCGTGAGCTGCTTGCCGGCATGATGCGTCACCTCCCGCGCCGAGCGCTGTTCAATCGGGATCGCCTCGCCGTTGGGCGTACGCAGGTCAATAGTCGACCAGGGTGCGGCCACATAAAAGGGGATCCCGTGCTCCTTCGCCAAAACCGCGACCCCGTAAGTGCCAATCTTGTTGGCCACATCGCCGTTGGCGGCGATGCGATCCGCGCCGACGACGACCGCCTGGATCCTGCCCTGGCGCATCAGGCTCGCCGCCATGTTGTCGCACAGCACCGTCGTCGGAATGTGGTCGTGCATCAGTTCCCAGGCGGTGAGCCGCGCCCCCTGGAGAAATGGCCGCGTTTCGTCGGCGAAAACGTGCAGATCGTGGCCCTGCTCGACCGCGGCGCGGATGATGCCCAGTGCGGTGCCGTACCCGCAGGTGGCCAGAGCCCCCGCATTGCAGTGGGTCAGGACGCCGCCCTGGCGGGGCAGCAGTGGCGCGCCATGCGCGCCCATCTGCCGGCACGCGGTGATGTCCTCCTCGTACATGTGCTCTGCTTCGGTAATCAGGGCGTCCCGCACGGAGACGACGGTCGCGCCTGGACGGGCTGTCACATCCGCGAAAAGACGCTTCATCCGCTCGATCGCCCAGAAAAGATTCACGGCGGTGGGCCGCGTCGCAGCCAGCGTGCCGCACATCGTGTCGAACTCGCCGGCGAGCGCGAACACCGTGGCGGCGGAGCTGTTTTTTACCCCAAGCGCCAGCCCCATCGCCGCCGCTACCCCGATGGCCGGCGCGCCCCGCACGACCATGGCAGCGATTACATCTGCTACCTGCTGATAACTGGTCGCCAGTGTGTACTCTTCTTCGAGAGGCAATCGGGTCTGGTCGAGGAACCGGACGCCTTCGGAGGTCCATTCAAGGGTGGGAATCATCGCTTCCAGTTTAATAGCTGCGGCGTTTCGATCTGCTCTGCCGCGCCTGCGGAATGTTACGGACTCATGACTTTTTCGGTGTGACTTTTTCGGTGATGACATCGCTCCATCCCGGTGTTACCATCGATCTTTCATTTTGAGTGCTGACAGGATGATCGTCAGGTGCGGCAATTTCTGCTTAAGATTTTGCGCAACTGTGGCTGTCCCGTTTGAAATCGCCGCGCGCCGGAGAAAAGGTCTGGTGTGAGTTTTCCCGGCTGGGGCTCATCCGAGAGGAAGATGAGAACAAAACTGGTCTGTCCCGCTTGCCGGCATGAGCAACTGGGGCGTATTGCAAGACGAGGCTTTCTGCGGACGAGGCTCTATCCGATCTTTGGCGTCTATCCATGGGAATGCGCCATGTGCCGGAAAGAGTTTCTGGTCCGGAAGCGTGGAGCCGGGTATCGCCGCGTGAACACCGCCCCGGCGAGAGAACACCTCGAATCGCCGGAAAGCGGCGGCAGCTCCCTCTGATCCGAAACCTCTTTCTGACCCCCGAAGCGACGAACGCATCCTCCGCAAGCCGCGACTCGAAGCAGCTCTTCAGCCGGTCATTGCACCGCAGGTCCGAACTGCCGCTGGATTTCCCCTGCTGCGACGCGCAGACTGTCGAGCCCCGGCAGTGCCGGCAGCTCCGCTCCCAGACGCCGCAGCTCAGCCAGAGCCGATTCCGTCGCAAGGTTGCCCACTAACGCATCCTGAGCGAACGGGCAGCCACCAAACCCGCCCATCGCCATATCGAATCGCCGGCAACCGGCCCGATACGCGGCCGCGACCTTTCCCGCAGCATCGTTCGGACGCGCATGCAGATGCACGCCGATCTCAATCCCCTCGTCCACCGAACCCAGCACCGCCGTCACCACCTCGCCGATCTGCGCAGCGCCCGCCACTCCCACGGTATCGGCGAGCGAAATCTGCGTTACCCCCGAATCCGTCAGCAGATCGCACGCGGCGATCACCTCGTCGCGGCTCCACGCATCTCCGTACGGATTGCCGAATGCCATCGAGATGTACGCCACCAGCCCGAGCCCCGCCTGGAACGCCGCCTGCCCGACGGCCTCCAGCGTGTCCAGGGTGTCTTCCGGTGACTGATTCTGGTTGCGCCGCAGGAATTCCGGCGAGACAGAATACGGAAACCCCAGCGTCGACACGCCGCCGCACTCAATCGCCCGCTCCGCGCCCTTCGCATTGACCACGATCCCGATGATCTCCACGCCCGGCGGCGGATCGACGTAGCCCAGCACCTGCTCTGAGTCCGCCATCTGCGGAACGGCCTTCGGCGAGACAAACGAAACCGCGTCGATGTGGCGAAAGCCGGCATCGATCAGCGCACGCAGGTAGCCGGCCTTTGTGTCCGCGGGAATCGCCTTCGGCAGCCCCTGCCAGGCGTCCCGCGGACACTCGATGACCTTGACCGAATCGTTCACGGCAGCAGGGTATCAGGAGCCAGCCGCCTCCGCCTCGCCTCACCCCTGTCGTTCCACACGCTCCAGCCGGAACTCCCGCGCCAGCGGCGGGCACAACAGCATGTAGAAATCATCGCGGCTCGAGCGATTGTCCTCGCGCCAGTCAGAATAGAACAGACGCAGCCCCACCAGCGTTTCCTCCGCCGGAGGCCTCTCGTAGCGCTCCTCGAACTGTCGCTGACGCACGCTCAGCGCGATCAGCTCCTGCGTCACTGGAAACGATCGCAGCTCATTCGGCGGCACCACGAATCCCGACAGCGGCCGCTCGACGGCCAGATGCTCCTCGCCGCGTACCCACAGCCGGTACCCCGCCAGCCGGAACGAGCGCTCGCCGTCGTTCCACACGTCCACGGCAGTCTGCGGCCACGCCACCGTATCGTAAAACGACTCGCCCCCGTCGGCCCGGTCCCGCCGATACGTGATGCTCAGCGGGTGCGGCGGAAAGCGGGCGTCCACCCGCCCGGTGGCCTCCGTTCGAATCCCCATCCAGAACCGCGGCTGTACTGTAATGCGCGCCTGCCACTGCTCCCGCTGCAGCGCGATGGCGGTTTCCGCCGCCGCCAGCGATCGCCGCGACACGTGCAGATACGTCAGGGTCACCAGCGCCGTAATCACTGATGCGAAGAAGCTCAGCAGCGCGCCCAGGGCCAGCGCGAACGTGTCCCCGCGCCGGTGCCACGCCACCAAAAATACCAGCGTCAGTGCCCCGCACAGCAGCAGCAGGAGCGCAAACGCCAGCAGGAAGCGCAACCGTAACTGCGTCAGCCTCCGGTGACGGGTCATGTCGCGCGCGGCTTTCCCGGGCGCCTGCGGGGGCCGGGATGCGACCAGGCGCCGTTCATGATCAGAAATAGGAGAACAGCACCACCAGCGCCACGCCGCCAAAGTGGGCGATGAGGCCGTAAATGAGCGTCCGCAATTTTCTATTGATTCGGAATGTGAGCGTCATCAGCAGCCCGTATACCGGGAACTGCAGGTAAAGCACCGCCTGCGAAAGCGTGCTCAACCTCTCGGCGGTGAGGTGAAAGATGGACAGATGCAGGAATTCCACCCACGGATACAGGAGCATGAACGGTTTGGGGCCTTCCAGCGCCACAATGCTGGCGGCGCGCACCAGGAACGGATCGAGCGACAGACAGATCAGCAGCGGCCACAGCGCCAGCGAGCCGCCACGC
This sequence comes from Acidobacteriaceae bacterium, assembly GCA_035503835.1. Lineage (GTDB taxonomy): Bacteria > Acidobacteriota > Terriglobia > Terriglobales > Acidobacteriaceae > Palsa-343. The sequence goes on along the minus strand of DATJSY010000045.1, from coordinate 42,310 downwards.
GATCCTTTCCCCGCAGCGCCTGACTGAGACGCACGCGCGGAACTGCGCGGCCCTATCGCTGAGGGGGAAGGCATGAGATCAGCATACTCCGGCTCTAAAGGCGCGGCTCCGTTGGCATCCATGACATACGAGGCGGGTCGGCGCCCTGACGCGCCGCTCAGATTCGCCGAGGCCGGCATCGCCAAGCAATACGGCTCGGCGTACTTGAAGTTGGGCTGGACGTTCCCGTATTCCCCCAGCCAGGCGGCAACCCACACCATCACCGTAGTGCTCTTCGACTCGCCGGGCCTGTCCCGGCAGTTGGCGCTCCACTCCTTCACCGCATCGCCGCAGCTCGGCACACCGGGTGGTCCCCCTGTGTTAACGATTGAGTAACTAAGAGTTACTCTCTGATTACCTGCGCCTCTTCCTGTAACCCTTGTGGTTTCAGCGGCCAGGCGAGGGTCGCCCCCCTGGATTCGCAGTACGCGTCGACGCTTCCCTCCCTCCTCAGGTCTGGATCAGGCCGGCGTTGAACTTCGGCACTTCCGGGTTCAGCGCAGCGGCTTCCAGCGCCAGCAGCAGAGTCTCCCGGGTCTTCGCCGGATCGAGGATCGCGTCCACCCACAGCCGCGCGGCGGCGTACCGGCAGTCCGTCTGCGCCTCGTAGCTGGACCTGATCGACGCAAGCAGCTCCTGCCTCTCCTGCTCGCAGAGCCTCTGCCCATCGCGCTCCAATTGCCGGATGCGGATCTCCACCAGTGTGTTCGCGGCAGAGTCCCCGCTCATCACCGCATAGCGCGCGGTGGGCCATGCGAAGATGAACCGCGGATCGTAGGCCTTCCCGCACATGGCGTAATTGCCGGCTCCGAAGGATCCTCCGATCACAACCGAGATCTTCGGCACGACAGAATTGGAGACGGCCGTGACCATCTTGGCGCCGGAGCGGATGATGCCGGACCACTCCGCGTCGCGGCCCACCATGAAACCGTTGACATCGTGCAGGAAGATCAGCGGAATGAGGTTCTGGTTGCAGTCGAGGATGAAGCGGGCAGCTTTGTCGGCGCTTTCCGCGTAGATGACGCCGCCGAACTCGACGCGCTTTTCGCCGGTGTGGCTGGTTTGTGGCTGCGGCGTCTTCTGGTTGGCCACGATCCCGACGGAAAATCCGCCGATGCGTGCGTATCCGCACAGCAGGGTTCGCCCGTAGGCGGGGCGGTACTCGTCGAACTGGCTGCGATCGACCAGGCGCGCGATCACCTCATGCATGTCGTAGCTGTTGCCAGTCGCGCGGGCCGGATCGGGCGAAAGGAGCGAGTAGAGATCGCGGGCCGGGTACAGCGGCGCATCCTTGTCGGGGTCGTACGCCGAGCGGTTGAAGGGCGACTCGGGCGGATTCCCCAGCCGCGCGACCAGCGAGCGCAGACGTGCGAGGCAGAGATGATCGTTCGGTTCCTTGAAGTCGACGGTGCCGGAGATCTCTGCGTGCATCGTCGCTCCGCCCAGCTCTTCTGCGGAGTACTTCTGCCCGATGGCGGCCTGGACGAGAGCCGGGCCGGCGAGGAATAGCCCGCTGCCTTCGGTCATCAGCACCTGATCGGTCATCACCGGCAGGTACGCTCCGCCGGCGACGCACATGCCCATGATGGCGGTGATTTGCGGGATCCCCAGCGCGGACATCACCGCGTTGTTGCGGAAGATCCGCCCGAAGTCGTCCTGATCGGGGAAGACATCTTCCTGCAAAGGCAAAAAGATGCCCGCTGAATCCACCAGATACAGGGTGGGAATCCGGTTCTCCATCGAAATGTGCTGCGCCCGGAGAACCTTTTTGGCCGTCATCGGGAAGAAGGCGCCGGCTTTCACCGTAGCGTCGTTGGCGACGATCATGCAGAGGCGCCCGGAGACGCGGCCGAGCCCTGTGACCACGCCGGCCGAGGGCGCGCCGCCCCATTCCGCGTACATGCCGAAGGCGGCGAAGAGTCCCAGTTCACAGAAGGACGTGCCGGGGTCGAGCAGCAGATCGAGACGTTCGCGCGCGGTCAGGCGCTTCTTCGCGTGCTGTGACCCGATGGCTTTCGGTCCGCCACCCTGTCGGATCTCAGCTTCCTGATCGCGGATGACCGAGAGCAGCGACGCAATCATCAGCGCGTTGTTACGGGCGCGTTGCTGATTGACATCCAGCTTCGAAGCGAGCTGGTTGGGGACTTTGGGCAGAGTGTTGGATTTCGTCATGGGGATTGCCGGGACGAAGACTGGTCAGTATAGCTCCTGAGAGCAGGCGGGAGTGAGCCGTCAGAGCACGGTGCGAGCCGATTGCGTGGCCGGGGCAGGGATGGTAGCGTGAGGAGCAATTCCTGAAAAGTGGCGAAGATTGCGGGGTTTCTCGGAGGAGGCGTGGGTGATGTTGCCGATGAATGCGACGGCGGCGCAAAGTGTTGCGGCGGAAGAAGTGCGGGAAGCACCGAAGGCGCCGCGGGCACTGCGGTGGTCGGGCGGAGGGCTGATCGGCGCGAGCTGGGTGAGCGCGGCAGCCTTCGGCCTGTATATCGTCTTCTTTTATCCGGCCGCGCTCAGGGCGGGTCAACTGGCTCGTGGAACGAGAACTTGCCGGGGCTGTACGCGCCCCATCATGCAGCGGCGCTGTTCGCGATGGCGGCGCACATGGCGGCAGGCGCGGTGATTCTGGTGCCTGGGCCGGTGCAGCTGCTCGGGGCGGTGCGGCGGCGATGGCCGGCGCTGCATCGGTGGGTGGGGCAGCTCTACGTGCTGACGGCGGCGGTGGCTGGCGCGGGTGGGCTGAGGTTCCTTGTGCGGCAGAGGACGATCGGCGGCGCGCCGATGGATGCCGGGTTCGGGCTCTATGGCGCGCTGGTGCTGCTCTCGGCGGTAGAGGCGTATCGGCGGGGACGCGCGTGGATGGCGCGTCCAGCGGTAGAGGTTGAGGGTGTAGTCGCACTGAATCTGGCCACGGCTGTGGTGCTGGTGGGCAGCTGTTACTTCCTCCGGTTCTACCGGGGACCGGCGAGCGTGAACGGCATGCTGCGCAGGGGACAGAAGGACAGGGCACAGGGCTCTGAGAACGTCATTGTCGCGAATTCTGCCTCCCCCCGGCAGAGCGCGCTGCTACGGGGTGGCGACGGCGCTTGAGGCTTGCGTGGGGTCGGTGCCGGTGGAGGAGTTTTTGAAGCTGACCAGGGCGCCTGCAGTTCCGATGGTGTAGGTTTCAAGGTCAGCATTGCCGCCATAGCAGATGGCGGCCACGTACGTGTGGCTGTTGTCCTCGACGAGAGCCACGGGAAGTGCGCCGGTCGCAAAGGGCGAGCCGGAGATGGCTGTGAGCGCGCCGTCGGACCCAAGGGTGAAACCACTGATGGTGCCGGCTGCGCGATTGGCCACGTAGACGTAGCTGTCGGTGGAGTCGACGAGGACAGCATCGGGGCCGGATCCAGTAGAGAACGGCGAGCCGGAGACCTGCGAGATCTGCCCATCGGTGGAACTGATCGAGAAAACGCGCACGCCATTGGTGACGGTCTCAGGGGCGAGAAGATAGCTGGCGGACGAGGTGGTCGCAATCGCCAGGCCGGAGTCGGCACCGTCGGTTGCGGCGGGCCTGACCTGGCCGGTTTCGGTCAGCGCGCCGGTAGAGGAATCGAAGGTGAGGACGTAAATGCCGGCGGTCCCGCAGGAGGCGTAGACATAGTTATCGTCGGGGGCGATGACCAGACCAGGCGCAAGGCCACCCGGCACGTCGTCCGCTATGTCACAGTTGGGCAGGGTAACGACCGAGCTGCTCAACGGCTGAGACAGGCCGCCGGTGCTGGTGTCGATCTGGAATGCGTAGACTTCGTTATAGAGCACGTCGATGCCAATGAGCCAGGTGCCGGTGGTGTCGACCTCCAGGGTGGCGGGGCTGAAGCTTGCGACTACGGAGCCGCTGCCCAGTGTGCCGGTGCTGCTGATCGGATACTCGGCAATCGACTCGGTAACGCCGCCGCCCACATACAGATAGCTGTTGTCTGGAGTGATCGCAAGCGCATAGGGGGCGGCGACCGCGGTGTACGGACTCCCCGAAAGGGACGTAAGCGTGGAGTTGGCGAAGGTGAAGCCCGCAATCCCGAGATTGCCGCCTTCGAGATTGCCGACGTACAGGTAATCCCCGGAGGAGGAGCCCGAGCTGCCGGAACTGGTACTGAGAGGCGGGAAAAACTGGCCGCAGCCGCCGAGCAGCAGGCATGCGCCGCAGAATGCCAGAGCTCTGAGCCACCGCGAGGGAATCTGCCGAAAACTCATGTTCGCCCTAAGGCTCATCTTACTCATCCGACACCCGTAAACCTACAAGACGCAGGTGGGCTGCCAGCCGCTCCGCTATTTCGCGCCGGAGCTCACGGCGCGCCAGTTGAGCCGGATCAGGTCGGTGGTCTGGCGGAACTGATCGACGATCGGCGGCAGATCCGCGGCGCCGCGCACCGAGGGCCGGCGAACCTCACAGCGTATCGGATCGAGCTGCTCGGCGGCGGAGTGCTCTCTGGAGATCGCCTTGACACGGAACAGGGCGGCTTCGAGAAGCTCGCGCAGCTCCCCGGCCACAAGCGAGCCGATGGATGCAACCAGAGTGAGGATGGCGGGCTGGAGGACCTCGACCCGGCTTTCGAACCAGCACAGGGCGGTGAGGATGAGATAGCCGATGACTGCGGAGACGGAGCCGAGGATCATCTGGCCGCCGCCGATGCACAGACCGGCCACGGTACTGAACCAGAGCACAGCGGCGGTGGTGATGCCCAGGACCATTTCGCCGCGGCGGAGGATGGTGCCAGCGCCGATGAAGTCCACGCCGGTGAGGATGCCGAGGGGCAGACGCATCACGTCCATGACGACAAAGGAGTTCCAGGGCTTCCCGGTGGTGATCGGCAGAAGATTCATCTGGATCATGGCCACAGGCGCGGCGAGCGTGACCTGCAGAGTGGTGCGCTGGACGGCAGGATGGCCGTTGCGGCTGCGATCGATGCCGAGGAGCGCTGCGGCGAGGACGGTGAGACCGAGGCGAAGCGCGATGGACGGCCAGTGTAGCAGCGGAGGCATCTCTCAGAGGGGGGCGATGCGGCGGACAGAGAAGGAGTTGCGCGGGAGCCGCGCAGAGCTCAGGCGGCGATGCGCTCCAACTGTGCGAGGTGGTTAAGGTCGTGCCCGGCCATCGTTTCGACAATGGTGGAAAAGGTCATCGCGCCGCGCTCGGGGTGGGAAACGGATTTGACAGCGTGGGCAGGCAGAGAAGCCCGGATCAGGGCCAGGTTCCAGGCGCGCAGGGCGGCAAAGGCGGTCAGGGCGTCGGTAGCCGACAGGCCAGGATAGGGAGCGGCCCACTTTTCCTGGTCGAAAGGCTGGATGAGGTGGTGGTCTTCAGCGAGGGTTTGGCGGAGACGAAAGCCGAAGGCGATTTCGCAGTCCGCGAGGTGGCAGAGAATGTCCCGGGCGGACCACTTGCCCGGGGCGGGTGCGCTGGTGATCCGGGCAGGGCCGATTTGAGAGGCAAGGTTTTTGAGGCGGCTGGTGGTGGCGCGGAGGACGGGGATCGGGTCCTGGCCGTTGAGGTTTTTCGCGTAGGGATTGAGCGTGATGGCTGTGGACATGGCTTTGCTGGCCAGTATCCCACAGCGGACAGAGGAGTGTAAAAATGCGGAAAAGCGTGAGGGATCGCAGCGCTGCGGGTCAAAAGGAGGGCTGCCGACGTCTAAAGACGTCTAAACTTGTCGTACGTTCTGTGAGCTGGCACTGGGATTGCGACTCTGCGGGTCGAGGCAGCTGGTTGCGCGCCACAGTGTCCGTGCGGATGCTGTTGCGCGGGCTGCTGGTGGGCGTGGTGGCGCTGACGGTGGCCGGCGTCCCCGGCTTCGCGCAGCAGCAGCAGGCGGTCTGCGTGCTTGGGGAGGGGCACTTTGAGGCGCATCTGCGCGACGGAGCCGGTGTCACGGTGGGGCCGGTGGCGACTGGGCAGGGATTTTCGGGGCGGGCCTGCAGCGCCGCGATCACGTGGAAGGGCGGGACGGTTCTCCAGGTTGCGACGGCGGGCCAGATTGACATTGACGTGATGGGCGCGGACCTCGGTTTCGGAGTGCCCGTGGTGGCCTTTGAGATCCGGAAGGCTTCCACCGACTGGCGGGCGACGTATGCGATTTACTCCCTGGACAAAGCGCCGCGGTTGCTGGCGCAGCTGACAGGCGGGGATGTTTATCGGGCCGTGGACGCGGATTTTAATGGACGGATTGCGATCTGGACGTCGGATGCGGCCGCGGTCAACGGTTTCGACGGGCTGCGTTATGCGGACTTCGATTTTCCGCCCACAGTCGTGCTGCGGTACGAGAATCGCAAGCTCGAGGATGTGAGCGCGGAGTATCCCAGGCAATACGATAAGCAGATCGCGCAGGTAGGCGCGCAACTCACGCCGCAGGCGCTGGCCGCCTTCAGGAATTCCGACGGGAAGCTGGAGGATGGGTATCGTCCCTGGCCCGAGCTGATTGCGCTGCGAAAGACGAAAGCGAAGGTGCTGGAGATAGTGTGGAGTTATCTCTACAGCGGTCGCGAGGCGCGGGCGTGGGAAGAACTGGCTCAGATGTGGCCGGCTGCGGATCTGGGAAGAGTAAAAGCAGCGCTGATCGCGACGCGAGCGAGAGGGTTCGACGCGCTGGCAGCGGACGTGCGGGGGCCGCTTGAACGTCTTCACCACTGGCGGGTGGCGGTTTACGACACCACGGCGACGAGCCGGCAGATTTTACCGCTGAACTCCATGGACGGGAGCCAGACCCGTTTGCCCGATCCGTTGGATACAACGGAGGTCTTCAACAGGCTGGTCGACACGGATCCGCAACCGATTGCGATGATGCGGACCGAGTTGGTACGGCAGCCGGAAGTCGTGGTGCTCGTGGTCGATGCCGCCGGAAAGGTGTGGTCCGCGAAGATGGCGGGTTCCGAGAACGATCCGGAGTTGCTGGAGGCAGCGAAAGGATGGAAATTCATCCCGGCGTTCAAGGGCACGCACGCCGTGGCTTGCCGGACGAAGATGGATATCTGGCCGTTGCAGTAGCCGTGGCTCCTTGTCTCGGGTGCGCGACATATAAGTGGAGTCAAGCGGCGCGCCGGTGCTCCCAATAGTCCTCGAATTGGCCGTTGAGATGGCAGCAGCGGAGGGCAACGACAGCGTTGGCCCCGCGGACAGTCCTTGTCTCGGCGAATTTGAAAGCTGTAGCGGGGCAGGGTAATATACAGGGAGACGAGTTTGTCCGGCAGTGCGGATGTGCGGGCCGGAGAAATGAGTGGGCGAAAGCCCACTTTTTATTTGGCTGAAAAAGCCGCCAGCGACCAGGCGGCCAGCGAAACGACGGTTAGCGAAGAAGGGCCAGCGAATCAACGATCAGGGTATGGCTTTCGACGTTGAACAGATTCGGGCGACGGCGCAGCGCGTAGCGGCTTCGCACGGGCTGGACGTGGTGGACCTGGAATTCCACGGAGGAGCAAAGCATCGCATCCTGCGCGCCTTTATTGAGAAGAACGCTGAGGAAAGAAGGAAGCTGAAGGAATCGAGCCTTCCCACTTCCGGCAGAACCGGCGATCTGAGCGATGGCGATCAGCTGGCGGGAGTGACGCACACGGACTGCGAGGCGTTCAGCCGGGATTTTGGAACGGTGCTGGACGTGGAAGACCTGATTCCTGGCGGGGAGTACACGCTGGAGGTTTCATCGCCGGGGCTGGACCGGAAGCTGCACGGGATCGAAGACTTCCGGCGCTTTCAGGGCATGCTGGCGAAGGTGCAGACTTTCGAGCCTGTGGCGGGCAACCGGCACTGGCAGGGCAGGCTCACAGAGGTAATCGAAACGCAGGTGAAACTTGCCTTGCAGGAAAAGGGTGCCAGACGCGCGCCGAAAGGTACAGCCGTGCAGGGCACAGCGATGGAAATCGAAATTGCGCTGAGCAACATCGAGAAGGCGCAGCTGGTGCCGGAGTTTTAGCCTCCGGTGGTCAGCTGCCAGCGGCCGGCAAATTTGGAGCGCGAGACAACAGGGCTCAGAACGCGAAGAGTATTGCGGGGCGGGATTGCAAGCAGAGATTTGTAACAGGGACTGAGAGAACAACGATGGCAAGTGTGCTTTATGACAGCATTGAGGCGTTGAGCCGGGATAAGGGAATCGATCCGCAGATTGTGGTTTCGGCCGTGGAAGACGCGATTGCACTGGCCACGCGCAAGTATTACAAGACGCAGGAAAACATGCGCGCGGAGCTGGACAGGGAGACGGGCGAGATCCGGGCCTACGTGTACAAGACGGTGGTGGAGAACGAGGAGCAGATCGAGGATCCGCTGAACCAGATTGCACTGGAGGAGGCGCGGGCGCTGGCGCCGGACGTGGAAATCGGGGGGGAAATCCGCTACTACAAGCCGACCGACGTGCTGGGGCGGATCGCCGCGCAGATGGCGAAACAGGTGATCTTCCAGAAGGTGCGCGAAGCGGAGCGGGACACGGTCTTCAACGAGTACGCGCACCGCGTGGGTGAAGTGCTGACGGCGACCGTCAAGCGCGTCGAATTGCAGGACGTGATTTTCGATCTGGGTAAGGCGGAAGCGCGTATGCCGCGACGCGAGCAGTCGCGGCTGGAGCAGTTTGCCGTGGGCGAGCGCGTGCGGGTGGTGCTGCAGCGCGTGGACCGCGCGGCGCGGGGACCGCAGGTGATCGTTTCCCGGGCGGCGCCGGAGCTGGTGCAGAGCCTGTTCCAGAGCGAAGTTCCGGAGATTTACGACGGGACCGTGATGATCCGGGCAATCGCCCGCGAGGCAGGCGAGCGAACCAAGATCGCGGTGGTGTCGCGGGACAAGGACGTGGATCCCGTGGGCGCCTGCGTGGGCATGAAGGGCATGCGCGTGCAGTCCATCATCCGCGAACTGCGCGGAGAAAAAATCGACATCATCGAATTCAGCGAGGAGATCACGACGTTTGCGGAAAAAGCGTTGCAGCCGGCGAAGGTGAGCCGCGTGAGCATCAGCGATCTGACCGAGAAACAGCTGGAAGTGATCGTGGACGACACCCAATTGTCGCTGGCTATCGGCAAGAAGGGCCAGAACGTGCGCCTGGCGGCCAAGCTGCTGGGCTGGAAGATCGATATCAAGAGCGAGGAAGAGAAGCGCCAGGAAGTCGAGCAGCAGATGCAGGCCATGGCGGGCGCGAGCGCGACGCCGATCGAGCAGGTGGGCGAGTTGGGCGACTCCATCATCCAGAAGCTCGTGGCCGCCGGCATAACGACGGTAGAAGGACTGGCGGACATGACTCCCGAGCAGCTCGAGGAAATTCCAGGGATCGGGGAGAAAACTCTCGAGAAAATCAGCGTGGCGGTGCGGCATTACTTCGGTCAATATGAGCCGGGCGAAGAGCAGCCGGCAGCCGCAGAGACGAAGGCGGAACATGCGAACGTGGCTTCCAGCGAGGAGGAAGCGGATGCGCTGACGCACGGCCTCACGCCGGCCGGCGAAGAGCCGGCAAGCCCGGACGGCTCAGAGCGCGTCGCCGACGAGATGGCGGAAGAGCGAATCGCCGAGATCACGGAAGTCGGGCCGGCGCTCGAAACGGAGGGTGCGGAGAGCCTGGTTCCGGGACGCGAAGACACCAGCGCGGTCCTGGCCGAGCACGAGACGAATCCCGAAGTGGCGCGCGACGAAGCGGTCGTGGAGGGAAACGTCGAGGAAGTCCGTGAGGAAGAAGTCGACGAGAAGAAGGTCGACGAGGGTACGGGCGCATAAGGGGACGGGCTGTCGAGGCGGGTGCGCGGTGCGCGCACGGCACTCGAATTCTGTCAAAGCGCGGCGGAAATGCGTTTCAGCCTGGATTTGGCGCGGAATTCACCCGCTCGACAGCACGAGGGAAGGCGCGAAGGCTGCGTTTTCAGGGATAATGAAAGAGGTAGCAGACCCACAGTCAGGAGTTGTCCGTATGAAGAACTAAGGACAGGTGGGAAGTCGAGTTATCGACACGGGGACGGATGAGCACAGTTCGAATCAATGAATTAGCACGCGAGCTGGAAGTGAAGAGCAAAGAGATTCTGGATGCTCTGACCGCAGTCGGCGTAACCGAGAAGAAAACCCACTCGAGCTCCATCGAGGTGGATGAAGCGGAGCTCGTGCGAGCTCACATCCTGCGCGAGCGCGGCGGCAGCAGTGCGACCGCGAAAGCTGAGCCGGAAGCGAAGCCGAAGATCGATTGGTCGCAGGCGCACAAGCCCGGAGATATCGCCAGGCAACTCCTCGAGCGGCGCCAGCAGGAAGAGCGCGCGCGAATGGCGCGTCCGGCAGCGGCCAGGCCTGCTCCGGCCGCATCGCCGGCCGCATCGGCAGCTCCTGCAAAGCCCCCAGCCGCCGCAAAGCCGACGGCCGTCCCCGCAGCTCCGCCGGCCGAAGAGGCGAAGCCCGCGCCCAGGAAGATTGTTCCGCAGCCGCGCCAGGCGCCGGTCGTGGTGGCCGCGCCGCCGGCCGCGCCAGCCATCGCCGCGAAGCCCCCGGCGGGTCCGGTCGTGGCAAAGCCCCCGGTGACGGCGGCTCCGGCAGCTGAGCCCCGGTCGCTGTCCTCGACTGGACAGGTGGTTGCGGTGAAACCCTCTGCGCCAGCGACCCCTGCCGCTCCAGCGCCGCAGCCGTCGCGATCAGCGGCGGCAGAAACAGCCGCGGCCTCGGCCGCAGCGCCTACAGCCGCTCCGGCGAGCGCGGAAGCTCCCGCGGCTCCGCAGCCCGAGCCGACTCCGGCGCCCGCGCCGCGGCGCGTCATCATGCCGCAGACAGGACCGCGGCCGGTCTACAGTGCGCCGGCTGCGTCAGCCCCACGGCCCGGCACTCCTGCGGGTGGCATTCAGCGGGGCAGGCCGATCTTCGACCGGCGACCGGCGGCAGGGCCGGGAGGGCCGCGTCCGGGCATGGGTGGGCCGCAGCAGCCGGGCGGACGCCGTCCCATGCATCCCACGCGCTCCGCTCCGACAGGACCGGGCGCGCCCGGACAGCGTCCGGGGATGAGCGCCCGTCCTGGGTTCGGACAGCGTCCGGGATTCCGTCCGGGCATGGGTGCGCCGGGACTGGCGCCTCCTCCGGGTGAAGCGCCGCGTCCGGCGCGTCCGGGACCGCGAGGGCGCGGACGACCGCACTACGAAAAGACCAAAGAAGGTCCGATGAAGGGTTTTGCGCCGCCATCGCGCGCGACGGCGCAGATTCCGACGGGGCCGGTGCCGATTACCAGAACGATCACGGTGACCGAAGGCATCAGCGTGAAGGATCTGGCGGAGAAGCTGGAAATTCGCGCTAAGGACCTGATCGCGACACTGCTGGTGCGCGGCGTCTTCGTGACCGTGAATCAGACACTCGACGCCGAGCTGGTCAAAGACGTCGCGGCGCAGTTCGGGGCCGACGTCTCCGTGATCAGCTTTGAGGATCAGATGGCGAATGAGGCCATCGAATCCATGCTGTCGACGGAGAATCCGGACGAACTGGAAGTGGCGCGGCCGCCCGTCGTCACGGTGATGGGCCATGTGGACCACGGCAAGACCTCCCTTCTGGACGCGATCCGCGAGACCGACGTGGCGAGCGGCGAGGCGGGCGGGATTACGCAGCACATCGGTGCTTACAAGGTGAAGATCGCCAAGTCGGACTCGCCGGCGTTCGGGCGGGAGATCGTCTTCCTGGATACGCCGGGCCATGAGGCCTTTACACGCATGCGCGCGCGCGGAGCGAAGGTCACCGACATTGTGGTGATTGTGGTAGCCGCCGATGATGGAGTGATGCCGCAGACGCTGGAAGCGATCGATCATGCGAAGGCGGCGAATGTGCCGATGATCGTCGCGGTAAACAAGATCGACAAGCCCGACGCGCAGCCGGATCGGGTGAAGAAACAACTGGGCGATCGTGGGCTTGTTCCGGAAGACTGGGGCGGCAGCACCGTGTTTGTGGACGTCTCGGCGAAGAAGCGGATCAATCTGGATCTGTTGCTCGAGATGGTCTGCCTGGTGGCCGACCTGCAGACGCTGAAGGCAACGCCCAACCGCAACGCGGTGGGCACGGTGCTGGAAGCCAAGCTGGATCGCGGGCGCGGCGCAGTGGCCACCGTGCTGGTGCAGAACGGTACGCTGAAGAACCAGGACAACTTCGTGGTGGGGAACACATTCGGCAAGATTCGCGCGATGTTCGACGATCGCGGCCGGGGGGTAGAAGAAGCCGGGCCTTCGACACCAGTGGAGATCCTCGGTCTGGAAGCGATGCCGGACGCGGGCGACACGTTCCTGGTGGTGAGCGACCGCGACAAAGCCAGGGGTATCGGGCAGTATCGCAAGATGCGCGAGCGCGAAGCGCAACTGGCGAAGTCGTCGCGGGTTACCCTCGAGGGTCTGGCGGATCAGATTCTGCAGGCCGGAGTGAAGGAGCTGCCACTGATCCTGAAGGGCGACGTGACCGGTTCCGTGGAGGTGCTGGCCGACTCGCTGCAGAAGATGTCGACGGAGAAAGTACGCATCAAGGTAATCCACTCCGGCGTGGGCGCGATCACGGAGAGCGACGTGCTGCTGGCGTCGGCGTCGAACGCGATCATCATCGGCTTCAACGTCCGGCCGGAGCGCAAGGTATCCGACCTGGCCGAGCAGGAAAGCGTGGAGATACGGCTGCACACCATCATCTACGAGCTGCAGGACGAGATCCGCAAGGCGATGCTGGGCCTGCTGGAGCCGGTGTTCAAAGAGAACTACCTGGGACGCGCTGAGGTGCTGAACGTCTTCCACATCCCGAAGGTGGGAACCATCGCCGGCTGCCGAGTGACCGACGGCGTGCTGCGGCGCGACGCCGAAGCGCGGCTGGTGCGCGACGGCGTGCCCGTCTTCAAGGGCAAGCTGACCTCGCTGAAGCGCTTCAAGGACGATGCTCGCGAAGTGACCAACGGCATGGAGTGCGGGGTGAGCCTGTCGAACTACAGCGACGTCAAGGTGGGGGACACCATCGAAGCCTTCGTGACCGAGAAGGTGGCCGCGGTGCTGACGGCGTAAAGGCAGGGACCACGCGTTACGGTGTACGGTGGAGGCGCCTGGCGATGAGCTGGGCGCTTGTCATTCAGGCTGAGCCGGTGCCGGTCGGCGTCGAGCGCGCTCTACGAGGATTCGCGCCGCGATCGCAGCCAATCCCCAAACAGGGGCAGCAGAATCCAAAGGATAATCCCGATTCCTCCCAGTTCCGCGACCAACAGTAAGCAATCCGTGAGACGACTCAACAACGCAGGTTCCATATCCTGATTGGACGGTCCCTCCCATAAGGGTGAAGAAAACCATTTCCAGGGAAGTTATAAGGGATCCGGGAAACGGCACGGAGGGTGAACGCGTCTTGCCGGGACGGAACGAACGGGGTAGATTTTGGGGTACCGTTACGGAAGCCGGGGGGAATTCGGATGGGATTGCGGAGTCCGAAGGTAGTTGCGTATATCGCGAAAGCGAAGCCGTTCGCGCAGCCGATTCTCGAGCATTTGCGGGGGCTGATGCACAAGGGGTGTCCGGAGGTGGAAGAGTCGATCAAATGGAGCCGGCCCTTCTTCGAGTACAAAGGTGCGATCCTCGGGAACATGTCGGCTTTCAGGGAACACTGCAGCTTTGGCTTTTGGGGGCAGGAGATCGGGATGGTCGTGCGCGAGGCAGGGGTGGTGCGCAACGGCGCGATGGGATCGCTGGGACGGATCACCGGCGTGAAGGATTTGCCGGCGGATCAGCAGATGGTGGGATGGATCCGGCAGGCAGCGGGATTTGTGGACAGCGGACAGTACACAAGCCCGATCGCGGCGCGGAGCCGGGTGGTGAAGCCCGAGAAGGCGCAGGTGGAGGTACCGCCGGCGTTTACGGCTGCGCTGAGCAAGAACAAGAAGGCAGCGGCGGCGTTTGCGGCCTTCAGTCCGAGTTGCCGGCGCGAATATGTCGAGTGGATTGTGGAGGCGAAACGCGAGAAGACGCGCGCGGAGCGCATTGCGATGGCCGTGGACTGGATCGCGGAAGGGAAGCAGCGGAACTGGAAGTATCAGTGATGCAGTGCGCGAGGGAAGGCGGAATGCCCGAAGCGGATGCCGGGCGCTCATCGTGACGTATGCGTCACGCGGAGACCTGCGTACTTCGGAGAAGGGACGGCCGCGAGGAGTTTCCCGATTGCACCGGGTTCGCTCCCAGGCCTGCAAGCAAAACCGTTCCTGCGAACAGCAACGTGTCGCCGACATAGTTGAGCCCTTCCACAGGTGCGGTGTGAAACTCCACCACCAGAATGGGAAGGTAGTAGAAGACGGTAACGAGAAGAAGCACGGTTCCCGCGCCAGTGGCGGCGCCGCGAATGAAGCGCCGGAAGAACAATCCCGTCCCGCCGAGAAGCAGGGCAATGCCGACGACCCAGGCCAGGAGCACGGGCGCGGGCACCCACGCCGGGGTGAGCTTCTCCAGCGGAACTCCCAGCACATGGCGCGGAAACAGAAAGTGCTGCGAGGCATAGAAGATCATGACCGCGGCGACGATGGAGCGGCCGATGCGCATCAACGCCGTGGCCCATCGGTTCGCCGTGGGCCAGACGCTGCCCCCGAGCACCATGGCTCCGCCCGCGAAGGACATCTCGCGCACCAACAGGATCCAGAAGAAACGCTGATGGAAACCAGCCGCCACGTTGGGCACGTCGAGGGTGGCGACGATGAGGAGCATCATCAGGGCCACGTGCGGCGCCGACCACTCGACACACCGCCAGAGGATGAAACTGATGGCCGCCGCCAGCCATGCGATGCCGACGAAATAGACCCAGAACAGATGCGCAGGCAACCAGTGCGGCACCATGGGCGCCAAACCGTGTGCCGCCGTGAAGTGCTCGGTGGCAAAGATGGCCAGAGCGATGGCATCGCAGAGCGGCCCGAGCACCAGAACGCGGGCGGCTCCCGAAGCCTCCTGGAAGCGCGGGCGAACCAGAACAGCTCCCGCCACCAGCACGGCTGCGCCGGCGGCGATCATCCCCCCCACCTCTGCCGTCATGGCTGTCTCCTGCAATTTACCCAGACAGTGGCTGGGTCGGAACTTGTTTCTTCAGCGGGACACTTGCGAGTTGAGGCAGCGCCGAGTGCATAGTCTATGCGGGCGCCGAATGCGAGTAACATAGCCACTTTACAGGCGATTGGCCTTGCCACCGGCTACAGGCCACGCGCCTTTCTGCATCCGCCAGGTTGGGCCGGATGCAGTCCTCCGCGGGCGGTGGTATTGCATCGCGATCAAGGCTGTGATATGAAATGAGTATTCAAGTTTGCTCCTCAAGAGCGAGCCTGAATTTCATGCAGAGTGGCTGAGGGACGGGCCCTGTGACGCCACGACAACCGGCCTGAGCAATTCGGGACCACGGTGTCAACTCTCGCCCGCCGTCAAAAGCGGGGTACATGAGATTCGGGGTGCAGGCTGTATTGCATCTCGCGCAATCCTCAGCAGTACCGTAGTACACCGTACGACGTCACACGTGCCCGTAGTTGTATCTACCCTATGCTGCTCTCAAAACACGAGGGCTGGGATGGCTGCTGCTTACGAACTGCGATGTCGGGAATGCGGGAAGCGTTATGACAACGCTCCGCTGTCGATCTGCGACGAGTGCTTTTCTCCGCTGGAAGTGAAGTGCGATCTGGATGCGGCGAAGCGCTCTTTTACGCGCGAGAAAATTGCTGCAGGTCCCACGAGCATGTGGCGCTATCAGGCGCTGCTGCCGGTACCGGACGATTATGTGCCGCAGACGCCGGCGGGATGGACGCCGCTGCTGCGCGCGCCGCGGCTGGCAGAGCGAATCGGGGCGAAGAACCTGTGGATCAAGAATGATGCGGTGTGCCTCCCCACCCTGAGCTTTAAGGATCGCGTGGTCGCGGTGGCGCTCGCGAACGCACAGGCCTTTGGATTCGACACGGTGGGCTGCTCGTCAACGGGAAACCTGGCGAACGCCGTGGCCGCGCAGGCGGCGCGGTTGGGCCTGAAGACCTACATTCTGGTGCCTGCCGATCTGGAACCCGCGAAAATTCTGAACACGCAGGTCTATGGCGCGACGCTGGTGCGTATCGACGGCAACTACGACCACGTGAATCGGCTGTGCTCGCAGATTGCGGACCGCTATAACTGGGGATTCGTGAACGTGAATCTGCGACCGTATTACGCGGAAGGATCAAAGACCGTCGGCTTTGAGATTGCCGAGCAGCTCGGCTGGCGTCTGCCGGACAATGTGGTGGTGCCGATGGCCGGCGGCTCGCTGATTACGAAGATCCGCAAAGCATTTCACGAGTTGATCGCGCTGGGGCTGGTGGAAGAAAAGGAAGTGCGCTTCTTCGGCGCTCAGGCGACGGGCTGCTCGCCGATCGCCGTCGCCGTGAAGGCCGGTGCGGACGCCATTGAGCCGCAGCGGCCACGGACGATTGCCCGGTCGCTGGCGATCGGAAATCCGGCAGACGGGGTCTACGCTGCGCGAGTCATCCGCGAGAGCGGTGGCTGGGCCGAGGACGTGTCGGATGTGGAGATTGTCTCCGCGATCCAGGAGCTGGCCGAAACCGAAGGCGTCTTTACGGAGACGGCGGGCGGAGTGACCACGGCGGTGACGGCGCGACTGTACGCGCATGGGCGCATCCGGCCCGAGGAACTGACGGTAAGCTGCATCACCGGCAACGGGCTGAAAACCACCGACGCGCTAAAGGGGGCGTACGAGCAGGAAGCGGCGATCCGGCCGCGGCTGAGCGATTTCGAAAATTATCTGGAAGACCGCAGCGAAGAGCGGGAGCTGGTGGGAGGGTCAAGTGTCCGTTAGAGTTTTGTTGCCGAATGCTTTTCAGAAGCACACGAATGGGACCCGGGAGATCCGGTCGGAGGCTGGGAATCTGCCGCAGCTGATCACGGACATCGAGACGCACTTCCCGGCGCTGAAACCGCACCTGCGGGACGAACAGGGCCAGGTGCGCCGGTTCATTAATTTTTACGTGAACGAGGAAGACATCCGCTTTCTCGGGAACGAGATGTACTGCTTCAAAGATGGGGATGAAGTCCTCGTTATTCCCTCGATTGCCGGCGGGTCCTGGCCGGACGGGCGGACGCACGCTTCGCACGGATTATGCGCCTGCTGCTCCTATTGCGGGCAGGAGGAGTGCATCTGCGGGGATTAGCCCATGCGGCTGCGCATCGGATGGCCGCATCTTAGTGCAACAGGGGGAGATGCCATGGCCGATACCAGGAAATGTGCCAACCCCGCCTGTAGCTGCGTTCCGCCGCCGGGAGAGAAATTCTGCAGCGCACACTGCGAGGCGATGCAGCGCACCCCGGAAGTCATATGCCAGTGCGGCCACCCAGGCTGCAGTTAGACTCCATCGGAGTGGTTGCCGAGGCCGATTCTCCCTGCAGTGAGCCTCGGCTCCAGGTTGCATTATGCCTGCGCGGAGCAGGGTATCCGAACCTGTCTGCTTATGGTACCTTCCAGGCAATCCCCCTCAGGAGCAGGTTGGATGTCCTGGACCGAGACGTTTCACTGCGACGTGTGCAATAAGCAAAAGAAGGAAGATTCGGAAGACTGGTGGCTGGTGTGGGATGAGCCCGTAGCATCGGCGACGAATGAACGGCAGGTGCCGGCCATTAAAATCATGCGCTGGGATCTTCTGCTTTCGCACTCTGCGGAGGCGCGGCACCTCTGCGGCGCGGCCTGTCTCCACACGATGCTGGACCGGTGGGTCTCACAGCGGCCCTGAGGGCTGCGGGTCCCGCGAGACGCGCTCCGCGCACGAGCCATCGGTCGGGCACCGGAGTGTATGTGAACGAAGCCCGCTCCGGCGCGCAGCTTTGGTAACCTGCTGAGATGCTGGGGCCGTTTCGGAAGCTGACCGCGCGACAGGGGCACGCATTTGCGGCGTGCTTTCTGGGCTGGTCACTGGACGCATTCGATTACTTCGTCCTGGTGTTCTGCGTTTCTGCCGTGGCCTCGGACTTTCGCGTAGCGCGGTCGGAGGTGGCGGAAGCGCTGTTCCTCACGCTGGCCTTCCGGCCGGTGGGCGCGTTTCTGTTCGGGGCATTGGCGGACCGCTTCGGGCGGCGCCCGGTGCTGATGGTGAACATCGTGTGCTACTCGCTGCTGGAGATGAGCTGCGCGTTTGCGGGGTCCATGGACACGCTGCTGATCCTGCGCGCGCTCTTCGGGATTGCGATGGGCGGCGAGTGGGGCGTGGGCGCGGCGCTGGCGTTCGAGACGCTGCCCAGGGAAAATCGCGGATTCTTCTCGGGACTGCTGCAGGAAGGCTATGCGGTGGGATATCTGGTGGCCGCCGCGGCCTACGCGCTGTTGTTTCCCTGGTTCTCGCACTTCGCATGGCACGGGCATACGTTCGGATGGCGCGGAATGTTCCTGGTGGGCGCGGCTCCGGCGCTGCTGGTCTTCTACATCGGAGGAAAGGTGGAGGAGTCGCCGGCCTGGAATGAAGGGCAGGCCGAGCGAGTGTCGGCTGGAGCCGCGCCGATGAGCGTATGGAAGGGTATTCTCCGGTATGGGGGAACATTTGTGTTCCTTGTCCTGCTGATGACAGGCTTCAACGCTTTCTCGCACGGCACCCAGGACCTGTATCCGACATTCCTGCAAAGGGACCATGGATTTTCCGCGCAGCTAACCGGCATGATTGCGATCCTCTACAACATCGGCGCGCTGGCCGGTGGATTGGTGTTCGGGACGCTTTCGGAGCGGATCGGGCGTAAACGGGCGATCCTCCTCGCAGCGGCACTGTCGCTGCCGGCGATTCCCCTGTTCGCGCTGTCGCACTCGGTGGCGGCACTGGCGGGAGGCGCGTTCGTAATGCAGTTCATGGTGCAGGGGGCGTGGGGTGTGGTGCCGGCATGGCTCAGTGAGCTGTCGCCGGGGCCCGTGCGAGCCACGTTTCCCGGATTCGCCTATCAACTCGGGAATCTGATCTCGTCGAGGAACGACGTGTTGCAGGCGCGGGCAGCGGAGCATATCGGCAGCTATGGCGTGGTGCTGGCGGGCACCGTGGTGGTCGTCGCGCTGTATCTGATGGTGGTGATGCTGTTCGGGCGGGAGTCGAGAGGAGTCGAGCTGAGGACGTAGACAGCAAGCAGCTGTCAGCAATCAGCATCCAGGAAAATCCTGAGCGGTTGAGAGGCATGCGATCTCGCCACTGCCAGAGGCCTGCAGAACGGGGGCGGCCGGCTACTTCGTCTTCGCCGCGCTGAAATTCCCGCCGCCCTGGTCGAGCACCAACCCGGTTACCTTGCCTTGCCCATCCTTCGAAAAATCAATATCGGCGGCGATCACCGTCGGAAAGAACTTCGTATCCGATTCGGCATACAGCGGAATCTTCATCTGCCCTGTTGCCTGAGCCATTAACTGCCCGTTCTCCAGTGTTATCACAAGGTCGAATCCCGGTTCGAGATGGTAAGTCCCCACATACTCCGCCAGAATTTCTGGATCGACCGCCACCGCCGTCCGCTCCACCGGCTTGAAGTCCGGCCACCCATACTCCGCCGCGATGCTGCGCATCACTTCTTCGGCCACTTCCATGCCGCGGTCGCTGTCCGTCATCACCACAGCGCCCTCGCCGCTCTTTTCATACGCCACAAAAACGCTCTGGAATCCTGCATTCACCCCGCCGTGCGTAAAGTACGGGTCCTCGCTGGAGCCACCGATCTCCACGCCCAGGCCCCAATGCCCCATGCCCGGCGTTACCATCTGCTTCGCCATCGCTACCGTGAGCACCGGATGCTGTTTGCCCGCCAGGGTCTGCTGCACCGCGATCGCGTCGCGCGCGAGGTCCGAAGGCGTGGTCCATAATCCGGCCGCCGCCCGCTCGGGATACGTATGCGCACCGCCTTCCAGCGGCTCGCCCTTCGCGTCATACGGAACCGCCGCGTCCCCCCAATCCTCCGGCAGCGGCTGATCGTACGTGCTGCGCTTCATCCCCAGCGGCTTCAATACCGTGTCGTGCAACAGCTTCGCAAACGGCTCCTTTGTCACGTCGATCAGCATCTGCTGCATGATCGTGTACCCCCTCCGGAGTATTGCCAGTGCGTCCCCGGCGCCCCTTCGCTGCGGATCGCCGGCGTGTTCGCGGGCTTTTCCCCGTTCAGCACCTCCACCAGCGTCGGCACCGGCTCACCCTTCGCGTATCCGGGAAATCCATGCACGTTGATTCCTGCGGTATGCGTCAACAGCTCACGCAGCGTCACCGCCTTGCCTGCCGCAACAGGGCTTGCTGGCAGTTTCCAGCTCGTCAGGCAGGTGTTGACGTCCTCGTCCAGCGAAAGCTTCCCGTCCTCCACCAGCCGCAGGGCAGAGATCGCCGCCAGCGCCTTGCTGATGGAACCCGCCTGAAACACCGTCTCTGCATCCACCGGCTCTCCGCCCGGCCCGCGCATCCCAAAGCCACGCGCCCACTCGATCCGGCCGTCGTGGATCACCGCGATACTCACCGCGGGCACATTCAGTTCCTTCATTCGTTCCGCCAGCGTGTGGCGCGCGTAGGCGTCCCCCTTGATTACCTCTGCGCCCTCCAGCCCCGACGTGACCCGCTCAATCTGCTGTCCAACCGCGCCCGGCGCACTCTGCGCGGCCACGACATGCGCAGCACAAAAAGCCAGCGCCGCAAAGGCAAGTGCATCGGGGGCGTTCATTCGAGCAATTCCTCCACGCTCACACTATGCACGATCCACGGGGCGTACCCTCCCGCCGGCGCCATCTTCAGAGAGGCGAGTGATCAGGCCCGCCGGTTCAGGAGGAGACGGTGTCTCCCGCCCGCGCCGACAATATGGCCTCGGCAGCGCGCAGGTCCTCCTCGGTATCGACGCCGATGGTGTCCGACGGCGCGGCCGCAACGTAGATATCGATGCCATTGTCCAGGAGCCGCAGCTGCTCGAGGCGTTCAGTGCGCTCAAGCTCCGAGACGGGCAGTTCGGCGAAACGATTGAGCGCCGCGCGGCGATACGCGTAGATGCCGAGATGCTTGCGGTAGCCGCCAAATCCGCTGCCGTCGCGGTCATACGGGATCGTCGCCCGGGAGAAGTAGAGCGCGCGGCCATTGGCGGCGATCACGACCTTGACGGCGGCAGGGTTGGCGACGTCGTGAGGCGGGCAGGCGACGGCGAGGGTGCTGACCTGAACCTCCGGCCGGCGAAAAAGCTCAAGCAACGGCGGAAAGTGCTCCGGCGTCAGCAGCGGCTCGTCTCCCTGGATGTTGACGCAGATGTCGGCGGGAACAGCCTGAGCGACCGCATGCACGCGATCCGTGCCGCTGGGGCAGTCGGCCGGGGTGAAGACGGCGGGAAGATTGTGCGCGTTGCAGAAGCCGAGAACCTCGTCGGAATCGGTGGCGATCAGGACCTGGTCGAAGATCGGGCAGGCGCGGGCGGCGCGGTAGACCCACGCGATCATCGGCTGGCCGGCGATCTCGCGCAGCACCTTGCGCGGGAGGCGCGTGGAACCGAGACGAGCGGGAACGACGGCGAGGATGCGTCCGAGATCGGAAGGCAAGCAGGTTTCTCCGCAATTCAGTGTAACGGCAGCGCGACTCTGTGATGGTTGCGCGCGGCGCTCGCCAGCCGTTACTGTGTTGGCTGACGGAGAAATATGGCAGCCGATACGACGATCAACCCCAATCTGGAATCCATCTTGCGCGAAAACAGGGTGTTTCCCCCACCCGCGGAATTCGCGCAGCACGCTTACATCAAGAGCCTCGCGCAATACGAGGAGATGTACCGGCGGTCGGTGAGCGATCCTGAGGGATTCTGGGCCGAGGCGGCCGCGCAACTGTATTGGTTCGAGCCCTGGACGAAGGTGCTCGAATGGAATTTGCCGTGGGCGAAATGGTTCGTCGGGGGCAAGCTGAATCTGTGCTACAACTGCATGGACCGGCAGGTGGAGAATGGGCGCGCAGAGAAGACGGCGATCCTGTGGGAGGGCGAGCCGGGCGACGTGCGACGGCTGACCTACCGCGAGCTGCTGGCCGAAGTACAGCGGTTTGCGAACGCGCTCAAAGGGCTGGGCATCCAGAAGGGCGATCGCGTGGCCGTCTATATGGGGATGACGCCGGAGTTGGCGATCGCGGTGCTGGCCTGTGCGCGCATTGGCGCGGTGCACTCGGTGATCTTCGGCGGGTTTGCGGCCAACGCCATTGTGGATCGCGTGAACGATTCGCAGTGCGCGGCGATTCTCACCCAGGACGGTTCGTGGCGGCGCGGCAATGAGGTGAAGCTGAAGGCTACGGTCGATGAGGCGGTCGGCCAGTGCCCAAGCGTGAAGAATGTCGTCGTCTATAAGCGGACAGGGTCCGACGTGACGATGCAGGCAGGGCGCGACCACTGGTGGCACGAGCTGGTGGCGGCGGCGGAGAAGGAATGTCCCGCGGTGCCGATGGATTCCGAGGATCCGCTGTACATCCTGTACACGTCCGGCACAACGGGGAAGCCGAAAGGGCTGGTGCACACGACGGGCGGCTACTCGGTGCAGACCTATCTGACGAGCAGGTACATCTTCGATCTGAAGGAAGACGACGTGTACTGGTGTTCGGCAGACATCGGCTGGGTGACGGGGCACTCGTATGTGGTGTACGGGATCCTGCAGAACGGCGCCACGACGGTAATGTACGAGGGAGCGCCGAATCATCCTGGACTGGATCGCTTCTGGAAGATCATCGAGGACCACAAGGTGACGGTGTTCTATACCGCGCCAACGGCGATCCGCGCCTTCATCAAGTGGGGAGACGAGCACGTGGCGAAGCACGACCTGAGCAGTTTGCGGCTCCTGGGTACGGTGGGCGAGCCCATCAATCCTGAGGCGTGGATCTGGTACCGCGAGACAATCGGCGGCGGGCGCTGCCCAATTGTGGATACGTGGTGGCAGACGGAGACGGGCGGAATCATGATCTCGCCGATTCCGGGAGCCGTGGCGGCGAAGCCCGGTTCCGCGACGCGGCCATTCTT
This sequence comes from Acidobacteriaceae bacterium, assembly GCA_035503835.1. Classification (GTDB taxonomy): domain Bacteria; phylum Acidobacteriota; class Terriglobia; order Terriglobales; family Acidobacteriaceae; genus Palsa-343. The sequence goes on along the minus strand of DATJSY010000045.1, from coordinate 19,342 downwards.
CGGTGTTGTGCCGGAAGTGGTGACCAAAGAGGGCCAGCCGGTTCCGGCGGGGCAGGGCGGATTACTGGTGATTCGGAAGCCGTGGCCGTCGATGGCGCGGACGATCTGGGGCGATTCCGAGCGATACGTCAAGCAATACTGGTCGGACATTCCCGACTCGTACTTCACGGGCGACGGTGCGCGCATGGACGCAGACGGTTATTTCTGGCTGATGGGGCGCGTGGACGACGTGATCAACGTGAGCGGGCACCGGCTGGGGACGATGGAAGTGGAATCAGCGCTGGTGGCGCACCAGAAGGTCGCCGAGGCCGCGGTGGTCGGTCGTCCGGACGCGTTGAAGGGGCAGGCGATTGCCGCTTTTGTAACGCTGGAGAGTGAATATGCGCCATCGAAGGAACTCAAGGACGAGCTGCGCGCGTGGGTAGCGAAGGAGATCGGCGCGCTGGCACGGCCTGACGACATCCGCTTTACCGACGCGCTGCCCAAGACCCGGTCGGGGAAGATTATGCGCCGGCTGCTGCGGGAGATGGCGACGCACGGCGAGGTCAAGGGCGACGTGACGACGCTCGAAGACTTCAGCGTGATTGCGAAGCTGCGGGAGCAGGACGAAGGTTAGAATCCGGGGTACAGGGGTTGCGGTTTAGGGGTTGGCGCGCCCCTCCCGGCGGTGCCGGAGCGGCGCATGTTTTTGGGCGCAAACGGCAACCGGCGGTGGGCGTCCGCCCATCTGGTCAGAGGGAAAGCTGATCCGGATGGACGCGGGCTCAGAAACCAGAAAGAGAAAACGGTGGCATGGGGCGGCGTGGCTAGCCGGCGGCCTGGTCGCCCTGGCTGCGGCTGGCGTGGTGCTGGTGTTTGTCTTCTGGCCGTACCGGTACCGGAAGGTGCACCCGCTGCTGGAGCAGGAATTTCAAAGCCAGGTGGAAGTCAGGCGCTGCTACCGCACATACTTCCCGCACCCGGGCTTTGTGGCGGATGGAGTAACGTTCTGGCGCAGGGGGCACACGGGCGAGGTCCCCTTCGCGACGGTCGATCATTTGCACATGGTGGGGACCTGGACGGGATTGTTGTTCACGCCGCACACGCTGTATCAGATCTGGCTGCGTGGTGTGCGTGTCCAGATTGTGTTGAAAGGTGAGGGCACGCCTGCAGCAAAGAGCACCCATGTGAGAGGCGGAAGCACTGAACAGTCGGGCGAAGCCGAGATGCGCGCGAGGACCGATGCCGGTGCGGCGAAGATGGAGTCCAGCCCAGGCACGAAGAAGCGGAACAGGCCGGAAGCGGACAAGCTCCACATCGAGACGATCGTGGCCTACGGGGCGACGCTGGATTTTCTGCGGCATGGGCAGGCGCCGCTGCATTTCGTGTTCGGGACCCTGCAGATCCATAACGTGCAGTCGGGCGAGCCGCTGACGTTTTTTGCCCGGGCGCGGCTGCCCATGCTGAACGCGGTGGTGGAGGCGAACGGGAAGCTGGGACCGCTGAGGCCCGGGCACTATGCGGAAATGCCCACAGAAGGGGCCTATTCGCTGGCGGATATGGACCTGAGACGGGTAAGCAAACTGCACGGGTCCGCTTCAGCCAGCGGCCGATACAGCGGATCCGTGGAGCAGATTGCGGTGCAGGGAAAACTGGCCATTCCGAATCTTCAGGCGGGAACCGGGCATGTGGAGCGCCTGGACGCGGCTTATAGCGCGACCGTGAAAGCGCTGCAGCGCGAACTCGACATCGAGAGCGCCGAAGTCAGGATGGCGGGCAGCACGGTCATGGCGAACGGGAGGGTGGCGGGCGATCCCAGGTTGGCGCGCGTGAATTTCACGACCCAGGACGGAGATCTGGAGCGGCTGCTGGAAGTGGTGGAGGAAGGCACCCCATCGGTGGCGGGGAAGGTGAGCTTTGTGGCACAGGCGGAATTCGGAAATGGACCGGCACCTTTCCTGAAGAGGCTGCGGCTGCAGGGGCGCGTCGTGGTGAAGGACGTGACGTTTGTGCAGAGCCGGCTGCAGAAGACGGTGGACGCCTTCAGCGCGCGGGCGAGAAAGCAGAAAAACAAAGATGTGGTTGAGGTGAACGTGGCGGCCAGCGGAGAAACGACGTTCCGGGAGGGAACGGCGTACCTTCGCGATGTGCGAGTGACCCTCCCGGGAGCCACGGCGCGCCTTGAAGGAACATTCAACCTGCTGAACACGCGGGTGAACCTGACTGGCAAGGTGGGGATGCAGCAGACTCTCTCAAAGGATATGACCGGGTGGAAGCGATGGCTGCTGGCGCCGCTCAATCCGTTCTTCCGGCAGGGCAAAGCGGGAGCGGTGGTGCCGGTTGCGGTGACGGGGACTGCGGGGAATCCGAAAATCGGGCAGAACCTGCTGCACAACAGGTAGACGCCTGCTAGGCAAGCGCTGCGTCCAGGTTCTCGATGGCTTCGTCGATTTCGGCATTGCTCTTGTAGCCGACGGTGACCGAGTCGACGCGGGCTGTTCGGAAGGCGAAGCGCATAGCGCGGCGGCGATCATCGCGGTCGAAGGTGCCTTCGCCAATGAGCTTCATGCTGATGACCCCCTTGCCGCTGGCGAGAGTCTGGTGGATGCGGGTGACCACTTCGGGCACATCGCCGCCGACGCTGGCCATGTAATCCTCCGTGTCCATGCGGACGCCCTTGTGGTTGACGCGGATCATGCCAATCTGCAGCCAGGAGTTGTCCGGGACGCGGGCGAGCGCGGGCAGGCCGTGGACCGAGGCGCCGCGGGCGCGAACCGAGCCCCTGTGCTGGGCCACCAGGACGGCCTCCTGCCAGGGACGAGTGTCTTCGGGCCAGGTCGATGTGTGCTGCCAGTGGAGGAGCAGGATGTCGAAGTAGTCCGTCCGGGCCTGGCGGCGCAGTTCGTCGATCTTCTGCAGCGGCGGCGTCGGATCGTCGGTAGTGACCTTCGTCATCAGGCGGTAGTTCTCGCGAGGAATGTCCTGGAGCGCGATGCCCAGCATGCGGTGCATGTCGTAGTACGAATCTGAAGTCTCAAAGAAGCGGATGCCGCGATCATATGCGTAGCGGACCAGCCGATTGAAGCCTTCCTGGCCGAGGTTGCGCTGGACTGCGCCGCTCATGGTTCCGGTGCCGAAGGCAAGGCGTGTGATTTTGACGCCGGAGTTGCCGAGCGGGACCCAACTGGCGGCGGTTTGCGATTCGGCTTCGAGAGGCAGTGTTCCAAGCCCGGCCAGAGCGCTGGTGGCGGCGGAGGCTTTGAGAAAGTCGCGGCGAGAGAAGGACGTCATGCGGTGCCCCCCTGCAGTACAGCGTACAGGGAACGCGAACCGGCGTACAGGGAGCAGGACTCAGGAGGCGGACCCGGTGTCGCGCACGATCCACCAGAGGACCTCGCCGAAGATCTTCCATTTAGAGGCGTTGCTGACGTCCAGCGGGAGACAGCGGCGATTCGCGGAGACCATGAGGTCGGCTCCCTGCAGACGCTGAAACCTGGCAACTTTGAAGCCCTGATCGCGGTGCATCACGACGGCGAGCTTCTGATGAATGCGGTCGCGGTCGGTGATCGCCGAGTCAACAAAGACGATGGAGCCGGGAGGGATGACGGGATCCATGGAATCGCCGGCGAGGTGCATGGCGACCATATGCTCGGGGTGGGGACACCAGTCGAGCGGGGCTACGAGGATGCTCTCGATTTCCGCCTGGGAAAGGCTGATGTTCTGATGAGGGGCGACGCGGTCTCCCCAGGCGGTGACATTGAGCAAAGGAATAGCGACCGCGTTGCCGGTGCCGGCCAGCCGCTGGGAGATCTTTGCGGAAGCAATGAGTTGAAAATCCCTGAGGTTGACGCGAAGGGAGGAAGCGGTTCTGCCGACGCTGGCCACAGGCAAACCGGAAGGGTCCATCCCGGCCCGCTCCCAGAAATAAAGGCTGTCCGGAGGCCGCGCCAGGTTGCCCAGCGCAATATAAGTGTGAGCGGTGGGTTCAATTCTGCCCTGAATCCAGCGGGATACCGTAGCCGGGGAGACGCCGAGACGTTCGGCCAGGCCGGCCTGGGTGAGCTGGAGATCCCGGAGGAGCCGCTGAATCCGGCCCGGCCAGTCCGGGGAACTATGCGACTTCTGCGCCATTTTCCTGGTCCTGGTTTCACCGGCGCAATTACACCAATGAAATCAACAATTTAGCTTCCCTTGCCAGGTATGCTAACAGGAACTTTCGCGCATCGTAAGAGATCGGCGGGAGCGATGGAGTACGCGAAAACTCCCAGGGCGTAACAACACGACAACGGCAGGACGGCGGGTGGAATGGGGAGGAAAGCCAACCGGCACGGTTTTCACCGCCCGACAAGCCGGTTTGGTCAATTGCGCCGACGCCTGTTTGTCCTGTGTCCTTTGCTGCCTGGAAGCCATCGACTTTGGATTGACCTGAGCGTAAGCAGCGGCGTCGAGGAGGCGGCCATGCAGGGCAAGGCTGACGGGACCATTGTATTGATTGTCGATGACGAACACGCTGTGGCCGATTCGCTGGCGATGGTATTCCGGATCAACGGATACGAGGTGCAGGTTGCATATTCTGCGGAAGAGGCAATCGAATGCATCGCCCTGCTGGAACCGAACCTGGCCCTTGTCGATGTGATGCTTCCCGGGATGAACGGGATCGATTTTGCAGTGATTTTGAAGGACAACTACCCTGACTGCCAGCTGGTGCTGTTTTCCGGGTCGGAGAGCGCCGGGACGCTCCTGCAGGAGGCAGCGAAGCGCGGGTACTGGTTTGACATTCTGGCCAAGCCGACGCATCCGGTCGAGTTGCTCGAGACGGTCAGGCGGCTGCTGGCTGGCGCTTCCCGCACGCGGCGCTTGCGCCCGTCGGACTAGATTGCACCGACCCCCTCCGGGATGTGGATAGGTGCCCGTATCCTGCCATGCGCACAGCTGTCACAGATCCCAGTGCGATGCTCAGTTGATTTCGAAGATATTCTCGGATTTTGCAGCCTGGGTCAGTGCGCGGTCAGCCAGGTGGCTGGCAATGGCGTAGAACTGCGCGGCCAGGGGAGAATCGGGACCCGCGAGCGCGACGGGCAGGCCCGTATCGCCGCCGTGGCGAATTTCCGGAACCAGCTCAACAGAGCCCAGGAACGGGATATTGAACTGCCGCGCGGTTCGCTCAGCGCCGCCGCGGGAAAAAATGTCGATCTCCTGATGGCAGTGCGGGCAGGTGAAGTGGGACATGTTCTCCACGATGCCGAGAACCTCGACATTGACCTGATGAAACATCTCGAGGGCCTTGCGCGCGTCCTGCAGGGAGACGTCCGACGGCGTGGAGACGACCACCGCACCGGTGAGCGGGACGGTCTGGACGAGCGAGATGACCACGTCGCCGGTGCCGGGCGGCAGATCGATGAGAAGGATGTCGAGCTCGCCCCACTCCACCTGCTGCAGGAACTGGCGGATGATCTGGTGGAGCATGGGTCCGCGCATGACCAGAGGCTTGTCGCCGGGCGAGATAAATCCGATGGAGATCACCTTGACTCCGTGAGCGACATTGGGCTCGATCTGGTTATTCTCCAGCACGCGCGGCTGGCGTGAGGTCCCGAGCATCAGCGGCACGTTGGGGCCGTAGATGTCCGCATCGATGAGGCCGACGCGGTGGCCGAGCTGCGCCAAAGCCACGGCGAGATTGACGGCGAGCGTGGTTTTACCCACGCCGCCTTTGCCGGATCCGATGGCAACAATGGACTTGACGCCGGGCAGCGCTGTCGGGGGCGGCGGAGTGGAGGAATGCGCCATAAATCCAGGATACAGGTTGCGGCGGATCGCGTGTAGTGCAAGCCGCGAACTTTAAGTCTTAATGGGCGTGGCCGGATCGAATTTGGGGATACGTCGGCGACGGGCTTCCGCTTCGCGGATTTCGCGTCGTCGTCCCGCGTCGTCGTAGCGGCGTTTTTCCTCGTCAGCCTCGGTCTCAAGGGGCGGAACCGGGACCCGGCGGCCCTGGGGATCGATGGCAACGAAGGTGAGATACGCCGACGCGACATGACGATGAATGCCGGCAATGGTGTTTTCCACCCAGACCTTCACGCCGACCTCCATGGAGGTATGGAAGGCGCGATTGATGGAGGACTTGAGGATAAGCAGGTCGCCGACATGGACCGGGGCGATGAAATCGATGTGCTCCATCGACGCGGTGACTACGTGGCTCCGCGCGTGGCGATATGCGGCCATGGCGCCCACCAGGTCGATGAAGTTCATCAGGCGGCCGCCCAGCAGATTGCCCAGGACGTTGGTATCGTTCGGCAAAATCAGCTCGGTCATCTCCGACTGCGAGTGGACTACGGTGCGGGGCGGTAACTCTGAACCGCTCTGAAGCATGAAAAACTCCTTCACTGACTACGATAAAGGGGCCGCGTCAAGGTGCCAAGGCAGCGGCGTGGTCGCAGACAATCCTGGATCGGTTGACCGGAAGCGCTGCCACTTGCATGAGCGTCGCAACCCTGCTATAGCCTACACATCGGAACTTCTCTCAAGTTCCAATCCCGGCATCCCAACAACAAGGAGACCGCATTCATGAGCCAGTCAGACAGCCAGATCGCGACACCGGCTGCGAACCAGCCCATGACGGGCCTCGAGCAATGGGACGAATTCGTCGCCGGGCGCTACCGCGAAGGCAGGAACCGGGAGCAGTTCAGGCAGTATGACGCAGTCGCTCTCCCCGGCGTGGCGGAGTTCTACCGGCTCAATCATGAGCAGATGACGGTCGATTACGTTCTGAGCAGGGAAAGGAAGTACTTCAGCCTCAATAAGGGAAAGAAGACGATTTGGGAAGCTGCGGAATTCCTCAACCACCTGGTCGATGACAGCGATCCGGACACCGACCTCACCCAGATCGAGCATCTGCTGCAGACGTCGGAGGCGATACGGGGCGATGGTCACCCGCGCTGGATGGTTCTGGTCGGATTCCTGCACGATCTCGGCAAATGCCTGTGCCTTTACGGCGAGCCGCAATGGGGCGTGGTCGGCGATACATTCCCGGTGGGATGTGCCTGGTCGGAGGACATCGTCTTCCACGAATATTTTGCCGGGAATCCGGATCGCAATGTGCCTGAATATCAGACGAAATGCGGAATCTACAGCCCAAACTGCGGACTCGAGAGTCTACACATGTCGTTTGGACATGATGGATATATCGCCGAGGTGATGAAGCCGTATCTGCAGGAAGAGGCGCTTTACATGCTCCGCTTCCATTCCTTTTATCCGTGGCACAGGCACGGTGCGTATGACCATTTGTGCAATGACAAAGATCGGGCCATGCTGTCCTGGGTGCACAAGTTCAATCAATACGATCTGTACTCCAAGGGACACAGCAAGCCCAGCGTGGCGGAGCTGAAGCCGTACTACGACGACCTCTTCGCGGAATTCCTGCCCGCCGAGATGGACTGGTAGGGCTTGCCGCGGCGATGGATAAAACAGCGAGCCTGAAGGAAATCCTGGAGCAGGATCCGAAAAACGCCTTTGCGCGCTATGGGCTGGCGATGGAGTACGCCGCGCGGGGCGAGACGGAGACCGCGCTCGCGGAGTTCGATCGGCTGCTCGCGGATCATCCCGGGTACACGGCGGGGTATTTTATGTCTGCCCAGACGCTGGCGAAGGCGCGACGCGTGGCCGAAGCGAAAGCGCGGCTGAACGAGGGCATCGCGTGCGCGCGGAAGGCGGAGAATCAGCACGCGATGCGCGAGATGCAGGCGATGCTCGACGATTTGGAGATGGCGGAGTAACGCGAGGTCCAATCCGCATGACCGGCCGCTTCAGAACAGGCTGATCGGGATCGAGGCGGCGAGTGCTCGATAGCCGGCGGGATTGGGATGGAGGTGGTCGCCGGAGTCCCATACAGGTTTCAGGCGCCGGGGATCGGCGGGATCCGCGATGACCGTGTTGAAGTCGAGCACCGCGTCAAAGTGGCCAGGAGCGCGAATCCAGGCGTTGATCGCATCCAGATCGGCGAGCGTCGCGGCGTCGGGATGATAGTAACCGGAGCCGTCGAAGGGCGTAATCGTAGCGCCGATGACCTCGATGCCGTGGGCGTGAGCGCGCAGAATCATCTGCTGGTACGCGCCGAGAATGCGCCGGACAAGTTCCTGATGCGCGGCCGCGGGCACAGGCTCGTGAGAGGTCAGGCCGCCCAGATCGTTCACGCCTTCAAACACAATCAGCCAGCGCACGCCGGTTTGCGCCAGCACGTCGCGGTCGAAGCGCGCGAGGGTACTGGGGCCGAGGCACTGAGTGAGCACACAATTGCCGCCGATCCCCTGGTTGAGCACGGAGATGTTGCGCGTGGCAGGCGAGGCCTCGAGGCGCGCGGCAAGATCGTCGGTCCAGCGATTGTTGCCGTTGGTCGTGGTGGCGTGGCCGTCAGTGATCGAGTCGCCCACAGCCACGATGGCCGCAGCGCCCGCCGGAGCGAGCACGTCGACCCCGGAGATCTGATACCAGTGGTCAACGGTCAGTGCGTTGGGCAGCGAGGGCGCGGAAACGTCGTCGCCATGAACGTAGTACGACGTGGCGCGGGAGCCGGGATGGCCCGTCTCGCGAGCGGGCGGATCAGTGAGGTAGAAGGTGATGGCGAGGCTCGATAACGCGGGCATCTCCAGATGAACTGGATCGGAGACGTATTCGGCCCCGGCCGGAACGACGACCGACGACGAGCCGTTGAATGCGAGCGCGCGGTCCGTCGCGGGATCGATGGCCGACGACGAGCCGGCAGTAAGCGCGCGGGCGATGTGCACAGACGTGAAGAGCAGCGGCGCGGTTCCGAAGGCGTTGGAGATGTGTACGCGGAAGGTGTCGCCGCCGATGGAGAGATGGACGATCTGGCGGAGCGTGGCATCGCGCAGGGCATCAGGCGGAAGCGAATTCTGCGGTTCAGGAATCTGCTGCGAGCTGGCCCAGGTTCCGACCCAGACAGGCTGCGCGGGGGCCTGCCAGCGAAGGCTGCTGGCAGAGAGCAGCAGGACGAGAAGGACGGCTGTGGCGCACAGCGATGCTTTTGCGGATTTCACAGCGAAAGGTCTAGTCTGGGTTCCGAACTAAGTCGCTTTTCGGAACGAAGGATACCACCGATGATCACCCGTGCGCGTTTCCTCCCGACGCCGTCGACGTTTTCTCTTGCTTTTGCTCTCTCTGCCGCGCTGCTGTCAGCGACGGCACCGGCGCATGCGCAGAATGCGGCTCCGGAGAAGGCGCTGCCGCCGCCGGTGACGTTCACCGCGGACCAGGCGCACGCCTACGCGATGAAGGAGCTGGGCATCGAGGCGCTGCGGCCGGGACCGAGCGGCGATCCGAATGCGCCGAACCACGCCAACTACGACGAGGCGAAGGCGAATCCGCATCCCCATTTGCCGGATGCCCTGAGGCTCAACGACGGGCGGAAGGTGGCCACGCCGAAAGAGTGGTGGACCGAACGGCGTCCGCAGATCGTCCACGATTTCGAGCAGTACGTCTACGGCTTTGTTCCGAAGAACGTGCCCAGCGTGACGTGGACGGTGGTGGCCAGCGAAAAGGAGTTTGTCGGCTTCCACCAGGTGATCGCAACGGAGCTGAACGGTCACGTCGACAACCGCTCCTGTCCTCTGATCAGCGTGAATCTGCGCATGACGCTGATGACGCCGGCGGACGTACACGGGCCGGTGCCGGTGCTGATGATGTTCAGGCCGAGCGGTTTTCCGAATCCCGTGCAGCCATCGCCGCAGGAACTCGAGAAGATCAACAACGCCATGAAGGCGCTGCTGGTGAAGCAGGATCCGTCGCTGGGCCCGATGATGGCGTCGCATCCGGCGTGGCAGCCCATTCCTCCAAAGCCGTTCGAGTTTCCACACCTGAACGCCGACGGCGGACTGCCGAGCACGTGGGAGCTGATCGCGGCGGGCTGGGGCTACGCCACGCTTGATCCGCAGAGCGCGCAGCCGGACGACGCCGAGGGCCTGACGCGGGGAATTATCGGGCTGGTGAACCACGGGCAGCCGCGGAAGCCGAGTCAGTGGGGCGCCCTGCGCGCCTGGGCGTGGGCAGCCGGCCAGGGGCTGAATTACCTCGAGACGAATCCGGCGGTGAAAGCAAATGAGGTTGGCATTGAAGGAGTTTCGCGCTACGGCAAGGCGGCGCTGGTGACGATGGCCTTCGATCAGCGGTTTGCGATGGTGCTGGTGGGATCGTCCGGCAAGGGCGGAGCAACGCCGCTTCGGCGGAACTTCGGCGAGTCGGTCTACAATCTCACGGGCGGCGAGTATTACTGGATGGCCGCCAACTTTATGAGGTATGGAGCGTCCAGGGCGGCCTTCGGCAGCCGGAATCCGGGCGACATTCCGGTGGATTCAAACGAGCTGATCGCGTTATGCGCGCCGCGGCTCACGTTCATCAGCTACGGGATTCCGGCAAAAGGCGATGCGCTGTGGCTCGATCAGCGAGGAAGCTGGATGGCGACGGTAGCCGCCAGCCCGGTTTGGACTCTGCTCGGAGCGCCTGGCCTGAGCACGAACAATCTCGATTACCACACGGCCCCTATGCCTCCGGTAAGCGACGGTCTGCTGGGCGGGAAACTGGCATGGCGGCAGGATGACGGTGGGCATACCGACGCGCCGAACATGATTTATTTCATTCGCTGGGCGGATGAGTTTATCGGATACCCGTTCAGCAGCTGACAGAGCGCGAAGCCGGCCAGCCCAAAGGCGTTAGTTGACAGAGTGCGCGCGCGGCGCGCCGGCACTCGTGCAGGAATCCCGCCGCACGAGCATAATGGCGTACATGAGAATTCCGATTTTCCCCCTGGACACCGTGCTGTTTCCGGGGGCGGCGCTGCCGCTGCACATCTTCGAGGAGCGGTACCGGGAGATGGTCGGGGAATGCCTCGCGCGGAACAAGGAATTCGGCGTGGTGCGGGGCGATCCGGAGCGACTGGCGGTCATCGGATGCACGGCGAAGATTGTGCGGGTACTGGAGCGGTACGCGGACGGGCGCATGGACATCCTGTGCGAGGGAACGCGGCGCTTCGAGATTGACGGGCTGGACGATTCGCGCAGCTTTTTGCAGGCGGACGTGGAGTTTTTCGACGACGAGGGACAGGGCTCGACGCGGGGCGAGCGCGAAGAATGCGCAGCGCTGCACTTCGTTACCCTGCACCTGGCAGGAATTGACGTTCCGGCGACGCAACTGGACCTGAACGGGCCGGTGGCCTTCCAACTGGCCGATGCGCTGCCGTCGGATCTGGGATTCAAGCAGCAGCTGCTGGGCAGCCGGTCGGACGCCGAACGAACCGCGCGGCTGCTGGATTTCTACCAGGAGATGCTGCCGCGGCTTCGGGATATGGCGGGTGGCGTGCCGAACTGAAGACCGCGTAACTCCGCGCGAGCCCCGCGAGAAGCAGCTCAAGGCAAGCGAAATGTAAGTCCCCGGGATGCGGGAAAACTGAAATCACCACGCAGGGAATCGGCAGGGGCGATGGTCGCCTCCGGAAAAGCGATACGGGCAAGGAGTGAAAATGGCAACCCGAGATAAGCGGAAGTCCGACCCCGGAACGGGCGCGGCACATTTGCCGCAGACGCTGGGAGAGCTGCGGGCCAGCCGCGATTGGAACGAGACGAGGCTCCGTACGCATACAGTGAAGGACGAGCTGCGCGAGAACCTGATTGCTCGGCTCAGGGCGAAGGAGGCGATTTTCCCGGGCATCATCGGCTACGAAGACACCGTAGTGCCGCAAATCGTGAACGCGGTGCTGTCGCGGCAGAACTTCATTCTGCTCGGGCTGCGCGGTCAGGCGAAGAGCCGGATCCTGCGCGCGCTGACGGCGCTGCTGGATGAGCACCTGCCTTCTGTGGCGGGCTGCGAGATTCGCGACAATCCGTATGCGCCATTGTGCCGGCGCTGCCGCGATCTGATCGTCGAGCGGGGCGACGCAACGCCGCTGGGATGGATAGGACGCGAGGAGCGCTACGTGGAGAAACTGGCCACGCCGGACGTGACGGTGGCGGACCTGATCGGCGATCTCGATCCGATCAAGGCCGCGAAAGGAGGGCACGACCTGGCCAGCGAGATGACGATGCACTACGGACTGCTGCCGCGTGCGAATCGCGGAATCTTCGCTGTGAATGAGCTGCCTGATCTCGCCGGCAAGATTCAGGTCGCGCTCTTCAACATCATGCAGGAAGGCGATGTGCAGATTAAGGGCTACCCGGTTCGGCTGGAGCTCGACGTCGCCCTGGTCTTCAGCGCCAATCCCGAGGACTACACAGCGCGCGGCAAAATCATCACGCCTCTGAAGGACCGCATTGGGTCGGAAATTCGCACCCACTATCCGGAAACTCTCGAGGACGGAATTGCCATCACCTCGCAGGAGGCGTGGACGGATCGCGAGGCCGGCGACGTCGCAGTGCCGCAGTACCTGCGGGAGGTGATCGAGCAGGTGGCGTTCACGGCGCGCGAAGACAAGAAGGTGGACAAGCGCAGCGGCGTAAGTCAGCGGCTTCCCATTGCGACGCTGGAACTCGCGGTGAGCAACGCGGAACGGCGGGCGCTGCTGCACGGCGAGAGTCGCGTGGCGCCACGGGTCGGCGACCTGTACACGGCGCTGCCGGGCATAACAGGCAAACTTGAGCTCGAATACGAAGGCGAGATGAAAGGCGCGGACACGGTAGTGCGCGACATCGTGCGCGCGGCCATCGGGAAGGTGTGGGACCGCTATTTTGGCGAGTTGAGCACGGAGCAGATCGAGCAGTGGTTCAGCCTGGGCGGCACGGTCAGGATCAGCGACAACCAGCCGTCCAGGGCGACCCTGGCGGAGCTGAAGCAGATTCAGGGATTGCTGGAGAAGCTCACGCCGCTGGGCGTGAAGCCGAGCGACGCGCCGGAGACGGCGACAGCGGCGGCGGAGTTTCTGCTGGAGGGGATGTGCGCGCACCGGCGCATCAGTCGCAACGAGGAGCGCAGCTTTGCCGCGCAGCGCAAGCCCCAGGAGCGCATGGAACGAGCGGAGCGGGTGGACGCGGAACGCGAGTACGAGCCGTGGCAGACGCGCAGAACGAGGAGAGGAAGTTTTAACTGAAGCGGATACTGGCTGCCGGCTGCAGGCTATCTCATGAAGAGCGTTCGCTACACGAAGTTCACGGGCGATCTGGCCAGCGAGATCGATATGGACGATCTTCTGAAGGCGCTGTCGGATTATCTGCTGGATTCAGGGTTTCAGAATCCGTACGCCGAGTTCCAGGACCTGGATCAGACCATGGAGGACCTGCGCGAGGCGCTCCGCCGGGCCCTGGAGCAGGGCGGCACCTTCGACGATGCGCTGCAGCAGAAGATCGATCAGATGGCGGCGGAAGGCAGGCTGGACGAGCTGATCGACAAGCTGATCCAGAGGATGGAACGGGAGAATTACATCACCACGACGCGGCCGCCCCAGCAGACGCAGGGGAACGTTTCGCGGGCGGCAGGCGAAATGGGTGATGCGCAGACGGACGCGCGGTTCGAAGTGACGGACAAGAGCCTCGACTTCCTCGGATACAGGACACTCCGCGACCTGCTGGGGTCGCTCGGCAAGTCGAACCTGGGCCGGCATGATAGCCGGCACTGGGCCACGGGCGTCGAGACCAGCGGGGGATCGCAACCGTACGAGTTTGGAGACACGCTCAACCTGGATGCGCCGGCGACGCTGAAGAGCGCCATCGCGCGCGAGGGGCTGACGCTGCCGCTGAATCTGGAGTACAGGGACCTCCGGGTGCACCAGAGCGAGTATCAAAGCTCGTGCGCGACAGTGGTCATGCTGGACTGCTCGCACTCGATGATTTTGTACGGCGAGGACCGCTTTACTCCCGCGAAGAAGGTGGCGATGGCCATGGCGCACCTGATTCGAACGCAGTATCCGGGCGATACGCTGTCGCTGGTGCTGTTTCACGACTCAGCGGAGGAGTTGCCGGTCTCGCAACTCGCGCGCGTGAAGGTGGGGCCGTACTACACGAACACGTGCGAAGGTTTGCGGCTGGCCCAGCGCATTCTGGCGCGCCAGCGCAAGGACATGAAACAGATTGTCATGATCACCGACGGGAAGCCTTCGGCGCTGACGCTGGAGGACGGCCGCATCTACAGGAACGCGTTTGGCCTCGATCCGCTGGTGGTGAGCGAGACGCTCGAAGAAGTCTCGCGCTGCAAGCGGCAGAACATCCTCATCAACACCTTCATGCTGGCGTCGGATTACGGGCTGGTGCAGTTCGTCCAGAAGGTGACGCAGATGTGCAAGGGCAAAGCCTACTTCACCACGCCGCAGACCCTGGGTGAGTATCTGCTGATGGATTACATGCAGCGAAAGATGAAGACCATCCACTGACGAAGACGTTTCGCGTTCAGGTCAGGAATCCTCTTTGGCCACGTACCGGGCATGATAGCCGCGCGGCGAGGCATGGAAGCCGGCTTCCTCGAGGAAATGCGCCAGATAATGCCGATGCGCAGGCCGGCCGCCGATGGTCGCGATCAGCAGGCCGCCATGACGACGGGTTTCCGGAGCCTCTAACAGTTCCTGAGCATAATGGAACAGAAAAGCCGCCAGGTCCCGGGCGGCCGCAGCTCGTTCCGGCTCGTCGGCGGGTAAAAAAACATGCAGGGCAGGGTTGTAACGGCGCAGATATACGATCAGATCGCCGTTGCGGAGGATGACCGTGGCGCCGACGGAGCGGGTGAGCGCCGCGGACGCGTCCTCGGCATTTGGCCAGCGCAGAATACTGCCCCAGGGATTCGCGGGATCTGCCGCCGCCAGCGCAAGCAACTCAGACTTCTGTGGCGCATCGGTGCGCAGCGATCGGAGCAGCTCGACCGCAGCAGGCTCGGCAAACTGCGCGGCCCCGAGGCCAGCGACGAAATACCCCCGGCGGACCTTTCCCTGCGCCTCAAGGGCCTTCAACACTTCGTAGATCGCACCAAATCCGGCGGCCACATTTTCCTGCGCGACGGTCTCGCGGGTGACGATGCCGTAGCGGTCGAGAAGCTGCCGGGCAAGAGCATGGGACCATGCGGTCTCCACCCCAGCGCGCGAGCGCGACGGGGGCACCGGGGTCTGCGCAGCCGGCGTGGCACGACCGGGAGCGGGAATCAGGGTCCATCGGCCCTGCGCACTCGGAGGCGTGGTGCGGCGCGAACGAAAAGCGGCCTGGTTGTGAACGCGTTTGCTGGTGCGCGAGGTCTCCGGCCTGGCAATGAAGGCGCGCAGAGCGTGGAGTGTGTCATTGGTGACGAGCCCGCGCCAGACAAGCGACCACAGGGAGTCGACCGTTTCCCCGGGATACCCGCCGCCGACAGCGTCGTGAACCTGCGCGAAAAACGCAGCGCCGGAGCGTGCGAGCTCCGCCAGGGTCGCCTCTTCGCGCGGCGTGAGGGCCTCAGCGGAACCCGCGCGTGGAGGAAGCAGGTCGGCGACGCGGCCGGCCAGGTAGAGGGCGATGCGGCCGTCGCGTTCTCCGATGCGGTCGACGCCGCACCAGACAACTTCGCCGGCGGCGATCAGCGTGTCCAGGTCGGCGGCCGCGTAGCGCGCGAGCCGGGCGGGCAGGATCTGCGCTTCGAGGAGCGACGCCGGAAGCGGCGCGCCCTGGAGCGACTCGATGGTGTCCAGCAGAGCATCGAGGCCGCGACGCTGTTGCAGGACGCCGTGCCAGTGGGTCGCGAACCGCGCGAAGAGGCGCGGTTCGGCGGGTTCAATTTCTTTGCGCAGCCGCGACAGTGACTTATTGCGGATGAGGCGCAGAGACTCGGCGTCGCAGAATTCGCGGCGCGTGCCATTCGGCCGAAAACCGCCTTCGAGAACGCGACCATCGCGAACGAGGGTCCGCAGAACGGCCTCGACCGGCTCCGTCGTTGGTCCGAACCGGTGCGCAGTTTCCTGAAGAGTGAAGGGGCCGTGCGTCCGGGCGTATCGGCGCACCAGCTCGAGCACAGGATCGGCGACAGGCTGCAATAGAGTCTTCGGCAGGCCAGACGGAAGCTGCGCGCCGAGTGCATCGCGGTACCGGGCCGCATCTTCGACGGCGATGAAGCGCGACTCGCCGGCCATCAACACTTGCACGATCCGGCGAGCGCGAAGCAGCTCTGGAAGTGCATTCAGGAGGCTCCGCGCAGCGAGACGCTCCACCAGCTCGTCGCGGGTGAGATCGCCGAGTCGCAGCAGCAGATCGTGAATCCCATCCATGGAATGAATAAGGCGCGATTCGTCGAGCAGCTGGAGGTGCGCCTCAACCTCAGAGATGGCGACGGGATCGAGAAGTTCGCGCAGGTCGGCCTGGCCGAGCAGATCGCGGAGCTGCGACTGATCGATGGAAAGCGCGGCGGCGCGCCGCTCGGCGAGAGGCGCATCGCCCTCGTAAATGAAGTTGCCGACATAGCCGAAGAGCAGCGAGGCGGCGAAGGGCGAAGGTTTGGGCGTATCGACAACGCGCACCTGAATGTCACGGTTCTCGATGGAGCGGAGCACGTCACCCAGCGCGGGCATATCGAAAATGTCGCGCAGGCACTCGCGATGAGCTTCGAGCATCATGGGAAAATCAGGATAGCGCGCAGCAACAGCAAGCAAGTCTGAGGCGCGCCTGCGTTGCTGCCAGAGCGGTGCCCGTACGTTCATGCGGCGGCGCGGCAGCAGCAGCGCGCGAGCCGAGGCCTCCCGAAATTTGGCGGCCAGGAGCGAGGTGCCGGCGAGCTGGCGGAGGACGAGATTGGTCACGGCGCCGGACGGCGGGAACAGAGGGGACGCCTCCGGCGTGGAGCCGGTATCGGGGAAGCGCAGCACGAAGCCATCGTCGGTCGCCATGGTTTCAACGTGCGCGCCGCCGGCGGCTTCAATCTGCGCGGCGGCGGCCATGGCCCAGGGTGTGTGCACGCGGTTGCCGAAGGGCGTGAGGACGCAGACCCGCCAGTCGCCTAGCTCGTCGCGGATGCGCTCGACGACCACCGTGCGGTCATCGGGTACCGCTGTGGTTGCGCTGGCCTGATCGGCGAGGAAGCGCAGGAGGTTTTCCGCGGCCTGCGCGTCGAGATCGTGCTCGCGGACGAGCTGGCTGATGGCGGCATTGGGCGGGAGCGCACGCAGTCCGCGGACCAGCGCTCCGATGCGGCGGCCGAATTCGAGTGGACGGCCAGCGAGGTCGCCGTGCCAGAAGGGCAGCCTGCCGGGTGCTCCAGGCGCAGGCGAGACGAGAACGCGGTCATGCGTAATCTCGTCGATCCGCCAGGTGGAAGCGCCGAGAGCGAAGACCTCGCCCACGCGCGACTCGAAAACCATTTCTTCATCGAGTTCCCCTACCCGCACGGGCTTCCTGTGCTCGCCTGAGAGAAAAACACCATAGAGTCCCCGGTCGGGAATCGTTCCGGCGTTCAGGATCGCCAGGCTCTTTGCCCCTTCGCGCGGGGTGAGCAGGTTGGCGCCACGATCCCAGGTGATCCGTGGGCGAAGCTCAGCGAATTCGTCGGAAGGATAGCGGCCGGAGAGGAGGTCG
The DNA here is from genome assembly GCA_035503835.1 of Acidobacteriaceae bacterium. GTDB lineage: Bacteria > Acidobacteriota > Terriglobia > Terriglobales > Acidobacteriaceae > Palsa-343. Next base: position 1,850 of record DATJSY010000045.1, on the reverse strand, counting down.
AGGACGTTGTCAAGCGTCGTTCGAGTCAGGGTGGCAAACGGCGCAGCGCTGCGCGCAAGCGCGTGCAGGTCATCGACGGAAATGACCGCCTCGCGCAGGCGTTCGCCTTGAGCGCGTGGGAGGGCGAACTGCGGAGGATGCGCCACGATGGCGACGATCTGCTGCGCAAGGACATCAAGCGGATTGCACAGGATGGCTGTGGATTCGACGTGCCCCTCGTGCATGGCGCGGGTGATGGCGGCGCAGGCAATCAGATCGGCGCGGTATTTGGGGAAGAGGATGCCTTCGCTCACCACGCCGACACGGTGTCCGGCGCGCCCGATGCGCTGCAAACCGCTGGCAACGGAGGGCGGCGACTCGATCTGAATGACGAGATCGATGGCGCCCATGTCGATGCCGAGCTCGAGCGATGAGGTAGCGACGAGGGCGCGGATGTGTCCGGCCCTGAGCTGCTCTTCGATTTCCGAGCGCTGAGCAGCGGCCAGCGAACCGTGATGCGCGCGAGCGATCGGGAGTTCGTTGGCCACGGCGAGGTCATTCAGGGCGCCGGCCAGGCGTTCGGCCGTCCGGCGGTTGTTGACGAAGATCAGCGTCGAGCGGCGCTGTCGGACGATTTCCAGCAGGCGCGGAGGGATGGTCGTCCAGATGGAAGCGCGTTTGGGCGCGGCGTTGCCACGTTCGGGCGACGCAACAGGCGTGAGATCCTCAACAGGAACCTCGACACGAAGAACAAGCTTCTTCGGAGATGTGGCGTTGACGATGGTGACAGGACGCGGAGAGCTTTCCAGGTCGTCAGGATGCAGATCCCTCCCGCTGACCTGGCTGCTCTTGCTCCCGGATCGCGCAGGATGACCGTCCTGATATCCGACCAGGAATCGCGCGACCTCCTCGAGCGGGCGCTGCGTGGCGGAGAGTCCGATGCGCTGCAGGGGCCGAGCAGTTATCGCTTCCAGGCGTTCGAGCGAGAGCGTCAGATGGGCGCCGCGCTTGGTGGGAACCAAAGCATGAATTTCATCCAGAATGACCGTTTCCACCGTTCGCAGCGCAGCGGCAGCTTCCGAAGTCAACAGGAGATAGAGGGATTCCGGAGTGGTGATGAGGATGTCGGCGGGGTGGCGGCGAAAGTGGGCGCGCTCCCGTTGTGCAGTGTCGCCGGTGCGGACGGCAATTTCCGGGATGCGCGGGAAAATGCCGGAGCGGCGGCCGAGATCGGCGATGCCGGCAAGCGGTGCACGCAGGTTGCGCTCGACGTCAACCGCGAGGGCCTTGAGAGGGCTGATATAGAGCACGCGGGTTTGGCCGGCGGCAGAGGCTTCCGCATGGAACATCAGGCGGTCAATGCACCAGAGAAAAGCGGCGAGCGTCTTTCCGGTGCCCGTGGGGGCGAGCAGCAGTGTGTTCTCGCCGCGGGCGATGGGGGGCCAGGCGAGAACCTGCGCGGGAGTAGGCTTGTCGAACGCTGAACGGAACCACTGGCGGGTGACCCGATGGAAGAGGGCGAGCGGATCTTCTCTCGGCGTGGCCGAGCGGCGAGACGGGAATGGTTTCTTCAGGGGCATGCCTGGATGTGAGGATATCGCCGCAACGTCCATGATGCCGGCAGGCCCTGAACAGGCCGTTGCCTGAACGGGCGTTCTTTCCGTAGCCGTCAACAGCGCGGCTGGGATCGGGTGCGCGACATATAAGTGGAGTCAAGCGGCGCGCCGGTGCTCCCAATAGTCCTCGAATTGGCCGTTGAGATGGCAGCAGCGGAGGGCAACGACAGCGTTGGCCCCGCGGACAGTCCAGAACATGCCGGACTGCTTGAGGCGGGAACCGATAACGGTCCTGCACCCGGCTTCGACGACGCC
>DATJSY010000044.1:0-37266 GCA_035503835.1 Acidobacteriaceae bacterium | reverse complement strand
GGGACGACGCAGCAACTTCGTTCCAAGGCTGAGGCGCAGCGAGCAGCTTCCAGGTTCGCTGGTGAAATCAACAATTCAATCGAAGTCGCCACCTTCGGTCAACTGGTGAGGCGCTACTTGCAGGAAGCAATTCCAGAACGTCAATCCACAGCCGGGCCTCTGCGGTCCATGTTGAACTCGCGCATTCTTCCCAAATGGGAAAACGTGCGGGTTGTCGATATGGCGAAGGATCCGATGGCGGTGGAGCAGTGGATTAAGGGATTGCAGGCTAAAGCGAGAAAGAAGAACGAGAAACCTCGCGATCTGGCCCCGAAGAGCAAGTTGCACACCCGGGCGGTGATGCATCGGTTGTTCGAATACGCCATGCGCTGGCGTTATCTGGACTGCCAGCGTAATCCGATGAGCCTGATTGAACTGAGAGGAACGAGCAGGCGGGTTCGGGTCATCTATCGTGTCACGCCGCAGCAGTACTACACGATCCTCTCGAACCTGGCTCCGCACGTCCGGCTTATGGTGGTTCTCGCCATGAACACGGGCATGCGCATCAGCGAGATTCTGGGTCTGCGGTGGACCGATATCGATTTCGAGCAGGCAACCCTCACGATCGAACGTTCGGTCGTGGGCAAGTACGAAGATGAGACCAAAACTCTGGCCTCGGCCTCAGTACTTCCACTGCACGATCTGTTGATTCAGGAGTTGAGGGCCTGGCAGGCGCAGGAGGAAAGCGTGGGGGGCTGGCTGTTCGGAAATATCGACACGGGCCGTCCGTACCATGCCGACTCACTGCGACAGGACCATCTGGCTCCGGCGGGCAGGAAGGCGGGTATCCCGAACCTTGGATGGCACAACTTCCGGCATACCTACCGGGCACGGTTGGGCGATTCCGGGGCTACGCCTGAGGTGCAGCAGAAGCTCATGCGGCACAGTTCTATTGATATGACAATGAGATACGGGCAAAATCACATGCTCGACTCGACCCGCCCGGCGAATGCGAAGCTGGTCGAGGAGCTACTGGCGGCTGGGGCGTTGCTGGATGCGCCCCTATTGCGCCCTCAAATTTCCTAAATGGTTGCGGGGGGTGGATTTGAACCACCGACCTTTGGGTTATGAGCCCAACGAGCTACCAGGCTGCTCCACCCCGCAACTCCATCGTAACAATGCGCCGGAGGCCGGTCAAACCGGGAACGTGTTTCCGATGCCGTGAAAAGGGGGACACTGTGACGCTCGTCACATCGGTTTGTGCGCTGGCGCACAGCCCCCTGGTCATGCCGCCTACGACACTAAGGGCATCCTGGTGATCGCAGCATCGGGAGGTGCCTCGTATGACCCTCCAGTCAGACAGAATCAACGACTTTGCGGACCCCGGCAGGATCGCGGTGGCGACCGATTTGACGGACACGGATTATCTGCTGCCGTACGCGATCTCCCAGGCCAGAGCCAGCCGGGCGTCGCTGATCCTGATTCACGCCGTGCTGCCGCACGAGTCCTCGCCGATGGAAGACGGCGCGTCTGCTTACTACGATCCGCTGCGCATGGATCGCGATGCGCGACTGATGCTGGAAGGACTGGCGCGCAACGCGCGCGACCAGGGGATCGAATGCGCGACAGCGGTGCGGCACGGATTTGTTCCGGATGTGATCAGCGAGGTGGTGCGCAACTCGGGTGCGGGCCGCCTGATTCTGGGGACCCACGGCCGCCGCGGCCTGAAGAAATTTGTCCTGGGTTCGGTTGCCCGGCAACTGCTGGAAGCGATTGAAGTGCCCGTGTGCACCGTGGGGCCGCGCGCGCACAAAAGCACCATGATCCAGCCTGAGACGATTCTGCATCCCGTGTCTCTGAGCGGAATGCACGAAGCCAGTGCGGCGCTCGCTTTCGGGCTGGGACGGCAGTTTGGCGCGCAGGTGGTGCTGCTGCACGTGCTGCCTCCGGCTCCGTCGTCGGCGCGCGATCCGGGCCAGACGACCGCGGCAGCGACCGAGCAGTTGAATCGCATGATTCCGGCGGACGCAGTGTCCTGGACGCGAGCCGAGGTGCGTGCTGCGCATGGAACGATGGTGGCGGAGATCCTGGCAGCGGCCGAAGAGAGCCGCGCAGGACTGATTGTGCTGGGCGTACACGCGCCGGCGCATAGCTGGCTGCCCGGCACTGAGCCGGCAGCGTACAAGATTCTGGTTTCTGCTCCTTGCCCGGTGCTGTCGCTTCGGGTGAATCCGTCGGCGCTCGCGCCCGAAGCTGAGCACGAACGGGAAGCCAGTCCGGTTTCGGGCTGAAGGAGGACAGGTGACGAGCATCCGCGAAATTGCGATGAGACGCGGCGCCGTTCCCTGTGCGGAGAGTCTATGTTTCTGATTTCCTCAGCGAGGCTGGATCTGCGGGCGAATGCCAGATCATTCAGCGGAGGGCCATCTGCCTGTGCGACGTCCGCTCCGGCGAATTGTCTGCCGAGACCGGGAGACCGCCCGGAGAATCGGAGCGGCCTTCCAGGAATCAGCCGTTCAGCAACGAAGCTGCCGTGCGCACCCGTGCAGCCGAGGAGTGGCACAGTATGCCAGTAGGCGTAAGAAACGCGAATTGCGCGGCACGTGAGGTTCCCGACCGCTGCGCTCAGTGTACGGAGCGCGCGGATCGCATCTTCTGTAACCTGCCTGACGATGCGATCGAATACTTCGACGAGATTGCGATGCAGATTTCCTACCCCAGCCGGTCTATTGTGTTCGAGGAAGGACAGCGCGCCTCGGGAATCTTCGTGATCTGCGGCGGCCAGATCAAGTTGTCGGCCACATCGCGCGACGGCCGCACCATGATCCTGAAAATCGCGGTGCCCGGCGACGTGCTGGGGCTGACCGCGACCCTGAATGATCTGCCGTATGAGGTGACCGCGGAAACACTGGAGCCCTGCCAGGTGCGCAGCGTGCGACGGCGGGATTTCCTGGAGTTTCTGGAGAGATTCGGCCACGTCAGCCGCCAGGCGGCTCAGGTCATCGCCCACGAGTATCACGAGGTGTTTCTCGATGCGCGCCGTTTGGCTCTCTCCGGCTCGGCGGCCGGGCGGCTGGCGCAGTTGCTGCTGGACTGGGCGCGAACCAGCTCCTGCGGAAAACCGGAAATGCGCTTCACCATGGCGCTCACGCACGAGGAACTGGCCAATATGGCCGGCACGTCGCGCGAGACAGTGACGCGGCTGCTGAACCAGTTCGAACGCGACGATCTGATCGCGCGCCACGGCGCCACGATCTCCATCCTGCAGCCGGCGGAGATGGAGCGCATCGTCGGCTGAGGGCGCGGCAAACCTGTGCGCGCGGTCACCGCTTCCCGTGACCCGCGTCACGGTTCCCACTGTGAACCGGGCGTAGCGTTGTAGCAAGCCCAATCAGCGGAAAGCGAGGGCTGGATTATGAGTGCTTCCGGCCATTCCGCAGGCATACACCGGGAAATCAGCTATCTGAGCCACGCCAGGCCGTTCCCGTTCCGGACCATTGTGGCGGCGACCGATTTTACTGAGGAGTCCTCCGCAGCCCTGCGCTGCGCGCAGGCGATTGCCCGGCATCAACACGCCATGCTTTTGCTGGTGCACGTCATCGATCCGGTGGGCTATGCATTTCCCGGCGGCGCACCTCCGTCGTTCGATCACGACACCGCGGCACGGGAAGAGATGGCGCGGATCGAAGCCGATGTGCGCCGGCAGGGCATCGCTGTCCATTCGCGGGTGGAAACTGGCATCGTGTGCGAGCGCATTCTGCTTTCGCTCAAGGACCACTCTGCGGCGCTCCTGGTGCTGGGCACCAGGGCCATCACCGGAGCAGGGCGCGCCGCCCTCGGGGTGGTGACACGGCAACTGCTGGCGCATTCCCCCTGTCCCATCCTGACCGTATCGCCCGACGATCCGAAGAAGCCGCGGAATTTTGGGCGCTGGAACAACGTGCTGGCGGCCACCGATTTTTCCGCGGCATCGCTGAACGCGCTGCACTACGCCCAGCGGGTCGCCGGCAATCACCTCATCGTGATGCACTCGGCAAGGTGCGGGCGGCATATGGAGTGTCCGAATTGCCTGGAGCGGCTGCGCTTTCTGGCGCCATTCGACGAAGCCCACGGGCTGCCCGTCGATCATGTGGTGACGGGGAGCGATCCAGTGGGCGTCATCGTGGAGGCCGCGACCCGGCTCAAGCCCGACCTCATCGTTTTGGGCGCGCCCTCGCCCGAGCACCAGGCGGGCGACATCGAGCAGAGCACCCTCGTGCAGGTGATCGCTGCCGTCAGCGCGCCGGTGCTCATCGTTCCGGAGAGCCGCTTCCGCTCTGAAGAAGAAGTCATCGCGGAAGTGGCGACGGCGACCTGACGTCCCGGAACAGATTCGCGACGCAGTTGACCTCAGCGGAAAGTCTTACCCGGCTCGGTCCGGATTACTTCCACGCCCGTCCCCTTCAGCTCGTTCTCCAGAGCCTCCGGCGTGCCGGTCAGCGCGGGGAACGTGCCGAAGTGAATGGGCAGCACCGATTTCACTCCCAGGAACTTCGCCGCCAGCGCCGCGCCTCTCGGACCCATCGTGTAGTGATCGCCGATGGGCAGCATGGCGAGCTCGGGATGGTGTAGATCGCGAATCAGCTGCATGTCAGAAAAAACCGCGGTGTCTCCGGCATGGTAGAGCGACGGGCCGTTCTCAACGGCGAGGACGAAGCCCGCGGGGTCGCCGCCGTAGACGGTCCTCTCGCCGTCTGAGATGCCCGAAGAATGCCGCGCCTCGGTCAGCGTGAAGGTCACATCAGCGTGGGTGTGCGAGCCGCCGATGTTCATGCCGACCGCCTTTTCCATTCCCCTGGATTGCAGCCAGCCCATCATCTCCACCATGCCGAAGGCCTCGGCGCCGTGCCTCTTCGCCACGGGCAGAGCGTCAGCAATGTGGTCCATATGGCCGTGGGTCAGCAGCAGCAGGTCGATCCTGTCGGGCAGCTTATAGCCCTTCGGATATTTCGGATTGTGTTCAATGAAGGGATCGATGAGGACAGTGGTGCCTTTGGCTGTGACCACGAGGACCGTGGCATGTCCCAGCCAGGTGATGGAAGCGCCCTTGAGATTCGCCATGGATGAAAACCTCCGCAGATCAGCATCGCACTTTCCCGCTGCGGATGCGAAGCGCTGCATGCTGCCGGACAGATGGGAAGTCGCCTGCTCAGGCGTAGCGGTCGCGCGGCTCGCTTGAGGCGTGCGCCAGCAGGAAGACCAGAATGACGCCGCCCAGCATCACGCCTTCTTCCACATCCACGGAGACCCTGTGCAGATGGTCGAAGGCGACGCGGTTAGGATTGGTCGGCGGAACTGCCTCGATGACTCCGCCAGCGGCGATACGATAGGTTTCCATGCGTGGGATGATCCAGAACTGCGAGAACGCCGTCAGCCCCAGCATGATGAGGGTGACGACGATGCCGGCGATGGCGCTGCCCTGGTATACGCGCAGCAGCCGGCCCAGGGCCAGAAGAATGACTATCAGGCCGCCGCAAAAGAGGCCTTCATGATGCAGCGCGAGCAGGCAGGTGCGGACAATGGTGCCCGCCAGGTGGGTGTCGGTGAGGGTGCCGAATGCTGCTGCGGCGGTGATGGGAAAAAAGAAAAGGCCGCCCAGCCAGATCACCAGCGCCAGCCAGACGATGGAACGGAGCAGAGTTTTCATGGCAGCAACAGCGTACAGGGTTCGGGCACGAGCGTACAGCGGGACGCGGCGAATTCGTGGAACGTCCTTCGCGGCGACGAGCTCAACATCCGGTTCCTGGGCGCTATCGCTGCGGCGCTCCGTAAACACTGGGCCGCCCGATCAGCCGCTGGATACGCTGCGGAATTGGCGGGTGCGTGGAGAAGAGATTCGCGAAGCTCTGGCGGCTGAGCAGCGGCTGCACGATGAACAGGTGCGCGGTGGTTGGCGAGCCCGGCATCGGGATGCGTTTGGAGTACGCGTCCAGTTTCTCGAGAGCGCTGGCCAGCGCATAGGGATTGCCGGTAATGTGCGCGCCGGTGGCGTCGGCCTCGTACTCGCGCGTGCGCGAAATCCATAGCTGGATCAGCATGGCCGCGAAGGGAGCCAGAATCAGCATCACCAGCGCGCTGAGGGCTCCGCCGCGACGGCTGCTTCCGCCGCCTCCGCCGCCGAATCCCCCGAAGAGCTCGGCCCACCAGGTCATGCGCGCCAGCAGCACGATCGCGCCGGCGAGAGTGGCGGCAATGGAGCTGGTGAGGATGTCGCGGTTGCGCACGTGTCCCAGCTCATGAGCGAGCACGCCTCCCAGTTCGTCGTCGTTCAGCAACTGCAGGATCCCGTGGGTCACGGCCACCGAGGCGTGCTTTGGGTTGCGTCCAGTGGCGAAAGCATTCGGCGCCTCGGTGGGAATCACGTAAATCTTCGGCATGGGCAGGCCCAGGCGGCCCGTCATGCGCTCCACCACTTCGTAAGCCCGCGGCAACTGATCGCGCGTCACTGGCTGCGCGTTGTACATCTTCAGCGCCAGCTTGTCGGAATAGAAGTAGCTGAAAAAGTTCATGCCGGCGGCGATAACGAAGGCGATGATCATCCCGCCCTCGCCCCAGTGGCTGCCGATGAGGACCAGGAGCAGAGTCAGGGCGGTCAGAAGAAACGCAGTCTTCAGGGTGTTCATTCCATGCCTCCTCGCTGAGGCTTCGGCTTCTATCTTTTCACAGAGATTCAGCGAGCGGAAAGGTCATGTGTGCGCACACCAGACGCAAACCAAAATCACAGCGTTGTCCAAAATCCGGAAGCATTGCCCGCCGCCGATATGAATTTTCAGAGAATTCCAGCGTGGCGGCTTTGTGGCTTCCACTCAAGTCATTCATTTCAAGTCGATTAAGAGATGGAAGCGCGATTGCTATGATCACAGGTTCCTTATGCGCAGATTGGCCGTTTCTGTCGTGAGCCCTCCTCTTTGCCACGCCGCGAAAATCCAGCGGAATGCTGGGTTAACTTCGTTTTCCAGGGTTTATTGCGAAACTTCGGCTGGATATGAGAGGGAGAATGAGACAAGCTTCCCGGTTCAGGGGCCGACTCGGAAACAGCAGGATCATCGGTATTCAGAATCTTTACGCAAACTTCTGCGCTTTTCCGTGAACTGCGCTTTACACGGCCGTGGCCGCCTGCAGATTAAGCTGTTCATTTTCAGCGCCTTAGGAATCCTTTATCTACCGTCCTGGATTGGAGCGCTTCTTGCTTCAGTCACATCAAAGCTTTCCCTCAACATCTGGGAGGCTGCCCCAATCCCTATGGAGCACTGTCTCCCCGCTGTAATTTTAGCTTTTGCGTTTTCTGTTTCTGGTCACCGATTTGCGGACCCGGACCATGACCGACCGGGTCGCCCGTGGCATAAAATGCGGAACGCGATGTCTTCGACGAGACTTACGGTTCCAGCCTACGTTTGAGAGGGGTACCCATGCGATTTTCCCAACTGAAAACTGCGGCTCTTGCGTTGAGTCTATCGGCTGTTGCGGCGCTTGTTGCCAGCACCACCTGCTCGGTTGCGTTTGCCCAGGCCACCACCGCGGCCATCCACGGCACGGTCACCGATCCCAGCGGGGCCACGGTGCCCGGCGCCAAGGTCACCGCGCTGGACACGGCCACGGGTATCACCACGACCACCACCACCAACGCCAGCGGATATTACATTTTGCCGACGCTGCAGGTTGGCGGCCCGTACACGGTGAGGATTTCGGCGGCTGGATTCGAGGACTTTTCGCAGACCCACCTGACGCTGACGGTGGACAATAACCGCGAAGTGGACGCTAAGCTGAAGATCGGCTCGACAGCGCAGACGGTCGAGGTCTCGGCGACGGCTGTGCAGGTGGAAACCTCGAACACTCAGCTTGAGCAGATCGTCACTTCCGGCCAGCTCGAGCAAATCCCCCTGGAAGGGCGCGATCCGGCAGGGTTGCAAAAACTCGAACCGGGCGTGGTTGAGGCCTCCGACCGCTTCGGCACCTTCTCCAGCAACGGGAGCGAGACGCCGCAGAACTCCTACATGATCGATGGAATCGACATCAACGATCCGGCCCTCGAGAACGAGGCCATACAGATCAATCCAGACGCTCTCGAGGAGGAAAACATCGTCACCAGCACCATGAACTCCGAGTTCTCCCGCAACTCCGGTGCTGTGGTCAACCAGGTCCTCAAGTCGGGGACCAACCAGCTTCACGGCAGCGGCTTCGAGTTCTATCGCGACTCGTTCATGACCAACGGCAACTATTTCACGCAGGCGTTAACGCCGGGCGGATCGACCAAACAGATCTTCCATCAGAACCTGTATGGTGGCACGCTGGGCGGGCCGATCTTCAGGAACAAACTGTTCTTCTTTCTTGCCTATCAGGGGCAGCGTCAGCGAACCGCAGCCACCGATGTGCAGACAACGATGGACTCGGATCAGATGGCCGGTAACTTCACCACTGATCTGAATTACGCGACGGAGGCCTCGAACACCGCAGGCCTGACCAGCAACCCGATCCCCTTCAACATCACCACCAGTGCCGGCACCTGCACGGCGGGGACGGCGTGGAATAAATGCTTTCCCACGGGGTTACCGATCGATATACCCACTGCGGGGTGGAACCCGATAGCCGCTAAGCTGATCAGCACCTACGTTCTGCCCGCGAACTACGGCGCGCCGGACGCCAACGGCGAGCAGGACGAGGCCAATTTCGATCCGCTCGACACCACCGCGAATGACCAGGGGATTATGCGCTTCGACTACACCCCCAGTGCCAGAGATTCCATCTCGGCGGCGACCATCTTTCAGTCCGCCCCCACCACGGAAGCCCTTCCCTTCGGCGGTGGCAGCTTCCCGGGGTTCGGAGAGACGGACGCGAACCACTACAAGCTGTTCACCGCGTCCTGGACGCATACGTTCACCTCTGCCATGCTGAACGATCTTCGCGCCTCCTATTTTCGCGACCTGTTCGCGGCAGTAAGCCCGCAAACAGTCGTCGCGCCCAGCTCGCTGGGCTTTAACATCACTCCCCAGGATCCCGAGTCGGGTGTGCCCTATATCGGCGTCGGCAACTACTTCGACCTGGGTTTCAGCTTTGAGGGCCCGCAACCACGCAACGACACCAACCTGACTTACCTCGACAACTTCACCTGGATCAGCGGTAACCATGCGCTCAAGTTCGGCGCGAATTTTGAGCAGTTCCGGGTCCACAATCCATTCGACGTCTATAACAACGGACTTTACAGCTTCGGTGGCGGGGGAGCGTATAGCTCCGGCGACCCGCTCATCGACTTCGCGCTCGGCATCCCCGACGCCTACTATCAATCCAACAACGGTTTCATTAATGCCGTTGCCGAAGAGGAATATGCCTACGGGCAGGACGACTGGAAGGTGACCCCCGCCTTCACTTTGAACTACGGCGTGAGCCTGGATGTGGAGAAGCCTTACCAAAACCACCAGGACGGCGGCCTGGGCATTATCTGCTGGCAGAACAGCAGCACCGTGTCCACCGTCTTTCCCGGCGCTTCTCCAGGCCTCAGTTGGCCTGGCGATCCGGGCTGCAACAGTGCCGGCTCTCCAACCACGAAATACGACCACTTTGCGCCCAGGCTCGGCTTTGACTGGTCGCCATCGGCCGGTCCCTCCGCGCTGATCGGCACGCCCGGCTCCCATGAATTTGCCATCCGCGCCGGCTTCGGCCTCTTTTACAACCGCGACCAGGAAGAACAGTCGCTGCAGAACCTTGAAGATCCGCCCTTCGTCCAGCTTTCCTATGGCGCAGCCAACGTCGGCGGCAGCCCAGGCTTCGCCAACCCGTTTGAGGACGTCACGGGCGACGCAGCGGTCTCCACCACCAACCCGTTCCCCATTGCCCCCATCACGCCGAAGTCGACCATCAACTGGACCAATTTCCTTGAGGAAGACCTTGCGGCGTTTACCCCAATTTACAACGTCCCCTACACCTATAATTACAACCTCAACATCCAGCGCGCGCTTGGAACCCACTACGTTGCGCAGATCGGCTATGTCGGCTCTGTCAGCCACCGCCTGGCTTCCTGGTATGAAGGCGATCCCATCACCAGCGCCGGCCATGCGGCTTGCCTCGCCAATCCCGCATGCGATACGAACCCGTATTACGACCGCTCTTTCCCGCAGTACATGACCGACACCGCAAACTACGCTGGCTATCCCTATTACCTGTCGGTTGCCGAGCAAGACACCGAGAACGATTCGAACTACAACTCGTTCCAGGCCAGCCTGATCAAAGCGGAGTCGCACGGGCTGTATTTCAGCCTCGCCTACACCTACGCCCATTCGCTGGACGACGGCTCGGGATATGAAAGCGCGACCGGCGCCCACAACCACGTAGAAATCTCCACTCCGGGCTTTACCCACCTCAACTATGGCGACTCGGACTTCGATGCCCGTCAGACCTTGCACACTTCCTACGTGTACACGGTACCCGTGGCTGGATTCCTCAGGAACAACCTGATCGCCCGGGAGGCCCTTAGCGGATGGGGCCTCGCCGGCGTGACTGCGCTGGAGTCCGGCTTCCCGGTCGGGATCACCAATGGAGCAGACCACTCCTTGTGGTGCTCGCAAGACAGCTACTTTGGCTGCGGCGATGTTCCCGTGTACTCCGGCGCTGCAATCCAGAGGGAGAACATCAGAAGCGCAACCAATCAGTACTTCAACCCCTCGCCCTTCTCTGCGGAGCCGTGGGGGACCTACGGCAACACCGGGCGCAACTTCTTCCATGGGCCGGGATTCGATTACACGAATCTCTCGCTGTTGAAGGACATCCACTTCACCTCCGACAGCGCCCGATACATCCAGCTGCGGCTGTCGGCCTTCAATGCCTTCAACCACGCCAACTTTGCCAACCCGGACGGCGACTTCAACAGCCCCCAATTCAGCCAGGTCACCAGCATTTACACCTCCGGGGACCCCAACGGCGATCCGTCCGGGGGACGCGCTGTTCAGATCGCCGGTAAGCTTTACTTCTGAGCGCACGATTTCAGGCCAGTTCGACAAAGGGCGCCCGCTTCGGCGGACGCCCTTTCATTGGTACGCCGCGCATGATTGACAGCTTGGGAGAGTAAGTCCTCTTCACATCCCGATGGGGAGAAGTGATAGCGAAGCGCAAGGGGTCATCGTGAGGTGGGGTCTGAAGGAAGCGTGGAGCAAAGACGCGAGCCGATGGACAAATACCGGATACGAGGCCTACGGTGCCGGACGAGCTGGCCTCAGGCACATACTGCGGACGCTGCTGTGGCGGCAATGGAAGCCTGTCCGTACACAAGCGCGGAATCTGATGAAGGCTGGGATAGATGGGGTTCGGGCGTGGCAGTCGGCCACCAACGGGCGAGGCCCGTGGTGCAACGGCGGCGCTTCGCCTATGAACCAAACCTACCTCAGGACCTGGTTCGACCGCATGGGGCTGGTTTCGCTGCTCGATACCCACCGACGCTTCCAGTCTGTTTCATGAACCGCCGGATGCCGAACGGCACGTCCGCGTGGTGTGGGAGGGCGGCGGGAGTAATTCCGCCTCCTGCCCGATCCATTGGCGCGGACTTGGTTTTGGCAGTTCTCCGTACTTTCCGCGAATCCCAGGCTCCTTTTCCGCGCCGGGAAACCTGATTCACCACCGATTCTGTACCATCCCCCTTGTCATTTTCGTTATGGGGAGATAAAACGGTTTTGGAAGGCAGCGCGCTGAACGAACAGGCGGCTGCCGATTCGGAAAGGCAACCTTTTTCCTGCGGAAGGAATCTACCCTCGCCATGGGTTCTGACATCCTGCTGGTGGACGATAACGGCATTCAGGCGGCCACGCGCAAAGCCGTGCTCTCCCGGCTGGGCCGGTCTGTGCTCGTTGCCGGCAACGGCGTCCAGGCTCTGCAGATCCTGGACAGCGTGGCGCGTCCCATAGGCCTGGTGATCACCGATCATCTGATGCCGGGCATGAACGGCCCGGAGTTCGTGGCGGAGCTGCGTGAGCGCTTCCCACAACTGCCGGTGCTGGTCCTCAGCGGGCTCTCCGAGGCCGAAGAGGAGTACGAGGAACTGGACGTCACCTTTCGCATGAAACCCCTGCCTCCTGATGAACTGATCCGCCTGGTGCGGTCGCTGCTGGTAGGGCCGATCGCGCGTACAGCCTGAAGGCTCGGCCGCAGGCAGCTGGAACGACCTCGAAACCTCCGGCTTTTCCGGTCTTTCATTCCACCTCGCGAGAAAGCAGGCGCATCTGTGCAGCGGCCTTACGGCTGGAACGGTTTCGTCTATGCGCGATACCCGGCCGTGGCTGGAGTTCGACCCGCGTCCCATGCGGAATCGCAACAGGCATAGAGCGGTCCAGCCCCATCGATGCGGCCAATTCCGCGGGTGTGAGATTTATCACAGCGCCGGCGGCCCGGGGACCGTGAAGATCGAATTGTCCTCGTTGCCGCACCGCCGTTCCGGGCCCCCAGGAAGTGCGACAATCAGAAGGTCCATACTTTTATGCCTGCATTCGGCAGTTTTGCTCTCCTCGTCGCGCTCGCGCTCAGCGCTTACAACCTGCTGGCGGGAGGCGTTGCGCTCCGCCAGTTGGCCACCGGCTCACGGGGAGCCATTGCGCCAGATCGTCTGGCGGAAACCGCGCGGCGAGCCGGCATTGCCAGCTTCTTCGCCGTCTCCTGCGCGGCCTTCGCGCTGGTGTGGGCCGCTTTCACCAACGATTTTCGCCTTGTCTATATCCTCGACCACTCCAATCGAGCGCTCCCCTGGGAATATAAGTTCGCCGCGCTCTGGTCGGGTCAGGAAGGCTCGCTGTTGTTATGGGCCTGGCTGCTTGCCGGCTACGGCCTGGTGCTGCGCCTGCGACACAAGGTGGACGTTAAGCTGACCGCCTATGCCTCGACGATCCTGGCCGGCATTCAGGTTTTCTTCCTGCTGCTGGTGAATGTCGCGGCCACGCCGTTTTCGCTGGTGCAGGGCGCGGTCCCGCCCGATGGCAACGGCCTGAACCCGCTGCTGCAGTATCCGGAGATGGTGATTCACCCACCGATGCTTTACCTGGGCTATGTCGGCTTCAGCGTGCCCTTCGCCTTCGCGCTGGGCGCGCTCATGATGCGCTATCCGGGCGAGAAGTGGATTCATATCACGCGCCGCTGGACCATGGTGACGTGGCTTTTCCTCACCGTGGGCATTTTCCTGGGCATGCACTGGGCTTACAACGTGCTCGGCTGGGGCGGCTACTGGGGATGGGACCCGGTCGAGAACGCCTCGCTGATGCCCTGGCTCACCGGCACCGCTTTCCTGCACTCGGTCATGATGCAGGAGAAGCGCGGCATGATGAAGAGCTGGAACGTCTGGCTCATCTTCTCGACCTTCCTGCTCTCGATTTTGGGCACGCTGCTCACCCGCTCCGGGCTGGTCAGTTCCGTTCACGCTTTCGCGCAGTCGTCCATCGGCACCTGGTTCTGGGTTTTCCTGGTCATCGTGCTGGCAGTGTGCGTCTTCACCTACATCCTCAACCGCGACCATCTGAAGACGGAGCACAAGCTGGAGTCGCTGGTCTCCCGCGAATCCAGCTTCGCCTTTAACAATCTGGTGCTGCTCCTGGCCTGCTTCACGATTCTGTGGGGAACCCTGTTTCCGATCCTTTCGGAATTTGTACAGGGCAACAAGGTGACAGTGAGCGCGCCCTTCTACAACCGCGTCGCCGTCCCCGTGGGGGTCTTCCTGCTGTTCCTCACCGGCATCGGGCCGCTGCTGGCGTGGCGCAGCACCTCAATGCGCAGCGTCCGGAAGAATTTTGTGTTCCCGAGTATCGCGGCGCTCGTCGTGGCGATCGCCGTCATCCCGCTCGGCGTGCATCCGTGGACCATCTTTACCACGGATCATGAGGGCGGCTTCTACGCGTGGGTCACCTTCGCGCTGGCGGCCTTCGTTCTCACGGCGATCTTCGCGGAGTTTTTCCGAGGCGCGCGCGTCATCCAGAAACACACCAGGCAGAGCCTGCTCGGCTCGGTCGTGCAGCTCACGCGGCGCAACACGCGGCGTTACGGCGGCTACATCGTCCATCTCGGCGTGGTGCTCATCTTCATAGGATTTTCCGGCCAGGCGTTCAACCGCAGCGTCGAGGAGACGATGAGCTACAAGCAGACTATGAATATCGGTCCTTACCAGATCGAGTGCATGGACTACTCGCAGGACACGAACCTGAATTACGACTCGACCTACGCCATTCTGAACGTCTTCCGCGACGGGCATCAGGTTACGCAGCTCGATCCGGCGATCCGCTTTTTCCAGGCGAGCCAGCAGCCGTCGACGATCGTGGCCAATCACTCGACGCTGCTCTGGGATCTGTACGTCGTCTACGCAGGCACCGATCCGCAGACCGGTCAGCCGGTCATCAAGGCTTTCCTCAATCCGCTGGTGGCCTGGATCTGGATCGGGCTGCTGGTGACCATCTTCGGCACGGGCGTGGCGCTCCTGCCGAATCTCAGCGCAGCGCTGGCTGCGCAGCGCAGCCGCGTACCGGCGCAGCGTGAGCCGGTGGCCGCGGGAAGGGCAGGCGACTGATGAGCCGAGTAAGCCGTTTTGCGCTGCTGCCGCTGCTGGCGGTCCTCTGCGCTCTCACCCTGGGAACCGCTGACACGCAGGCGCGCTTCAACGATCTGGGCCACAAGCTGATGTGCATGTGCGGCTGCAATCAGATCCTGCTGGAGTGCGACCACATCGGTTGCCCGGACGCGGGCCGTGAAATGCAGGAATTGCGCGCGGCGATCGGCCAGGGCCAGAGCGACACCGCCATCATGGAGGCGTTCCAGGCCGAGTACGGCCCCACGGTACTCGCCGCTCCGTGGCTCTCGCGCTTCAATATCGTGGCGTGGGTGGTACCACCGGCGCTGCTGCTGCTCGGACTTTTCGGCACGTTTTTCCTGGTTCGCAAATGGCGGCTGCGGGCGGCGTCCATGCCGGAGATTCCGGATGATCCGGCGTCCAGGGATCTGCGGGAGAGGATCCGGAGGGAGACGCAATTATGACGATTTTCGCCTGTGTGGCCCTGGTGGTTGGCTCATTTCTGTACGTTTTCTGGCCCGATCACAACATCGCGGCGCAGAGCGTCAAGACGCGGCTCGAATACCTGCGCGAGCGTCAGGACGCCCTTTACGAGAACCTGCGCGACCTGAATTTCGAGTACAGTTCCGGAAAATATCCTGCAGAGGATTACGCCGCGCAGCGCGCCACTCTGGAGAACGAGGCCGCGGAGGTGCTGGCCGAAGTCGATCTGCTGGAGTCGGGCATTCTCGGGAACCACAGCGCAGCAGCGCAGCACTCCTGATCGTTTGAAGAACACTGACTGGATACCCATGAAGCTCCTCGCTCGACTGTCCCTCCTCGCTCTGGTTGCTCTGCCCGTTTCGCTGGCTGCGGCCACCATCTCCGGCACCGTCACCGACCGCACCACCAACAAGCCCGCGACCGGAGACAACGCTGTCCTGCTCGACCTGAGCCAGGGGATGCAGGAATCGGCGCGCACCACCATTGACGCGCAGGGACATTTTTCCTTTACGCTTCCCAGCCTGGCGGGCATGCACCTGGTCCGCGTGGAGCACGAGAAGGCCGACTACTACGGTCCGGTGCCGCCCAACACATCCACCGTGAACATTGACGTCTTCGATGTCGCACCGAAAGTGGAAGGCGTGCATGTCTATGCCGATGTGGTGCGAATGCAGACGGACTCCCAGGGACTGAACGTCACGGAGAACTATTTCATCCGTAACGAGTCGAAGCCGCCACTTACCCAGTTCAGCGATCATGCCTTTCCGTTCTCTCTGCCTTCGGGCGCCATCATTCAGGGCGGCGGCGCCACCGGGCCGGGAGGCATGGAAGTGCAGAGCTCGCCGGTTCCGCTCCGACAAAAAAATCAATACGCGTTCGTATTTCCGCTGAGACCCGGTGAAACCGAGTTTCAGGTCGCCTACAGCCTTCCGTATAGCGGAAGCCTGGCCTTTCACCCCGCCGTTTCCATGCCCACCGACAATCTGGCCGTGATGATCCCAACCAGTATGAGCTTCAGTGGTGGATCGGCATTTCAGGCGCTGCACGGCGACGCCGATGAGCCCGGCACGCAGACCTGGCTGGCGACCAATGTGCAGCCGGGGATGACCGTGGCCTATACCGTTTCGGGCACAGGATCGATGCCGCGCGAGGCGCAGAACGCCCAGGAAGACAATGGGCAGGGCGGCAGCCAGGCCGCGGGCGGCGGACAGGGTGGACAGGATCAGCCCGCGGCGCAAAACGGCGCGCCGGGGGGTGGGCTCGCGCCTCCCGTCGATACGCCCGACCCGCTCGAGAAGTACAAGTGGTGGATTCTGAGCAGCGTGGGCCTGGCACTGGTGATCGTAGCCGCGTTTATGCTGCGCGCCAAGCCCGGCCTTGAGCTGGCAGGCGGCGCGCCGCTGCCTACGCAGCCATCGCCGCTCATGCCTGCCGTGCCTCCCGGCACGAAGGCGACGGCGCTGCGCGCAGAACTGGCCGCGCATGCTCCGCCACCGGCGTCCAGGAGCACGGTCTCCCATTTCACCGCTCCCGCTGCACCGGTCGCGCCCGCCGCAGGTTCCTCCATGCTGGCTGCGCTCAAGGAAGAGCTCTTCACTCTGGAAACAGAGCGACTGGAAGGCAAACTCTCCGAGGCGGAATACACGCAGTTGAAATCGGCACTGGAAGTGGTGATGCGCCGGGCGCTCGCCCGGCAGACGCCTACACGCTGAACCAGGTCAGCAACAGGATCAGCGCGGCCGCCACGATGGCGATGCGATAGGCATACTCCGGCTTGCGGATGGAAGGCGCCAGGGTGGACAGGCTGGAGTGGCTCTGCATAGAAGTCCCTCGCGGGCGAAGCCCTGTTGCGTGCTTAGACTCATCTTTCGGCAGAAGCGATGCGGGAGTTCAGAGAAATTTGCGTCTGTCGGCCTCCCGGTCACTCTCTGGTTACCGCGTGGCGATCCGAACGATAACGGGAAGTCGGCGCCGGGGCCTTCCGCCCGGTTGTACAATCGGCTCGATGAGCCCTTCCGGCCCGCAGCCCGGCATGTTTCCCTCTGAGCGCTCCGCCGTCCGCGATTCTCGCTCTCCATTGCCGTGGATTATCGCCGGTGTCGTGGTTCTGGCCATCCTGGGTGCCATCATTGCCTTCACTCACCAGCCGCCACCAGCGAATCCGGGTGGCGCGAACCTTGCGCCGCCCGCTCCCTACGCCGCGAATCTCTCCATCAGTCACCTGCAGATGAGCCAGGCCAGCGACATGGTGGGCGGCCAAAATACGTATCTCGACGGGCAGATCACCAACCAGGGGAACAAAACCGTCACCGGCATTACGGTCCAGGCCGGGTTCTGGGGATTCACCAACCAGCTGGTCGGCAAGCCCACGATGCCGCTCGCACTCATCCGCACGCGGGAGCCCTATGTCGACACGGAGCCGGTGAGCGCGGCCCCCATCCTGCCGGGGCAGAACCGCCCGTTTCGGCTGATCTTCGACAGCGTACCCCAGGACTGGAATCAGAACTACCCCGAAATCCGCATCATCCAGGTCACAACCGAATAGTCACCGTCAGGCAAATAGTTCCCTGTGCCGTGCCGGGACGCAGTGCATTTTTTTCCGGGGATCCCCGGGAAGCGGCTCCGCATCGCGCGGAGTTTTGCTCCTTCTCGTCTGTTGTTTCCCCCTATCTTGATGAAAAATAGAGCTTTCTGCGATCCACAGGCGCTGCGGCGGCTCCATCTTGCCTTTGGCATGGCAAGTGCTCTTTCTCCTGAGTCACGAGCGCTGCGCAGCCTTGACTGAAGCAACAAATAAGAGAAAAGAGCCATGAAAACCTTTCTGAAACCCGGATCAATGATGGCAATTCTGGTTACAGCCAGTCTCAGTTTGCCGGCTGTCGCGCAGTCGAACTCTCCGCAGGCGCCTCCACAGCAGACCCCACCCCAGGTGCAGACCGGCGCTGCCACCCACCCCAACACGAACACGGCGCAAACGGAGAATCCGAATAATCAGCAGACTGCGACCGGTCAGGCGCCGCTGCCAGTGAAAGAGCACGAGGGCTTCTGGGGGCACATGAACCCCTTCGCCCGCAAGAAGTGGGTCAACAACCAGCTGAACCCGGTGAAGAGCCGGCTGAACGAGCTGGACGAGCTGCAGGCGAAGAACCAACAGGACATTCAGGACGTGGATCGGCGGGCGCAGAACGGCATTCGCGCGGCGCAGTCCACGGCCAATGATGCCAATCAGACTGCCAGCGCGGCCAGCCAGACGGCCGGCCAGGCGCAGCAACTGGCGCAGCAGGCGAATGACACGACCACCCAGCTCACCCAGACAGTCGCAAACCTCGACCAATACCATCCCGTGAACAACCTCGATATTCGCTTCTATTCGGGCGAGCGGGCACTGAACGAGCGGTCGCGCGCCGCGCTGGACCAGGTCGTCAGCCAGATGCAGGGGCAAAAGGGCTATGTGGTCGAAGTCGAAGCGTACTCCAGAGTTCGCGGCATTTGGGGCGTGGAAGATTCACAGCACATGGGTCAAGCCGTCGTCCGGTATCTGGCCGAGCACCAGGTTCCGATCTGGCGGATTCACGAAGTGGCTATGGGCAATGCGGGCGATAACGGAAACGTTGTCCGCATCAGCCTGGAGGAAAATAGTTTAGCAGCCTTGAACCCCGGCACAGACGGTGGTTCGCCGATTGGTGCGACGCAGCCGAATTCCGCGCAACCCTCCCCTCAGGGTGCTGCGTCGCAACCAGCGGTCCCCCAGCAGTAAAGAAGGGAAGACGCGATTAAGCTCTCACAACGAGAGAACCAAGGCAGATTGGCCCCTCACTCGAGGGGCCTTTTTTTTGCTGCCTGGCTACTTGTGCAGCCTGCCCAGGATCCAGAACATTACTGACAGCGCCACGCTGATGAGAATGCAGGTCGCCAACGGAAAGTACACGGTGGTGTGCTTTCCGCGCCACGAGAAATCGCCAGGCAGCCGCCCCAGTGGCAATCCCACCCGGCCCAGCAGCAGCACCATCGCGCCGGCGACAAGCAGCAACAGGCCCAGACCGATCAGCAGGCGCCCAGGGTCGCTCATGCTTCCAGTCTAGCGAAGGTTCGGGACCGCCGGCGCCGGTCATTCGGCCGCCGGTTGGGCGGACCGCGCCGGACTCAGGGCTGCGTGACGCGCTTCAGACCTGGCGAACAGCCAAAAGACAATCCAGAGCGCGCTTAGCGTGGATGCCAGAGGCTTGTTGTCGGGCGTAAGGATAACGACCTGAAGCAGAAACCAGGAGCCGATCACCAGGGGCGACCGCTGTGCCCGCTCCACGGCCAGTTGCACAAACGCCGGGAGCGCCAGGGTAAAGTCGTGGAACCAGCAATAGGGCGCGCTGGCCAGCGATACCAGCAGCAGCAACGGCAGGTGTTGCCGCCAGTCCCAGCCGCGCCGGTGGCGCAACCAGTACCAGACGAACCATGCCGCTCCAAAAACGCAGGGAATGTACTGCAGCCAGGGGTGAGTGCCGGGAACGAGTTGCCGCAGCAGGCCGCCGATGCCACAGTTGGTTTCAATGGCCGCCGAGTAGGCGCTGCCCGGGTAGCTGGCGATACTGCGATTCCAGGCGAAGGCTCCGCCCCAGAAAGCCGCCAGCGACACTGCGCCGCCGGCGATCAGGCGAAACCTGCGCTCCTGCAGGGCCCACAGCAGGACCGCCGCGGCGACGAGCCAAAGCAGTTGCGGCTTGATGCCAAATCCGATCAGGGTAAGGCCGGCGAGAAACCAGCGCTTTGCCTGCGTCAGCAGCAGAAAGGCGGTCAGGGCTGCCAGGATCAGAGGTGTAATCTGGCCCAGGCCCTCCGCCGAGCCCAGCGGCACGAACGCGAGGAAGACTGCGCCGGCGATCCATGCCTGCCGCCGGCTGCCGCCGAAAAAATGCCACAGTCCTGCGGCTGAGAAAGCATCCAGTGACAGAGTCACTGCCATCCACAGAACGCGCGCGTGGGCATAGGAGAACATCGCCGGCGGCGCGAGAAAGGGAAGCGACCACGGCGGGCAGAGCATTACCAGCGGACCCCGATGCTGCCAGCCAAGCTCGTGCTCCAGAGAGAGGAGCGAGGCCGACGAGTAGGGATCCTGGCCCTCGAGAAAGAGCCTTCCCGCCGACCAGTATCCCGAAAAATCGAAAAGGGGATATGGCGGCAGAAACAGGCGCACGGTGACTGCAGCAAGCATGGCAAAGCAGATCAGCACCAGCGCCAGCGCGGCGCGATCCTTCGTTTGGGGGGCGGTGTTCATCGCAGCCAATTCCGGGCGCGCACACAGGAGAACATGGCTGCTGGGCGGACGCAATCGCACACAAGCGGCATTCGGCGTGAGAGGACCGCTATTCGGCCCGATTCGCCGGGGCAAACTCGCTGCGGTGCCGCGAATAGAAGAAGTAGATCACCAGGCCAATGGCGAGCCAGACGAAGAAGGCCATCCAGGTCAGGATCTCCAGCCCCATCATCAGCAGAATGCAGAAAACGATGCTGAGCACGGGAAAGACTGGTCCGAGGGGCGCGCGAAAGCCGCGGGGACGGTCCGGCTCGCGGTAGCGCAGCAGAATGACCGCGACCGAAACCAGGACGAACGCGAACAGCGTGCCGATGTTGGACAGGTTGGCGACGGTGCCGATGTCCAGGAGCCCGGCCGGAATCCCGACCACAAATCCCGCCACCCATGTGGCTACCGCCGGCGTGCGGAATATGGGGTGAACCTTGCTGAACGAATCAGGCAGCAGGCGATCCCGCGACATGGAAAACCACACGCGCGCCTGGCCGAGCTGGAATACGAGAATTGACGAGATCATGCCCAGCATCGCCCCGATCAGCACGACCAGTTCGACCCAGTGCAGAGGATGGCCGGTCGGGGTGAGCGAGAGCCGCCTCATGGCATTTACCACCGGAGCGGCGTCGCCCATCAGCGACTGCCACGGCACGACCCCACTGAGCACAATCGCAACCCCGCTGTAGAGAAGGGTGCTGACGACCAAAGTGGCCAGAATGCCAATCGGCATGTCGCGCTGCGGGTTGCGGCATTCCTCCGCCGCGGTGGATACGGAGTCAAATCCGATGTAGGTAAAAAAGATGATCGAGCCGCCGGAGAGCAAGCCCGACCAGCCATTGGGCATAAAGGGATGCCAGTAGCGGGGCTTGATGAATTCCGATGCAGCGAAGATGAATGTCAGGATCGCGGCCAGCTTGACCAGCACCAGGATATTGTTGGTGCGCGCCGACTCGCGGATGCCCCGCACCAGCACCACAGTCAGGATCATGACGATCAGGAAGGCGGGGATGTTGAATCCGAAGTGCCAGCCGGGAGCATAGAGCGTCTTACCTGAGAAATCCTGCAGGCCTGTGGGCAGATATGCCGGCGAAATCCACCGCAGCGCGGGATGGATGCCAAACCACTCCATGAACGCCTCAATGTGGGCTGCGAAGCCGACGCTGACGCTCATGTTCGAGAAGGCGTATTCGAGGATCAGGTCCCAGCCTATGATCCACGCAACCAGCTCCCCCAGGGTCGCGTAGGTGTAGGTGTAGGCCGAGCCCGCGATGGGGATCATGGAGGCCAGCTCTGCGTAGCAAAGCCCTGTAAAGACGCAGACGATGGCCACCAGTACCATCGAAACGGCGAGCGCCGGGCCGGCTCCGGGACGTCCCGCCATGGCTGTGTGTGCCACCAGAAAATGCAGCAGGGGGGTGTTCGCGAGCTGGGGCCTGTCGAACTTCTGGCCGGCCATGGCCGTGCCGATGACCGTGAAGATGCCCGAACCGATCACCGCACCAATGCCCAGCGCCGTCAGCGACGCCGGTCCCAGCGTCTTCTTCAGGCTGTGATGGGGATCCTCGGAATCGGCAATCAGCTTGTCGATCGACTTGCGTGCGAAAAGCTGGGACCGGAGACGGCTCCCAGTCGGCCGGGATGGAATCACGGGCTGATCCGGCAAACGACGGCTCCTGCGCGGGGAAAGATGGGTTGCAGAGAGTGTAGCTGGTCAGGCGCGGCCGGTGAAAGAGAATTCGCCGGCTGCGCAAGGGGAATCAGAATCCGCCAGCCACAAGCCCAAAAGCAACCAGCTGCAAGCTGCGAACTGCAGGCTGGAAGCTGGTGGCTGGCCGCTTCTCCTTTATCGCTTACTCTGGCCGCGCACGAGTTTCCGGACCTTCTTCTTCTGCGAGCCACGCGGTGTGGTCCGCTTTGCTTTGGGGGCGGCCTTTTTGCGGGTCGCGCGTTTCACCTTCCTGCGTTCTGCTTTATCTGCGATCGATTTCGTATTCGCCATCAGAATCCTTTCCCGGAGCCGGTTCGACGGTCCCTAGAGGCGCTCGAGCTGCGCGAATTTTTCCACCAGCTTTTTCACTCCGAATCTTGCAAATTGTACCGTAATCTTCGCGTTGTCTCCCTCACCCTCCCGGCGGAAGACGATGCCTTCGCCGTATTTCGGATGGCGCACGCGCTGCCCGGATCTGAATCCCGTCGCGCTTTTGGGCTCGGCCACTTCGAGCTTAGGCCGCGCGGTTTTCGGCGGAACGCCGCCGTGCCCGGAGAAGAACTGCGCGATATTGTCTACGGAATCCGCCTTCCCTGCGACCGGCGGGCGAATCAACCGCCCGCGCGACGAATTCCCGGACGGGCCGCTGCCGAAGGTCGCGCTCTGATCCTCGTCTTCGTAGCTGTAGTGGCGGCTGGTGAAGTCCTCGCCGCCACGGCGCGAGAACTGCGAGGGCGCCTCGCTGTACCCTGCCGCGTATCCGCCCCACGAGCTTACGCGCCCGCGTCCGCCACTCAGGTCTTCGATGAGTTGCTGCGGGATCTCCGCGAGGAAGCGCGAGGGAATCGTCGGCTCGGGCATGGCGTTGCCATAGCGCCGCCGGTAGCGCGCCCGCGTCACCGCCAGCGCATCCATGGCACGCGTCAGCCCCACGTAGCACAGCCGCCGCTCCTCTTCCATCTGCGGCGGATCGTTCAGTGTTCGCGAATGCGGAAACAGCCCCTCCTCCATGCCCGCCAGCACCACCAGCGGAAACTCCAGCCCCTTGGCCGCGTGCAGGGTCATCAGCGTCACACGGGCCTCTGGATCGTACTGGTCGGCGTCGCTCACCAGCGCCGCGTGATCCAGAAACTCGGCCAGCGTCTCGCCGCGCTCCTCGGCATCCTGCGCCGCATTCGCCAGTTCCCTCAGGTTTTCGATCCGCGAGAAGGCTTCTGGCGTGCCTTCCTCTTCGAGGGAGCGAATATAGCCGGTGCGGTCGATGAGGAACTTGATCAGCTCAGGCAGAGTCGCCGCCCCGCCCGTCGCACGGAAACCAGATTCCGCCCGGGACTCTTCGCTCTCCGGACCCGCTGCCGCATGCGGCACCGGTGGCTCTTCGCTGAAGACGCTGGACATCGCAGGAGTGAAATCCGTGCCTTCGGCAAGATCGTCACCGTGCGTGAGCGCCAGCTTCGCCTGCACTTCATCGCCGAATTCAAAACTCGTGCCGGGATCAGCCGCCGCAGCCAGAGTTTCCAGCGCCGCTTCGGCCGGCTCTGCCGCCACGTCGGCCGCCAGCTTCTCCGCAAAGCCTGGCGCCAGCATCGCCCGCGCATCGGTGATGATCCGTCGGAACCCCTCCAGCGCCGACAGTGCGCGCGCCGGCAGCAGCTTCTCTTCCAGCGCCCGACTGATCGCCGTCCACAGGCTGGCCCCCGTTTCCAGCGCGATCCGCTCCGCCGTCTCCATGGTGGTCTTGCCGATACCGCGCGCCGGCGTGTTCACCACCCGCTGCAGCGCAATGGAGTCGTGTGGGTTCTGCACCAGCTTCAGGTAACTCAGCAGGTCCTTGATCTCCGCCCGCTCATAAAACGAGAATCCGCCCACCATCGTGTAGCCGATGCCGTATCGACGCATGGCCTCTTCCACCAGCCGCGACTGCGAATTCGTCCGGTAGAGCACCGCGCATTTTGGCTCCGCCTGCTCCTCCCCGGCCCTGCGCCGGTACTTCTGGATGTAATCCGCGATGAACAGCGCCTCGTTCTCGCCGTCCGGCGCCTCGTAGTACCCAATGAGCGCGCCACCCTCGCGCGAAGTCCACAGCCGCTTGCCCTTGCGCTGGGCGTTCCGCGCCACCACCGACGATGCCGCTTCCAGAATGATCTGCGTCGAGCGGTAATTCTGCTCCAGCCGCACTGTCTTCGCGCCGGGAAAATCCTTCTCAAACTCCAGAATGTTGCGGATGTCCGCGCCACGCCACGAGTAGATACTCTGGTCCTCGTCGCCCACCACGCAGACGTTGCGGTGCTCGCCGGCCAGCAGCTTCATCAGCTCATACTGGGGCCGGTTCGTGTCCTGATATTCGTCCACCATCACCCAGCGCCAGCGCCTCTGGCAGCGTTCGCGCACCTCCCGGGAAACCTTCAGCAGCCGCACCGCTTCCAGCAGCAGGTCGTCGAAATCCAGCGCGTTGGCCCTGTGCAGTTCCCTGCGGTAGCCCTCAAATACGTGCGCCACGCGCTCGCTGATCGGGTCCGCGGACTGCAGGAAGTACTCCTGCGGGTCGATCATGTGGTTCTTGGCCCAGGAAATTTTCGACAGCACCACGCGCGGCGTCAATTGCTTGTCGTCCAGCCCCATCCGCCGCATCACGGCCTTCACCACCGCCTGCTGATCCGCCTCGTCGTAGATGGCGAAGGTTCGCGTGAGGCCTTCATTGCCGACCCGCAAAGCCTCGATATCCCGCCGCAGCAAACGCACGCAGAAGGAGTGAAACGTCGAAATCAGCGGCCGGGCCAGCGAGCTGTGCCCGATCAGCTTTTCCACGCGCTGGCCCATCTCCGCGGCGGCCTTGTTGGTGAAGGTCACCGCCAGAATCGAGTCCGGCGCCGCGCCGCGCTGCTCGATCAGATACGCAATGCGGTGCGTGATCACGCGCGTCTTGCCGGAGCCCGCGCCGGCCAGAATCAGCACCGGCCCATCGACGGCCTCGACGGCTTCACGCTGCTGCGGGTTGAGTTTGTCCAGGAATGACTGCAAGAGATTTTGCTCGGCTTTGCGCGGAATGCTGCTCCACTTATTTTAATCGGCGCGCGTCAGCGACATCAGGCTCGAAATGCCTCGAAGCCGCGGCATTCAGGATGACGCGACCAGCAGGGAGCCTGAACGAACCTGGCTCGCGTGCAGCCAGGCTGATTTGGCCCCAGAGGTGCTAGTTTTTTCCTATGGCGCTGCTGCAGGCGAACGAGCTGACCAAAATCTACGGCCGCGCGGAACAGGGAACCCGCGTCGTCGACCGGGTCTCGTTTTCCATTGAGCGCGGCCAAACCCTGGGCCTCGTCGGCGAATCCGGCTCCGGCAAGAGCACCATCGCCCGCATCGTCCTGGGTCTGATTGAGCCCACCAGCGGCACGGTCGTCTTCGACGGCCATCCCGTCACCGGCGTGCCGCAAAACAAGCTAAGGCCGGTACGGCGGCGGATGCAGCCCGTATTTCAGGATCCCTACGCGGCACTAAACCCGCGGATGACCGTCGAGCAGATCGTCACAGAACCGCTGGCCATTCACCAGCCTGCCCGCCGAGCTGAGCGCCGCCACCGCTGCCAGGAACTCCTCCGCCAGGTTGGTCTGGACAACTCCGCCCTTCGCCGCTACCCGCATGAATTCTCCGGCGGTCAGCGCCAGCGCATCAACATCGCCCGCGCCCTGGCCCTTCAGCCCGAGCTTCTCGTCCTCGACGAGCCGGTTTCCGCCCTCGATGTCAGTGTGGGCGCGCAGATCGTCAACCTCCTCCGCGACCTGCAAAGGGGATTTGGTCTGACCTACCTCTTCATTTCCCACTCCATGCCGCTCGTCCGCTATCTCTCCACGAACATTGCCGTGCTCCAGGGCGGCAGGCTGGTCGAGTTCGGCACGCGCGACCAGGTCTGCGACACCCCGCGCGAGGCCTACACCTGCAATCTGGTTGCCGCCACACCGGAAATGCGCACCGGATAAGCTTCAGCCTGGCTGGCCGATGTCCTTTGGCCCCTCGCTCGCCGGGAGCAGGAAATCCGCGACTCGCGGACCACACTTCCAAAAGAGCAACGCGACGAGCAACTGGAAGAGGAGCGCCGCAAGCTGTCCGGACATCTGCCACGCCGGCCCCGGTAAGCTGTGGATGCCGAAGTAAACGAAGTTCAGGGAATTCCGGATCAGGTAGATGATGTTTTCGACGGCCGCGATCAACTCGATTGCAGCAATCGCTCGACTAACCAGAAGGACAGCCTCTCGTTTGAACATCGTTTTCTCCCCCCAACTCCGATTTGCGCAACAGGTTAGCATCAGATTGGTTGAGCTGTCCGTCGTTCCCTGCCCGCTGGCGGCCTGCGGCTGACAACCGACTGCCCACTGCTGGATCCGGTCGATACTGTGCACGCCACCCTCGGCTATTACCTCTTCCTCGCCGTCGCCGCCTTCATCGGCGGCCTCGTCAACTCCGTCGCCGGAGGGGGCGGCTTCATCGGCTTTCCCGCGCTGCTCAAAGCCGGACTTCTTCCCATCCAGGCCAACGCCACCAATACCGTTGCGCTGTGGCCCGGCCAGCTCACCTCCATCGCCGGTTATCGCGAAGATCTGAAAAAGAATTTCCGTCTGGTGCCGCCGGTCATGATCGTCGCCGCCATCGGCGGCCTGGCCGGCTCGCTGACCCTCCTGCACGGCACCCAGCACTCGTTTCTGCGCCTCGTCCCATACCTCTTTCTGCTTGGAGCGACCAGCTTCGCCCTCAGCGGCCCCATTCGCCGCCGCATGCAGCGCCAGATGATGGAATCGACGCAGCACCCGGAGCGCCATCACCGGGTCCACCTCGTACCTCTGCTGATTGCCCTGCTTGCGATCACTTACTACATTGGCTATTTCGGCGCCGGAGCCGGCCTGCTTACCATGTCCGCACTCTCGCTCTGCGGCGTCGAGCGTATCGCGGAAATCAATGCGCTGAAAACTGTGATCACCACTACCGCCAACGCCGTCGCCTGCATTACTTTTATCGTCGGCGCTGCCGTGGAATGGCGTTACTGCTGGATGATGATGGTCGCCTGCGCCATCGGAGGCTACACCGGCGCGCGCAAAGCGCGGCGCATCAGCGACCGCATCCTGCGGCCGTTCATTATCGCTCTGGGCTTCGGGCTGGCGATCTGGTTCTTCCTGCACCAGGGGGCGATGTGATCCACATGGCGCGAGCGGCGACGGACATCGGCATGACGGCTGCTGCCTGCACCACCATCTGCTTTGTGCCGCAGTTGCTGCGAGTGTGGCGCCTGCGCAGTGCCCGCGAGATTTCTCTCACTATGTCTCTGGTCTTCTCGCCTGGTACCCTCCTGTGGCTGCTCTGCGGCATCCTCATTCATGCCATTCCTGTGATGCTGGCCAACGGAGTCACTCTTGCCCTGTCCATGGCTATCCTGTCGCTGAAGGTGCGCTTTGACCGCCGCTGACGCAGCTCGCAGATTCTGGGCCGCGGCGCTGGTTGCGCTGTGCGCGGCCGGTTTTGTTGCCGGAGCTGCGCAGACCACGAAGCCAACGGCTTTACGGAGTTACTGCGGCTTCGACAAGGATGGCTATCCCGGCGACGCTCTGCTGCCCCTGCTGCACCGCACCTTCGCCTTCACCGGATTCTGGCTCAACGATCCGCCGGGCATGACCACGAATCCGTGGGCAGGGAAGCGCGCGATCGTACGCGCAGCCGGCTTTGGCTTTCTCATCCTCTTCAATGGTCGGCTGGATAAGGAGCTGACGCATCGCGACGCGGCTGCGCTCGGTCGCGCGGACGGCACGGAGGCCGTCGCTGCGGCCCTCCGCGAGGGGTTTCCTGCCGGAGCCGTCATTTTCCTCGATCAGGAAGAGGGCGGGGCGCTGCTCGACGAGCAGGCTTCCTATCTCGGCCGATGGCTCGCCGCTGTGAACGCTTCTGCCTATCGCGCAGGCGTCTACGCCTCGGGTATTAGCGTGCCTGCCGGGCGCGTGCGCATGTCCACGGCGCAGGATGTGGAAGCGCGATTTCCCGGCGTGCAGCTTTGGGTGTGGGACGACCGCTGCCCGCGCTCGCCCGGCTGCGTGGCGCCCGACGCGAGCCTCAGCTTCGCCCGCAGCGGATTCCCGCAGGCCGTGGTCTGGCAGTATGCCCAGTCTCCACGGCGCAGGAAGGACACGGCCGCCTGCCGCCGAACGTATGCTGCCGATGGACGATGTTATGCGCCGGGGTTACCGCACTCCGAGGCCACCCACATCGACCTGGACGTCAGCTCGTCGGCCGATCCTTCGCACGGCCGCTGATTCAGACAGGAAAGTTGAATTCCTGAACCAGCGGCGGCTGCTGATCGAAGTCGCTGTACCGGACCCACCGCGGCCGCACGACGAAGTGAGTGATCCCGGGCTGCTGCATCCGCTCGCGGCCGCCGGGCCACGCCTCGAAATAAGTCTCCAGGTACCTTGTCCGCTCCTCACCGGCCGGCTCGAACGCCTCGCCCTCGTACTGCACCGTCTGCTCGCCGCTCCAGCCGCCGACGACCAGCGAGCACGCGGGCCGCGCCGTCAGGTTCGCGGTTTTCCGCGAGGACTTCAACGCATCGAAGACGACCTCCAGGTCAGGCGTGACCGCAATGCCCACCAGCGCCGACTGCGGCGCCCCTGCGCCCGACAAACTCGAAACCACCGCATACCGGTTCCTTCGCAGAAACTCGAAGATCAGCGCGCGATTCATCGTAGTACGGTCCTCAATGCACAGGTGCGTTCAGCCAGCGCGCCGCCCAGTTCATGAAGTACGGGAAGTTCGGCACTGGCGTGTGTCCCTGATGGTGCTGCCGGAAGGCCAGCGTTCCGCTCGTCAGCGGCGTCCCGATGGGCGGAAACAGATCCGTGCCCAGTCCCTTCACGCCGAGCAGCCGATAGACGGGGCTGGCGTTCGCCTCGGCCAGGAACATTCCCTTCGTATCCACCCAGCCGTCCCCCGCCGCGGTCGCTCCCCCGCTGATGAAGACCGGCCGCGGCGCACACAGTGCGATCAGCTCGTTGGCGTCGACAGGCAGATCGTTCACGGTCAATGGGCCGTCGTAGCGCATAAAGTTACCGGCCATCCAGTAAAGCTCGTCGCTGGCCAGGTTACCCACGCCCTCGCCGTAGATATGCCGGTATAACTTGGCTCCGCCTTCGCCCGACGACGAGATATACCCGGCGGCGAAGCGCTGGTCGTAAGCCATGGCCACCAGCGCGGCTTTGCCATAGCGGGAGTGGCCCGCGATCGCCACCCGCTTCGCATCCACATCCTTGTCGGTTTCGAAATAATCGAGCGTCCGGCTGGCGCCCCACGCCCATGCCCGCAGCGCGCCCCA
Organism: Acidobacteriaceae bacterium; assembly: GCA_035503835.1. Taxonomy (GTDB): domain Bacteria; phylum Acidobacteriota; class Terriglobia; order Terriglobales; family Acidobacteriaceae; genus Palsa-343. The sequence continues at coordinate 7,886 of DATJSY010000044.1, read as the reverse complement.
CTGATCCGGCCTCCGCGGCTGGCCCCTGTTCATCAGGCCGATAATCCCCTCCGTCATCTCCGCGCCATCGTCAGGCTGCACGCTGGCGGGGATGTAGCTCGCGTATCCCCAGCCGTGTGCCAGCGCCTGCTGCTGCCATGTCGGCCCCTTTGGGGGGTGCGCAAAGAACTGCGGGAAACGTTTCCGGAACATCGCCAGCACCTCCGGCGACAAATCCAGATTCATGATCACCGGCACGGGACCTTTCGCATCTGCCGGCGTCGACAACGTGAGCTGGATGTTCACCTGGATAGCCGAGCAGCGCGAGTCATTCACGTGCCCGACCAGTTGCTTCGTGATCACCGGCACCTTGCCGTTCATCTCATACCTGACGCTGACCACCTGCCAGTGCACCAGCGGCGTGTTCTTCGGCACATAGCCATAGATATCCTTGTTGAAGAGTGCGACTAACTGCGGCTGACGCTTCGTCCACCACATCTTCGGCGTCGCCACCGACCTGCCGTTGCTCATAACCAGAGCGTTGGGAATCTTCGAAAACGGACCTGCCTTCGCCTCGTCGTAGTTGGCGGGATTCGGCCCGGTGGAGCTGCCGGAGAATCCCGGACGAATAGAGCTGATATGCAGCAGGTTCATCATCCGCTGGTGCGCCTGCGCGGCGGTCATGTGGACTACAGTGCATTGTGAGTACCCAAAGGGCACCAACAGCGCGGCAAGCGCCATAATGAGGAATGGCAATGAGCGCATCGGCTATTTCTCCTGATCACTGGAAGGTATCATTCGGTAGTAACTCTCCGGAGGCCCAAGATAACTGGCGGGTGCGGCCGGTTCCGCCGGCGCAGATACACCGGGAAAATGTGGCGGCTGCGAACTGGCGAATGCGACCACCAGCTTCTCCAGCACCACTCCCGGATCGATCATCCGGAATTTCAGGGTGTGGTAGCCGGAACTCGGCAGGTTCAGGATCGTCGTCACCCTGCGCACGCCGTCGCTCACCGCGGTCGCCCACGACTGCTGCGAGTCGTCGACCAGCGCATCCACAACAACCGGCGGCTGATCGTCAAACGAAACAGCATAGCGCAGCCCGCGGCCCGGAACGAAATTCAGCGTGGGGGCCAGAATCGCCTGCACACTGCATTTCCCGCTGTCGAACAGATACATTCGATACTCGAGCGTCGGTGCAGGCGTGGGCGGCTGTGCGCTCGGCGCAGTCACGGGCAGGATCGTCATCCCCGACAGCGTCTCCCCATAGTCGGGAATATTCACCCAGCGTGCGTCGTCCGTTTCCGAACCGCCTGTCGTTTCGCTCGTGAAGTGCGCCGCATTGATGGAGACGTAGTGCCGCGCTTCCACGAATCCCTGCAAATCGTCCCGCGTCGGCGCTGCCGGATCGAACGCGGTTACGTGCACCGTCACTGCCGGGCCGTCCTTTTGCTGGATGACGATGTTCCCTTCATTCCGACCTCTGGGCGCTTTGGACCATTCGACGCTGGCAAAGATTCGCTGGCCCTCGGTTACGGTTCCCGATGTGGCGCTCAGCCATATCCACGGCTCATCCACCCTTGCCGTCCACGCGAACGGCTGACTGCCGCGGTTGAAGATGTCGATGTGCCGGGTCTGCCGGTTAAAGTCGTCGAAGGCCGCCAGCCGCAGCGGCGGGAAGGGACCGTTTGCTGCGAACCGCATTCCCTCCACAGCGACGGCCATTCGCGGACCCTCGAGCGGCTGCACCCACGTCACTGCCGGCATCGCGTTCACCGGCGGCTCGTTCCACCAGGTGTAGCCAATGTGGGTCTGATCCATCATGTGGTCCCATTTTCCGTGCGCCAGGACATGGTTGTACTCGAAGGTCAGCGCCGCATCCTCAGCAAGCAGCTTCCGCGCCTGGTCGGCCAGATCGTTGGTGCTCACGCGTCCCTGCGCTGCATACAGCGCGTTCTCGCCCGCCGTGATATACAACTCGTTGACTATCGCAGAGGCTTTCAGCGGATACAGCACCAACTCGAAATATGCATCCTGATAAGCCGGCGGCAGTTCCTTGCCCACTTTCTCCGCCTCATTCGCCAGCGTTTGCCACTCGTCGCATACGCGCTGGGCCTCGTTAAAGTGATCCAGGCTGAAGCTATTCGGCTCCAGCAGCTCCGGCTTGCGACGCCCGTTGTATTTGGTGTAGGCGGTCAGCAGATTCGCGATCTCCTCGGCATGTTCCGGCCCGAACTGCTGCGCTGCCCAGTCCTGCGTGTACCGCTGCAGGTTGTCCGGATGGAACCGCGCCGGATTCCACGCCATATCCAGGAAGAACGAAATCGGGAACTCCATCGGCTTCAGGTCGCCCACGTTCACCACCCAGATGCGCGTCGCTCCGTACTTCCACGCCAGGTTCATCTGCTCCCAGATCTTCGGGACGTAGTTCGTGTTCAGCCACTTATAGCTGCGCGGTCCGCCCACATAATCGAAGTGGTAATAAATCCCGGCCCCGCCGCTCCGTTTGCGTTCCGCCGCCGTCGGCAGCCGCCGCAGGTCGCCCCAGTTGTCGTCGCTCCACAGCAGCGTCACGTCGGCCGGCACGCGCATGCCCTGCTCGTAGTAGGTCTGCACCTCCTTGTAGAGCGCCCATACCTGCGGAATCCCGTCCAGATCCGGACTCACTGTCTCCTGCAGGATCTTCCGCTGATCCGCAACAATCTTCTCCATCAGCGCGATGTTGTCGCCCGTTGACATCGGCGTGTCGCTGTGGCCGCGCATGCCCAGCGTGACCACTTCCTCGTAATTCCTGTCCCGCTCCATGCACCCACGCCAGAACGCATCGATGCGCTTCTGGTTCGTCATGTAGTTCCACGGCCCGTAGCTCGGTTTCCATTCCTTTTCCGCGCACATCATCGGCTCTTCGTGGGACGTTCCCATCACGATGCCGTAATCGTTCGCCAGTTTTGCGTTCAGCGGATCGTCCGCAGCAAAGGCGCTGTTCCACATGGCCGGCCACAGGTAATTGGCTCGCAGCCGCAGCAGCAGGTCGAAGACCTTTGTATAGAAGAGGTGGTTGAAGCCGCCGTATTTTTCGTTCACCCATCCGGTCAGCGCGGGAGCCTCGTCGTTCAGGAATATCCCGCGGTACTTCACCACGGGCGGCCCCACAATCCACCGTCCGGCTTCTGTGTAGAGCGCGTCCCGATGCGGCACCGGCACATCCGCCCACCAGTACCAGGGCGAAACGCCAATATCTGCGGACAGATCGTAGATGCCGTAAATGGTCCCGCGCTTGTCGCTGCCCGCAATCACCAGCGCCCGCGCAATGCCCGGCAGCGGATCCTCCACCACCTGGGTCAGCGTCGCTTCCCACTGTCCGCGAATCGCGCTGACGTCGATTTTGTGTTCCCGAATCAGTTCGTCAATTGCCCGGCTTTTCCCGATCGTCCCGATCAGGATGACATCGCCCTGCGGCGTCTGCGCCGACTCCACCAGATTCGGCGTCACCCCCGTTACGCGCCGAAAGTCTCGCCGCAGATCCTGCGCCGCGTGCAGCACGCCCCACCAGTCGCCTGAATCGACGTCGATTTCCGCCGTCCTGCCGTTTTGTGCCAGGGTGAATCCGCCCAAAGCCGGAGTGCCCCGCACGTACTGTGGCTGTCCGAGGGCCAGCAGCCGCGCCGGCAGCGCCAGGAGTATCAGTACTACCAGCCAGCATGAAAGGCGCCCCGCGTTGCGATCAGAAGGAAAGAGAGCCATGGAACACGCCCTACGATAAATTGTCGTCCCGAACAAAGATAGAACAAAGCTGGAGGACGAGCTCCGGCAGCAGCCTCGCGGCTCACGGGTTTTCAGATTTTCGCCGGTAAAATGGGGCCAGATGCGGCGTTCAGCACATTCCTCCCGATCTGCAGACATCAGGGCAATTGACGCGCTGCTGGTCCAGGGTGGCCTCCAGCCCGCGCGCCGCCGTCTTCTCGTTCAGCGCCCGGAAAAGCGCGAAGGCCTCGACGAAGTTCGCCCCCAGAAGCCAGTGCGCGTCGTCAAGTCGCGCATCGAAGTCGTCCGCGCGCCCGCGTTCGAGCGCGTTCCCTGGCTCATCCACGGTTTCAGCACGCGCACCGGCGGCGTGAGCCATGCGTTCGCGCCGGATCAACGCGCCGGCGAGCTGAACCTCGGCTTCACCGGGGCCGATTCCCGTGAAAATGTTGCTGAGAACCGCCGTCGCTTTCTTGACACGCTCGGCGCGCGCCCGGCCTCGGCCCTTGTCACGCTCAGGCAGATCCACTCCTTCGTCGTGCGCCGCGTAGCCGGCCAGGACGCCGACCGCACCCTCCGCGGCGACGGGCTGATGACCAACCTGCCCGGCGTGCACCTCGCCATTCAGACCGCCGACTGCATTCCCGTCCTGATTGCCGACACTCGCCGCAAAGCCGTGGCTGCCTTCCATGCGGGCTGGCGCGGAACGCTGAAGCGCATTGTCGAAAATGGGGTGGGGCGCATGCGGACCGAATTCGGCAGCCGTCCCGAGGACCTCATCGCCGCCATCGGCCCCGGCATCGCGCTCTGCTGCTATGCGGTGGGCGAAGAGGTGCGCAGCGAGTTCGCCTCGCAGTTCGCCTATGCGCCGGAGCTTTTCCGTGAGATCTCGGAATCCGATCCGATTCGCGAGAAGTACCCGCTGCTCTTCCTAACGGCGCGCGCGCCTGGGCACAGCAACCTGGGCCCGCAGCTTCACCTGGATCTGATGGAAGCCAACCGCCGCCAGCTGGTGGACGCCGGATTATGCGACGAATCCATCAATGTCATCGGCCACTGTACGCGCTGCCAGCGCAACCGCTATTTTTCCTATCGTGCTGAGCAGGGATTCACGGGGCGCATGCTGTCGGTCGTGGGCATCCGTCGATAGACCGCAGAGAGCTGCCTCCGGACGTTGCGGGCGCGGAGGGTCTTCACTCGCAGCGTTCCGGCGACCGGTGGAAGCTCAGTACTGGCGACCTGGCGTTGGTGATGATCCTGTACACGGTGTCGTCTCCGCGAATCGGCCAGAAGGTCACATCCTTGTTGATGCCCAGCACGATCAGGTCTGCACCCATCTCCGCGGCTGCACTCAGCACTTCCTCCACCACGTCGCCGACTTCCACCCGCACGGCGAGCCGGGTCCACAGCGGCGCCTCGGCCGGTACCAGACGCTTCAGCTCAGATTTCGTCCATTCCACAACGCGGCTGGCGTCATGTTGGTTCTTCACGTCCTTGCCCAGCACGTGCAGCAGAGTAATATCCGCGCGATAGAACTCCGCCAGCTCCATTGCGATCCGGGCGCTGTCCTCATACCCGGCGCACAGCGACACCGGGTGCAGAATCCTGCGCGGGGCGCCGAAGGAAGAGGCCGCGTGGGCGTGAGGCCCGATGGTGCAGACGGGCACGTCGGCGGCGCGCAGGATCTCATGAGCCACCGATCCGAGGAAAAGCCTTTTCAGGTGCCGCCGACCATGGGTTCCGGCCACAATGCGTCCCGCCTGGATTTCGCGGGCCAGCGCGGTGATCTGATCGCTCGGGTGTCCCTCGAGGACCAGCACATCGCAGGGAATGCCGCTGTCGCGCAGCGGCTGCGCGGCACGCTCCAGCATTTGTTTCGCCTCTTCCCGCAGTGCGCTCACGTCCAGGTAGGGAATGGCGCTCGCATCGAGCGGGACCGCCTCGCCGGGCGGCACGACGTGCGCCAGCGCCAGCGTGGCCCCGCAGGCGCGTGCCTGGGCCGCGGCGTGGGGCATCAGGTAATCGATATCGTCCAGATCGGTGGCGACCAGAATCTTATCCGGCACCACAAAGGTGCGGGTACGGTGGCTGATTTCTTCAGCGGTTTTCATGGAGGAATCACCTCCCGGGAGAAGTTTCCCGCCGCGCCCGCGAGCTGACTGTGACTACCCGCACAAGCTGGTGTGACGGCGGTCACCCGCGCAATCGTCCCGGCAGTGCATGATGACTTCAGCTGGCGCAATCGCCGTGAAAAAGCTGGCACTGTGATCGCGGTCACATACAGGACTTTTCCCCCAACGGTACGGTCTGTCTGCAAATCCCCGGAAAGTTGCGATGAGCGGACAGGAGGGGCCGGATGCCCGAAGCAAAAACGGTGCTGGAAACTTGCAAGGAGCGAGGAGTCTCGCGTCGGCGCTTTATGAAATTCTGTGGCACTATGGCCGCGACCCTGGCGCTGCCGACGTCTTACGCGCAAACCATCGCCGACGCGCTGAGCACGAAGCGCAAACCCACCCTGGTGTGGCTCGAATTTCAGGATTGCGCCGGAAACACCGAGTCGATGCTGCGTTCGCCCCACCCCACTATCGAGGACATTGTTCTCGAAGCCGTTTCGCTCGAGTACCACGAGACCATCATGGCCGGGTATGGCAAACACGCTGAGGCTGCTCTGCAGCGCGTGGTCAGGGAAGAGGCGGGCAAGTACCTCGTTATCGTCGAGGGCGCTGTTCCCACTGCCGAGGATGGCATCTACTGCACCATCAGCGGCCGCACCGCGCTCTCGATCGTGCAGGAGGTCTGCGGCGGAGCCGCCGCGGTCATCGCCGTCGGCGCCTGCGCGTGGGACGGCGGCCTGGTCCGCTCCAAACCGAATCCCACCGGCGCGGTGGGTCTGCAGGAAGCCGTTCCGGGCGTCAACGTGGTCAATCTGCCGGGCTGTCCTCACAACTCCGTGAACACCGCCGCGGTGCTGGTACATTACCTCACCTTCGGCGCGCTGCCGGCGCTCGATGCGGAGAACCGGCCGCTGTTCGCCTACGGCGAGCTGATTCATGACCAGTGCGAGCGCCGGGCCCACTACGATGCCGGCCGCTACGTGCAGGCCTGGGGCGACGAGGGCCACCGCAAAGGCTGGTGCCTCTACAAAATGGGCTGCAAGGGTCCGGAGGCGAATTACAACTGCCCCACCGTGCGCTGGAACAACGCCACCAGTTGGCCGGTCAAATCCGGCCATGGCTGCATCGCCTGCGCCTCTCCGCGCTTCTGGGACAACAAATCGCCTTTCTACTCTCGCCTGCCGCATCCGGCCGGCTTCGGCGTCGATGTCACCGCCGGCCAGATCGGCTGGACGGTCGTCGCGGGAGTCGCGGCAGCCACATCCGCCCACGCTGTGGGCCATGTGGTGCGCGACCATTTCCACCCCAACGGCAACGGGCAGGCCCACAGGGAAGAAGCCGCTGAGCCGCAGACCACGGAGGTGCGCTGATGTCCCGAGTCGTCATCGATCCCGTAACCCGCATTGAAGGTCATCTCCGCATCGAGACGGAGGTGAACGGAGGCCGCGTCACCGACGCCTGGAGCTCCGGCACCATGTTCCGCGGCATCGAGCTCATCCTGCGCGGCCGCGATCCGCGCGAGGCCTGGATCTGGGCCCAGCGCATCTGCGGCGTCTGCACCACGGTGCACGCGCTGGCTTCGGTCCGGGCAGTCGAAAACGCCCTCGGCATTCAGATCCCTGACAATGCGCGCCTGGTGCGCAACCTTATCGCGGGCTCGCAGAACGTTCAGGACCACGTTGTCCACTTCTACCATCTTCACGCGCTCGACTGGGTCGATGTCACGCTGGCCCTGAAAGCTGATCCGGCGAAGACTTCGCAGCTCGCGCAGTCCATCTCGGAATGGCCCAAATCGAGCACAACCTACTTTAAGGGAGTCCAGGACCGCGTTCAGGCCCTTGTGGCCTCGCGGCAGTTGAGCCTCTTCAGCAGCGGTGACTGGGGACACCCTGCTTACCAACTGCCACCGGAAGCGAACCTGCTTGCTGTCGCGCATTACATCGAAGCGCTTGATATGCAGCGGGATTTTATTCGCATCCACGCGGTCCTGGGCGGTAAAAATCCACACCTTCAGACGTATCTGGTGGGTGGGATGTCTACCGCAATCGA
>DATJSY010000043.1:0-26741 GCA_035503835.1 Acidobacteriaceae bacterium | reverse complement strand
TCCCGTGCTCGCCGTCAGCGTCAGCCCCGCCGGCAGTGAGCCGGAGCTGATGCTCCACGTGTACGGGCTCACGCCGCCGCTCGCCGCCAGTGTCTGCGAATAGGCTGCATTGACCGTCCCGGCAGGCAGCGACGACGTCGTCACGGCCAGCGCAGCATTCACCGTAATGGAGAGTCGCGCAGAGGCTTTATCCGAATCCGAATCGGTTACCTGGACCGTAAATGTGGACGAGCCCGCAGATTTGGGTGTACCCGTGATCGCGCCGGCGCTGGAGAGAGTCAGCCCGGAAGGTAATGTCCCGGCAGATATCGTCCAGGCATAATCGGTGCCGCTGCCGCCGGTGGCGGACAGGCTCCGGGAGTATGCGGAGCCGACGACGCCGTCGGGCAGCGAAGTGGTGGAAACCGCGAGTGCCGCGCTGTTGATGACAATGCCAAAACTCGCAGTCTGCGAGTCACCGTAGGAGTCGGAGGCGGTTACAACGAAACTGCTCGAGCCTGGGGTCGTGGGAGTGCCGGAGATGGAGCCGGCTGTGGACATGGTGAGGCCGGCCGGCAGTGAGCCGGTGGTGACCTTGTAAGTCAGCGTGCCGGACCCACCCATTGCGACCACGGTTGCTGAATAGGAGGTGTTGACGACTCCGGCAGGGAGAGATGCGGTGGTAAAGGTAATGGGCGGCGCGGCGGCGATGGTAATGGACAAGCTGGTGTTTGCCGAATCTCCGTAGGCGTCAGAGGCAGTGACCGTGAAGGTGGTCTTGCCGGCGGTCGTGGGCGTGCCGGAGATGGATCCAGTTTTGGGCATCGCGAGGCCGGCTGGCAGCGAGCCGGAGGTGATGCCATAGGTGAGGGTCCCGGCGCCGCCTGTGGCGGCCACTGTCGCGGAGTAGGCCGCTCCCACGGTTCCAGAGGTCAGCGACGTGGTGGTGAAAACGATGGCGGGCGCGGAAGCAGTGTCGATGCTGAAATCCGCAGTGGATGTGAGCGCGGGCGAGCCGGAATCGGTGAGAGTGATGGTAAATGTGCTGGACCCCGCAGCGGTGGGAGTGCCCGTGATCGCGCCGGAACTCGAGCCCAGGGTTAGCCCAGCCGGCAGTGTGCCCTGAGAAACACTCCAGGTATACGGTGTGACGCCCCCGGAAGCGGTCAGTGTGACGCTATAGGCGGAACCAACCACGCCCCCGGTGAGTGGGCCTGCGGCAGTTGAAATTGCAGGATTCACGACGACGGTCAGCGTGATAGTACCGGCAGCCCGGGTGTTGGCAATGGACCTGGCGGTAATGGTGACGGTGAATTGCGCAGATACCGAAGACGGCGCCGTATAGGTGACCGAGGTCGTGGAAGAATTGGACAGTGCCCCGCACGCGCTTGCGCTGCAGCTCAATGCCCACTTCACCCCCTGGTTCGAGGAGTCGTTCGATACTGTCGCCTTGAGCTGGACAGACTCTCCGGGATCGACGGAGGTCGAGGCTGGCTGCGCTATTTTGACCGTGACCGGCGCCTGGCCTCCACCACATCCGGCGAGGGTCACAAGTCCCGCTACAGCGAGGGCAACAGCGATGCGCCGAGACAGGCGTCGCGTGAAGCGGGGAAGGGTTTGGTTGACCAATTCGGAGCATTGCGATCCTGTTTTCCGAGCCATTGCAGCCCCCCTGAAGCGCGGTGACCCGCTCGGGTCGAACCGCCAGACTGGCGGTCCGGAGCCGAATGCCAGTGGTCCTGAGCAGCGATCCGGACGGACAACCGCCGGTCAATGCGCACGGTGGGCCATGAGCCCCTGGGGGAGATTCACTGGATCGGGTTCTGATGAGAGGTTTTGCAGTGGAGAGAGTACAAATGTCCTAAAGAAACGCTTAAGAAGCTCTAAAAACTGTGACCCGTCAGGATGGGCCCGCAATGACACGTCGAGCCGGGCCGTCGAAGAACATTGGCTTTCCATACGTGGGAATTCGCAGAAAGGAACCTGAAATGCGCTCCTTTCAGGATTCAAAGGGCCCTGAGGGCGGCAAAATCGGGTGGCGAGTTGTCGCGACGACGGGACCGGTAATTCGTTGATTTTGAACGTAGCAATCTGATCGCGATGTGCTACACTCCCGCCAGGCGTGCTGCGAGCGGCTACCGGTCTCCCCCGCCGGCCAGATGAGTGGCAGAAGGCCTCGCGGCTGGCACAGGCTTGCTAAAGGAATCCTTAATCAAGTCTAAATCCGGGTAGCCCCATGGCTCGGCCAGACCTAATCCGCTGGGAGTTTGGTCCCTTTCAGCTCGACAGCGGCCAGCGTCTCCTCTTTCGCGATGGAGAGCTTGTTCCCGTGTCGCGGAGAGCAGTCGATCTTCTCGCAGTTCTCATGGAAAAGCATGGCGAGCTTGTCGAGAAAGAGGTGCTGCTGCGCCGGGTTTGGACGGATGCCTTCGTCGAAGAGTCCAATCTGGCGGTCCACATCTCTCAGTTGCGAAAGACTTTCAGGGAAGCCAATTCCTCGCATCAGATCGAGACCATTCCCCGCAGAGGATACCGGTTCGTCGGAGAAGTGAAGATATCGGTGGGAGCACCGCTCATGGGGGAAGCTCCCTCTCACCGACCGGCAATTCCTCCGGCAGATGACCGGCCATTCCCATCAGAATCACCGCCGGATACGGTGAGATCATGGATGCATTTGACCTCCACGCGACGAGTGCTGCTGGGGGGAGCCGGGCTGCTGCTCGTTCTTGCCGTCTCCGCCTGGCGTCTCCATGAGAAAGCAGTGTTGCGGGTGGGCGCGGCGACGGCTCGGGTTCAGCCTGCGTCGACGGAACGAAACACCATTCTGCTGGGCAACATTGCCAACAACACCGGCGAGGCCGCATTTAACCTGACACTTCGACAGGCGATGGCTGTCGAACTGGAGCAATCCCCTGCGCTGAGCCTGGTTCCCGACGCGCGCGCGCGGGAATCGCTGCGCATGATGGGCCAGCGAACGGATGCCGGGCTCACGCCCGATCTTTCGCTGGAATTGTGCCAGCGCACGGAGAGCAGCGCCCTCGTGGATGGATGGATTGCGCGCATGGGAAGCCAGTACGTGCTCGCGCTCCGGGCCATCAACTGCCGCACCGGAAATCACCTGGCAGATCTCGAAAGCACTGCTGCGAGCAGGAACCAGGTACTGAAGGCCCTCGGAGATCTGACCGGACAGCTGCGGGTCAGAATCGGAGAGTCTCTGAGCACAGTGCAGAAGTTCAGCACGCCCATTGAAGAGGCGACGACGCCCTCACTGGAAGCGCTGCAGGCGTACAGCATGGGAAGAGAGATGATGATCCGCAGAGGGGAGTCGGCGACCTGCGTACCGTATTTTCAGCGCGCGATCCGGCTTGACCCGGATTTCGCGATGGCCTACGCAGCCCTGGGCAATGCCTATTCCAATCTCAACGAAGCGGGCCTGGCGGCTGACAACATACGCAAAGCCTACGAGCTGCGTGAGCATGTGACTGCGCACGAAAAGCTCTACATAGAGTCCCATTACTTCCAGTTCGTCACGGGCGATTTATCAAAAGCGATGCAAAGCTACGAGGACTGGACGGCGACCTATCCGGGCGATCTTACGCCGAGGACAAATCTGGCGGTGATCTACAGCGACCTGGGGATGTTTCAGCAGAGCCTTGAGGAAGCCCGGGAGGCAGTCCGGATAGCTCCCGACAGCAGCCAGGACTACGCCAATCTGGTCGACGCCTGGATTTTCCTGGGCCGTCCCCGGGAGGCCCGGGACACTGCGAATGAAGCTCTGGCACGTGGGCTGGACTCTTCCCTGCTGCGATACTTTTTGTATGACGCGGCATTTCTCGAGCAGGACGAAGCTGCCATGCAAAGAGAGATCGCCTCATCGGCAGGCGATCCCGGAGTCGAAGACTCGTTCCTGGATAACAGGTCCGATACCCTCGCCTGGCGCGGTGAACTCCGCGCGGCTCGCGAATTGAGCAGCCGTGCAGTCGAATCCGCCAGACGATCGGGTGAAAGGGAAGCGGCTGCAGGATATGATTTGGAGGCCGCACAGCGCGAAGCGTTGTTTGGGAATCGTGCTGAAGCCAGGCGCCTGGCCGAAGCAGCGCTTACGCTGGCAAACGACCGCGATACCGAATATGGCGCTGCACTGGCGCTCGCGCTTGCCGGCTCGCTGCCGCAGGCCGCGGAGCTTGCCGACGATTTGAACAGGAAGTTCACGGAAGACACCCTGGTACAGCTCCTCTACTTGCCCACGATTCACGGCATGATCGCGCTGGAGGACGGGTACCCACTGCTTGCGTTGAAGACGCTCGAACGAGCCCATCCCTACGAACTCGGAGTTGCGGGAGGGCTATTCCCCGTATATGTTCGCGGGCTTGCGTATCTGGGAGCAGGCGACGGCCTCCGTGCCAGAGCTGAGTTCGAGAAAATCCTCGACCATCCGGGAGTTGCCCTGAATTCGCCCCTCGCGCCACTGGCGCGCCTGGAGCGGGCTCGCGCCTGTATGCTGCTGGCCGATCGCCGGCATGCGATGTCTTCTTACCGGGACTTTCTCTCCCTCTGGACGAATGCTGATCCCGATATTCCCGTTCTTCAGACGGCCAAGGCTGAATACGCAAGGCTCCAGGGCGACGTCAGTTCGATTGCCGGTGCAATCCCGAGGCAGTGACGAACGGCTTCCGGGCGGCCCGTTTTCCGCAGGAATTCAGCGGAGAGGTGCCGATCTGGGTTGCGTCGGCCACCCGGGCTCCGGCGATAATTGAGCAGCGTTCCCCCACAGGCACCAGAGACGCTGCGAAGACATACCCATTGTCATCCCGACAGTAGATGGGCGGGTTGAGTGACTTTCTCCGGCCAGGGTCGTGGAGAGACAGCAATCTTCCCGGCAAGATCGAAAGCGGGAAACTTCACGGAGATCTCGATGATCGGACAGACTTCGTATTGACGCTCCGCGACTATAGCCGAAATTATTCCAGCAACCGCCCTCTGTTTCGGATGCTGAGAGAAGCTTTCTCGACTCGGCCGGTCTTGTTTACTGGGTGCAGTCTCTCAAGCGGCAGGATTGTGAGTGTGCTGACGAGCCCAGCTCAAGATTCAGGTCTGGCCGCGCATTACGCAATTGCCGAAGCCTCGGAGACCGAAGTCCATTTGCGGGCCAGGGCATAGACCTGCCTATTGCCGTGTCACCGGCATTACTTCCCCTTGCCGAAATTTCGCCGTCTCGGGCCGTACCTTTACGGGTCCGCTTTGCGGTAGAGGCGAACGATGCCTGAGGGACTCCGGGGGCCGAGTCAGAGGTACGGGTGTCAAACGCTCGTTCTGCGCCTGGTCGCTTCCCGGAGGCTCCTGATGATCGGCCCGGAAGAACGAATCGACGCCGTCGACGCGTTCCAGTTCTCTGTAATCTGGCCCACCATGGCGCCTGGTTTCCGGCCGCGAGGCCGACATGGCGAAACGTCCCGCCCTATAACTGCCGCGCCAGCACCAGCGTAATGTCGTCCGGCTGTTCCTGATCCCCGATCCACGAACGCAGGCTTTGCAGCACGCGCTCGGAGATCGCATCGAGCGGAAGGTGCCGGTGCTGCCGCACCAGGTCGAGAAGCCGCTCTTCGCCGAACTCTCCGAAATCGTTCTCCGGTTCGGTCACTCCGTCGCTGTATGCGATCAGAATGTCTCCCGGCGCAAGGCCTTCAGCGCCTTGTTCCCAGGTGAGGTTGTCGAGCAGTCCCACCACCATGCCGCCGCAGTCCAGTCGCGTCACCGTATCATCGGCGCGCAGCAGCAGCGGCGGCAATTGCCCGCCGTTGGAGTAGACCAGGCGCCTGGTCGGCCCATCATAGTGGGCCAGGAACAGCGTTGCGTACTTCTCCGGCTGCGTGCTTCTGTAGAGATGGTGGTTCAGCAGCGCCAGCATTTTCGCTGGTTCTTGAAACAGGTCGCCGCATTCCATCACCTCCACGCCGGCCAGGCGGCTCACCGGACGGGCGAGCGCCGCCGCTCCTTCCGCCATCAGCTCCTCTCCGGCAAAACGGTAAGCGCGCACCGCGGAGTACAGCGTGGCCATCAGCAATGCGGCGGAAATGCCCTTGCCGCTGATATCGCCCAGCGCCAGGCCCAGGCCGCTCTCCCCCGACAGCACAAAATCGTAATAATCACCGCTGACAGTGCGTGCCGGCACGCATTTGCCGTGGAGCTCCAGCATCGGCAGCCTCACCTGCCCGTGCGGAAACAGATTGGCCTGGACTTCCTGCGCGATGGCCAGCTCGCTCTGCAGCCGCTGTTTCTCCCGCTGCTCGGCGATCAGCCGTTCCAGCGAGGCGGCCATGTCGTTGAAGGATCGGCTGAGCGCGCCCAGCTGGTCTCTTCGCTTGACCGGAATCCGGTGCGCGAAGTTGCCGCCGTCGATGGCCACGGTGCCGGCGTACAGATTGTCCACGGAACGGGTAATCGTATGATTCAGCCGCACCGCGGCCAGAAAGGCCAGTAGCTCCAGCACGCCGAAGAGCACCGCGATGGTGATGAGCGCGTCGCGCACGATGGCGCCCACGGCCAGAGACGTAATGAAAAGGCGCTGGTATAACAGAGACGGCCGTGAAGTGACGTAGGCGTACACCCCGTCAATGGAGGCATCGTCCTTCCAGTTCACGGTGGTCAGCGGCTCGGGAAAGGTGACGGGGACATCGTAGAAGTGCCTGGCAGGAGGCAGAGTCCCTCCGGTAATGGAATGGCCGGATACTCCGTTGCTCTCCACGTTGGGCTGGCTGCCGGGTGCCAGGTGCACCTGCACACGGTCGGAGGTTCGCGAAGCTGATTCTGGCTGCTGATCCGCAGTAGCGAAAATACTTACGCTGCCCAGGCCGCTGGCAATGGAGTCGACGTTCTGCTTTTCGAACGGAACACTGGTGATCGCCACCGTTGTGTGACCGTCCAGCGTGAGCCGGCTGGCGGCGCGGAGCCACAGCCGGCCCCGGTCGAAAACGATGCTGCTGAAGCTGCGGGGCAGCCATGCCGGGACCATGGGTGGATTCCGGGACTGTAGCGAGGCGGGCGTTACTGCAACCGGGCGGCCGTCCTGGTAAACGGCGATCGAAAGCCCTGCATATTCGCGGTCGGCGGGAACCGCTTCAGGCAGTGCGACGGTGGCCGGCCGGGGGCTCTGATCGAGGAGGTGGGCAACGCGCTCCGCCACACTGGTATTCACCGCGCCGATGTGGGTCAGCTCGCCGCTTACCACGCCATTGGCCGCAAAAATCGCAAACTGGCCGGCAAAAACGTATAGCAGGATCACCGCCAGCGTCACAAACAGCACGACGGGCGTCAGCCCCATCAGCAGGTAGGTCACAATGAGGCGGTTGCGTACCTTCCACAGCAGATAACTGAAGACGAAACGCCACAGCAGCGGGACGCAGAAGACCATCAGCGCGAAGAAATCCAGTTCCGCGATCCCGCGCAGCGCCGCTCCCGCGCTGCCCGGCAGGAAGCCCAGCAGCGCCAGCGCCACATACGCGGCCAGCAGCCAGAACGCTGCGCGATGCACGAATCCCTGCGGCGGCTCGCGGCGCAGCCAGCGAAAGACGGCCGTTTCAATTCTGCGCGCTCGTCCCATTGACGGCAGTGTAGAGCATCGGCGGCTGCCACTCCAGAAGTGAGTTTCAGGGGGCGGAGGGTCGGCTCAGGCAATGGCCCGGACCGCACCATTCACCGGATCCGGCTCCCGGGAGGGCTCACCGGTCAGCTCTCCGCTGGCGGGCAGGAAAACCCGGAAACAGGTGCAGGCGCCGGAGTTTGTGCGCAGGGTGCGAAAGTCGATTCGCCCTTCGTATTTCTGCACGATGCCCTTGCTGATCCACAGTCCAAGCCCCGTCCCCTTGGCGGATTTGGTGGTAAAAAACGGCTGAAACAGCCGCTTGGCGTCTTCCGCGCGGATGCCCGCTCCCGTATCGGTGACGGAAACCGCAATGCCGCGGCGCTGCGTATGCCAGTCGGTCACATCGCGTACTCGCAGCCGCAGCGTGCCTCCCGAAGGCATAGCCTGAATGGCGTTGCCGATCAGGTTGAGGAAGATCTGGCGCAGCTCTCCTGGGAAGCCGTGGACCAGAGCCCGCGAACCATATTTTTTGTCCAGCGCAATGCCGCTCAGCACGATGGGCCGCTGCTGCAGCTCGACCACATTGTCCAGCAACTCGGAAAGCGAAAGGGCAATCGACTGTTTCGATTCGCGGTAGAAGCTGAGCGTCTGGCGCGTGATGTGGGCAACACGCTGCAGTTCCTGCTCCGCCAGCGAAGCGTAATAGCGTGCCTCCTCATCCAGCGACGAATGGTTGCGGAGCAGGTAAAAGGCGTTGGTGATGGCTTCCAGGGGATTGTTAATCTCATGCGCGATGATGCCGGCGACGCGCCCCATGGCGGCCAGCTTTTCCGCCTGGCGCAGAGCCTCTTCGGCCTGCAGCTGCGCGGTGATGTCGCGCTGAATCTCCAGAATGGCGTTGCCTTCCCGATTCAGTACCTTGCGTGTGGCCACCACGAGTTCCCGCCCCTCGCGTGTGCGCGTCGTCAGGTTGCCCTCCCACTTCTTCGCTGAGAGAAGGATCCGCTCGGTCTCCGCCCTCGAACCCGGAAAAACGGTCCGCAGCAGTTCATGCAGATCGCGGCCTGTCACTTCCTCGCGGCGCCAGCCATACAGCGCCTCCGCGCCTGAGTTCCAGAAACGGATAGCTCCGTTAAGATCGCGCACGATGATCGGTTCGGTGGCCAGTTCCAGCAGTTCCGCTCGTTCCCGGTGGTGCGCGTCGCTCTGCCGCAGCTCCTCGGTGCGCTCCTCCACGCGCCGTTCAAGATCCCGGTTCAGCCGCTCCAGCTGACGGGTTTTCCTGTGTAGCTCCACGAACACGCTGATCTTGGCCCGCAGCACCTCCGGAATCACCGGGACCGAGATGTAATCGACCGCGCCCCGGCGGTAGCCGTTGATTTTGTCCGAATCCGTGAGGTGAACTCCGGAGATGAAGATAATCGCCGTGCGGTTAAACCGCGGATGCTCGCGGATCATGTCGGCCAGCTCGAAGCCGTCCAGATCCGGCATGCTCACGTCCATCAGCACCACGGCGATGTCGTTCTTCAGCAGGATGTTCAGCGCCTCGCGGGCGGAGGTCGCCTTGATGAGGTTTTCTCCGAGATCGCCAAGGATTACCTCGTAGCTCAGCAGCTTCGCCGGCTGATCGTCGACCATCAGGATGTTGACTTTCTCGTCGGCTGTCATCGTTCTCTCCGGGCCCATGGGATGCTCCTATCTGTGCAGCCACATGCGCAGCGCGGAGAGCAGCTGTTCCGTGTTCACCGGCTTGGCAAGGTATTCTGAGGCCCCCGCTTCCAGACATTTCTCGCGATCGCCCTTCATGGCCTTGGCGGTCAGAGCGACGATGGGGAGCCGCCGCAGAGAGGCGTTCTGGCGGATCACCTGCATCGTTTCGTAGCCGTCCATCTCCGGCATCATGATGTCCATCAGCACGATGGCCAGATCCGGCGTCGACTCAATGGTCGCGATCGCTTCGCGCCCCGTGCCCGCGGTCAGCACCGACATGCCGCGCCGCTCCAGAACGCTGGAGAGAGCAAAAATGTTGCGCACATCGTCGTCGACAATCAGTACCTTGCGCCCGAACAGCGCCTCGTCGGACTGATGCAGCCGGTCCAGCATGCGCTGTTTGTCCTGCGGCAGCTTGCTGACCACCCGATGCAGGAAGAGCGCCGTCTCGTCCAGCAGCCGCTCCGGCGACTCAACGTCCTTCACCACCACGCTGCGCGCCAGCATGTGCAGCCGCGAGTCTTCCTCCGGCGTCAGCTCGCGTCCGGTAAAGACCACAACGGGCAGATCCCGCAGCTGCTCCTGGTCGCGCAGTTGTTCGAGCACCTCGAACCCCGACATGTCCGGAAGGCGCAGATCCAGCACCGCGCAATCATAGCTGTTCTTTTCCAGGTGCTCCAGTGCGGCGGCGCCCGAGTCCACCGTATCGATGTCGATGTCGTCATGCCAGAGCAGCTCGCGAATGCTCAGCTGTTCGGCGGGATTGTCCTCGATCACCAGCAGGCGCTTGCGGCGCGGCTGCGAATAATCGCGGATGCGCGTCAGCGCCGCTTCCAGGTCCTCCGTTGATGCCGGCTTGGTCACGTACGCGAAGGCGCCGCGGGCCAAACCGTGTCGCCGGTCGTCGTCGAGCGTCAGCATCTGCACCGGGATGTGCCGCGTCCGCGGATCCTGTTTCAGATGGTTGAGCACCGTCCAGCCCAGCATGTCGGGCAGGAAGACGTCCAGCGAAACAGCGGTGGGACCGTATTCGCGCGCCAGCGCCAGGCCCTCCGCGCCGGTGCGGGCCGCGAGAACCTTGAAGCCCTTGTCATGCGACAGGTCTGCAATCACCCGCGCGAAGTGCGGATCATCCTCCACGATCAGCAGGATCGAATCGCCCTCCCCGATGCTCTCCCGGTCGTCGTCGATCCCGGCCTCCTGTTCGGCAACCACGGCGCTCGGCTTAGCCAGCAGCGTCGAGGGAGCAGCGGATGCGCTCTTTCTCTCCGGAGCCGGGGCCGCCGCGCCCACGTAGGTTTGCGGCAGATACAGCGTGAAGGTACTGCCCTTGCCGGGCGTGCTGCGCAGCTGGATTTCTCCGCCCAGCAGGCTGGCCAGCTCGCGGCTGATGGCCAGGCCGAGTCCCGTTCCTCCGTATTTGCGGCTGGTCCCGGCATCCGCCTGCTGGAACGCCTCGAAGATGATGCGCTGCTTCTCCGGCGGAATCCCGATGCCGGTATCCGACACCTCGAATGCGACCACCGATCCGGCGCCGGACAGAATCGGATGATCCGGACTCCATCCCGAAGCTGCGCTGGAGACGTTGAGCCGCACGCCACCCTGCTCCGTAAACTTGAACGCGTTGGACAGCAGGTTCTTGAGCACCTGCTGCAGCCGCCGCGGATCGGTCACCAGGCTGCGGCCCAGCTTCGGGTCGCCCTTGACTTCGAAGAACAACCGGCGGTTCTCCGCCTCATGCCGGAACGGCCGCGAGACCGCCTCCAGCAGGCTGCCAAAGAACAGTTCCTCCGGCTCGACCGAAACGGTGCCCGACTCGATCTTCGACAGATCCAGAATGTCGCTGATCAGATTCAGCAGATCCGTCCCTGCCCCGTGGATCGTGCGCGCGAACTCGATCTGCCGCCCGCTCAGGTTGCCGTCCGGATTCTCCGCCAGTTGCTGGCCCAGCACCAAAATGCTGTTCAGCGGCGTGCGCAGCTCGTGCGACATGTTGGCCAGGAATTCCGACTTGTACTTCGAAGTCAGCGCCAGCTCCCGGGCCTTTTCTTCGAGCGCTCTGCGCGCCTGTTCGATCTCCTGGTTCTTGCGTTCCACCTCGGAGTTCTGCTCGGCGAGCTGCTGCGCCTTCTGCGCCAGTTGCTCGTTGGTCTGCTGCAGTTCCTTCTGCTGCGTCTGCAGTTCGGTCGCCAGTTGCTGCGACTGCTTGAGCAGCGCCTCGGTCTGCATGGTGGCTTCAATCGAGTTGAGCACGATCCCGATGGAGGAAGTGAGCTGCTCGAGGAACGCCAGATGCGACGCGGTAAAGGCGCTCAGGCTGGCCAGCTCGATAACCGCTTTCACCCGGTCCTCGAACAGCACCGGCAGGACGATGACGTTCCGCGGCACCGCCTGGAAAAGGCCGGAGCGGATCGGAACGGCGGTCCTGGGGAGTTCGGTAATCAGCATGCGGCGCTTCTCCGCCGCGCATTGTCCAATCAGGCCCTCGCCCATGCCAATCTCCTCCTGATAGCCGTCGCGGGTATTGGCAAAGTCGGAGAGCAGCACAAGGGTGCGGGAGTCCTCGCTTTCCGTCTGGTAAATCACGCCCTGCTGCGCATTCACCAGCGGCACCAGCTCCGACAGCAGCATGCGGCCCACCGTGGCCAGGTCGCGCTGCCCCTGCAGCATGCCCGTGAACCGCGCCAGGTTGGTCTTCAGCCAGTCCTGCTCGGTGTTGCGATCGGTGGTCAGGCGCAGGTTGTCGATCATCGTGTTGATGTTGTCCTTCAGCTCCGCCACTTCGCCGCGGGCTTCCACCTGAATCGAGCGCGTCAGATCGCCTTTGGTCACTGCGGTCGCCACCTCGGCGATGGCGCGCACCTGGTTGGTCAGATTGTCGGCCAGCAGGTTGACGTTGTCGGTCAGGTCCTTCCACGTGCCGGCCGCGCCGGGCACATTCGCCTGGCCGCCCAGCCGTCCTTCCGTGCCCACCTCGCGGGCCACCGTGGTCACCTGGTCGGCGAAGGTCGCCAGCGTGCCCGTCATGTTGTTGATGGTTTCGGCCAGCGCCGCCACTTCGCCCTTGGCATTCACCGTGAGCTTCTGCTTCAGATCGCCGTCGGCGACCGCCGTCACCACCTTCACGATGCCGCGCACCTGCTCCGTCAGGTTGGCGGCCATCACGTTCACATTGTCGGTCAGGTCCTTCCACGTTCCGGCCACACCCGGCACTGCGGCCTGGCCGCCCAGTTTGCCTTCCGTGCCCACCTCGCGCGCCACGCGCGTTACTTCGGCCGCGAACGCGTTCAGCTGATCCACCATCGTGTTGATCGTGTTCTTCAGTTCCAGAATCTCGCCTTTCACGTCCACCGCGATCTTGCGCGACAAGTCGCCGCGCGCCACGGCTGTCGTCACTTCCGCGATATTGCGCACCTGTGCGGTCAGGTTGCCGGCCATGGAGTTCACGTTGTCCGTCAGGTCCTTCCAGGTTCCGGCCACGCCCGGCACGTTCGCCTGGCCGCCCAGTTTGCCTTCCGTGCCCACTTCGCGGGCCACGCGCGTTACCTCGCCAGCGAAACGATTCAGCTGGTCCACCATGGTGTTGATGGTTTCTTTCAGTCGCAGAATCTCGCCGCTCACGTCCACGGTGATTTTGCGCGACAAGTCGCCGTTGGCGATGGCCGTTGCCACCTCGGCGATGTTGCGTACCTGCCCCGTCAGGTTGGCCGCCATCGAATTCACGTTGTCCGTCAGGTCTTTCCAGGTTCCGGCCACGTCCGGCACGTTGGCCTGGCCGCCCAGTTTGCCTTCCGTGCCCACTTCGCGGGCCACGCGCGTCACTTCGCCGGCGAATGCGTTCAGCTGGTCCACCATGGTGTTAATGGTGTCCTTCAGTTCCAGAATTTCACCCTTCACGTCCACCGTCACTTTGCGCGACAGATCCCCGCGGGCCACCGCCGTGGCCACCTCGGCGATGTTGCGTACCTGCCCGGTCAGGTTGGCCGCCATAAAGTTGACGGAGTCTGTCAGGTCCTTCCAGGTTCCGGCCACGCCCGGCACCGCGGCCTGGCCGCCCAGCTTGCCTTCCGTGCCCACTTCGCGGGCCACGCGCGTCACTTCGGCGGCGAACGCGTTCAGCTGATCCACCATCGTGTTGATCGTATTTTTCAGTTCCAGAATTTCGCCCTTCACGTCCACGGTGATCTTGCGCGACAAATCGCCGCGGGCCACGGCCGTCGTGACCTCGGCGATGTTACGTACCTGCCCGGTCAGGTTGCCGGCCATGGAGTTCACGTTGTCCGTCAGATCCTTCCACGTACCGGCCACGCCAGGCACGTTCGCCTGGCCGCCCAGTTTGCCTTCCGTGCCCACTTCGCGGGCCACGCGGGTCACTTCCGCCGCGAACGACCGCAGCTGATCCACCATCGTGTTCAGAGTTTCCTTCAGCTGGAGGATCTCGCCGCGCACGTCCACCGTGATCTTGCGGGAAAGATCACCATTCGCAATGGCGGTTGCCACTTCGGCGATGTTGCGCACCTGCCCGGTCAGGTTCGAGGCCATAAAGTTGACGTTGTCGGTCAGGTCCTTCCACGTACCGGCGACGCCCGGCACGTTGGCCTGGCCGCCCAGCTTGCCTTCCGTGCCCACTTCGCGGGCCACGCGCGTCACTTCGCCTGCGAACGCATTCAGCTGATCCACCATGGTGTTGATGGTGTCCTTGAGCTGAAGAATTTCGCCGCGGACATCCACGGTGATCTTGCGCGACAAGTCGCCGCGCGCCACCGCCGTCGTCACCTCGGCGATGTTGCGCACCTGCGCGGTCAGGTTCCCGGCCATCGCGTTCACGCTGTCGGTGAGGTCCTTCCAGGTTCCGGCCACGCCCGGCACCACCGCCTGGCCGCCGAGTTTGCCGTCCGTGCCCACTTCGCGGGCCACGCGCGTCACTTCCGAAGCGAACGAGCGCAGCTGATCCACCATCGTGTTGATGGCTTCCTTCAGTTGCAGGATCTCCCCTCTCACGTCCACCGTGATCTTGCGGGAAAGGTCGCCGCTGGCCACCGCCGTCGTCACTTCGGCGATATTGCGCACCTGCCCCGTCAGGTTGGAGGCCATGGCGTTCACGCTGTCCGTCAGTTCTTTCCAGGTTCCGGCCACACCCGGTACGTTGGCCTGGCCGCCCAGCTTGCCTTCCGTACCCACCTCACGAGCCACGCGCGTCACTTCGGCGGTGAACACGCCCAACTGCTGAATCATTGTGTTCACGATGTTGGCCGACCGCAGAAATTCGCCCTGCAGCGGCCGTCCATCAACGTCCAGCCGCACTGTCTGGGTCAGATTCCCCTGGGCCACAGCCGCAATCGCCCGGGTCACCTCCGTCGTGGGCCGCATCAGGTCTTCGATCAGCGAGTTCACCGAAGTCTCCATCTCGCCCCAGGATCCCCGATGGCGAGGCAGTACCCGAATGCGCTCGCGGCTCTTCCCCTCTTTGCCCACTGCCTGGCCCACGCGCTGCAGCTCCCGCGCCATCTGTTCATTCGTGGAGATGATGTCGTTGAAGTGATCGGCAATCTTACCCGCAAGCCCCGTCCACTCGACTGGCAGTCGCACACTGAAGTCGCCGTCCTTCATGCTCTGCAGTCCCTGCAGGATGACCGCGAGGTAATCGGGCGCCGGGACGTCGGGGATTTTGCCGTCGTCGGAATGTGCTTTCTGGCCGCCCTTGGCCTTGGGTGTGGGTTGAACCGCGGTCGCCATACGCGTCTCCTGCGTGGGGTAAGCCCTGAATTCCTCTTCCGGAACCCGCCTGGGGGAGGGCGAATTTCAGGAAATGGTCTGAGACGGAGCATAGGGTGGATGCCTCGCTTCGGGAAAAAGGTTGTCTGGAATCGGATTTCTTCCGCGGAGCGGCGCTGCCGTGACTCCCGGGGTGCGAAGGGACCACAAGAAGGGACGCTCAGACTCCCCGCGCCCGCTCAATCGCCCGAACCACGGCCCGTGCTTTGTTCAGGCTTTCCTCGTATTCCTTCTCCGCCACAGAGTCCGCCACAATCCCGGCTCCCGCCTGAACAAACCCCTGCCGCCCTTCCACCAACAGCGTCCGGATGGCGATGCACGACGTCAGGTTACCGGAGTAATCCGCATACAGTACCGATCCGCCGTAGATCCCGCGCCGCGTCGGCTCCAGTTCCTCGATGATCTCCATCGCCCGGATTTTCGGCGCTCCGCTCAGCGTCCCCGCCGGGAAGCACGACCGCAGCGCATCGACCGCGCTCAGGTCCGCCTTCAGCCGGCCCTCGATCGCGCTCACCAGGTGCATCACGTGCGAGTACCGCTCCACGAACATCAACTCCGTCACTTTGACTGAGCCGTATTCGCTCACCCTCCCTACGTCGTTTCGGCCCAGATCCACCAGCATCACGTGTTCGGCGCGTTCTTTGTCGTCAGTCAGCATCTCCTGCTCGGCTTCGAGGTCGGCTGATTCCGTCGCGCCCCTCGGCCGCGTGCCGGCGATCGGCCGGTATTCCACCTTCCGGCCCTCTACTCGCACCAGCAGTTCCGGCGACGACCCCACAATGTGCGTCATCTCTTCCTTCGCCGACCCCGCTCCCGGCTTCTTCCGCCCAAAACGCAGGAAATACATGTAGGGCGACGGATTCACGATGCGCAGCGCGCGGTACACCGAAAAAGGATCCACTCCTGGCTCCAGGTCCAGCCGCTGCGACAGCACGACCTGAAAAATATCTCCCGCCGCGATGTAATCCTTCGCCCGTTCCACGGCCTTCACAAAGGCCGCCTTCTTCGTCCGCGAAGCCAGCCGAATCCTGCCAGCGCTCCGCCGGATCGGCGGCTTCGGCAGCGGACGCGCCAACCGCCGCTCGAGCCGATCCAGCCGCTTCACCGCATCGGCATACGCGGCCTGCGGTTTGTGCCGCCGCAAATCGGCCGTCACCACCAGCAGAATCTCCTTCTTCACGTGGTCGAAAGCCAGCACTTCGTCAAAGAACATCAGGCAGGCGTCCGGCATCCCCAGATCGTCCTCTGTCCGTTCCGGCAGTCGCTCGATCCGGCGCACGACGTCATAGGAAAGGAAGCCAACCGCCCCGGCGGTAAACGGAGGCAGCCCCGCGACTCGCGCCGGCGTATGCCCGCTCAGCGCATCCCGCAGCAGCGCAAACACATCGCCCGTCAGCCGCTGCGTCCTGCCATGTTCGGTGACCTCGATCTCCCGCCCGTGCGAGACGATCCGGCGGCTCGGCTGAATGCCGATGTACGTATAGCGCCCCAGGCGCTCGCCGCCTTCCACCGATTCCAGCAGGAAACACTCCGGCTCCGTCGCCGCGACGCGGAGAAATGCCGACACCGGCGTCTCCAAATCCGCCGTCAGCGTCCGGTACAGAGGAACCAAAGTGTGCGTGCGCGCCAGCCGCAAAAACGTGGCGCGATTGGGCAGGGAAGGCCTCATCCTGTTCATACTAACCGCTCGACCCTCACCCGCCGGGTGTCCCACCCGCGTCGCCGCGCTTGCGACAGAGTGGGCGTAACTAGCTGCTCTTCTCCTTATGTCCTCCGAACTCATACCGCATGGCGGACATCAGCCGGTCCTCGTAATCCTCCGCGCCCCGTGAGGCGAACCGCGCATACAGCGCCGCGCTGATCACCGGCGACGACACGCCTTCGTCGATCGCGGCCTGCACCGTCCAGCGACCCTCGCCCGAATCCGAAACCCGCCCGGCGAAATCCGAGAGCTGCGGATTTTCGGCCAGCGCCGCCGCCGTCAGATCCAGCAGCCACGACCCGATCACGCTGCCGCGCCGCCACACCTCCGCCACCTGCGCCATGTCGATGTCGTACTGATACAGCTCCGGATGGCGCAGCGGCGTGGTCTCCGCATCCACTTCCTGCTTCGTCTTCCCGGCATTCGCGTGGTGGATGATGTTCATGCCCTCGGCGATCGCAGCCATCATCCCGTACTCGATTCCGTTGTGCACCATCTTCACAAAGTGCCCCGCGCCGTTCGGTCCGCAGCGGTAGTAACCGTTTTCCGCAGTGGACGGCTCACCCGTGCGCTTCGGCGTCCGCGCCGCCGACCCCATCCCCGGCGCAAGCGCCTTAAAGATCGGATCCAGATGCTCGACCACGTCTTCTTCGCCGCCGATCATCAGGCAATATCCGCGCTCCAGCCCCCAAACCCCGCCGCTGGTCCCGCAATCGACGTAATGGATCCCCTTCGTCTTCAGCTCGCCCGCACGCCGAATATCGTCGTGGTAGTAAGAATTCCCGCCGTCGATCAGGATGTCCCCCGGCGCCAGCACCTTCGTCAGCGATGCCAGCACCGAATCCACTGCCGCCGCCGGCACCATCATCCACACCGCCCGCGGCGCCTTCAGCTTCTTCGCAAAATCCTCCAGGCTCTGCGACGCCGTCGCGCCCTTCGCCGTCAGCGCCTGCATCGCTTCAGCATGCGCGTCGTAGACAACGCACTCGTGACCGGCCTTCAGCAGCCGCTGCACCATATAGGAGCCCATCCTGCCCAGCCCGATCATTCCAAGTTGCATCTGCAGCCTCCTCCGCGATTTTTGTGGCTTCTCATGACATTTCCATTCTTGTCCGCCTGCGCGGTATCGCGCAACGCGGCTCCCGCCGAGCCAGACCCGATTCGGACCCGTTGCCTGTGAGATGCGTCACATCCCTTACCGGAGTCGCGTCTAGAATGGGACGACGGCCCCGGATTGCCGCGGCCGTCTCTCTGTCTTTCAGGAACCCCGACGATGTCCTCTGCGTTCCGCCATCTCTTCAGCGATCGGGCCGACCACGTTCGCGGCAAGGTCGCCGGCATCTACGGCATCCTGATCCTCTTCAACGCCGGTGCGTGGTTCTGGGCCATTGTCGCGTTCCATCGCTTCCCGGTTCTGCTGGGCACTGCGTTCCTCGCTTACAGCTTCGGCCTTCGCCACGCTGTCGATGCCGACCACATCGCCGCCATCGACAATGTCACGCGCAAGCTGATGCAGGAGGGCAAGCGCCCTGTCGCGGTCGGCTTCATGTTTTCGCTCGGCCACTCGACGATTGTGGTCGTCGGCGCTCTCGCCATCGCTGCTGCCGCTCTCGGGCTGCAGCAGCATCTCGACCATTACCGCACTATCGGCGGCGTGATTGGCACGCTGGTCTCGTCGGCCTTCCTGCTCGCCATCGCGCTGGTGAATCTCGTCATCCTGCGCTCCGTCTACCAGACGTTCTCGCGCGTACGCCGCGGCGAGCCTTACGTTGACGAGGACCTCGACCTGCTCCTTGCGAACCGCGGATTCCTTGCTCGCGTCTTCCGGCCCATCTTCGCCCTGATCCGCCGGAGCTGGCATATGTATCCGCTGGGCGTTCTCTTCGGCCTCGGCTTCGACACGGCCACCGAAATAGGACTGCTCGGCATTTCCGCCGCGGAAGCCTCGCGCGGCCTTTCGCTCTGGTCGGTGCTCGTCTTTCCGGTGCTGTTCGCCGCCGGCATGTCGCTGGTCGATACCACCGACAACATCCTGATGCTTGGCGCTTATGGATGGGCGTACATCAAGCCGATTCGCAAGCTTTATTACAACCTCACCATCACCTCGGTTTCCGTGGTAGTCGCGCTGGTGGTCGGCAGCGTCGAAGCGCTCGGGCTGCTGGGCGGCCGGTTCCATCTTCAGGGAACCTTCTGGGGGCTGGTCGGCCGCCTCAACGATAACTTCGGCGTTCTCGGCTACTGCATCGTCATGCTCTTCGCTCTGAGCTGGATCGTCTCCATCGCGATCTACAAATTCCGGCGCTTTGACGATCTGGAACTCCAGCCCGAGCCGTGAATCGGTAAGACGAGTCGGCCATCTCTCTGATTCCCAGCCGCCGCGAACTCCCAAAACAGCTCTATCCTCGCGCGCTGAAACAACGCGGCACCCTTCCGGGCGCATCCTGGCATTGGATGTTCAGACTTTTCAGAGTTCGAAAAGGATCGAATATGAGGAAATTGAGCCGGCTTTCCCTTGTCTTCGCGCTGGCGATTCCGCTCCTGGCCACCACCGGGTGCGTCCCCCACCGTCAATGGGGACCGGGCGAGGAAACCTATTACGTTCAGTGGGAGCAGTCCAACCACTACCAGCACGTTCCCTACGACCAGCGCAACAGGGATCAACAACGCGCCTATCGGAAATGGCGGAAGCATCACCACGACCAATAAGTCAGCCGAATTCATCAGGCGAAGCCGGGTCCCACATCTGCCCGCTGTTGGCAGATGCGGGAGAGCACTGATCTCAACCAGCAGGCCGCGCTCTGTACCCTGCACCCTGTACCCTGCCCTTCACCACCCCATCTGCGCCATGCGCTGATCGATGAGCGTGCTGTAGCGGTTCATGCGATCGGGGCGGCGGCGGAGCGGGTCGGGGAGGATCGCCGCCAGGCGGGCCGCATCCTCGCGGTCGATCGCCTGGGCTGAGGTGTGATCCCAAAACCGGGAGGCGGCCTCAGCGCCGTAAATCCCCGGTCCCCACTCGACCTCGTTCAGGTAGAGCTCGAGAATGCGGCGCTTGCCCAGCGCCAGCTCGGCGACCGGGACCAGCGAGGCCTCCGCGACTTTGCGCAGGATGGAGCGGTCCGTGCCGAAGAAGAGGTTCTTGACCAGCTGCTGGTCCAGCGTGGAGGCGCCGCGCAGACGGCCGCCGTCCATGTCCTCGTCCGCGTCGAGGCGGATCTGGTGCCAGTCGAAGCCGTGGTGCTGGTAGAAGCGCGCATCCTCGGCGGCGATGACAGTGTGCTGCAGGTTCGGCGAAATCCGGCTGAGCGGGACGTACTCGCAGCGCATTCGATAGGGTTTGCTGCGCATCCACGCCTGGATGCGGCGCTCCACGTGGACCGCGGTCGTCGGAGGATTGAACCAGCGGAGAGCGACGAGCGTTAGCGCGGCGGCGAGCCAGAGCCCAGCCAAAACAAGGCCGACCCACCGAGCCACCGATCGGAGACGCGGAGAGCGGAGAAACCCGCGTCGGGCCGGAGCCTGCGCCTCTGGCTGTGCTGCTGCGCTCACTCCCAAAATCATAGTCGGCGGATGCGGTGCAAGCAGAATTCTGCGGGCTGTACGCGTTAGTGCACACCCGCCATCGTCGAGCCAGGAC
Source organism: Acidobacteriaceae bacterium (assembly GCA_035503835.1). Taxonomy (GTDB): domain Bacteria; phylum Acidobacteriota; class Terriglobia; order Terriglobales; family Acidobacteriaceae; genus Palsa-343. The sequence continues at coordinate 6,356 of DATJSY010000043.1, read as the reverse complement.
CGTCCATACCGGGATGACCGACCTGGCTGGCGTTGGGAACCAGCTGCATGTAGACGCTCTCCGGCAGGTGCATGCGCCAGTGGCCGGTCGCCCGGGCGGCGAAAACCATCCCGAGGAAGAGGACAGCGAGCATGGCGGCGACCGCGCGCGGGCCGGCGATGCGGCCGCGCCAGCGTTCCACGACAGAAGCCGATTTGCGGGGGAGGGCCGCAAACTGGAGTCCGTGTTCAACCGGACACGCCGCGATACAGGCCATGCAGGCGCTGCACTCGACCGAGCGGATCTGCACCAGCTTGTCAACGGCGAAATGCGAGGGGCAGACGCGCGCGCACTTGCCGCACTCGATGCAGGCTCCGGGGTCGCGCCGGATCTTCAGCGGGCTGACCAGCGAGACCAGGCCCATCAGCGCCCCGTAGGGGCAGAGATAACGGCACCAGAAGTTCTGAATCAGCATGGACAGCAGTCCCAGCACTGCGAGCACAATGATCCCGGTCACGCTCAGCGTACGGAAGAAGTCCAGCATCTTCACGTCCGTAATCAGTCCGTAGGGCGAGAGCATGAAGCCAGCCAGCGCTTCCGCCGACATGCTGGCGATGACGTACACGAAGAAGCCGAGCAGCAGGTACTTCAGCCCGCGCAGCGGAATATCCAGCCAGCGCGGTGGCCGGAGGTTCCGGCCGAAGACTTTGCGGCCGAATTTCCAGAGATATTCCGAGAATGTGCCCACGGGGCAGAGCCACGCGCAGAAGGCCTTCTTCGCGAGCACGCTCATCAGCAGGAAGGCGATGAGCAGAAACATCGCCGCCGGGTGGATGGGCGGGACGTGGCCGGTGACCGCGAAGTACTTCAGGTTCATCAGGCCGGCGATGGGCAGCCAGCCCTCGACGCCTGCCGGCCGGGCGACCTGCCAGCCGGCCCCGCCGCGCTCGAACCAGCGGACCCAGAAGTAGAACTGGATGCCGATCCATGCATTCAGCGCAACGAAGATCCACTGAGCAATGCGCCGGATCGCCTGCGAGCGATCCGGCGCGGAACGGCGGATGACAGGTTTTTTGCGAGGATGCTGCGGTTCGGTGGCGGGTTCCAGGGCCTGCAAGCTCATGCTCCGCTTCTCCTGCCTCAAAGCTAATCAGGAGCAGAGCGGGGCTCAGTGACCTTTATCACCTGGAGGCGGACAGGGCCGGATGCATGGTCATGTAAAATTACAGACAGCGTTGCTCTGGCACTGCCAGAGCGGCTTCCCGCACAAGTCCCTGCACAGTTCAGGCGAATATACGCGAAGCCTGTACGCCGCGCGTGTGACGAAGCAGCGCGCCGACACGAGATTCTTTCAGGAGCACCGCCATGGCGAAGATTGCCAAGACCGCCGACCGCAAGAAGATGATGGACACCACCAAGAGCACAGATTGCCCCAAGTGCTCCAAGCCGACCCGCATTGTGAAGCGCGTGAAGGACCGCGAGCGCGGGATCCCGGGCGGAGTTTATATCTCCTGTTCGGCCTGCGATTTCTACGAGAAGCTGTAGGTTTTCGGATCACACCTCTTGTTTCGCAGCCGGCGCGGACACTGGCTTGCGCAGCACGGCATTCTCGCTGAGCGCCAGTGCCAGGATCACGGCCAGCGCCGCAACGGGAATCGCAAATCCCACGCGCAGCGAGCCGGAGCCGGTGGAAACCAGGCCGGTGAGCCAGGGAAGTACGGCTCCGCCGCCGGCGCACATGGCGAAAACCCAGCCCGTGGGGCGATGATCGCTCACCCGCGCCATCATGCGGGAAACTCCCAGGGGAAAGACAGGACCGAAGCCGGCCCCTGCGAGCGCGACCGCCGCCAGCACCACTCGAGGGGCATGCGGCAGAACGAGGAGAGCGACGGCGACGAGCGCCAGCGCCAGGCCTGAGAGCAGTACCGCACGCTCAGAGAGCGGCCGCAGGGCGAGCGAGCCGAGTCCGCGGCCGGCGAGCAGCGCGAGCCAGTACACGGAGACCGTGAGGCTGGCTGCAGCCAGGGTCATCCCGGTGAAGCGATGGGCGTAGGTGGCAATCCATCCGCCGACGGTGTTCTCCACCCCGACGTAGAGGAACAGAAACAGGGCGAAGTAGACCAGGGTGCCGGTTTGCGTGGCCGATGGTGCGCGCTTCGGGGGCTCGCGAGTACCCGCGTCGGAAAGCCGCAGCGGAAGCAGGGCCGCGAAACTGGCTCCGGCGGCGAGCGCCAGCCAGGGCAGCAGCGCGCGCAGGTGGCCGGTGCGCTCGGCGGTGGCGATCAGCCACGGGCAAACGACCGCGCCGATGCCCCACCAGAGATTCACAACGGAAAGGCGGCGCGCACGGGCGCTGGCGCCGAAGCTGGCGCCGGAGCTCAGAGCGACCGTCAGGTTCGTGGCCGTGACGGATAATCCGATGCCGAGGCCGATGAGAGCGAATGCCGCAAGAGCCAGAGCATGGCCTGTGGGCGCGGAGACGGGTCCCCAGGCGATCATGAGCAGGCCGACCGCGGCAGCCATGAATCCGAAACCGAGGGGCAGGCTGCCGCGGAGGCGCCAGGGTGAGAGGATCGCGGCGACGGTCGAGGCCGCGAATTCGACCGCGAAAAACCCGCCCGACTGCACATCGCGGAGATGCCAGCGCGTGGCCAGGACCGGCAGCAGGGGTCCGGGCAGGACGGTGACGATGCCGCACACGACGAAGCCGAAGCAGAGCAGGGAGAATCGGGGCGGGCGAGTGCGCGCGGGGAGCATCGACTGGCGATTGTATCGCCCGCGGAAAGCTATTTTTTGCGGATTTTTGCCGGCGCGGGGGGCATGGTGGACTCGCGCACGATCAGTTCCGGCAGAATCGGCACTTCGTCGGGATAACCCTGCCTGTTGCGGATGCGCTCCAGCAGAATCCGCGCCGCGTTAATGCCCATGCTGTTCAGCGGTTGGCGAATGGTGGTCAGGCTGGGTGTGTGAAAGGCGGCGGCCTGAATATCGTCGAAGCCCACAACGGAAACGTCCTCCGGCACGCGCAGTCCGTGGTCGCGGAAAGATCGGATAGCTCCGATAGCGGCGATGTCGTTATAGGAAACCACCGCGGTGAAGGGGCACTTCTGGCCCAGCAGCCGCGCAGCCACCGGATAGCCGAGCTCCGGCGATGAAAGATTCTGCTCGAGCTGAACCACCAGTTCCGGATGCACGGTAAGACCCAGTTCCCTGGACACAGCCATCAGGCTGCGCCAGCGGTCGTCGGAGTCGGAACTGAAGGGCTGGCCGCGCATAAAAGCGATTTGCCGGTGTCCCAGCTGGTACAGATGGCGCAGGGTCAGCTCGGCGGCGCGGCGGTGGTCGAGCAGAATGCGGGTCACGCCCGGGAGCGGCTTGTGTCCGGCCACGGAAACCACGGGGAGCGGGAGGCTGTGCTGGAGCGGAGTGTCGATGGCGATGAAGCCCTCCACCGAACGCTCCATCAGCAGGCCGGGATACTCCTCGATCAGGTCCGCTTTGCGGCGATGGCTCGCCGTCAGGTAGAAATAGCCTTCTTCGATCAGGACTTCCTCGATGCCGTTCATCACCAGCGTCGAGTAGCCATCGCTCAGTTCCGGGACCAGCACGCCGATGGAGAAACTCTGCCGGCGCCGCAGGGAGCGGGCGAAAAAGCTGGGGCGATAGTCGAACTTCTTCGCGGCGGCGATGACGCGCTCCCGCGTCTCCTCCGGGATGGACCGAACGCCGGGAGCGTTGTTGAGCACCAGGGAAATGGTCGCCGGCGATAGGTCAAGATAATCGCCAAGGGTGCGCAGGCTGATGGGACGGGGGGGGAGGAACTGGCTTTTCGAGCTGCTTCCGTTCGAGGCCTCGCGCAGCGCGTTGCGGTGGCCGGATGCGCGTTTCGCCGAATCGACCTTCTTTCTCGGCATGCTCACGTTGTACCGCGCTGGCGGCAGGATATTCAACTGAAAAGGGCTGGAGCCCGCGCCGTCGATTCGCGGTATCCTTATAGCAGCCCACCCAACTGAAAATGCCCGCCTGGCACGCCGCGGGCCCGGAGCTGCGCGCAGCCGTGCTGAATCGCGAAGAGAAACTGCCGTCCGTACGCCTGGCCGTCGTCCAGTACCTGATTGCGGCGGTGCTGGCGACGCTCGTGTTCGGGCTGTGGCGGCTACAGGTAGTCGGCGGCGAAAACTATCACGCCCTGGCTGAAGCGAATCGCATTCGCAAGGTCCCGATCCTTGCGCCGCGCGGGAAGATCTTCGACCGCTACGGCCGGTTGCTCGTCGACAATTACCCGTCCGTGTCCTGTTTTCTGGTACGCGAGCAGGGGCATGACATCACGCCCGACCTGCCGCTGATCGCGCGCGGCCTCGACATGACCGTCGAGCAGATTCAGGCGATTCTGCACAAGTACCGCTATGCTCCGCGGTACGAGCCTCTGCCGCTGAAACAGGACATCACGCCGGACGAGGAAGAGTTCATCGAAGCGCACAAGAACGAGCTGCCGGAACTGGACACGATCCAGGAAGAGCGGCGGCTCTATCCGAGCGGGGGATTCGCCGCGAATCTCATCGGGTACGTGGGCGAGGTGAGTGAACAAATGCTCGATAACGACCCACGGTATGCGTGGTATCAGCCGGGCGATGTGGTGGGAGAATCCGGCGTGGAGGCCTCCTACGACAGCGTGCTGCGTGGGGTGGACGGCTCGCAGGATATCGCTGTGGACAGCCACGGGCGCGAAGTCGGCCGGCTGGGGATTGAGCCGGCGATCCCCGGCCACAGCCTGCGCCTGACCATCGATCTCGACCTGCAGCGCGCGGCCGAGAATGCGCTTGGCGACCGCGAGGGTGCAGTCATTGCAATGGATCCGCACACGGGCGAGATCCTTGCCCTGGTCAGCCGGCCGAGCTTCGATCCCAACCAGTTTTCGGTGCACATCAGCCGCAATGACTGGGACCAGCTGATTGAGAATCCGGAACACCCGCTGATGGATAAGGCCATCCAGGCGCAACTGGCGCCTGGGTCGACCTTCAAGATCATCATGTCGCTGGCGGGATTGCAGGAGAACATCGCGCAGAATCTGACGGTGGACTGCCAGGGCGGTGTGACGCTGTACGGGCACTTTTTCGCCTGTGACCGCCACCACGGCGAGGTGGATATTGAAAACGCCATTCCGTGGTCCTGCGACAGCTACTTCTACGTTCTGGCGACCAAGCTGGGCATCGATACGATCGCCAGGTATGCCCACTCCGTAGGGATTGGGGAGAAAACCGGCATCGACCTGCCGAATGAAGCGTCCGGGATTATGCCCTCGACGGAATGGAAGCTGCAGACGCTGCACCAGAAGTGGTATCCGGGCGAGACGCCTTCGGTGGGGATCGGCCAGGGCGCTGTGGCCGTCACGCCGATCCAGCTGGTGCGCGCGATTGCGGGCATCGCCTCCGGCGGCGTCCTCAAGCGGCCGCACGTTGTTTTTCCCGGCGAGCTGAGCCCGGAGATGCGCCAGTACATTCTCGATAACTATCCCGGCTCCGGCGATAAGCGTATCCCGCTCACGACCGCCAATTGGGAGCTCATCACCGACGCGATGTACAACACCATCAACGGACCCGGGGGCACGGCGACAATGGCCCGCCTCGACGGCATTGACTTTGGCGGCAAGACCGGCACGGCCGAGGTGGTCAGCCACAGCGCGGGCGCGCAGAGCCTGGGGTCCGGCAACGAGCGCGCCGACTCCTGGTTTGTTGGCATTGCGCCACGCCGCAATCCGGACATCGCGGTGGTGGTGCTGTGGCAGCACGGGGGATGGGGCTCCTTTTCGGCTCCCATTGCCGCGCGCATCGTGGAAGCCTACGTGAACGAGCAGCGCCGCATGCACCACAACCTGGTGGCTGAAAACCCGAAGCAGGTGGAAGTGGGCGCGGTCTGGTCGAATCCGGCCGCACCGAATGCGTTTGGCGGGAAGCCCCTGCCGGCGTCCGTCGTGGCGGGCAGCCGGGAGTTAGCGTCGGTGCGCGGCGGACATTTTGAGGTGAAGGTGCGGCAGCAGTAGGTTCGTGTCCTCACCCACCTGCCAAAGGCGAGCCAGAGCCTTCGACATCCTTCGATTGATTCGTTCGTGAAGGAGCTCAGACCAGCACCCGGCCCTTCCTGCCTTACGCCGCCTTCCATATTGACTTGTATACAAAAATCCGCACCGGGGCTGTCTCTCTGAATACTCCATGTCGCACTCCAGTAAACTATTTATAATCACCTGAATAATGCACAACTTGCGCATGAGCGCGGGAGCGGCCCATTGAATCGCGGCTGGTTATAGTTTTTCGACTCTCGCGTTTCCTCGTTTCCAGGAAAGTTTCTGAGTCGTCGCAGTAAGTCGTTAACTGGAAAGC
>DATJSY010000042.1:0-29209 GCA_035503835.1 Acidobacteriaceae bacterium | reverse complement strand
CGCGATCGAGATGATGTCGATGGGGGCGTCGCGATTCGATGTGGCGCGGTTCGGCGCGGAGGTGTTTCGCCCGTCGCCGCGGCAGTCGGACCTGATGGTGATTGCGGGACGCGTGTCGCAGAAGATGGCTCCCGTGATCCGCCGGCTGTACGACCAGATGCCGGAGCCGAAGTGGGTGATCTCGATGGGAGCATGCGCGACGTCGGGAGGGGTGTTCAACAATTACGCGCTGGTGCAGGGCGTGAATCAGGTGATCCCGGTGGATGTGTATGTGCCGGGGTGCCCGCCGCGGCCGGAGCAACTGCTGTATGCGATCACGCTGCTGCAGGAGAAAATCCAGCACGAGCGCGGCAGCCTGAGGCGGGTGCTGAATCTGGAGTAGCGGAATCCCGGCGAGGCGCGACAGAATTCCCGGCCAGGCACTTCCGGGAGTGGCTGGACCCTGGCGAGGGAGGCAGCAGTTCAGGTGCAATCACCGCAATCGCGCTCGTTACCTTTAAGGAACCCGGGAGTCCTCAATACTTCTTGTGACATGGCGAGAAATGGATCCTCCAGGCGAAGTACCTGTGATAACTTCGTAAACGCGGAACTTTTTGAGGTTGGCTCGCCTGACGCCGCCGGCGCAGAGCTACGCAGGTTCATCAGCGATCAATGAGCAATTCAAATATTTGCGGAGGATAGACGCATGCATTCTCGTCCGTTTGGCAAGTTGGGCCGAATTCTGCTGGCGGGATGTGCCCTTGGTCTGGGTACAACCATGGTGCTGGCGCAGAATTCGTCGTCTTCGTCGGCAGGGTCGACCGGATTGGCAACGTCGACTGCGAAGAGCGATCCATCCCCATCCCGCATGGATGTGTTTCTGGGGTATTCGTACCTGGCACCCCATGGAACGGTGACGGAGGAGGATTCGAGTACCGGCAGCACATTCAGCAACACCTATTCGTCGATCAACACCGGCGCGATTGGCAGCTTTGCGTATTACTTCAACCGGTATGTAGGAGCCCAGGCGCAGTTTGCGATTTCCCCGGATGGAAACAATGACGGCGAGGGGGATCTCGGACTGGGCATGATCGTCCGTTTTCCGATTTCGGGGATGACGCCCTTCGTGCATGCGCTGGCCGGGCCGGTTGATCTGGGCGGACCAAACCAGGGCGGCCAGAGCCACGCCTATACGTGGGGGCCGGCACTGACGGTGGGTGGAGGTCTGGATTACGAGTTGCCGTTTGCAAACCATCATTTTGCGCTGCGGCTGTTCCAGGCGGATTACCAGTATTTCCACGCGGATTTCGGGCCGCAGCCGAACACCGGGGGGCGGGCGAACGTGGAGGCCGCGCGGCTGAGCGCAGGCCTGGTGATGCATTTCGGCAGCATCGTGCCGCCGCCGCCGGTGGCGTACAGCTGCTCGGCGAGTCCGGATTCGGTGTATCCGGGCGAGCAGGTGACGGTCACCTGCACGGCTACGAACCTGAATCCGAAGAAAACGACGAGCTATAGCTGGAGCGGCAGCCAGGGTCTGACCGTAAGCGGCACGAAATCGACCACCACGATCGACACGACCAACCTGCAGCCGGGCGATTACACGGTGACCGGGCACGTGACGGAAGGCAACAAGCCGGGCGAGTCGGCCGACGGCGCGGCGCACTTCACGGTGAAGCAGTTCGAGCCGCCGACGGTGAGCTGCACGGCGAATCCAACCACGGTACAGGCGGGCGGGACCTCGACGATCACGGCGACGGGTGTGAGCCCGCAGAACCGGACGCTGACCTACAGCTACTCGGCATCGGCGGGATCGATCAGCGGGACGACCAACACGGCGACGCTGTCGACGACAGGAGCGCCGTCGGGCACCATCACGGTGACGTGCAACGTGCAGGACGACAAGGGACAGACGGCATCGACGACCAGCACGGTCGACGTGGAAGCGCCGCCGCCCCCCCCGCCACCGCCGGCACCGTCTCCGGAGCAGGTTCGCCTGGAGCACCGTCTTGCGCTCCACAGCGTCTTCTTCCCGACGAATCAGCCGAGTCCCGCGCATCCGGAACGTGGTCTGGTTGAGAGCCAGCGGGGGACTCTGAGAACGCTTGCGACGGACTTCCAGAGCTATCTGGCGATCAAGCCCAACGCCCGCATTACCCTGACGGGCCACGCAGACGTGCGCGGCAGCGTCGCGTATAACCAGGCGCTGACCGAACGCCGTGTGAACCTCGTGAAGCAGTTCCTGGTGGAGCAGGGCGTTCCTGAGTCGGCGATCGATACGCAGGCCGTGGGTAAGGCACAGCAACTCTCGAAGGAGCAGGTGCTGGCTCTGGTCGACGAGAATCCCGATCTCACCAATGCGGAGAAGATGAACATGGATCGGAATCTGACCATGATCTATCTGGCCCAGAACCGTCGCGTTGACATCACCCTGAACAACACCGGCCAGCAATCGGTGAAGCTGTATCCGTTCAATGCCGCCGATTTGAACACTCTGCTGAGCGAAAAGGCTCCGGCGCGGAGGAAGAAGAGAGCGGCGAAGCAGCATTAGAAGAACGGCAGCGAACGAACGAGACAGGGGCTGGCCGAATTCCGGGCCAGCCCCAATTTTTTGCGGCAGTGTATTCTGGGAATCCGCCGGAAGACGGGAAGATCAACCAGGTTTTTGAGGAGGACGGATGCCAGACAGGAGAACCAGGGCCGCCGCGGCGGCCCTGATGGGACTGGGAATCATGCTGGGCGCGGCGAAGCCGGCAGGGGCGCAGGCGGCGTCAGGCAGCGATGCTGTTCCCACGGCGATTCCCGGCTTCGATGCCAGCGCGATGGACACGACGGCGAATCCCTGCGACGACTTTTACCAGTTCGCGTGCGGGAATTACGCGAAGCTGCATCCGATTCCGCGCGATCTGCCCTGGTTCAACCAGTTTGTTGCGCTGTATGAGTTCAACACGGCGGCGCTGCACCAGATCGTGGTGCAGGCGGCGCACGCCGGGCCGGATGCCACGGCGAATGAGCGGAAGATCGGGGACTACTATGCAGCGTGCATGGACACCTCGGCCATCAACCAGGCGGGACTGACACCGCTGAAGCCGGAACTGAAGCGCATCAGCGGCCTGAAGAACAAGGCGGGACTGCCGAAGCTCATCGCGTACCTGAACCGGATGGGCGTGGACGTTTTCATGAACTACAGCTCGCAGCAGGATCTGAAGGATGCGGACAAGGAGATTGCTGTCATCGACCAGGACGGGCTGGGGCTGCCGGAGAAGGACTACTACTTCCGAACGGACCCTCACAGCGTGGCGCTGCGCAGGGAGTATGTGGCACACGTGGACAGGATGCTGACGCTGCTGGGCGATCCGGCGGACAAGGCGCGGGCGGAAGCCGATGCCATCATGAAGTTCGAAACGGAGCTGGCGCAGGCCTCGCAGGGGATTGTGGAGCGGCGCGATCCGCACAAGACCTACCACGTAGAGGAGCTGACAGCGTTTGCGGCGACGGCGCCGGAGATCGATGCGCCGGAGTACATCGCGGCCATGGGATCGCCCGCGGTGACTTCGCTGAACGTGGCATCGCCGGACTTCTTCAGGGGGCTGAACGCCGCGATCGGGGACACGGACCTGGCGACGCTGAAGGCGTACATGCGGGTGCACCTGGCGGACTCGTTCTCGCAGCGGCTGCCGCGAACGTTCGAACAGGCGTCGTTCGATTTCTACGGGCGGGACCTGACGGGGACCCCGCAGCAGCAGGCGCGCTGGAAGCGGTGCGTGAACGCAGTGGATTCATCGATGGGTGACGCGCTGGGCCAGCTTTACGTGGCGAAGTACTTTACGCCGAGCCAGAAGCGGGAAGCGCTGACGATGGTGCACGGGATCGAGACGGCCATGGGCCAGGACATCGAAAGCTCTGACTGGATGAGCCCCGAAACCAAGGTGAAGGCGATTGCGAAGCTGCACGAAGTTACGGACAAGATCGGATATCCGGACAAGTGGCGAAGCTACGCAAAGCTGACGATCAGGCCGAACGACGCGCTGGGCAACTCGGTGCGGGCGCGCGAGTTCGAGACAGCATACGAGCTGAACAAAATCGACAAGCCTGTGGACCGGAGCGAGTGGTACATGACGCCGCCGACGGTGAACGCGTACTACGATCCGAGCCAGAACAGCATTAATTTTCCGGCGGGGATTCTGCAGCCGCCGTTTTACGACAGGAATGATCCGGCCACGACGAACTACGGGCACATTGGCGCGGTGGTGGGGCACGAGCTGACGCACGGCTTCGACGACCAGGGTTCGCAGTACGACGGGCACGGCAATCTGGTGAACTGGTGGACGCCGCAGGACAAGGCGAAGTTTGACGCGCGCACGGCGTGCCTGGTGAACGAATACGATCAGTTCACGGCGGTTCCCGGGCTGAAGGTGAACGGAAAACTGACGCTGGGCGAGAATACGGCGGACAACGGAGGCGTGCGGCTGGCGATGATGGCGCTGATGGCCCGCATGGCGATGGACGCGGGCCGGGTGCCGGGTCCGGCAGCCAGCCCGGCGGAGGCGAAGTACACGCCACTGCAGCAGTACTTCATCGCGTACGCGCAAAACTGGTGCACGAACGACCGGCCGCAGTTCGACCGGATGCTGGTGCAGACGGACCCGCATTCTCCGAACCCGATTCGGGTGAAGGGCGTGCTGACGAATATGCCGGAGTTTTCCAGGGCTTTCAGCTGCAAGGCAGGCCAGCCGATGGATCCGGCCCGGAAGTGCCGGGTCTGGTAGGCGGGAGCGTCAGTTTTCACAAAGGGAGCGCCCACGCGGCGCTCCTTTTCCGCCCGCGGCTGAACAGCGGCGAGGGCACCGTCGATATTCGGAGTGCGGGGCGGGAAAGCGCAACCGGACGGAAAAACCGGATACCATAGCCATAGCCCAACCATGCTGCGCGGAGAGCCGTGACGGACCTCCGCAGCGCAGCTTGATGGAGATATGAAACTGACGCGGTTGCCTCTATTCCTGGCGGTCCTGGCCCTCTCGGTGTCCGGACTGCGCGCCCAGGTTGTTCCTGTAATGTCCGGGGGATGGACGACGATCGGCCCCGATGGCGGGGACGCGCGGCGTTTCGCCTTCGATCCGCGCGATCCGCAGCGAATCTACCTGGGGACGACGGACAGCTGGATTTACGTGTCGGACGACGCGGGCGCGTCGTGGAAGCGGCTGGCGAAGCTGGGTGCGCAGGACGATCTGGTGGTGGACAGCCTGGCAGTGGACCGGTCGGACCCGAGGACGCTGTTTGCCGGCGTGTGGGTGATGGACCATCCGGACGGAGGCGTGTACATCAGCCACGACGGCGGGCGGACGTGGACGGAAACGGCGGGGATGCACGGACAGGCGGTGCTCTCGCTGAAGCAGGCGCGCGGGAATCCGAACGAGCTGGTGGCGGGGACGCTGCGCGGCGTGTACCGGAGCATGGACAAGGGGCTGCACTGGGAGGAGATCAGCCCGCCGGGAAGCGCGGAGATTCATGAAGTCGAGTCGGTCGCGATCGATCCGTACGATCCGGGGATCATCTACGCGGGGACGTGGCACCTGCCGTGGAAGACGATGAACGGCGGGAAGAGCTGGATGAGCATGAGCCAGGGCCTGATTGTGGACTCGGATATTTTCTCGATGTACGTGGATCCTGACCAGCCGCGACTGATGTATCTGAGCGCGTGCTCGGGGATTTATCGCAGCGACGATTTTGGGGACGATTTCCGCAAAGTGGAGGGAATCCCCATGGCGGCGCGGCGGACGCGGGCGATTGTGATGGATCCGGCGAACAGCGACACGGTGTATGCGGGGACGACCGAAGGGCTGTATAAGACGACGAACGGCGGCAAGACCTGGCAGCGGACGACGCCCGGCGACGTGATCGTGAACGACGTGTATGTGGATCCGCGGAATCCGCAGCACGTGCTGCTGGCGACGGACCGCAGCGGCGTGCTGGCCAGCGATGACGGGGGCGTGACATTCGAAGCGTCGAACATGGGGTACTCGCAGAGGCAGGTGGCGGCGCTGCTGACCGACGCAAAGGATCCGGGGACGATCTATGCCGGCGTGATCAACGACAAGCGGTTCGGCGGCGTGTTTCTGACGATGGATTACGGGAGAAGCTGGCGCCAGGTGAGCGAGGGACTGGGAGGGCGCGATGTATTCGAGCTGGCGCAGAGCGAGGATGGGACGCTGCTGGCCGGAACCGACAACGGGATCTTCCGGTGGAATGGTGCGGTTTGGACGCCGGCGAACGATGTGGCTGTGGCTGCAGCGGCGCGGCGCGATCCGCCGCGAAGCGCGCGGGAAACGTGGCGGGAACGGTACGAGCGCCGGTATGAGCGGCGCCTGGAGATTAACCAGATTGAGGGACGGGTGACGGCGCTGGCCGCGGCGGATGGGGCCTGGTATGCGGCGACGGCGCAGGGTGTCTTCCGCAGCACGGACGATGGAACGTCCTGGCAGGGCCCGGTGCTGGGCGCGCAGAGCGCAGGATTCTTTTCGGGACTCGGAGAATACATTGCGATTGCGACGCAGGGCAGCACCGTGTATGCCGCGCAGCGGAACGGCATCATGATGTCGACCGACCGCGGCGCGACGTGGGAGCCGGTGACTTTTCCTGCGAGACTGTCGGCGGTGAGGGCGCTGGCGACTACGCCGGAGGGAACGCTGTGGGCGGGTGGTCGCGAGGGGGTGTTTTACACCTCGAACGGCGGACGCACGTGGGCCAGGCTGCAGCGGCTGCCAGTGGTGGCGATCAACAGCCTGCGGTGGGATGCGGGGATGGGGCGGATGATCGTGACGTCGGATGAGAGCACGCTGATCTTCGCAGTGGATCCGCAGAGCCGGACGTGGAAGTGGTGGAACGCGGGATGGACGGTGCACCAGGTGGCATGGACGGGGCGGAGGATGATGGCGGCGTCGCTGTTCAGCGGCGTGGTGGCGCAGCCGCAGCCGGAGATGGCCAGCGAGGGCAGCGGCGTGGCGCAGAACGCGCAGCGGTGAGCGGCGGCGATGCAGATCCGGGAGGCGCGGGCTGAGGATTTTGCCGAACTGTACGCGCTGGACCAGGCGTGCTTCGCGCCGGGAATCTCGTGGTCGAAGGCAGAGCTGGGGTATTTCCTGAAATATCCGCGGAATTTTGCGCTGGTGGCGGAAGCCGCGCCGGGGCAGATTGCCGGTTTTACAATTGCCGGGACGGTGCGGCGGCAGGGCACGGTAGTGGGACGGCTGATTACGCTCGATGTGCGGCTGAAAATGCGGCGGCAGCGCGTGGGCGGGGCTCTGCTGGAGGCGGTGGAACGGCGTCTGCGCGCGGCGGGCGCGACGGCGCTGCTGCTGGAAGTGGCCGTGGATAACGCGAGCGCACAGGCTTTCTACGGGCGGCACGGATTTGCGCGGACGGGGCGAATTCGCGGGTATTATCTGGGGCGGATCGACGCGCTGACGATGGAAAGGGCACTGTAACAGCAGCCAGCGGTCAGCAGTCAGTGGCCATCAGCCATCAACCAGCAACCAGAGAGCAGGGCTCACGGCAGCCTTGCGCGAACACGCTGGCGACTACAATAGGGGCAATGTTTCGATTCAGCATGAAGGCCGCCGCGTGGGTGGCGCTGCTGGTGTGCGGGGCGGGCGCGGCGCGGGCGCAGGCGGTGAAGGAGCTGCCGAAGCCCACGGATTACGTGAGCGACGATGCGCACGTGATGTCGCAGGCGACGATTCTCGAACTGGACCGGCTGTGCGGCGAGGTGGACCACGAGGCGCACGCGCAGATTGCGGTGGTGACGGTGAACTCGCTGGCGGGCGAAACCGTAGAGCAGTATGCGGTGGACCTGTACACGGCCTGGGGGATCGGATCGAAGCAATCCGACCGCGGCGTGCTGGTGCTGGTTGCGCCGAACGAGCGGCGGAGATTCATTGAGACGGGGTACGGGCTCGAGGGGATTCTGCCGGACGGGCTGGTGGGCAGGATCGGCCGGCAGATCGTGCCGATGCTGCGCGCGAACGACTTCGACGGCGCACTGACGGTGGAGACGGACGATATTTCGCAGGTGATCGCCGGAAACGCGGGGATCAAGCTGCAGCCGCTGACGCAGGAGGGCGCGGAGTTTCTGCAGCAACAACCGCAGGCGAGTCTGGCGCAGGTAGCGGGCGGGATTGTCTTCCTGATTCTGGTGGTGATCTTCCTGGCGTGGGCGGGAGGGTCGGGGTTGCTGTGGTTTCTGCTGGGAATGCTGTTCAGCGGCGGCGGATTTGGCGGAGGGTTCGGGGGCGGCGGATTTGGCGGCGGAGGCGGCAGCGGAAGCGGGTTTGGCGGATTTGGCGGCGGCGCGACGGGCGGCGGCGGCGCCGGGGGGAGTTGGTGAGGTTCAGTGCAAATTGAAGGAGAACGAAGCACCATGATGCGTCGAGGACTTTGGATCGCGGTTGCGGTGGCGGTGGTGATTGTGGTGGCGGGGCTGCTGGTGGCGGGCAGCTATGTGAGTGCGCACAATCAGATGGTGGCGAAGCAGCAGGCCATCCAGGCGCAGTGGTCGAATGTGAACGTGGTGCTGCAGCGGCGGGCGGACTTGATTCCGAACCTGGTGTCCACGGTAAAGGGCTACGCCACGCACGAGGAGAAGGTGTTCGCCGACGTGGATCAGGCGCGCGAGGCGCTGCTGGCGGCGCACGATCCAAAGAGCGCAATGCAGGCCAACGGACAACTGGACGGGGCGCTGGGCCGGCTGCTGATGGTGGCGGAAGCCTATCCGAATCTGAAGGCGAATGAGAATTTCCTGGAACTGCAGGATCAGCTGGAGGGAACAGAGAACCGCATCGCGGTGGAGCGGCACCGGTACAACGAGGATGTGCAGGACTACAACACGTACATTCGGCAAATCCCGAACAACTTCTGGGCGCAGATCGGGGGATTCCAGCCGGACAATGACTACTTTACGTCGACAGCGGCTGCGCAGCAGGTACCGACGGTGAAGTTCTGAACAGGGAACGGGCAGCGGGGAGCGGACTGCAGCGCTTGCCCGGAAATGAGGATGCGGAAGTCGCGGAGGTTGAGCGAGCGCTATTCCGGACCCAGCACCAGCGGACCGACGGAATTATCGATGAGGGCTCGCCACGAGCCGTCGGGCTGGCGACGGAAGACAGATGTCGCGACAAACCTCCGCGATGCGTCTCCGTTCCTTTCTCTGAGCTTCCAGCGCGACAGAAAAAGTGCGACTCCGTCAGCTTCCATCCCATGGGTCCTGAGCTGAGTGGCTGCGGAACCAGCGTTGACAGCCCTTACGAAGAAGCTTCTCAGTTCCTCCTTTCCTCGCGCAGCTTTCCCCGGCTCCATGACAACGACCGCTGCGTCCTCATAAAAGCTGAGGATGACTTCGACATCGCGGTCATGGAAGGCCTGATCCAGCATGTGAACCGCTTCTTCAGGGCTTCGCGCGAACATTCCATCACCTCTTGAGCCGAGTCTGTTCCCGCCCCTGAAAATCGACCTGGCTGCCCCCGGGGAACAGGGATCGTGTGTGAGGAAGGGATTCGTTCAGCCCGAGATGAGGATGCGGAGGTCGCGGAGGTTGTTGCCGGTGGGTCCTGTGACGACGGAGTCGCCGAGCGCGGTGAAGAGGGTGCAGGCGTCGAAGCGAGCGAGCGTGGTGATCGGATCGAAGCTGTAGGCGCGGGCGCGGGCAACGGTTGTGGTATCGGCGACGGCGCCGGCCGCGGGGCTGTTGCCATCGATGCCATCGGAGCCGGCGCTGAGGACAGCGAGGCGCTGGCCTTCGTATCGGGCGAGATCGAGGGCGGCGGCGAGGGCGAACTGCTGATTGCGTCCTCCGCAGCCGGGATGATCGCTGAGACGGACGGTGACCTCGCCGCTGGAAAGCAGACAGAGACGAGGGGATTCCCTCCGCAGCTCGTGGAAGCGCGCGAGGAGATATTTCGCGGCCTCGGTGTAGTCCCAGTCGTCGCAGGCATTATCGACGACGACCTTGTACCCCAGGGCCTGGGCGCGATCGCGCGCGGCATTCACAAAATCGTGATTCGAGAGCAGTGTGTCGAACTGCGCGTGCTCGAAGGCAGCGGCATGGTGCGGGTCTTCCGGCTGGGCAGCGGGCGCGGCGGCGTGCTCCGCGGCGAAGCTGTTCGCCATAGTCCCGGCGTCGCGGCGCAGCCGTTCGAACCAGGCGCGGACTGCGGTAGGGAACTTCTCGAGCAGGTGAAAGCGCTCGAGGATCTCGAAGCACTCGGACAGGCTGGAGTAATCCGGCAGCGTGGGCGAGGAAGCGACGGCGGCCAGGTCTTTGAGCGGGACGTCGGCGAGGAGCAGAGAGAGCTTTTCCGCCTGCGGCGCGGCGAGCGCGAGACGCCCCCCTTTGACGGCAGAGAAATACTTGCGGACCGTGTTGACCTCGGTGATGGTGGCGCCGCTGGCGACCAGGGTTTCGTGGAAAGCAATAGTGTCGTCGAGGGAGATGGCGGGATCGCGGGGCAGCTCCAGCATGGCGGAGCCGCCGCCGCTGATGAGGAAGAAGACGAAGGTGTCCTTTTTGGCGTGCCTGAGGAGGGCGAGCGCGGCGCGGGCCGCGGCGAAGGAGTCCTCGTTGGGCAGGGGATGGCCGCCGGCGAAGTAGCGGATGTGCCAGTTGCGCTTTTTGGGAATATCCGGTGCGGAGCAGACGCCGTGGAGGCGCTTCTTTTCCGGAAGGCGCTCGAGCAGTGCGTCGAGCATGGAGAGCGCGGCCTTGCCGAGGGCGACGACGTAGTAGTCCCTGAAGCCTGCGAGTGGCTGCCAGATCGAGGGCAGGCGCGGCGAAGGATGGCGAACCAGAGCGCGGCCCTCGAAATGGAGATGACGGTCGAAGGCCTGCGGAATGCTGCAGGCGGCGAGGGCCGAGGCAAAGATATCCCGCGAAACGGCCTGCAGTTCTTCGAGGGTGATCATGAAGGAAGAGTCGGGAAGCAGCGCAGAGCCCATGACAGGATTGCCTTTTTCACCTCATCCAGCTTACTCCCGCTGCGCGGCGCGGACGGGTGCGAAGTTTCATCCTGCACAACAAAGAAATGGTCGGCGCCGGGAATCCAGACCAGCTCTTTGGGATCGCTGGCGAGGGCAACGGCGGCTTCGACCCGGGAAACAGGGCCGTACTGATCGCGCGTGCCGCTGATGAAGAGCTTGGGCTGGGAGCAGCGGCGGAGGAATTCGAAGTCGTAGTCGCGGCCT
This sequence comes from Acidobacteriaceae bacterium, assembly GCA_035503835.1. Lineage (GTDB taxonomy): Bacteria > Acidobacteriota > Terriglobia > Terriglobales > Acidobacteriaceae > Palsa-343. The sequence goes on along the minus strand of DATJSY010000042.1, from coordinate 18,001 downwards.
TCGGCATGGACGGGAAGGCCGAGGGCGACGAGTCCTGGGACGCGAGAATCGCCGCAGCAAACCTGGAGGCCGACCCAGGAGCCGAAGGAGAATCCCGCAAAGAGAATGGGGCGATGGTACTCGCGGTCGAGCCACTCGAGAGCGGCGCGGACGTCGTCCTGCTCACCGCGTCCGAAGTCATGCCCGCCTTCACTGAGGCCGGTTCCGCGAAAATTGAAGCGGAGAACAGGCAGGCCGAAGGACTGGAAGGCCTTCATCGCGTGGTAGACGACTTTGTTGTGCAGGGTGCCTCCGCCAAGCGGGTGCGGATGGCAGACGAGCGCGGAAAAAGGCGCGGACCCCGAGCCGGCGCTGAGCAGCGCCTCCAGACGGCCGGCGGAGGAACGCAGATCGTCGACAGAACGAAGCGAGGCGGAGCCGGCGTGGGGCACGTGTCAATTCTACGGGTGACGGGATACGGGTTACGGTCTAGCCGCCAGCCGCCAGCGGGAGCAGGGAGCGGGGAATGGGCAACGGGTACACTGGTGCTTCCATGACACTCGATCCGATTGCGCTGACGCGGCGCCTGGTGGACGTTGAGTCCATTACGTACAACGAGGGCGCAGTGGGTACGTTTTTGGCGGAGTTTCTTGGTGGGCGGGGATGGGCGGTGGAGACGATGCCGGTGGCGCAGCCGAAGGAGAGCGGGGCCGACGCCGGGTCCAGAAGCCAGCGCAGGAACGTCTATGCGCATGCGCCGGGGGAGATGCCGGAAGTGGTTTTCTCGACGCACACGGACACGGTGCCGCCGTTCATTCCCTCGAGCGAGGATGAGGAATTCATTTACGGGCGCGGGTCGTGCGACGCGAAGGGGATTATTGCGGCGCAGATTGCCGCGGCGGAGAGGCTGCGCGGGGAAGGCGTGAAGGCGGGACTGCTGTTTGTGGTGGGCGAGGAGCGGGATTCGGCGGGCGCGAAGGCGGCAAACGAATATGCGAAGGAGCATGCCGCGCAGAGCCGGTTTTTGATCAACGGGGAGCCGACGGACAACCGTGTGGCGGTGGCGTCGAAGGGCGCGCTGCGGGCGGTGGTGCGGACGACGGGGAAGATGGCGCACTCGGCGTATCCGGAGCTGGGCGAGAGCGCGACGCACAAGATGGTGGAGGCGCTGGGGCGGATTTTGGAGATTCCGCTGCCAGTGACGGAGGATGTGGGGCCGAGCACGCTGAACATCGGGACGATCCATGGAGGCCATGCGCCGAACGTGATTGCGGACGCGGCGGAGGCACAGGTGCTGGTGCGTCTGGTGGGCGACTCGGCGAAGACGCGGCAGGCCATTGAGGCGGCAGTGGCGGGACTGGGGACGGTGGACTTCACGCTGGAGATTCCGTTCCAGCGGCTGAAGGCGGTCGAGGGATTGCCAACGATGGTGGCGGCGTTCACGACGGACGTGCCATGGCTGGGAAACTGGGGCGAGCCGGTGCTTCTGGGCCCGGGATCGATCCGCGCAGCGCACACGGCGCATGAGAAGCTGGCGAAGAAGGAGCTGCTGGAGGCGGTGGAGCTGTACGTGGAAGTGGGGAAGAGGCTGGCGGGGACACGCTGAAGCGCGCACCTGCGGCGACGTGGAGAGTTCGCGCATTTGGCAAAGAAGCCCGATGCCGGGCCAGGCGCGCTTGACAGTGCCAGCCCGCAGTGAACTATCGTGGGGACATATGCTCCTCCCTCGGAGGGGACGAATCCGACCATCGGAGGGGACAAATCCAACCATCAACCTGCATCGGAGACTGGAAGGAGATCCCCATGAAGCTGAACGAGAGCATAACCACCTATGACATTGCCGAAGCTCTACAGGGCGAGTCCGGCAAATTTGAAGTCACAAGCCCCAATGGAGAGCGTTATTACGTGACTTGTCAGCCCGGTCATTCCATCACGAGTCTGGAGTGGGCCGGCAGCGAGCCAAATCTCCAGCCATTTACAGCGCGCAAGGTGGCCCAACCGGCCTCCACACTGGAAGGACGGCGGAAATCCGTGGCCGCCTGATTGCGCCAAGCTTTCAACGTAAGCAGTTCGAGAAGCCCGGCTGTGGCATTGCCACGCCGGGCTTTATGATTTCGCGAGGAACACAGCCATGCCAGGGACGGGTCTGAGGTCGTGCCCAGATGCAAAGCGGCATGTTCCCTTCGGCTGCTAGGCTGGAGGGATGGCGGAGTCGAAGAGCGAATCCTCTGAAAATCACAACAACCTCGGTCAGGCCTCGTCGTCGTATCTGCGAACGGCGATGCACCAGCCGGTGCACTGGCAGGAGTGGGGCGAGGCGGCGTTTGCCCTGGCCGGGCGGCTGGAAAAGCCGGTGCTGCTGGACGTGGGCGCGGTGTGGTGCCACTGGTGCCACGTGATGGATCGCGAGTCGTATGAGGACGCGGGGCTGGCGGCAACGATCAACGAGCATTTTGTGGCGATCAAAGTGGACCGCGACGAGCGGCCGGACGTGGACGCGCGCTATCAGGCGGCGGCGCAGGCGATCAGCCAACAGGGAGGGTGGCCGCTGACGGCGTTTCTGACGCCGGATGGGCGGCCGTTCTTTGCGGGAACGTATTTCCCGCGGGAGGATCGGTACGGGCGGCCGGGGTTCGAGCGGGTGCTGCTGACGCTGGCGCACGCATGGAAGACGCAGCGCGAGGCGGTGCTGGAGACAGCGGCGGGCGCGCTGGCGGCCATCGAGCACGGCGAGACGTTTGCGTCGCGCGGCGAGGGGCTGTCGTCGGCGATTGTGGACAAGCTGGTGGCGAGCGCGGTGGGGCAGTTCGATGCGCGGCACGGAGGGTTTGGGGCGCAGCCGAAATTTCCGCATCCGGCGGCGCTGGATTTGCTGATCGACGTGGCGGCGCGGACGGGCGACGAGGCTGTCAGGACCGCGGCGACGGTGACGCTCGAGAAGATGGCGCGGGGCGGGGTGTACGACCAACTGGCGGGGGGATTTCACCGATATTCGGTGGATGAGCGCTGGGTGGTGCCGCATTTCGAGAAGATGCTGTACGACAATGCGGGCCTGCTGGGGAATTATGTGCACGCCTTCCAGACTTTCGTCGAGCCGGAGTTTGCAGAGACGGCGCGGGACATTCTGCGCTGGATGGATGAGTGGCTAAGCGATCGGGAGCGGGGTGGATTTTACGCATCGCAGGACGCGGATATTTCGCTGGATGACGATGGGGATTATTTCACCTGGACGCGCGAAGAGGCCGCGGCGGCGCTGACGCAGGAGGAGATGGCCGCTGCCGAGGCGTATTACGACATCGGCGAGCTGGGCGACATGCACCACAATCCGAAGAAGAACGTGCTGCACCGGAATTACACGGTCGAGCAGGTGGCGGCGCGGGTGAAGCGCGGGACGGGCCGTCCAGGCGAACCGCTTCGCGACTCCGGCGCCGGCGACGCGGGCGAGACGGAGGCGCTGGTGAAGAGCGCGAAGCGGAAGCTTTACGCCGAGCGGCTGAGGCGGCCGACGCCGTTCATCGATAAGACGATCTATACGAGCTGGAACGCGATGGCGGTGTCGGCGTATCTGGATGCGGCGCGAGTGCTGGATCTGAAGAGCGCGCGGACGTTTGCGCTGAAGACGCTGGAGCGGATCTGGCTGCAGGGTTGGACAGAGGAGGCGGGCCTGGCGCACGTGACTGCGTATCCGGACGCTACAGAGCGGGATCAGCCGGGCGCGGCCAGGTGGGTCGCGGGCGTTCTGGACGATTATGCGCTGCTGGCGCACGCCTGCGTGGATGCGTGGGAGGCGACGGGCGAGCGGCGCTGGTACGACCGGGCGATGGAGCTGGCCGAGCGGATGGTGGCGCGGTTTTACGACGCGGAAGGTGGCGGATTTTTCGACACGGTGCAGGAGGGCGGCGACCAGCTGGGTGCGCTGGCAGCGCGAAGGAAGCCGACGCAGGACTCGCCGACTCCGGCAGGGAATGGGACGGCGGCAGCGGCGCTGCTGCGGCTGCAGGCGCTGAACGGGCGGAAGGATTTTCGCGAGAAGGCGGAAGCGACGCTGGCCGAGTTTGCGGGGGTGATTGAGCACTACGGGCTGTACGCGGGCAGCTACGGACTGGCGCTGCAACGGCTGCTGCTGCCGCCGATTCAGGTAGCGGTGGTGGGCGACGGCGACGCGGCGCGTCGGCTGGCGGCGATGGCGACTGCGCGGTACGCGGTGAACAAGGCGGTGATCGCGCTGAGGCCGGAGCAAGTGACGGCGGAGGTGCTGCCGCCGGTACTGGCCGAGACGCTGCCGCATCTGCCGGACCTGGGCAGGAAGGCCGTCGCGCTGGTGTGCCGGGGAACTTCGTGTTTGCCGCCGGCCGGAACGGCGGAGGAGCTGGTCGAGCAGATCAATTCTGCGGTGTGAGGTCAGCAGTTTGGAGCTGGACGGTATTCCGGGCAGCGTCGTCGAGCTTAGAACTGCGGGGCGGGCGGCGGCAGCGCCGAGGATTCTGTGCATTCGCACGTTGCGTTGTTGAGGGTGAGATTTCCCTGGCCATCCAGGGCAAAGATCCAGACCGTATCGTAGTTACCGGTCGGCCAGCCGGGGGCCACCGGAGTTCCTCCCAAGGGGAAGTAGCTCGCAATCAGCGCATTGACTGCCGTGACGATATTGTTGTGCTCCCACGCCACCAGCACTTTTTGACTGGAGAAGCTGCCCCCTGCGAAGAAGAAATTGGCGGCTGATGCCGGCCCGCCGGAAGAAAAAAATCTCGAAGCCCGCGGCGAGATTGCAGGGCAGATTGTTTGCAGTGGCATGGGGCTCGGCGGTCAACGCAGGCCTGACACAGGACCAGCTGGAATTTCCGGCACTGTTCTGCGAGCCGCCAATCAACTGGGCCGGATCGATGGAATACACCTCGGTCGGATTGATTTTGTCCTGCAGTGCCGCGGGAAGGTCCAGCGCCCGCCATTGCCCGGCGGCGATAGGATTTCCATCATCCCAGGCCCTCGGGATGAGCCTCGGCGTGGCGAATCATGTAGACAGTCTCGCTGGTGTTGCTCCCCGCGGGAATCCGGGCTCCGCCGCTGCCTCCAGTCACCGCAATGATGAACGCTGATTGCAGTGTGCACGAACGCGTCGTTGCCACGGGTTCCGGCAACGCAGGATACGTGGAAGAAGGTTGTACGCCACTGTTGTAAGTGATCAGGCTGGCAGCCCTGCCCGATGGCGGAATGGCCATCGCGTAGATCTCGTCAGGGCCCTGATAACCTGCAGGAATGCTTAAGTTGTAGCCCTCAAGAGTATTCACCTTTGCCATCGGGACGCTGACCGTCTCCCAGGGAGCTGAGAGGACATAAAACCCCGGTGAGCCAGCCTTGATAATGCCGGTCACCAGCGCCTCGTTATCGCCGCTCAGGTCGTTGAAATCGATGCCCTGGCTGGAGGAACAAAACGTTGAGGGTGTGGCGGCGCCGGCAGGAACCGATCCGGATGCGTACGAGTCGTCGAGGGGATAGCTGTTCGCGGCGTACGGGCTGGAATAGGAACCCACGGCCGTGGAGAGCGTGATCTGGCTGAGCAGAGTGAATTGCTGGATGGTCCCGAGCGCGGCGATGTCGCGATAACTGTTTGCGGTCTGCAGGTGGGTCACTGGCTCGAGGGCGTAGATGGCTGTGACATTGGTGGACCCGGGTACCTGGTTTTGCAGGAATTCGTCGCTGAGAAGCGACCGCTGCAATCCCTGATCCGTGAGGTTTGCCGTCGTCGGATTGATGTCACCTGGCGCCTGGTAAGCCGAATCTTCGCTCACGACGAAGATCAGATTGACGTTGCTGGCGCTTAAGGGAGTGGTTGCGCCGGACGTGCCGGAGCCGCCCCAGGAGCCGGTGCCGCCGCCGCGATCGGTGCCTGTGCCGCTGCTGCTGCTGGTGCTGCTGTTCTTCGATAAGCCGCAGCCGCCCGGAAACGCCGGGAACAACCCGCAAAAACGAGGGTAAAGGAAACAACGCTTACCTTTGCGGCATTCACCCGGACGACTCTGATAGTTCGCTCGTTAGACGGCAGAGGTCTCCCTGAATGTTGGCTGGGCGGTGAACGAACAAGAGGCTGGGAGCGCCGACGGCGCGGCGGATGCGCTGGAGCGTGATCCGTGGGCGCCAGGAGCGGGTTCCGGCGGTAATGTGGCAGCGAGCCGCGCCCGGGGATGCGCGGCGGACATTCTGCTATTCTCGATGGGATCGGATTCCAACGGGGAGGCAAGGCGATGGCAAGGAGTGTCAATAAAGCCATTCTGGTGGGGAATGTGGGCAAGGATCCGGAAATCAAGTTCCTGCCCAGCGGTACGACCGTGGCCAACTTCAGTTTAGCCACCTCCGAGCGGTTCAAGGACAAGTCAGGCGAGGTCCAGGAGCGGACGGAGTGGCACAATCTGGTGGCCTACACGCGGCTGGCGGAGATCATTCGCGACTACGTGAAGAAGGGATTGAAGCTGTATGTGGAAGGGCGGATCACCACACGGAGCTGGGACGACAAGGAGCATCCCGGCAGGAAAGTCTACCGGACGGAGATTGTGGTGAACGATCTGGTGCTCTTGTCGGGCCGGGGCGAGAGCGAGTCGGGCGGCGGATCGCGCGCAGGGTTGCAGTACGACCAGCGGACGCCGGCGCAGGTCGACGATCTGGTGCAGTCGACGGAAATCACGGACGACGATATTCCATTCTGAATCTGAGATTTACTTCATCTGAAAAATCGGACGCGACGCCGAGTTGAGGCGTGCCGGCCGGGCCATCGCTGCACGCGTTTTCGGCTTCTAACCTGGAAGCCGAATGAAGCTGTGCAAGCAGGCGCGCTTGGGATATTTGCGAGTGCGGCCCGGTGCGATTTCCCCTGAGAGCGTTGACCGTGCCTGGGTACGCGCGAGCTTCCGCGGCAGAGTTGCCGGTGGGTTGATGGCGTTGTGCCTGGTGGCCACGCCGGCGCGGCGCGCCTGGAGGTCATCGGCGAGCGGACCTGGAGCGACGGCCAATGCAGCGCTGCCGAACGCGCCGCAGCCGCAAACGCCGGGCAGGATTATCGGGACCGTTCATCAGCCGGCGGGAGCCGCGGTAGCCGGAGCGCTTGTAACGCTGACGGGAACAAATCCAGAGGTGCATCGCACTGCGAGGACGAACCGCCGCGGACGGTTTGTTTTTCGCGGGCTGGCGGCGGGCAGCTACACGGTATCGGTTTCGAGCCCTGGCTTTGAGCCGGTGTGCCCCGCGCAGGTGGTGCTGGGTGCGGGCGAAGTGTACCGGCTGCCGGTGACGGCGACTCCTCTGCCGAAAGTGAGCGCGACGGTGGTGGTGACGGCAACGCCAGTCGAGATCGCGAAAGCTCAGGTGAAGGTGGAAGAGCAACAGCGGGTGCTCGCGTTGGTTCCGAACTTTGCCACCAGCTTTGTATGGAACGCGCAACCGCTGACGCCGGGGCTGAAGTTCCGGCTGGAACTGCGGACGCTGACCGATCCTTTCACGATTGGCACGGATGCGGCACTGGCCGGGGTGGAGCAGTGGCACAACACATTTCCGGGTTACGGCGGGGGATGGCAGGGATACGGAAAGCGATTCGGAGCCGCGCTGGCGGACGGCTTCGACGCGCGCATGACTGGCGATGCGCTGCTGCCATCCGTGTTTCATCAGGACCCGCGGTACTTTTACCATGGCGGGCCGCATGTCGGCAGACGGTTGTTCTATGCGCTGAGGGAGACGGTGATGTGCCGCGGAGACGACGAGCGGCAGCAGTTCTGCCATACGCGGTTGATCGGCGATTTTGGCGCGGCGGGGATCGCGAACGTGTACCACGCGCCGGGCGATCGCGGGTTCGGCATCACGATGCGCGATGGACTTGTGATTCTGGGCACGGATGCGGCCGAAAACCTGATGCGGGAGTTCGTGTCGAAAGCGCTGACCTCGCATAAGCCGCCGGGCGCGGAGGGAAAGCCGCAGAAACAATGAGGGATTTCGCCGGATTTCATCCGGCTTCGCATCCAAACCACCGGCGGGGCCAGGCCCGTGGGCGGCAGCGTGAACGATGGACGAGGCAAACCGCAGACCGTTTCGGCTCCATGACCGCGAACCTCGGCTGCTGCTGGAGTCGGCGGTGCTGGGGGTTCTGGGCGCACTGAGCGCACAGGCGTTCCTGTGGCTGCTGCACTGGAGCGACCGGCTGTTTCTGGGAAGGATGGCCGGCTATCAGCCGCCGGAGACGGAGTTCGGGTCACTGCATCAGGTGATCGGGCCGCATGGACTGTGGCTGATCCCGGCTGTGACCACGCTGGGCGGGCTGATCTCAGGTTTTCTGGTCTATCGGTATGCGCCGGAGGCGGAGGGTCACGGCACGGACACCGCCGTGGACGCGTTTCACCGGCGCGAAGGGATCATCCGACCGCGCGTGCCGCCGCTGAAGATGCTGGCCTCGGCGATCACAATTGGTTCCGGAGGCTCAGCGGGACGCGAAGGTCCGATTGCGCTGATTACGGCGGGCGTGGGCTCGGTGTACGCGAGGCTGGCGCACCGTTCGGAGGAGGATCGCCGGCTGTTGCTGCTGGCGGGAATGGCGGCGGGACTGTCGGCGATCTTCCGCACACCGATGGGGACGGGCGTGTTCGCCATCGAGGTGTTGTACGGGAAGATGGAATTCGAGGTGGGCGCGCTGCTGTACACGATGCTCGCTTCAGCCGTGGCGTACACGGTGAACGGGCTGTTTGTGGGGTTTGAGCCGCTGTTCCGGGTTCCGGCAATCCCGACGCCGCGAGTGGAGGACTTTGGCGCCTTTGCGGCGCTGGGCGTCGCGGCCGGCCTGGTGGGAACGATTTTGCCGGTGGTGTTTTACCGAACGCGGGACGCCTTTCGAAAGCTGCCGATTCCGCTGTGGATGAAGCCGGGCGCAGGCGGGCTGTTGCTGGGGCTGCTGGCGCTGAAGCTGCCGCAGGTACTGGGAGGCGGGTATGGATGGATCCAACTGGCGATTGACGGCCGGCTGGCGCTGGACCTGATGGTGGTGCTGATCTTCGCGAAGATCGTGGCGCTGGCCCTGACGGTGAGCTCCGGGGGATCCGGGGGCGTGTTTGCACCGTCGCTGTACGTGGGCGCGATGCTGGGCGGAACGTTCGCCGTGCTGCTGCATGAGCCGGCGGCGGTGTTTGTGGTGGTCGGGATGGCGGCGGTGTTCGGGGGGGCGGCGCGTGTGCCGATCGCCACCATGCTGATGGTAACGGAGATGGCCGGCGGCTATCACCTGCTGGTGCCGGCGGGTCTGGCGGTGATGGTGGCGTATTTGCTGCAAGTGCGGCTTTCGCGGCGGCTGCGTTACCGGAGTCTGTACGAAGGGCAGGTGCCGACGCAGCGCGACTCGCCGGCGCACTATATGGAGCACATTCAGATCGCGCTGAATCTGCTGGGGCGCAGGAACCTGCCAATGGCGGACAAGCTGGGGCATCTGGATCTGCTGCGGATGCTGCGGTCGCGAGTGCGATTCGATTTGCCGGGCGGACGGGAACTGACCATGGGCGTGGTGCGGGACGACAGCCCGATTGCTGGGAGGACGGTGGGCGAGCTGTACGAGCAACTGTGGCAGTATGACTTTGAAATCGTGACCATCCGGCGGCGCGAGCATCTGATCCTGCCGCACTCGGAAACCGTGCTGGAGACAGGCGACCGGATGGCGCTGATCACATCGCCGGGGTCGCGGGAACCGCTGGCGCAGGTGATCGCGCCGCTCCCGGAAGAGCATGAGGGCGGAGTGCAGGCGGAAGCTTCGGAACCGGGCAGGAAAGGAGCGTCATGACGGCGCCGTTCGCAGAGGATCGTCCATTGGGGATCAGGGAAATCCTGTTTGCCACGGATTTTTCGGAAGTGTCAGCGGCCGCTCTGCCGTACGCCGCGGCGCCGGCGCGCCACCTCGGCGCCAGGCTGTGGGGGACGCACGTGATTCCCGTGTCGGAATATGCGCACCGGGAGCCAGCGGAGCGCCGGACGGCGCTGCGAGAGATGCGCGCGGAAGCGGAGAACGGAGTGAGTCGTCTGCCGGCGGCGGGGCATTACCGCGGGATTGAGCACGGGGTCGTGCTGGAGCGGGGGGAGATCCTGCCGGCTCTGGCGAGGGCAGCGGGAGCGGAGCTCATGGTGCCGGGGATGCACGGGCGGCACGGGATTGAGAAGATGCTGCCGGGTTCGTGGCGGAAGAGGTTCTGCGGCTGGCGCTACTGCCGGTGCTGGTGGTGGGACCGGAGGTGACGGTGGGACCGGAAGCGGAGGCAGACGTACGGCGCGTGCTGTATGCAGCGGATTTCTCTCCCGGCTGCGGACGCGCCATGCATTATGCCGGACTGCTGGCGCAGGCGTGGAAGGCGAAACTGCTGCTGCTGCACGTGGTGGAGGACATCTGGAAAGAGCCGGCGTCAACGCGGATGGTCACGCAGGAGTTTCTGCGCATGCGGCTGCTCGAAAAGGGCTGGATGAAGCCGATGGCGGCTTTGCAGCCGGAACTGATGGTGGAGTTTGGGCCGGTGGAGGGGCGGATTCTGGAGGTCGCGGAGCGGCACGCGTGGAGCTGATCGTGCTGGACGTGCCGGCCACGGAACATCCGGAGCTGGCGGCGCATTTGCCCGGGCCGCTGGCCTACAACATTGCCTCGCACGCGCGCTGTCCTGTGCTGGCGGTGCGCGGGATGGGCGGAGCCGGCGGGGGATAACGCCCGGGCAGGATAACCATGAGGGGGGCGCGGAACCTCCAATCTACAGAGGCACTTATGGTTATCCTGACCGCAATTTTGTCTGTGGTGGTGATTTTCGGGCTGTTCTTCCTGTTCCGTGCGTCCGGGCGGCTGGGGCAGCGGCCGGAGCCGCGGGAGCGGGCAAGCCATTCGAAGGGAGACGGCAACGGCCCCGGTCCGCGGGCTACGGGTCTGAACTGACGCGGGCGCTCGCGACGGCAGTCCTCTGCTGCGCGGCGCTCCGATTGCCGCCCCGGGCCGAAAAACGTGACCCTGGCGCAGGCTGACCGCCGGCTGCTGCGCGGCGAAGGGCAAAGCGAAGGCGATGGCCAGGAAAGCGGCGGCGAGTTTTCCGGATACGGGCATCGAGGCTCCGGACCACGTAGTGTGATCCAGGGGCAGTGTGACCGAGCTGTTCCGGAGTTCGGTGAAATGCTGCCGAAGATTGCATGACCGGAAGACCTGGCAATTCATCTTGTGACACTTCGTGTCATCCTGAATCCGGCAAGTCTATGAACCTGAAGCTGTCGGTGGCGCTGATCACGAAGAACGAGGAGGCGAACCTGGCGCGGACGCTGGGCAGCGTGCGATGGTCGGACGAGATCGTGATCGTGGATTGCGGATCGACGGATCGAACGGCGGAGATCGCGCGGGTATTCGGCGCGAAGTGTTTTGTCGAGGCGTGGAAGGGATTCGGGGCGCAGAAGAATTCCGCAATCGCGAAGTGCACGGGCGACTGGGTGCTGGCGCTGGATGCGGATGAGGAAGTGAGCGCGGAGCTGGCTACCGAGATTCGTGCGCTGCTGAGCGGCACGCCAGAGTGCGACGCGTATTTTCTGCCGCGGAAGAATTTTTTTCTGGGGCGGTGGATGCGGCGGGGAGGGTACTGGCCCGATCCGAAGCTGCGGCTGTTCCGGCGGGGCGCGGCGGCGTTCGAGGAGCGCGCGGTGCACGAGACGGCCCATTGCACGGGGCGCACGGGGAGACTGAGGGGATGCTTGCAGCACCACGCGTATCCCACGCTGGATGGGTATCTGGAGCACATGAACCGGTACAGCACGCTGGGGGCGGAGCAGGCGGTGGCGAAGGGAAAGACGAGCCGAAGCTGGGCGGCGTTCCTGTGGAATGTGTATCTGATGCCGGTGGCGACGTTCGAATACAACTACCTTCTGCGGCTGGGATTTCTGGATGGGCGCGAGGGACTGCTGCTGCACCTGTACCACTCGGCGTATGCGAGCTGGAAGTATGCGAAGGCCTGGGAGGGGGGACGTTCCCGGTAGCGTGGATGTATATATATGCGGCGTGCAATGTATATATATAAGGTGAGAGCTTGGCGACGAGAATGACGTCCATCCGGCTGGATACAAAGCTTGCGGACGAGGCGGCGAAGCTGCTGGGGGCGAAGTCGCGGACAGAGGCGGTGCACACTGCACTGCGCGAGCCGGTGGCCACGGAGAATTTCAAGCGCCTGACGCGAAAATACCGTGGCAAACTCGAGCTCGCCGGCCTCGATGAGTAGCCCGGTTCTTTTCGATGCCTCTGTTCCTGTCGACGACATCCGAACAGGCTGCCATAACGATCGGATGGACTCCCTGACGGGATCGATATGTCATTCGGCCGTGGTGATGTCGGAATTATGGCGGGGCGCCTGGTCGGCTGGGGAACGCGAGTACCTGATCGAGCTCGAAGAGGTCAGTCCGCTCCTCGTCCCCGCCGCGGGGAACTGGCTCGATTCGGGGCGCGTTCTCGCGAGCATGCAAAAGCATCGCAGACTGGAACCAGCACGCCTTCGCGAGATGCATTTCGATGTCCTGATTGCCCTCACGGCGCGCGACCCTGGACTTCGTCTGGTTACGTCGAATTGGGCGGATTTTGAGATGATCCGCGTTATCGCAACTTTGCGGTGGAAATTTGGCCGGGGCGTCCGTAAGGCATCCAGCGGCTTGGCTGCGATGCACCGGGCTGCCTGTGCTGGAGAACTGGTCTCATATTTGGAACTAACAGCACCGATCTGCCAAATCTTCTCTTCTGGCGCCGCGTACTTCAGGCCAACCAGCCGCGGCCGCAGCAAGCTGTAATCAGGGAATGAAATGTGGACTTCACAATCCCCATCCGCATCGCAGCTTTACTTCTTCCTTCGACTCAGGGCGCTCGCCCGCTTCTCTCACAGAACAAATTTCAGCAGGCGCACGAAGAGATCGTGATGTACGTCAGCAGCCTGACGACCTACAGGGAGACAGGGCAACTGCCGGGGAAAGCAATTCCGCTGATTAACGCAGGGATGCTCGATTGTTTCAATAATACTCCTCACATCTCAACCGTGGACCTGGCAGTGGGAGGGTCCTGGCCCGGCCGAATGTGGAGATGCATGACGCAGGTGACACAGAAGGAAACGCTGCGACTGCATTCACGTCTTCATGCTTATGCGATTGGTTATATTGTAAGCACCAGCGCTGCTGGCGGTGACGGTTGGATCGGTATCTTCCAGCACCACAAAGACGACGGGCCTTTGAAAGATGAAATGAATAACGCCGGCGGCGGCGATGCCATGCATCCGGCAATGACTGATTCAGGTGCTGAGCCTCTGCTATTGCAATACGGTGTCGGTTTCCGGGACCCATCGGAGGAGATCGATGTTCACCTTTACTCATCAGGCAAGGGCATCAGGCAAGTAGGGTCTCTTCTGGATCAATATGAAGGGGAGATTGCAGTCACCGGGAGTCATTTCACTGTGAAGTCCATCCCTGCCCCAGCCACGCCCGATCAAGCCTGTCAAAACCAGGAGCAGAACTTCGAGATTATCGATGGAGGCGTCAGACTCACCAGCACGAAGCTTTCTAAAACTCACATCTGGCAGGAGGCGGCGGCCCTGCTCCATGGGATGATCAACAATGCGCTGATGAAAGCGCCGCAGCAGACAGCTGCTTGGCTTTGATGAGGATCAGGCGACCCGCTTCGATGGCGGGTCTCACGCAAGCCGCTCTCAGCGCATCGCACCGATGAGACCAGTTCGAGCGTTCTATGCCGGAGAAATCAGCCCATTTGCGCGAGACTGTTGAGGCGGCGGAGAGACGGCATCCGTCGGCGGAGGAGCTGCGCTGGGAGCGGGAAACGCTGGGGCCGGCGCTCGAGAAGAATCCGGAGCGACCCGTGGGCGACCACCCCGTCGCGCGGGTCGCGCCGGGGACCCCGGTTGCGGCGACAGGGGCCAGTCCGGACGAGGCAGCCAAGGCGCGGTTCACAACGATTTCCGGCGCGCTCGTGCGGCGCCTGTACACCGAGGCTGACCTGCCGGAGGACTGGGCCGCGAATCAGGCAGCGTATCTGGGAGCGCCGGGCGAGCCACCGTACACGCGGGGGATCCATCCGACCGGTTACCGCGGGCGGCTGTGGACGATGCGGCAGTTTTCCGGGTTTGCGTCGCCGGAACAGACCAATCTCCGTTACAAATACCTGCTGGCCGGAGGCGCGGGCGGGCTGTCCGTGGCGTTCGATCTGCCGACGCTGATGGGGTGTGACTCCGACGATCCGCAGAGCGAAGGCGAAGTGGGCAAGTGCGGCGTGGCCATCGACTCGATCGAAGACATGGAGATGCTGTTCGCCGGGATTCCGGTGGAGAAGACGACGGTTTCGATGACGATCAACTCGCCGGCGGCGGTGCTGTGGGCGATGTATCTGGTGGTGGCCGAGCGGCAGGGCGCGGACTGGGCGCGGGTCGCGGGCACGCTCCAGAACGACATCCTGAAGGAGTACATCGCGCAGAAGGAGTATCTGTATCCGCCGGCGCCGTCGATGCGGCTGGTGGTGGACACGCTGGAATTCGGAGCGCGGCGGACGCCCAGGTTCAATCCGATATCGATTTCGGGGTATCACATTCGCGAAGCCGGCTCGACGGCGCTGCAGGAACTGGCGTTCACGCTGTATGACGGCGTCGAGTATGTGGAGTGGGCACTGCGGCGCGGACTGGCGGTGGATGATTTTGCACCGCGGCTGAGCTTCTTTTTCAACGCGCACAACGATTTTTTTGAGGAGATTGCGAAGTACCGGGCGGCGCGAAAAATCTGGTACCGGGTGATGACGGAGCGATTCGGGGCGAAGCAGGCGCGGTCGCAGTGGATGCGGTTCCACACGCAGACGGCGGGGGTCTCGCTGACGGCGCAGCAGCCGAAGAACAACATTGCGCGGGTGGCGATGCAGGCGCTGGAGGCGGTGCTGGGCGGGACGCAGTCCCTGCATACGGACGCGTTTGACGAGGCGTTGGCGCTGCCGACGGAAGAAGCGGCGCGGATTGCCCTGCGGACGCAGCAGATTCTGGCGCACGAGTCGGGCGTGGCGGACGTGATGGATCCGCTGGGCGGGTCGTACTTCGTGGAGAAGCTGACGCTGGAGATGGAGCAGGGTGCGTTTGCGTACTTCGGGAAGCTGGACGTGATGGGCGGGATGGTGAGGGCGATTGAAGCGGGGTATCCGCAGAAGGAAATTGCTGAGGCCAGCTATGCATATCAGCGCGCGGTGGAAGCGGGCGAAAAGATTGTGGTGGGCGTGAACCGGTATGCGGCTGAGGAACCCGCGCCGGGGACGCTCTACATCGACGAGACTGTGCGCGAGGCGCAGGCGAAAAAGCTGAAACAACTGCGGAGGGAGCGGTCCGGCGAAGCGGTGCGGAAGACTCTGGATGGGCTGCGACGCGCGGCGGGAACGGAACCGCAGGCGGCGAAGGATGGCGTTTCCGCGGCCAATACGATGCCGTTTCTGCTGGATTGCGTGCGAGCGCGGGCGACCCTCGGCGAGATTTGTGCCGCGTTGCGGGACATATTTGGCGGCTGGGAAGAAGCCTGATCCGGGAGAATCTGGTATGGTGGGATGTTCCATAGTGTGCCCGTATCTGGGCGCGCCAAGCAGATGAGCCACGGGAAGCAGGAAACCGCAGCCACCGCGCACCCAAGCAAGACCGGGGGCGCCAGTCCCGCGAAGCCATCCCTGAATTTGCGGCAACTGGCCGAGCATCTGCGCCTCTCGCAAACGACGGTTTCGCTGGTGCTGAACAATTCGCCGGCGGGGCGGTCGATTCCGCAGCGCACGCGCGACCGCGTGTTTGAGGCGGCGCGTCTGTTCCATTACCGACCGAACTACTTTGCTCGCTCGCTCCGCAACAGCCGAAGCATGTCCGTGGGAGTGATTGTGCCGGACCTGAGCGACGGGTATTTCCCGGTGGTGATGAGCGCCATTGAGAAGTGCCTGCTGAAGGCGCACTACTTTTACGTGACGGCAAGTCACTACCGGCGGCCGGAGCTGGTGGAAGAGTATTCGCGGAGATTGATGGAACGGGCCGTGGATGGGTTGCTGCTGCTGGATACCCCGGCGCATATCCATGTGGCGGCGCCGGCGGTTGCGGTGTCGTCGCACAATTCCGCGCCAGGCGTGACAAACGTGGTGCTGGATCACGATCTGGCGGCACGGCTGGCACTGACGCACCTGCGCGAACTGGGCCACGAGCGGATCGCGTTCATGCAGGGCGCGAAGGGCATTACCGACGCCAAGTACCGCTGGAAGAGCATTCTGAACGTGGCCAAGCAGATGGGTATTGCAGTGGAGCCGGAGCTGCTGGCGCAGCTGGAGGAAACGCGGCAGACGCCGGAAGCCGGCTATCGCGTGATGCAGGAGCTGCTGGAGCGAACGCGGGATTTCACGGCGGTGTTCTGCTTCAACGACATTTCAGCGATTGGCGCGATCCGCGCCATTACCGACGTGGGACTGAGCGTTCCCGAAGATATTTCTGTGGTGGGCTTTGACGACATCATCACAGCGGCTTATTGCAAACCGAGCCTGACTACGGTAAAGCAGCCGCTGCGGGAGATGGGGGAGCGCGCCGCGCAGGCGCTGCTCGATCGCATTGCCAATCCGTCAAAGGGATGGCCGGCGGAGATCGTGATGGAGCCGGAACTGGTGGTGCGCGAGTCAACCGGGCCGGTGCGGCGCCACCCGCTGGGCGCGCAAATCGGGCACGCGACGGCAGGCGGGGCGAAGCGCGGCGGCTGAGAGGCGGGCGCAGGCGGATTCCCGCGACCGGCCGGCGAAACCCGTTACAATGCAACAGGCGTGAACACCGTTAAGGCGATTTATCCCGGCAGCTTCGATCCGGTGACCAATGGCCACCTGGACCTGATTGCGCGAGCGGCGAAGATCTTCGACCACCTGGTCGTCGCGATTCTTCGCAACGTGGAGAAAAGCCCGCCGCTGTTTACGGTGGAAGAGAGGGTGGCGATGCTGTCGGAGGGGACGGCGCAGTTCGAGAACGTGTCGGTCTCCACCTTCGACGGGCTGCTCGTGGATTTTGCCCACGAGCAGAGGGCGCATGCGGTGGTCCGCGGCATTCGCGCGATCAGCGATTACGAATACGAGCTGCAGATGGCCCTGATGAACCGGCGTCTGTCACCGGAACTGGAGACGATTTTCCTGATGCCGGACGCGCAGTACTCCTTTGTGAGCTCGCGGCTGGTGAAGGACGTGTTTCGGCTGGGAGGATCGGTGGACGGGCTGGTGCCGAAGTTCGTGGTGGAACGGATGAAGGCGCGGGGCCGGTTCTGAGCGAACATCCTTTCATAGGAAGGTGGGACCGAGCCGCGGTTGTCACCAGGCAAGGCGGCCGCGCTCTCAGTAAAGCAGCTACTTCGTGGGGCGCAGCGGATCGCCGGGAAGCGGCGCAGCTTCCTGACCCTCCCTGCCCGGGTGCGGGCCGCTGAGCAGGCCGGGCTTGTCCGGAAGCGGCTTTCCATCGCGGGAAGCCATGTCCAGCTCGCCGCGATAGCGCGGGAGCCCGCCGGGGTAGTTCTGCTGGATGAATTCGATGAGGTGCTCGCGCACGTAGCAGCGCAGGTCCCAGGCATCGCCGGAGTTGCGCGCGTCCATGAGCGCGCGGAGCTGCATGACGTTCTGGAAAAGGTCGGAAACCTGAAGGATGCAGACTCTGCCGGACCAGAGTTTGGTGGATTCGCAGATGCGCTTCAGTTCCGCGCGGAGCGGCTCCACCGGGATGGAGTAGTCAACATAAAGGTAGCAGTGGCCGAGCAGCTCGGCGCTGGTGCGGGTCCAGTTCTGGAAGGGGTGGTCGAGAAACCAGGAGAGCGGGATGACGAGGCGGGTGAGGTCCCAGATGCGCAGCACGACGTACATGGTGCCGATCTCCTCGATCCAGCCCCAATTGCCCTGGATGACTACTGCGTCGCCGATGCGAAAGGGCTGGGTGAAGGCGATCTGCACGCCGGCGATGAGATTGGCGAGCGTGCCCTTCATGGC
>DATJSY010000041.1:0-7893 GCA_035503835.1 Acidobacteriaceae bacterium | reverse complement strand
AGCTTCACATCGAACAGGTTGCCGACCTTGCGGTGCGAGTTCGCCGCATTGCCGATGCCGTCGAACTGCAGGTAGGCGTAGCGCAAGCCCGCTTCAGCCGCAGCCCGACACAGCTCTTTCGACTTTGCGAATTCGATGCCATTGGTCGCCGCCTGCACTGAGTTGTAGCCCACCTTGCGCGAGTACGCGATAGCATCGAGGAAATACGGCGACAGCGTCGGCTCGCCACCCGAAAACTGGACCGACATCTGCCGCTTCGGCTTGATCGTAATGGCGTTGTCCAGCATCGTCTTGATTTCTTCCCAGGTCAGCTCGTGCACGAAGCCGACCTGGTTCGCATCCATGAAGCACGGGTCACACATCATGTTGCAGCGATTCGTCAGGTCGATGGTCAGCACCGATCCGCGCCCGTGGGTCACGGTCGAGGTGCCGTGGTTGTGCAGCTTGTCGTCATTGTGGGCGCGGATGTCGCGGCCGGGGAAGACTTCTTCAAGGTGCCTGAAGAAGGCCGTGTCGATGGACATCACGTCCTCAAAGTGCCCATGTTTCGGACAGTCCTTCACCATCAGGATCTGGCCGTTGCGCTCGATGATCTGCGCTTTGATCTCGCCCACTTTCTCGTTCAGCAGAATCTCGTGGGGCAGTTTGCCGTCCAGGATCTGCTGCCGAATCTCGGGAACGCACTTCGGACACAGCGAGTCTGTGGTCCGCGGCCAGCCCAGCGGCGGCTTTTCCTTCTGCCACGATTTCAGCAGCGGCTTATCCGACCACTTCGGGGTGAACGAGGGATTCGGGCGAATGCTGTTCACCTTCTCAAACACGGTCCAGGCTCCCTGGGCCGCGATCGTGACCGCGCGCTCTGCGTATTTCACAGCCTTCGACATGCTGAAATCTCCTCTGTGCAGGATGTGCTGCGCGGATCGCCCCGATCTCGGTTAACTTGTTGCACTGCCAGGGCTTTCCGCCACTGACAGGTTAGATGAGGAAAGCTCGGTCGAGGAACGAAACCGGGCTGAACGGCGAAAATCAGGCTCCGGGGCGGCAAAACCAGTATCCGAATGGGACAGCTCCTCATCTTCCGTTGCGAGCCAAAAATCTCCTTCACCAGCCTCCACTTCCCGCGATTGCGATTCCTGGCAGAATTTGGCACGCCATCGTCTGCCTCCCCGTCGCCATTTCCCCATCCGGTCTCTGCGGTGCGACAATCGTGGCGCAGGATTTGTCGTCTGCCCGAAGGAGAACTATCGCTATGAAGCGCTCGCTGATGTGCATGGGCCTCTTCGCTCTCGCTCTTCCGTTATCCGCACAGACAATGCCCGCCCACAAAAGGCCTCCTCTCAGCCCGCCTGAGATCGCCACCGCCACCGTCGGCGGCCATGGCATCACCATCCTGTATTCCTCCCCGCGCGTTCGCGGCCGCGAAGGCCACATTTTCGGCCCGGGTGGCCTCATTCAGAAAACGCACAAGGAGTATCCGATCTGGCGTGCCGGCGCCAACGCGGCCACCACTCTGAAAACCGACGCCGATCTGACCATCGGCGATCTGTCGGTCCCCGAAGGCACCTATACCCTGTTCGTCGATATCGCCAATCCTGACCAGTGGACCCTCGTCGTCAGCAGGGACACCGGCGAATGGGGCCTGGCTTACAGGCCCGCCGACGATCTGGGTCGCGTCAGCATGCACATGCGCAAGCCCTCCCACATGATCGAGGACCTGGTCTGGACCATCACGCCACTCGGTCACGGTAAAGGCAGACTCACCCTCGCCTGGGAAGACCACAGCGCCTCGGTGCCATTCACCGTCCAGTGAAGCCAACGAGTTCCGGGCTGGCGCCGCGCGATGCCGCACCGGCCCGGGCCTTGCTGACCCAATCGCACTCCGCCCCCGGAAGCCGCACGCTTTTTCTGTCCGCACCTTAATATGGTGATGGAGGGTCCCCGTTCGAATGTTTTTCCGGAAGTTTTGCCTGCCCAGCTTGATTCTTTTCGCAGCGTCGGCTCTGGTCTGCCCGGCTCAGACCGCCAGGAGCCTCGCAAATACTGACATTTCCGTGGAGGGCCTGTATCAAACCACGTCCACGGCAAGCGGCAAC
This sequence comes from Acidobacteriaceae bacterium, assembly GCA_035503835.1. Taxonomy (GTDB): domain Bacteria; phylum Acidobacteriota; class Terriglobia; order Terriglobales; family Acidobacteriaceae; genus Palsa-343. The sequence continues at coordinate 5,800 of DATJSY010000041.1, read as the reverse complement.
GGGATCTCCGTCAGGGCCACCCATTCCGCCGGTGGCGCTGCCTTCTTCCGCCACAGCTATCGCTGGTGGCTCGGTTATGAAGCCGGCTACCTTTATACCCGCTACACCAACTACTATACCGGCCAGCCGTTTGGAGTGCAGTCCAACATGCATGAGTTCGCCGGATCGTACTACGTGCATGGTCCGCGTGCCTTCGGTATCCAGCCGTTTGCGACAGCCGGTGTGAGCGCCGTCCTCTTTTCTCCGTCGCTGAACGGCGGACAGGACGCCGCCTGGCAGATGCGACCCGGTATCAACTTTGGCGCCGGCGTCAACGTTCCCCTTCTCACCAGCCATTTCGGCGTCCGCGTGCAATACCGCGGCTTGTATTACAAGACTCCCGACTTCGGCCAGGCCAGGTACACCACCGACGCCTTCCGCGAGACCTCTGAGCCAATGGCGGGTCTCTATCTCCGTTTCTAGTCTGCGAGGCCTCCTTTGGACTGTATCTTCTGCAGGATCGTGACGGGCAGTATTCCCGCGAAGAAAATTCGTGAGGACGACCAGCTCCTGGCCTTTTTCGACATAGAGCCGAAGGCGCCAACCCATATCCTCGTAATCCCCAAAAAGCACATCACATCGCTCGCTCACGCGCAAGCCGGCGATGCGCCGCTCCTCGGCCATTTGCTCGAGGCCGCAGCCGACATCGCACGCGATCAGGGGCTGTCCCAGGGCTATCGCGTGGTCATCAGCACCGGCCCGGAGGGCGGCCAGAGGGTCGACCACCTGCACGTCCACCTGCTCGGCGGCCGCCAGATGCAATGGCCCCCGGGTTAACGGCCCCGGCGGCGCGACAGCCGTCTCTCGCGGTACGCTCAATCCATGTCCCCGGTCGCACTTTCGCTGGAAGGCAAAGTTGCCCTCGTCACCGGCGGCTCGCGCGGTATCGGCGCGGCCACGGTCCGCCTCTTTCGCGAAGCCGGATCCCGCGTCGCCTTCAGCTACCGTTCCGCTCATGCCACCGCCGCGACGCTGGTCGCGGAATGTGGTGGTCCCCAGCTTTGTCGCGCTCTTTGTCAGGAGCTGGCCAGCCCGGAAGACGGCCGCGCCCTGGTGCGCCGTACTGTCGAAGCCTTCGGTCGCCTCGACATCCTCGTCGCCAACCATGGTGTCTGGCCGCCGCACGACGCACCCATCGCAGACCTGTCCGAATCTCAGTGGCGCTCCACCCTCGCCGTCAACCTCGACAGCGTCTACGGCCTCTTACAAGCCGCCGTTGCCTGGTTCCAGGCACAGACCTCTGCGAAAACTCCGACAGCCGGCCAGGCCCCGCCGGCGGCAGCCCGCGGCCAGTGCCATATTGTCCTTGTCAGCTCCACCGCCGGTCAGCGTGGCGAAGCCTTTCATGCCGATTACGCCGCCAGCAAGGGCGCTCTGATCAGCCTGACCAAAGGCCTGGCAACGGAGCTCGCTCCCCACGGCATTCAGGTCAACTGCGTTGCCCCCGGATGGGTCCGCACCGATATGTCCGCTCCCGCACTCGGCGAGCCAGCTTCCCGCGATCGCGTGCTGGCGGCGATTCCCCTGGGCCGCCCCGCCGATCCCATCGAAATTGCCGGCCCCATCCTCTTTTTATGCACGCCGCTCGCTGGCTTTATTACCGGGGAAATCGTCAATGTCAATGGAGGTGCTGTCCTCGTCGGCTGATATGAGAAAACTTCCTGTCCTGTTTCTCCTCGCCTGCGCTGTTAGTCTTTCCGCGCAAACCCCGGCTGCATCCACCGGCAGCAACGCCGCTGAAGCGCGCGCCGCTCTGGACGACATGATGCAGGCCCTCGGCGGCAACCGCTGGCTCAATCTCCGGAACAGCTTCGTCGAAGGCACACTGGCTGCCTTTTACGAGGACAAACCCACCGGGGTGACCGTCCGCTACTGGCAGTGGACCACCCCCGACGAACAGCGAATCGATCTGACGGAGAAAAAGCACGACCCGCACAACTGGGTGCAGATCTACACCGGGCGGCAATGCTGGGAGATCACCTGGCAGGGTAAAAAGGCGATGGCCAGAGACGTCTGCGACTCCGCCATCCGCCGCCGCGACCATTCCATCCAGACCGCGGTCCGCGTCTGGATGAAGAATCCCAACACCCTGCTGATCGACGATGGCCAAACCCTGGCCGAGCGCCATCTGGCGGAACAGGTGACTCTGCTGGACGAGGGGAACGACGCCATCACCATCCAGATGGACGCGGAGACCCACCTGCCGCTGAGCTGCTCCTGGTCGTGGCGGGACCCGGTCTACCACGATAAAGATACGGATGTGGAAGAGTATGCCGACTATCACCTGATCGACGGCATTCCCACGCCCTTCACCATCACCCGCCTGCACAACGGCGACATGGTCCAGCAGCTCTTTGTCCTGAAGGCGGCCTACAACGTGCCGCTGCCGCCGGACGGCTTCGACATGGACGCGATCGCGGCGAAGGTGGTTCGGGTTCGGTAGGATACGAACGCACAAAGGCCGCACCCGTCTCCGGTGCGGCCTTACCCTGGGACCTGGATCCCCCGGCGTCCCCGCCGGCTGCCTTCTACTTAATCGGCGGCGGCGGAGTGACTTCGCTCTTCGAGGCAGTGTCCTGCCTCGTCGCGGCATCTGAGGTGTCAGTGCCCTTGATGCCTTCTTTGAAGCCGCGAAACGCCTCGCCCAGCCCTTTGCCCAGCCCCGGCAGCTTGGCCGGACCAAAGATGAGCAGACAAATGACCAGGATGATCAGCAGGTGTTCGGGTTTGAATAGATTGTCAAACATGAGAACTCCCCCGGAGAAAACCGCGCGGGACAGCGTGTTTCAAAGCTCTGAAGACCCTTCGGGCTGCCCGTTCGGGATCCGGAATCAAGCCGGCGTCCCATCGCCCGTGCGAGCCGCAAAATCCTTATCCTTGAAACAGGTTCAACGTGGCCCAGCTCCTTATTTATTGTCGCACAGAACCGTTTTGCCGATGAGATCACGTTCGGCGCGCGCCGGTTCCGGTTGTGCCGGCCGCGGCAATCCGCTACAACACTGAATTCAGGAGCCTCATGAATTCTGCCGAGCGCACCATCTGTGTCCATGGTCATTTCTATCAGCCACCGCGGGAAAACCCCTGGCTGGAAACCGTCGAGGCGCAGGAATCCGCCGCTCCCTGGCACGACTGGAACGATCGCATTACGGCCGAGTGCTACGCGCCCAACGGCGCCGCCCGCATCGTCAGCCGCGACAACAAGATCATCCGCATTCTGAACAACTACGCGCGCATCAGTTTCAATTTCGGACCCACGCTCCTCTCCTGGCTTCTGGAAAATGCACCCCGCGTTCATGCCGCCATCGTTCATGCCGATGTGCGCAGCCAGGGCCGCTTTTCCGGGCATGGCTCCGCCATGGCTCAGGTCTACAACCACATCATCATGCCCCTCGCCAGTACGCGCGACCGCGTCACGCAGATTCGCTGGGGCATCGCCGATTTTCGCCACCGATTTGGCCGCCTCCCCGAAGGCATGTGGCTCCCGGAGACCGCGGTCGATTCGGAGTCTCTCGACCTGCTGGCCCAGCACGGCATCCATTTTGTTCTGCTGGCGCCGCACCAGTGTGCCCGTATTCGGCCTCTCGGGAAAGCGGGCGCTTCGGTGGCCGCCAAAGTCTCCGCGCATCCCAAAGAGGAGTCCGAACCCACCTGGACGGATACGCCCGACGCCTCCGTCGACACCACCCGGCCTTATCTCGTTCGCCTCAAAGAAGGTCGCAGCATTGCGGTTTTCTTCTACGACGGTCCTCGCTCCCGCGCCATCGCCTTCGAGGGCCTGCTCAACAACGGCGAAACCTTTGCGCACCGCCTCATGGGGGGCTTCCGCTCCGACACCGGCGAGGCCCAGATCGTCCACGTCGCCACCGACGGCGAAAGTTACGGCCACCACCACAAATACGGCGAAATGGCTCTGGCCTGGATGCTCCACTGGGTTCAGGACGAGGAGCACGGCGCCGACCAGGACGACATCCGCCTCACCAACTACAGCGAATTCCTCGGGAAGCATCCGCCGCGCTTTGAAGCCCGCATCGTCGAGAATACTTCCTGGTCGTGCGCTCACGGCATCGAGCGCTGGCGCTCCGACTGCGGCTGCTCCGGCGGCCATCCCGGCTGGAACCAGAAGTGGCGCACACCCGTTCGCGATTCCCTCGACTGGCTCCGTGACACCGTCGAGCCCCTCGTCCGCGAAGCTTCGGCTTCTCTCTTCAAAGACCAGGACGGCGCCCGCAACGGCTACGTCTGCGTCATCCTCGATCGCTCCCGCGAATCCCGCGACGCATTCCTGGCCGCCCACTCAACCCACGAGCTCACCCGCGACGAGCGCGTCCGCGCCTTCATGCTCATGGAGCTGGAGCGCCACGCCATGCTCATGTACACCAGTTGCGGCTGGTTCTTCGACGACATCTCCGGCATCGAGACCATCCAGGTCATCGCCTACGCCAGCCGCGTCCTGCAGTTGGCCGCCGAGCTCTTCGGCGATCGCGCCGCCGACCTGGAAGACCAGTTCGTCCGCCGTCTCGCCGCCGCGAAAAGCAATGTCTCCGAGCAGCAGGACGGCGCCGCCGTCTACAACCGTTATATCCGCCGCATGCAGGTAGGCCTGCAACAGGTAGCCGCGCACTACGCCATCAGCTCCATCTTCACCAGCTATCCCGACGAAGCCGACCTCTTCTGCTACAGTGTCCGCCGCAAGTCCTATGAAGCGGTCTCTTCTGGCCGCGTTCGTCTCGTCATGGGCCAGGCCGAAGTCTGTTCCAGAGTCACTGAGGCTTCCGAGACCGTCGCCTTCGCCGTCCTCCACTTCGGCGACCAGAACATCACCGCCGTCGTGAAGCCCTGGATCCCCGACGAATCGGCCGCCTGGGCCCAGTTTGTCGCCGACGCCAAAGACGCGGTCACCCGCGCCGATTTCCCCGACGTCGTCCGCTGCTTCGACCGCGAGTTCGGCCCCCAGGCCTACTCCGTCCGCTCCCTCTTCCGCGACGAGCAGAAGCGCATCCTCGATATCCTGCTCACCGGCACCATCGTCGAGGTCGAAACCAGCCTCTCCAACATTTACGAGAATCAGGCGTCGCTGCTGCACTTCCTCAGCCAGAGCGGACTGCCTCAGCCCCCGGCGCTCACGCTCGCAGCTACTTTTGCCATTAATGCCGGCCTCAGGCGGGCGCTGGAAACCGATCCCATTGACGCGGTGCAGGCCCGCATCTGGCTCAACCTGGCGATGTCGGACCAGGTTGCGCTCGACAAACCGGCTCTCGGCTACCTCGTCGACCAGCGTATGAAGCGCGCCATGCTCGACCTGCACGAGAGTCCCGATGACATTTCGCTGGATAATGCGCTGCTCATCGCTCGCACCATCTCCGAGTTGCCCTTCGACCTGAACCTGTGGCAGGCCCAGAACCTCTGGTATGACACCTTCCGCCACCTGCGCGAGAATCCTCCCTCGGAGGAGTGGCTTGGGAAGTTGAAGGAATTGGGCAGGCTCATGCAGATCTCGGTCGAGGACATCGTCGCCGAGGAGACGAACGGCAACACTCACGAAGCCGCCGGCGTGGCGGAAGAATCGGCAAGGAAATCCGCCTGACCGCCCCTATCCTAACTAAGTGGTATACTCTGCTGATTCCTGAATAATGCACAGGGGCCATTTGGCGGCCCCTGAGAGTTCTGTTTTACAACAGTAGGGACGCGAAGTTGAGAGCTTCGCGGACCGAATTCTCAGGAGCCACCCAAATGGTAGGCAATGCCCATCAGAGTACGCGTC
>DATJSY010000040.1:0-3419 GCA_035503835.1 Acidobacteriaceae bacterium | reverse complement strand
TGGAAGCCTCTCAAAAGGGACCGCGGGCGATCCGGGAGCGCGTCCACTCCGCCAACGGAGAGCTGACCCTCGAATCCCATCCGAACCAGGGCGCGGTGCTGAAAATCCGGCTGGCCTCGAATATCTGACGCTCCCGCCGGCGCCAAAGAAATCGCAGCGTGGAGAACCAAAGCAAAGACTGAGCAGGCGCAGTTGCGGCCGCCGGGCTCAGCGCGGCGAGCGGTCCCGCAGCACGCGAAATGGCCGAATCAGGTAATACAGGGGCGTGAGCCATCTCGGCAGCGCAACCACCGCGCGATCGTTCTCGTTGGGCCGCAGAATCTCCGGCGAGAGCAATACCCGCAGGCGGTCGGGGAAATCCAGAAGCTGCACGTTGTAGGGCACCCGTCCCGCCGGTCCGACTCCTGGGAACTCGAACAGGTTGTCCGCGAAGTGCTTCGCAAGCCTGCGCGCAGAAGAAACGGACTCGAGCCGGCGAAGGATATGCGAGGGAACCGCGGCGCCGCAGACGCGATGGGCCAGCAGCACTCCCAGCGCCAGAGCGCGCCATAATCCCAGGCGCTTCGCATCGCGCATCGCAATCGCCCAGTTCAGCTCCGGCGACACCGTCAGCAACTGCGCCACATCGCAGATCCACACCAGCTGCGCCCACGTATGCCGGCTGCCGTGCATGCAAAGCACCAGCAGCGCAACCTCGCGGCTGAGATCCGGAACCTCGGCGCCGGCAAGAACGGCGCTGCGGCGGCTGGGCCATGCCCAGTCCAGACCGACGTCGCGCCGATACCTCGCATAGACTAGATCGAATTGCCAGCGAAGCTCCAGCACCACGCCGTCGGCCGCGCGGAAAAACGTGTATTCGCGAATCTCGTCCGTAGCCGGAGCGTCATCCGCGTGTGTGGGTATTTCCCTGGTATATCCGCGCGCCACCAGCAGATCCGCAGCATGAGGCACGTCCTTCCGCCGGATCAGCACATCGATATCACCCCCGTGCCGCGCCAGCGGATTCCCGTAAATCGATGCGCCCAGCACCACACCTTTGAAGGGGATGGCCTCAATGCCTTCGCGATTGAAATCGCGCAGGACGGCCACCAGCTCCGCAGCGTTCACCAGATTGTGCAGCGCATTGCGCTCGTAGTCGGCGCGCAGCCACGCCTCAGCGGCAGGCGGAACGGAAACGCCCGCGGTTGCGAGGCCCTGATAAACCATCGGCTCGACTTTGTGTTTCGCCGCCAGGTCGGCAACCGCGTTCCAGTCGCTCATCCGTTCGGCAAGCGCACCAATGCGACTGGTATCCGCGGGCTGCCAAACGATGGCGCGCAGCAACTGGCACGCTTCCGCCTCGGTTGGCGTCATAGTCATCTTTTGCCTAGCCGCCGCAGCGTGATGATGGCAGCTCTCCCAGGGATTCTGTGTTTCACAGGCGGACACATCCACACGCGGTCAGGATTGACAGACGAACTCCGGTAACCACTTTGGGCTGGGATTTCGACGGACTTCCGAGATTGTATATCGGTGCGCCGTGTGCTTCTTACTGCCTGCAATATGACAGATCGAGACCTCGAATCGCCCACCATGGAGCGCTGATCCGTCGTCCCGTGAAACGTCTCGGTAACAGCCTGGATTGTGTGCGAAATGGTCATCTAACAAGGTTACTAATGATAATTCATTTATTACCTGGCAGGTGAAGCGCAGAGCTCCTGGTTCGATTAGACTTCTCTCAACTCGGTGGCTCGCACCCTAACGCCCCGGCTGATAATCGCTGAATAAACGGAGGCACTCATGCAGGTTGAACGTGCAAGCTCAGATGCCCTGGTTGAAAACAAGCTGCCCGACGGTTCTCGAGTTCTTCTTGATCCGCACAGTCAACGCGTATTTGCCCTCAATGCCACCGCCGGCGCGGCATGGGATGCATGTGAAGCCCCTGCTTCCCTTTCGGCGATCACAGAGGAGATGCACCGCTCGCTCGACACCGCTGTTCCCGAGGAAGTAGCCGAGGAAGCGGTTCTGCGGCTGCAGGAGCAAAATCTCGTGAAGGTCCGCGGCGCTTCACCCGCGGCTTCTTCGCGGCGCGAATTCATTGCCCGGCTCGGCGTGGCCGCGGTGCCCCTGGTCGTGGCTATGACCATGACCGAACAGCGGGCTTTCGCGAGTCAGGCACAATCCTTCATCAATCCGGACGGACCGGACGGACAATGCCAGCACCTTCCCTGCGATTCGTGGCCTTCCGATCCGATCAAGGGCAAGAATCCCTTCGGCTGGAATCCGCCCGATCCCATTTTGACCTTTCCCACGGACCCCAAAGGGCCGCACCACTAAACTCAGCATCGCCGGCAGTTCTGCGCCGCTCTGAAGCAGGACGCAGAACTGCCTGGCTTCCCCACCTCTATGTCTCACGCTCCATGCCCCGAGGCCCCTGCCATGAGATGCCGTATCGAGGCGGCTTCCGATTGTCAGGAAGCTTCGGCCCTGCTGGAGCGTTTCATCTCTCCCCTGTCTGCGCGCCTGGCGGATCTGGCCGACGAACCGGATCTTCGCATGCGGGTCGAACGAGCGGGCGACGACTTCCAGTTGTTTGTCAACGACAGCCTCAGGGCCTCCGCCGGCCAGCCCGAACGGCTGGTCCCGGAATTGATTCGGACCCTGGACGACGCCGTCATCCATCACCTCAACGGTCTGTGGGCCGTGCACGCGGGCGTGGTCCAGTGGGGAGAGCGCGCCTTGCTGCTGCCCGGCCGCAGCCATGCCGGGAAATCGACTCTCGTCGCCGAGCTGCTCCGTCGCGGCGCCACGTATTTCTCCGATGAGTATGCCCTGATTGACCGCGAGGGGCGCGTGCATCCCTACCCAAGGCCGCTGCTCGTGCGCAATGGAGAGCCTGAGCAGCATCCGGTCCTTGCCGAGGAGTTCGGTGCATCGACCGGAACTCTGCCTGCATCGCTCGGCTGGATCCTCTCGCTCACGTATCAGCCCGATGAAGCCTGGAAGATCGACGCGATCCCACAGAGCGCCGCGCTGGTCAATCTTCTCCAGAACACTCCGCACGCCCTTGAGGAGACGCCGGCATTGATCGGCGTTTTCGAGCGTGCCGTCGCGGGTGCGCAATGCTGTGCCGGATGCCGCGCGGACGCGAAGTCTGCCGCCGTCTCGATTCTGGAGCTGATCGGCGCCCGCGCCGCCTGAGAAGGCCGCCGCGTTTACTGGCTGTCTCGTGATGCCTGGGGTAGACTTGAGAACAGCGCGGGAGCTTTCTTCAGTCCCCACCGGGAAACTGGCCTCGCGTTTCTTGAACGTTGTACCGCAAGCCCCGGATTCCAGGCGGCTTGCATCTGGTGAGAGCTCGTAGCTCAGTTGGTAGAGCAACGCCCTTTTAAGGCGTGGGTCCTGGGTTCGAATCCCAGCGGGCTCACCACCCACAACAA
>DATJSY010000039.1:0-47968 GCA_035503835.1 Acidobacteriaceae bacterium | reverse complement strand
GAGATGGCAGCAGCGGAGGGCAACGACAGCGTTGGCCCCGCGGACAGTCCAGAACATGCCGGACTGCTTGAGGCGGGAACCGATAACGGTCCTGCACCCGGCTTCGACGACGCCGGAGCCGACAAACAGGTGCTGGCGGCGGAATTTGGGGTAGCGCATGCGTTCGGCATTTCTCTCAAAGTAGGCGGCTTCGATGCGGCTCTTCCCGATGACTTCGGGGTTGGTTGAGTCGATGGAGCGGAGGGAGAGGACCAGTTTTTCGATTTTCCCTTTGTCCAGCATGCGTCGCTGGTGTTTCTTCATCCAGGCTTTCTGTTTCATTGTGTCATTGGGGTACAACCTGCGCGCCAACTCCCACAGGTGTTGGCGGGCGTGATAGAGATCGACAATCTGAATCGCCTCCGGGAAGTGCAGACCGGCTAAATTCCAAACCCATTCGGCGCCATCGGCGAGGACAACTTTCTTTGCCGCCCGCTCCCAGCCGCGCTGACGGGCTTCGAGGTAGATGCGTTTGCCAAACTCTTCCGCGGTCTCGATGGCTCCGGTGTAGGTGGTTGAATCCGGATCGCGGATGGGGAAGCCCTCCTTGTCGCAGGTGGTTTGGGTAAACACACATCCCAGCTTGACCTCCCGGGTATGGGCGGGCTGACCGTCCGTCTTGCCCTGCCGGCCTGCAGTCTCCTTGCTGACCACCGGCACTCCGGTCCCGTCCATTTCAACATAAAGAACCGGAATCGGCTTGCCGAGCACTACGGGAAGATCCAGCTGGATGGCTTTTTCGATCTCCTTGCGCTCCCGCTGAGCGATATCCTCTCCGATGGTTTCCGCATTGCGCTCCACAGATTTGGTAGTCACTTCCAGCCCGGCCAGGACTCGGATCTGTTCGCGGCCCTGATCGAAGGGAGCATCCTGGCCCACCAGGGCCTGCATGCGGCGCACGCCAGGGGAAAACTCCGTCTTGTCGATGTCCAGTTCCACGTCGGCCGGAAACTGGCCCTGATGACAATGCGGGCACAGATAGTAAGGACGCGAGACCTGCACCGCGCCCACGACCGTCAGAACCGGCCTGGAACGTAACTCCCGGTAGTGGGCGCGCTGCCCACAAGCGCAGGCAATCGCACGCTCCTCGTCGGTCGTCGGGGCCGCGAATTGCAGCAGTTCGGTTAACGCGGCCGAGCCCGCCCGGTGCATGCTGGAACGAATTGCCATCTCTGCCGCTTCCAGATCCAGAGGGCCAGTTTTATCCCCGGCGCGGAAGAGGAGCCGAAGCAGATGCTCTACTTCGCGGGCGACTTCCTGCTGGAGGATTTCTGCCGTTTTTTTTTCTGCGGTGTGAGTTCCTGTTCCACGGGGCGAGCGCTGCAGATCTGCTCGTTGACTTCCAACAATTGCGCCGCCAGTTCCCGAAAGCGGTGATAGGCCTCCACCTCGCGTTGCGCCTTGTGCAGTTCGGCCAGGGTGGCAAAGGTCTCGGTGATGGTCTTTCCTCCCACCTTGCGGGTCAAGCGAACGTTGGGCCCGTGTCCGGGCTGGTTGGGCTGATGGCATCGGCAGTTCGGTTTGCCGCAGGTGCTGCGCGTGCTGGTGATCGATCCGCTGCGAAAGTCAGGGAGACGCAGCATCTCCTGGAAGATGGCGCTGCGCTGTTGTTCCAGATCGACGAGGGATTGGGGCATAGGCTCTGTCCTCCACAGAATGTGCTGAGTCGTCCTTACGTACTACTACGTGAGGATATTAACCCCAAAAAAAAGAACTGCACAAGTACCTACGTGTATGTCGCGCGCCCGCTGGGATCCCGGTGCGCAATCAGCGCGCAGATACGGGGTGATACCACACGGCTTTGGGCGTGAGGACGGCCGATCAGAGCGGATCGGAGCACGGTGCGGGGTCGGTGCCGGAAGCCGTGGGCCGCGAGAACGGAGCCTGATTCCTGGCGCCGGAAGCGGCAGCAGGTTCCGGCTCTTCCGACGGCGACGCAGGCTCGTTCTTCCGCGGCCCTGCCGGACCGGCAACGACCGAGGGCTGCTCCCGGACCGGCGAAAACTGGCGCGAGGATGCACGGCGCGATGTGGATTTGCGGCAGCGCGGCACAGGAGCAGGAATTCCCGCGTGAGGTCGTCCACGCCAGGCTCATCGGTTATTGCAGAGATTACAGAGGGAACCTGAGGGGTGGTTGCCCCTGGGGTTACGCAGCAATTAGGCTCAGAAAGTTATGTCTGTCGATCTCGGAGAGCTGGAGCGGTTGCGGGCGGCCGCGCGGGAAGCCACGAAGCGGGCCTACGCGCCGTATTCGAAATTTTATGTGGGAGCGGCGCTGTTGTTTGACGACGGCCGCGTGGTCACCGGGTGCAACGTCGAGAACGTGAGCTACGGTTTGACCAGCTGCGCCGAGCGCAACGCGCTCTTTCGCGCCATCAGCGAGCGCGGGGCGGAAGCGAAGATTGTGGCCATCGCGGTGGCGAATGCCACGGGCGCGCCGTGCCCGCCCTGCGGCGCATGCCGCCAGGTGATGAGCGAATTTGTGACCGCGGACGCCGTGGTGACATTTCCGGGAGAACGCGGTTGGGAGACGATGCCGTTTGCGCAGATTTTCCCCAACCGTTTCCAGTTTGAGCCGGAGGCGCGATGAGTCTGCACGCCTTCGACGTGATCCGCAGGAAGCGCGACGGGGAAGAGCTGACCGACGAGCAGATTCGCTTCATCGTGGAAGGCGCGGCCCGTGAGACGATTCCCGAGGAGCAGTTGTCGGCCTGGCTGATGGCGGTCTTTCTGCGCGGCCTCTCGTTGCGGGAACTGGATACGCTGACCACGGCGATGCGATTTTCCGGCGAGGTGATGGATTACCAAAGCCTGGGACGCAGGACGGTCGACAAGCACTCGACCGGCGGCGTAGGCGACAAGACTTCATTCCTGGCGGCCCCGCTGGCGGCGGCCGCCGGCCTGGCCGATCCAATGATCAGCGGGCGCGCTCTGGGACACACGGGCGGCACACTGGACAAACTGGAATCGATACCGGGCTATCGCACGCAGCTCACGCTCGCGGAAATGCGGCAGGTGCTGGAGCGGTGTGGCGCGTCGATTGTGGGGCAGACGACAAATCTGGTTCCGGCGGACCGGAAGCTGTACAGCCTGCGCGACCGGACGGCAACTGTGGAGAGTCCGTATCTCATCTGCGCCTCCATCATGAGCAAGAAGCTTGCGGCGGGGCTGGATGCGCTGGCCATCGACGTAAAGACCGGGTCAGGGGCGTTTCTCCGCAACGAAGCGGAGGCAAACTTCCTGGCGGCGCTGATGGTGGAGACAGGCGAGCGCGCGGGCACGCGGACAGTGGCCATTCTGACCGACATGAGCCAGCCGCTGGGACGCTTTGCCGGCAACTGGGTCGAGATCGCGGAGTCGATGGCAATGCTGCGCGGCCAGCGCCATCCGCTGAGCGAGGACTTGAGGGAGATTTCGCTGGTGCTCGCCGGATGGATGATTCACCTGGGCGGCAACGCCGCAAGCGCGGACGAAGGGCGCGCGCTGGCGGAGACGAAGCTGTCGGACGGCTCTGCGCTGCGCATTTTCCGCGAGATGGTGGCGGCGCAGGGCGGCGACTTGCAGGCGCTCGATGCGGGCGAGAAGTTTCATCGGCCGAAGTTCCGGCGAGTCTTCCGCGCGCTGAAGAGCGGCTATTTTGCCGCCGCCGACTGCACCGGCGTTGGCTGGGCGGTGCAGCGGCTGGGCGCGGGCCGCGAGCGCGCCGGCGAGCCGGTGGAAGCGCATGCCGGTCTTGAGATGCACGCGAAGCTGGGCATGAAAATCGAAGCCGGACAGCAGCTGGCGACCCTGTTCGCTGAGGACGAGGCGCGTTTTGCCGAGCCGGAAGAGCTGCTGCGCGAGGCGCTGACAATCGCGGATGATCCCGTGGAGCCGCCGCCGCTCGTAAAGCGGATTATTTCCGCGCAAAACAAAAATACCTTTCTCAAACCAGCACAGCGCACATAGGATTGAAAAGGCCTCACAGGAGAAGGAATTGGCTCGGTTCACGGGTGTACTGGGACTGCTGACCATGCTGCTGCTGGCGTGGATTTTCTCAACCAACCGCAGGGCGATCCGCTGGCGGACGGTGCTCTGGGGCTTGAGTCTGCAGATCGTCTTCGCCTTCGTGGTGCTCAAATGGAGCTTCGGCGAGCGGATGCTGCACGACGCCGGCAACGGCGTGGACAAGCTCCTCGGCTACGCGTACGACGGCTCGACCTTCCTCTTCGGGGACCTGGGTGCGGAGCACTCGAAGATCGGGGCTTACTTCGGCACCAGTTTCTTCGCTTTCCAGGTGCTGCCGACGATTATTTTCGTCTCGGCGCTCTTCGCGGCGCTCTATTACCTGGGCGTCATGCAGCTCGTCATCCGCGCTTTCGCGAAGGCCATGCTGTGGACGATGAAGGTCTCCGGCGCGGAGAGCCTGAACGTGGCGGCCAGCATCTTTATGGGGCAGACCGAAGCGCCGCTGACCATCCGGCCATTCTTGCCCGGCGCCACGCGCTCGGAGCTGATGTGCATCATGACCAGCGGCATGGCGCACGTCTCCGGCGGCATCATGGCGGCATACATCATGTACGGCATCAATGCCAGCAGCCTGCTGGCGGCGGTGATCATGACCGCCCCGGGAACGATTCTGCTCGCGAAGATGCTGGTGCCCGAGGTCGAGAAACCCGCGACCGAGGGCGTAGTGCATCTGCCAGAAAGCGAAGAACACAGGGAAGAGAACTTTCTCGGCGCGCTGGCGCGGGGAACCATCGACGGCGGGCGGCTGGCTTTTAATGTGGGCATTATGCTCATTTCTTTCCTCGCGCTGATTGCACTGGTGAACGGGATGATGGGCGGTGTGCACAACCACCTGTGGCACTGGTTTCCGAGCAGCCTGAACGTGGTGCTGGGCTTCCTCTTTGCGCCGGTCGCGTGGCTCATCGGGATTCCCTGGCACGACGCGCGGCTGGTCGGCAACCTGCTGGGCACCCGCATGGTGCTGAACGAGCTGGTGGCGTACACATATCTGGGCAATTACGCACAACACGGCGTTCTGGCGGCAAAGTCCGTGACGATTGCGACCTTCGCCCTGTGCGGGTTCGCGAATTTCAGTTCCATCGGCATTCAGATCGGCGGCATCGGCGCACTGGCGCCGAACCGGCGCAACGATCTGGCCAAACTGGGACTGCGCGCGATGCTGTGCGGGACGATGGCGAACCTGATGTCGGCATCGATTGTGGGGATCCTGATTAAGTAACCATGGCGAGCACACTCTTCGGGAAGGTCAGCGAAGCGGCCGAATTTGTCTCGGCCCGCACGCCCCTGCGGCCAGCCCTCGGCATTGTGCTGGGCTCAGGGCTGGGCTCGTTTGCGGGCCAGGTGGAGCAGCCAGCCACAATTTCGTATGCGGAGATCCCGCACTTTCCGCACTCCACCGTGCCCGGGCACGGCGGGCGCCTCGTCATCGGGGCCATTGGCGGCGTTCCCGCAGCCGTAATGCAGGGGCGCGTCCACGCGTATGAGGGCTACACCTCCGACGAGGTGACCTTTCCGGTACGGGTACTGGGGCGCTTCGGCGTGAAAACGCTGGTGCTGACCAACGCAGCGGGCGGCATCAACGAGGGTCTGCGCCAGGGGCAGCTGGTGCTGATTTCCGACCACATCAATCTGAGTGGCCGAAATCCAGTGTCGGGACCGCACGATGAGCGATTCGGACCGCGCTTCTTCGATATGTCCGACGCCTACTCAGCGCGGCTGCGCGCACTGGCCAAAGAGGCTGCGGAGGACATGGATCTTGACCTCGAAGAGGGCGTCTATATCAGCGTTCTGGGGCCGAGCTTCGAATCGCCGGCGGAAATCAGGGCATTCCGAACGATGGGCGCGGATCTGGTCGGCATGTCGACCGTCCAGGAGACGATTGCAGCGCGGCAGATGGGGATCGAGGTGCTGGGCATCAGTTGCGTGACCAATCTGGCAGCCGGTATCCAGGCAACGCCGCTGAGCCACGAGGAGGTACTGGAAACCGGGCGCGCGGTCGAGGCGCGGCTGGCCGAGCTGCTGAGGCGGGTGGTGGCGGAGCTGGCGTAGCCGGGAGCCGCACGGCAATAGTTCAGTAGCTCCCGAAGTTGACCTCGATCTTGATCTTTATTGCGACCGGTTTGCCGTGGTAGGTCGCCGGTCGAAAGCGATATTGCCGCACTGCTTTGACCGCGGTTTCATCAAGGCCCCATCCAAGCGACTGCACAACCTGAACCTCATGGGCGTGGCCGTCCGTGCCGACGATGGCGGAAATCACGACGATGCCGCTCACGTTCCTCCTGCGCGCAATATCCGAGTACTCCGGGTCAGCGGCGAAGATAAGTTTGGGATCCGTGACGCCGTTTCCCGGAACATAAATTGTGCCGAACTCCGGATCGCTCTTCGTTTTGGGACCACCTGTCGAGGCAGGTGTTTCCGATGCCGTTGTGTGAAGTGAGCCTGCGCCGGCTGCCGGTTCGCTGCCTGATGTAGCCGCCGGCTTCACCTCCTCATGATGCCACTCCGGTACCGGCTCCGCGCTCTTCACCCATGCAGCCACAATCAGATCCCGCAGCATCGACGCCCCGGCAGCCAGCCGCTCCGCCGTAAAGTGTCTCGACTCCGGCGTACCCGTGCCGTCGAAGCCGTGCTCTTTATAGAGCTGGTAAACCTCGTCGACGTAGGAGTTGGTGTGGCGCAGGTAAGCGAGGTAGTCCGTCCACTCGTCGCCAATCGGCTGCAGCGGGGTCATCAGCGGCTGCACATCGGAGATGTTGATGGCATCGTTGACGAACCGGGTTTCGAACTGCCAGTGGATCTGGTGGTCGGTGGTGTACCCGTTGGGATTCGGTCCAACCCAGCCGTTGTACTCGATGGTGGTGTGCAGCGGCTGCGAGCCGTCGCCGACATAGTGGCCCAGCCATCCGGCGTAAAAAATGATCGCCGCTTCGACCGGCCTGGTGTCCTGGCGCGCCGCGCTGAGCTGCCGGTAGTCGCGCATGGCAGATTTCAGACGCTCCCAGACCTCCTCGGTGATGTACGGCTGGAAACCGATGCGGTCCGGCTGCATTTCCGAAGCGAGTTTGGGATGCGTGAGGCCGTAGGCGTAGAGTGCGGCGATGTACTGGTAGCGCTCGCGGGGCAGGGTGCCAAGCAGGTCCGCGAGTTCGAGGTCGATGAAGTGGTCGGGCGCCTGAGCGGCATCCAGTTCAGGCTCGGCGGGTGAACGCCAGCGGTCCGGCTCGGGGCCGAGGTAGGTGATCTCATCGATGGCGGCTGGCGAGCGCAGGAAGGCAGGAACGCTGTCCGGGAGGGCTTCCACAGCGAGATGATTGATCATCGTATGGCCTTTGCTGCCCCACGCGAAGGATAACGGGACGGCAGCGAGCGGGAGGAAAAGCAAAATGGCGAGCAGGCGCAGAAATTTCATAATGCAGCGAGTATAGCGACGCGAGTTGGGATTCAGTTAATCAGCGATTCGTGACTACGGGCTGGGCTGGGGCGGGGAAGCCAGCAGCATATGAATCGCCCGGCGGTAATCGAGATTCTTCGGGGCCGGCTGAAAATCGCCCATCGATTCGTCGATATCGATGCGAATGGCCTTGACCAGCAGGACCTTGCCTGTGAGGTTGAGTTTCATGTGCGTCAGCTCCCAGTCGTTGCCGGAAAGACGATCCTGCTCGAGAAAAATGGAGCCGCCCCGGTTGAGTCGCCCCACGATGCCCCAGCCGAAATCGACATCGGCGATGAGATGAGCGGTGAGGCGATGGAGGCGATCACCGGTCGAGTCAATCCAGACGTTGCCGGCCATGCCCTGAAGGATCCGGGACTCCAGATCGGGTGGGTTCCAGCGCGGATTGGGCGTGTACGTGAGGTGATAGCAGACATCGCCGGGTGGCGGAGACGTGGGCGGCGGACCGGGCGCGCCGGGGATCGGAATCTCCGGAATGTCGGCAACCTGGCAGGGCTCGGAGCCGACGTAGCGGTACACGAAAGCCTGAGGAAGCAGGCGGAGCAACTTGTCGATGCGG
The DNA here is from genome assembly GCA_035503835.1 of Acidobacteriaceae bacterium. Lineage (GTDB taxonomy): Bacteria > Acidobacteriota > Terriglobia > Terriglobales > Acidobacteriaceae > Palsa-343. The sequence continues at coordinate 39,911 of DATJSY010000039.1, read as the reverse complement.
GCCTGGTCGGCCTGTTCGTGCCGGAAGCGGTGCTGCTGAAGCGCCGGGTTGGCGGCCAGAGCATGGAGGCGGTTGGCTTCGGCCTGCCGTGCGCCCGGAGTGAGCGGCGCGCCATTCAAGGCGACCAGCCGGGCGACATCGCCCTGCGGCGTTTCGATGATCTCCTGGGTAAAGGCGCGGTGGTCATCCTTCTTGTGAAAGACGAAACGGAGTGGCTGATTCGATGCTTCTTCCGCAAGGCGAAGGGCGACGGCGTGTCGGACAAGAGCGGTAGGGTCGGTCACGGGCGGCGCGCCCTGGGCGTGCGCGCTGACAGCCATCACGAGCAGGATTACCGAGGCAAGCACAGTGCGCGCTCGGCGAAAAGCGATGCCGCGGGCTGGACCTAGGACCATCAGGCAATAGATTAGACGGAAAGGCGGCAAGGCAAGATTCCCGGGATCGAAGAAAGGCGTTTCCGTGCCGGGACCTTCTGCACTAAAATCAGGGGTATGGTTCGTGTGGGGTTACGCCGTTGCCTGCCGCTGGTGGCGGTTGCACTGATGCTCCTGCCTTGCGCCTGGGGCGATCGCCGGGCGCGCAAAATCAGGAAGCCGCCGCCGACCTGCAACATCACAGTAACCGTGCTGAAGCCGGACGGCACGCCCCTCGAGAATGCAGCTGTGATCTTCCAGCCCTTATCGACGGACAACAAGCCATGGGGCGATATGGAGCTGAAGACGAAGGAAAATGGCGCGGCCAGCCTGAATCTGATCCCGATCGGCCAGGACCTCCTGCTGCAGGTGATCGCGGACGGCTATCAGACATACGGCAAGGTCTATAAGCTACCGGGCGCCACCAAGCGAATTACAGTCAAATTGCACATGCCGGTGCCGGAATATTCCATTTATCCGAAGGGAACTGGGCGGAAGCCGCAGTAGGGTGCCGTTTCCGAGAACAGCGGCCGGCCAAAACGCGTCCGGCCCTTCATTTTTGCGCATCAGCATCCGACAATCTGTGCCTTTCCATCCGACAATCTGTGCCTTTCCCGGGATGGAACCTGAGTCTGACCGAAGTTTTCCTGTGCGTCATGGCCCCACAGCGGGAACGGCTATCCTGAAGAAGACGTGACTCCTGGTTCTGCTTCCGCTCCCGCGTTGCCCACGCTGCACGAGTTTTTCGCGCCAGGGGGCGTCCTGTCCCGCTCACAGTTACCCTACGAGTTCCGCAAGGGGCAACTGGAGATGGCGCAGGCCGTCGAACGGGCGCTCGCCGACCAGCGTCACCTGATCGTGGAGGCGGGCACGGGCACGGGCAAGACGCTGGCTTATCTCCTGCCGGCGCTCCGGGCGTGTGCGGCCACCGGCCGGCGTGTCATTGTCTCGACGGGCACGAAGAACCTGCAGGAGCAGCTCTTCTTCAAGGACGTGCCCTTCCTCGAATCCCTGCTGGGTCCGCTGGCCGTCTGCTACATGAAAGGTCGGGCGAACTACCTCTGCCGCAACAAGCTCTTCGCGCTGCGCAGGCAGCCGATCCTGTCGGGTCTCGAAGAGATCTCGCAGTACCAGGCCATCGCCGATTGGGAGAAGACAACGGAGACCGGCGACCGGGCGGAAATCGACGATCTGCCGGAAACGAGCCTGCTCTGGGCCAGGCTGGACGCGCGCAGCGAAGCCTGCCTGGGGCAGACCTGCCCGGACTACCAGCGCTGCTTCATCACCGAAATGCGGCGTCGCGCGGCAGAGAGCGATGTGGTGATTGTGAACCACCATTTATTTTTCGCGGATATGGCGGTTCGCCAGCAGGCCGGCGGCGCTCCGGACGCGGGTGTGCTGCCGGAAGCGACGGTGGTGATCTTTGATGAGGCTCACGAGCTGGAAGACACCGCGTCTAGCTATTTCGGCGTCAGCCTGAGCAATGTGCGCATCGAGGAGTTGTCCCGCGACGTCGAGACGCTGCTGCGCGCCCGGAAAGAGCTGAACGCTGAGGTGGTGACAGCGGCGCATATGATCCGCGAACGCGCCCGCATGTTCTTCGCCGCGCTGCCAACGCGAGCCGAGGGACGCGGCAATGGATTCGGGAGCGGGGGCGACGGGCGCATCCCGTTCACCAATCGCGAGGAGTTCCTGGAGACGCAGGGAGATGTCTATCTGGGCGTGCTGAATGCCCTGCACCGGATGGAAGGCGAGCTGGAGCGCGTGAAGGGCGCTGAGGACACCCAGCCGCTGCGACGCCGGACGGCGGCGGTGCGGGAGCAACTGAAGTTCCTCATGGAATCCCAGGACCGGAACACCGTCTTCTGGCTGGAACGCCGGAGCGGGCGGCAAATGAGCACCCACCTCCAGGCGACACCCATCGATGTTTCGGAGATTCTCCGGGAGCTGTTGTTTGAGGCGTATCCCAGCGTGGTGCTGGCCTCAGCCACGCTGACGGTACAGGGCGGCTTCACGCACATGCGCAAGCGCCTGGGGCTGGACGATGCGCGGGAGCTGGTCGTGCCCTCGCACTTCCGCTATCCGCAGCAGGCGCTGCTCTTTCTGCCGCCGGACATGCCCGACCCGCGGGAGCCGGAATTTCAGGATCAGGCGGCAAGGCGTATCCGGCAAATGCTGGAGATCACGCGCGGACGGGCGTTTTGCCTCTTCACCAGCTACCAGCAAATGCGCGAACTCCACGAGCGGCTGCTCTCCGAGGTGAAATATCCGCTGCTGTTGCAGGGCACGGCGCCCCGCAAGGCCCTGCTGGAAGAGTTTCGCGCCACACCGAATGCCGTGCTGTTCGGGACTTCGAGCTTCTGGCAGGGCGTAGACGTGCAGGGCGAGGCGCTGAGCTGCGTGATTGTCGACCGACTTCCCTTCGCGGTGCCCGGCGATCCGGTCGTGCAGGCGCGCATGCGGGCGATTGAAGAAGCAGGCGGCAAGCCGTTCTTCGAGTACCAGGTACCCACGGCGGTGATTACGCTCAAGCAGGGATTCGGGCGGCTGATCCGGTCACTGGACGACCGCGGGGTGCTGATGCTGCTCGACCCAAGGCTGGCGCGGCAGCGCTACGGGCGTATTTTTCTGGAGAGCCTGCCGCCCTATCGGATCACGCAGGAGATTCGCGACGTGGAAGCGTTCTTCGGACACTGACGCCGGCGCCACGCAGCTACACTGGAGACGTGGCGCGCAACCTCTACATCCTGGCCGGCGTGATGCTGCTGTTCGCCGTGGTCTCCTTCATCATGTCGCTGATCTCCAGCCACACCCAGCCCATGCTGCCGGCGAACGGAACGCTGTGGCGGACGACCGCGCTGTTTTTGACCGTGGGAGGGCTGCTGGTCGCGCTGTTCGGGATCATGACAGCGCTCTTCGAGCAGATCGACCGCCGCACCGAGGAGCGCCGCCTGCGGGAGCGGGGTGGCAGCCGGCCAGAGCGCTAGACCCGACCGGTAAAATCAAAGAAGGGCGGGATTCTGCCCCTGAGAAGCCACCATGTACGAAGTCACGGTCGAGCGCGGATTTTCCTCGGGACACTACCTGCGAAACTACAGGGGCAAATGCGAAAACCCGCACGGGCATAACTATAAGGTGCGCATCACGCTGTGCGGCGAGAAGCTCGACGCGGCGGGGCTGCTCCTGGACTTCCGCGACCTGAAGTACGTGATGCGGCCGGTCATCGACCGCCTCGACCACCAGATGCTGAACGATCTCGAGCCGTTTACGGAAATCAATCCCTCGGCGGAGAATCTGGCGAAGTATTTCTACGACGAAACCAATCGGCAGCTCAGCGCGATGACCGGTGGACGGGTGCGGGTGAAAGACTGCACCCTGTTCGAGACAGACACGACGTCGGCGACGTACTACGAGTAGGCCGTGTATCTGATCGAAATCTACAAATCCATCCAGGGCGAATCGAGCTTCGCCGGCCGGCCGTGCATCTTTGTGCGACTGGCGGGCTGCAATCTGCGCTGCTCGTGGTGCGATTCAGAGTACACTTTCACGGGTGGCTACCGCCGGAGCGAAGACGAGGTCGTCGCGGAGCTCGAAAAGCTGGCGCCGGTAAAGCTCGTCGAGTTTACCGGAGGCGAACCGCTGCTGCAGGAGCGGGAACTGCTTCCGCTGATGGACCGGCTGCTGGGCGAGAGTTATGAGCTGATGATCGAGACCAGCGGAGAGCGCCCGCTGGAGCGGGTTCCGCGAGCAGTCCACAAAATCGTGGATGTGAAGTGCCCAGGGTCGGGCGAAGCAGGCAGCTTCCGCATGGAGAATCTGGCGTGCCTCAGCGAGCTCGATGAAGTGAAATTTGTGATCGCGAATCGTGGTGATTACGAATTTGCCCGGGCCTTCCTCCGCGAGCACCGGCTGGAGACGTGCGCGGGAGCTGTGCTCCTTTCGCCGGCCTTCAGCAAAACGCCGGCCGCAGCGCGGACCACCGAGAATGCGCTGCTCGATCCGCGGGAGTTGGTGGAGTGGATGCTCGCCGATGGCCTGCCGGCACGGCTGAGTCTCCAGATTCACAAATACGTCTGGGAGCCGCTGAAAAAGGGCGTTTAGGAGCAGCGAAAGAATGGGTAGCCGGACACCGGCCAGGTAAAAAGCGGATAGCTGAAAAGCGGTTAACCAAGATTCGTCAGCGACATCCGGTCAGTCAGCTGCCCGGCGGCAGACGTTTCCACGCTGTACAATGAATTCAGCGCAAGCCCCAGAATCTGTGCACGGCAGCCGAGCGGAAGAGAGCTTTTCCAGGCAGCGACCGGGGCCAGTGCGCCGAGACTGTCGATCATCATGATGCTTCGTTTCCCGCCGCTTCGCACCCTGTTCGCCGCCAGTTTGGCAATCGCGGCCGTCCCCGCCGTGGCCCAGTCCAGCTCTTTTCAGGAAGGTTCCGCCTACCGTGGGCAGGTGGTGGAGGAGATCGTTGCGCGCGTCAACGACCAGGTCATCAGCCTGTCAGATTACGAGCGCGCCGAAGACCAACTGGAGCAGGAAGGCCAGCAGGAGGGCTGGTCGCGGCAGGAGCTGTACGAGCAGAAGCACGATCTGCTGCGCTCCCTCATCGACAAGCAGTTGCTGCTGTCCGAGGGCAAGCAACTGGGCATCAACGGAGACGACGGGGTGATCCGCCGGCTGGACGATATGCGCAAGCAGTACCATATGGCGACCATGGAGGACCTGGAAAAAGCGGCTGAAGCCCAGGGAGTCTCCTGGGAGGACCTCAAGGAGCAGATTCGGGAGAACGTGATTACGTCTCAGGTGATCAGCGAGGAAGTGGCGCCCAAGATCATGGTGACGCCGTCCGAGGTCCAGGCATACTACGACGCGCACACCAGGAACTTCGAGGAGCCCGAACAGGTGCGGCTCAGCGAAATCCTCATTCCCACTCCCAATCCCGACGACGCGGCGCAGGTAGCGACAGCGGAAAAGCAGGCGGACAACCTCGAGGATCGGCTGAAGGCCGGAGCAGATTTCGCGACCCTGGCGAAGGCGGATTCCAGCGGTCCGACCGCTGCGGAAGGCGGCGATCTGGGCGATTACAAGCGCGGCGTGCTGCCGAAGGTGATGGAGGACGCGACCTTCTCGCTGAGGGCGGGGCAGTGGACGCAGCCGATCCGGACCAGGCAGGGCTGGCTGATCCTTGAAGTCACCCAGCACCAGGATGCTGGCCTGCAGCCTCTGTCGGATGTCCAGGACGAGATTCAGGAAACCATCGGCATGCAGAAGATGCAGCCCGCGCTGCGCGCGTATCTGACCCAGCTGCGCAATCAGGCCTACATTACCATTCGCCCGGGATACGAGGATGCGGGATCGAGCCCGGATGAGATGAAGTTTATCCAGAGCGCCTACGTACCGCCCGGACCCAAACACCGGAAGCACGAGAAGCGGAGCCGCTTCCGCGCCAAACCGCGGCGACAGCGCAGACCCCAAACCGGCCATCTGGAGACGGTGAGCGAAAGGAGACAGGGGAGCGAGTCACGCAAGGTCCAGAAGCCCGGGAAAAAAGAGAAGATTCGGTTTGGACAGGCCCCGCGGGAAACGCTTCCCGCCGCGGATACGCGGATGGTGGACGCCGGAGCCGGTCAGGGCACGACCGCGACTCAGGCGATGAACAGCACGACGGTGACCAACGCCAACGGTGATGTGTTGAACACCAGCGCCCCGGCGCCCAATCCCCAGAAGGTTCGCTTCCAGGATCAGAAAAAGCTTCCGAAAGCGAAGCGGTGGAAGAATCGGCCGAAGCAGAAATATGTGCCGCCGGTGGCGTCCGCCAAGGAGCTGGCCAAGGAGAAGCGTGAGAGCCAGGCCTATGGTTTGCAGGGAGACACTACGCATCCGAAGAAGGTGAATCCGGCGAAAGAAGGGCCGAAGCGGCGCCTTTCCGACGAGGATAAGAAGAAGAAGGAAGCGAAGCCGGCGACCCAGCCCACTGCGGCTCCGCCTTCCGGGACCGCTCCGGCCGCGCCGGGCGGATCGTCCAATTCCAGCCAGCAGTAAGAAACCGGCGCGACGATGAAAGAGCCCATGGTTGCCGATCTGGCCAGCCGGGAGAACCAGGCAATGACCGGGTACTTCGCCGCGGGATCGAAGCAGGCGCGCACCAGGAAAGACGGCGCCCGCTACATTGCCATGACGCTGTGCGACCGCACCGGGACCGTCGAAGCGCGTGTTTGGGACGCCGATGACGTGGGCGACTTTGAGCCCGGCGACGTCGTGAAGGTGCGCGGCCAGGTCTGCCGCTATAACGAGAAGCTGCAGATCAACGTCGATAAAATCCGTCGCGCCGCGGCGAACGAATACGAGCTCGGCGATTTTGTTCCGCAATCCGCGCGCGATCTGGACGAGATGTGGAGAGAGCTGGAAGGATGGGTAGCCAGCTTCACCGATCCACATCTGAAGGCTTTGCTGGAGGCGTTCCTCGCCGACGAGGAGATTGCCACGGCGCTGCGCCAGGCGCCAGCTGCCAAGGGGCTGCACCATGCCTGGATCGGTGGCCTGCTCGAGCATGTGCTGTCCCTGATGGGGATGTCCGAACTGGCGGCGAAACATTATCCGGGCGTGAATCGCGACCTCCTGCTGACCGGAGTGGTGCTGCATGACATCGGCAAGCTGCGCGAGCTGCGCTGGGGAACGAGCTTCGACTACACCCTGGAAGGCCAGTTGTTAGGACACATCACCATCGGCCTCGGCATGATCGAGCGGAAGACAGACGAAATTCCGGAGTTTCCGGCGGCGAAGCGCGTGCTGGTGGAGCACCTGGTGCTCAGTCACCACGGCAAATACGAATTTGGGTCGCCGAAGCTGCCCATGACGCCCGAAGCGATTCTGCTGCACTACCTGGACGATCTGGATGCGAAGATGCAGACCGTGCGGGCGGAGTTTGCCCGCAGCGAAGCCAACGGCCGGCCGGGCGCGGAAATGACCGACTGGGCCCGCTCCATGGAACGGCCGCTGCTGAATGCCGAGGCATACCTGAAAAGCGAGCAGGACAAGACTGCGGGCGGGAGCCAGGATGCCTTACCTTTTAAAGACTGAGCCCGGCGCCTACTCGGTGGACGATCTGGCGCGCGACGGTGAGACCGTCTGGGACGGCGTGACCAACGCCCAGGCCGTGAAGCTGCTTGCGGGGATGAAGCGCGGCGAATTGCTGGTGATTTATCACACCGGGGCAGAACGGCGTGCCGTCGGGTTGGCCAGGGTCCTGATGGTGGACGCAAGCGACGCGAAGGAGCCGGTAGTGCGGCTGAAATTCGTCAGGAAAACGAAGACTCCGCGAACCCTCCGGGAAATCAGGGCGCAGAGTTTGTTTGCGCGTTCACCGCTGATCACGCAGGGGAGGCTTTCGGTGGTGCCGCTGAGCGAAGCGCAGTACGCATGGCTGGTGGCAGAGCAGATCCCGGGGTAAACCGCCTCCCGGTCACCCTCCGGGACCGAATATATCCCTGAATCATCTACAATCTGGATGGGTTATTGACACATATGCTGCGTTTTGCCACAGCCGGGGAGTCGCATGGAGAGAGCCTGATCGCGCTGTTGTCAGGGCTGCCGGCGGGCATTCCCATCGATCAGGATTTCGTGAACCGCGAGCTGTGGCGGCGCCAGCAGGGCTATGGCCGCGGCGGCCGCATGCGCATTGAAACGGACACGGCGCAGTTCCTCAGCGGCGTGCGGCATGGCAAGACCATCGGGTCGCCCATCGCCATCGCCATCGAGAACCGCGACTGGAAAAACTGGACAGAGGCACTGCCTGTAGCTGCCGGCGATCCGGCAAAGCACAAGGCAGTAGCGTCCCCGCGGCCGGGGCACGCGGACCTCGCCGGCGTGCTGAAGTTCGACTTTCCCGATGCGCGGTACGTCCTGGAGCGGGCCTCGGCGCGTGAGTCAACCGCGCGGGTGGCGGCGGGTGCCGTGGCGAAAGAGTTGCTGCTGGAGCTGGGCATCGAAGTGGCCAGCCATGTGATCCGCGTCGGCCGCGCAGAGCTGGAACGCGATGCCACGTGGGAAGAGATTACCGCGCTGCGCACGAAGGATGAGGTGTTGCTGAACTGCGTGGATGCCGAGGCCGAGGCCAAAATGAAGGGTGAAGTGGATGCGGTGCTGCGCACCGGCGACACCGTCGGAGGCGTCTTTGAGGTGGTGGTGCACGGCGCGCCGCCGGGACTCGGCACCTGTGCCAACTGGGACGAGCGGCTCGACGGGATTCTCGCCCAGGCGGTGATGTCGCTGCAGGCCGTCAAGGCGGTGGAGATTGGGCGCGGCGTCACGGCAGCAGAGTCCCTGGGCTCCGAAGTCCACGACGCTATTGGCTACGCGGCGGATCTGAAGGATGGGCGGCATACGCACTTCACCCGCGAGCATAACAACGCAGGTGGCGTCGAAGGCGGTATTTCTAATGGAGAGGACATTGTCGTGCGTGGCCATCTGAAGCCCATCTCGACCCTGCGCCGTCCGCTTCCGTCGGTCCGGTTCGACACGCGCAAGGAGACGAAGGCCGCCTATGAGCGCAGCGACGTGTGCGTGGTTCCGGCGGCGGGTGTAGCGGCTGAAGCGATGGTTGCGCTGGCCGTGGCGCGGCTGGCTCTCGAGAAGTTCGGCGGCGATTCCCTGCGGGAACTGAAGCGGAACTATGAAGGGTACCTTGATCAGGTTAGGGGATACTAGCCGGCAGCGAACAGCGGCGAGTGCTGCCGGCTAAAGGCTGCGAGCTACAGGCGTTTCAGACATGATTCGGGAAATCGTCAAATATCCAGACCCCATTTTGCAGCGGCCGACCGAGAAGATAGCGGAGTTCGACGACGAACTGCGTGCGCTGGCCGCCGATATGTTCGAGTCCATGTACAAGGCGCAGGGGATCGGCCTTGCCGCGCCGCAGATCGGCGTGGGTAAGCGCATCACCGTGATCGATCTGAGTAACAGGAAGAATCCGGACGAGAAACTGGTGCTGGTGAACCCGGAGATACTGCACAAGGAAGGCCGGCAGGTGGAGGAAGAAGGCTGCCTGAGTTTACCGGAGATTCGCGAGAAGGTAGTGCGCGCGTCCAAAGTGAAAATACGCGCGCAGGATCTGGACGGCAACTGGCGCGAGCTGGAAGGGGCAGAGCTGCTGGCGCGCGCCTTTCAACATGAGATCGACCACCTGGACGGCATTCTGTTCCCGTGGCGGCTGAGCGGGCTCAAGCGCGATTTGATCCTGCGCAGGATTCGCAAGCTGCAAAAAACCGGCGAGTGGAAATGAAGCTGGCGTTTTGTGGAACTCCGACATTTGCGGTGCCCACGCTGAAGCTGGCTCTGCGCGCCGGGCACGACGTGGCGCTGGTGATCACGCAGCCGGATCGCCCCGTCGGCCGCGGGCAGCAGATGACCCACCCGCCCGTGAAGCAGGCCGCTATGGAAGCCGGCCTGCGAGTAACGCAGCCGGAAAAAATCAAGACTAATGCGGACCTGCGCGCGGAACTGGAAGCGATCCAGCCCGATGCCATCCTCATCGTGGCCTATGGCCGGATCATTCCGAAGTGGATGCTCGATTTGCCGCGCTACGGCAATCTGAACCTGCACGGCTCGCTGCTGCCGAAGTATCGCGGGGCCGCACCCGTGCAGTGGGCTCTGGCCAACGGCGAGCACGCCACCGGCGTGACGACCATGCGGCTGGATGAGGGGCTCGACACGGGGGACATTCTCCTGCAGCGGCAGATGGCGATTGCGCCGAGCATGACCACGACCGACGTGCTTCCGCTTCTCGCCGAAACGGGCGCCGACCTGATGATGCAGACGTTGCTCGATCTGGAAGCCGGGCGAATCGCGCCGCGGAAGCAGGACGAATCACACGCCACGCTCGCCCCTCTGCTGACCCGCGAGGATGGCCGGATCGATTTTTCGCATCCAGCGATGACGGTTTACAACCGGTGGCGCGGATTCCAGCCATGGCCTGGCGCATGGACCATGCTGCACGGCAAAAAGCTGACCGTTCATCGGCTGCTGCCTACCGAAGTCATGGGCGGCCGCGGCAGCGAACCTGGAACGCTGCTTGTGGACGAGGGCACGATGTTTGCCGCCTGTGGCGACGGAAGCTGGATTGAGCTGGTGGAAGTGCAGTCCGAAGGCAAGCGGCGCATGACGGCAGGGGAGTTTTTGCGGGGCCACGCACTGGCGAGCGGCGCGCGTCTCGGTGATTAGGCCATGATCGCTCCGGCGCGGCAGGCTGCGTATCGAATTCTCTTCGAGATTGAGACAACGGATGCCCACAGCGATGAGCTGCTGCGCGGAAGGGAAGTGGACGCGCTCTCAGAGCAGGACCGCAACCTGACCACGGCTTTGGTGCTGGGAACGCTGCGCTGGCAACTGGCCCTGGATACGCAGATTCGCGATCTGCTGGCGCGGCCCAATACGAAGCTGAGTCCTGAAGCCGCGACCGCGCTGCGCATGGGAGCGTACCAGTTGTGGTATCTGGATCGCGTGCCGGCCCACGCTGCGATCCACGACAGCGTGGAGTTGGTGAAGCATGGCCGCGAACGGGGCGCTTCGGGGATGGTCAACGCCGTTTTGAGAAAAGTCGGCCAGACCGCGGAACATAAGCCGCAGAGCTCGAGCTCTGCTGCACTGGCGCATCCCGCGTGGATGGTCGAGCGCTGGGCGCGCCGGTACGGTCAGGCGGTCGCCGAGAGAATTTGCTCGTGGGATCAGGAACCCGCGAGCACCGCCCTCCGTGTTGCGGATCCTGGCACAGAATTCGCCGATCTCGAGACTGAGCCGGGGGCTTTTCTGACCTGCGCCCGCCGCGTCGTCCGTGGCGATGCCGGGCGCTCCGCCGCGATCCGCGCTGGGCAGGCGCGCATTCAGGACGAGGCCTCGCAACTGGTCGCGGAAATCGCCGCGGCCGTGAAACACCTCCGTCTGGACGGCCAGTCCCCGCGAGTGTTGGATACGTGCGCCGCTCCGGGCGGGAAAACTGCGATTCTGCTGGAACGCCTGCCGCGGGCGCAGTTGACCGCGGTAGACGTGAGCCCCAGGCGAATCGACTCCATGCGGAAGCTGTTGGGTCCGGCGAGCGATCGCCTGATCTTCGAGGCCGCCGATGCGGCGAAGCTGCAGCTGCGCCCCGAGTGGGACCGGATCCTGTGCGACGTGCCCTGCAGCGGCACAGGAACGATGGCGCGCAATCCCGAGATTCGGGTACGGCTGACGGAGGCCGACCTCAGGCGCCAGCAGGCGCGGCAGTTGGAGATTCTGCGTGCCGCGCTGCCAGGACTCGCCGCCGGTGGCCGCCTGATCTATTCCACCTGCTCGCTGGAACCGGAAGAAAACGAGGATGTGATTGCGGCGGCGCTGCGCAAGGCGCCCGGATTCCACGTGATTTCGGTCGCGAAAATCCTTGACGACCTGGCGGCGAACGGCGTCGTGACGCCGGACGCTCGCGATCGCCTGCGCTCAGCGGCGCCAGGGAACTTCCTGCAGACGCTTCCGGGCGTCCACCCGTGCGACGGATTTTTCGCGGCAGTCCTGGAACGCCGTCAGCAGACGAGTTGATCACGGCCAAGGCGAAGTCCGTCCAGCCGTCCCAGCATCGTCACCGCGACACGCTCCGGCTGGAAGAGATGCGTGGCCATCTGCATCACCTGCTCCTCCGTAACCCCTTCGACGCGGTCCAGAATTTCATCGAGCGCGAAGAACCGCTCGAAGTACATCTGCTGCCGCGCGAGGTTGGACATGCGCGACATCGAGCTTTCCAGCGACAGCAGCAGGTTCCCCTTGAGCTGATCCTTGGCCCGACGCAGCTCGTCGGGCTGCAGCGGTTCGGTCTTGAGACGGCGGAATTCCTCCATGATAAGGTCGATCACCTGCACGGCGCGGTCGGCGGAGGTCCCTGCGTAGACGCACAGCGATCCGGTGTCGCGATAGGGGTTCAGATCGCTGTAAATGGCATACACCAGCCCCCGCTCCTCGCGCACGGTTTGGAACAGCCGTGAGCTCATCCCGCCCCCCAGGATGGTGTTCAGCAGCAGGGTGGTGTAGCGGGACTCGTCAGCGACCGGCGGCGCCGGCACGCCCAGGCAGAGCTGTACCTGCTCGAGGGACTTCTTGTTGCGCAGATGGATACGCGGCGTCACCTGGGGAACAGCGGTGTCGCTGGAGACATTCCCGGGGCCGAGGGAGCCGAAGTGCCGCGCCACCAACTCGACAAAGCTGTCATGCTCAAGATTGCCGGCTGCGGAGAAGACCATGTTGCCGCCGAGGAAGCGCTCCTCGTAGAAGCGCAGCAGTGTGTTTTGCTCGAAACTGCGGACAGTCTCGCGCGTGCCGAGAATCGGCTTGCCGAGCGGATGCCCCTTCCAGAAATTCTGGGTGAAGATCTCATGGACAAGGGTGTCCGGATTGTCCTCGTCCATCTTGATCTCCTCAAGGATGACACCGCGCTCACGAGTGATCTCCTCGGACGCGAAGACCGGGTTCAGGACGAGGTCGGAGAGCACGTCCAGGGCGGTGGGAACGTGGTCGTCGAGAACCTTGACGTTGAAGCAGATGGTCTCCTTGCCGGTAAAAGCGTCGAGATTACCGCCGATCGCGTCCACTTCCCGGGCGATGCGCTGCGCGGAGCGGGACTTCGTCCCTTTGAAAACCATGTGCTCGACGAAGTGAGAGATGCCATTCAGCTCCGGCAACTCATGGCGGGAGCCGGCCCGCATCCACACCCCCATCGCCACGGACCGCACGTGCTCCATGCGTTCGGTGAGCACGATCAGGCCGCTGGGCAGGACGGTTCGGCGGATATTGCGTTCGCTGTTCATCGGTGTACGCGCGGTTGCGGGAGGGCCCTGCCGGGGTTTCGATGCGCTATGCTCGGAATCAGGATGACTGCCGGCGGGAAACTCGATACCACCATCTTAGACGCTCGCGGAGCCCTCCGGGATAAGGGTCTTTTTGGGCTTCAGAATCAGCAGCTTAGCGAACGACTCGCCGAATTCCGGCTGCCGGGTTGGCGAATTCGCCAACTGGAGACGGCTCTGTACAGCCAAAGAGTCAGGAACCTCGATGAAGTCACCACCTGGCCCAAAGAACTGCGGGAACAGGTGACGGCGGCAGGCCTTGGCGTGGAATTGCCGGAGATTGTGGAGACCTTTCGGTCGGTCGACGGCACCGAGCGCTACCTGATCGCCGGCGCCGACAGCCAGACCGTCGAGACCGTCTGGATGCCCGAAGGCGACGGGGCGGAAGACGACGATCCTCTGTCGGAATCCGATGCTTCGTCTGGGCGAAGCTGGACCCGCGCGACGATCTGCGTCTCCAGCCAGATCGGCTGCGCCGTGAATTGCCAGTTCTGCCTTACGGCCAAACTGGGAATCATCCGCAGTCTGACCGCCGGCGAAATTGCCGGGCAGGTCGCTGCCGTCCTCAACCGCCAGCAGGCCGAGCCGGGGCGCGACCGCATCAATCTGGTCTTCATGGGCATGGGCGAGCCTTTCCTGAACTATGACGCCTTCATGGACGCAGTTCGCCTGCTCGCCGGGCCAATGGGGATTCCAGAGTCGCGGATGACGGTTTCTACGTCGGGCATTGTGCCCGGTATACTCCGCTTTGCCGAAGAGCCGGTCCGCCCGCGACTGGCGATTTCGCTGAATGCTCCAAATGACGCCATTCGCGAAGGCATTATGCCCGTCACACGCAAGTGGGCCCTCTCGGAAGTGATCGAAGCGGTACGCAAGGTGCCGCTGCGGCCGCGGGAGCGAGTGACCTTCGAGTACGTGCTTCTGGGTGGGGTCAATGACCAGCCCCAGCACGCTGAAGAAGTAGTCAAGCTGGTGCGGCGAGCGAATTTCCCTGCGAAGGTGAACCTGATCGCCTGGAATCCCGGCCCAGGAGTTCCGTTTGCCATGCCCGACTCCGAGGCAGTCGACGCTTTCCAGCAACACCTGCGCGACGCGGGCGTCCCGGCCTTTGTGCGCCGTCCGCGAGGCCGGGACATCTACGCGGCGTGCGGGCAGCTGAAGAAGACCGGGATTTAATCAACAGCTATTTTGCTTTTACCGGCGTGCCCTGGAAATTGGAGCGGATCGGCAGCGATAGCAGCGCATCCGCTACCCGGTCCGCCGCGTGGCGCAGGACGTCTCCCTCCGCAGCGAAATCGCCCGTGATGCAGCGAATCCCCATGGTCTCAATCCGGTCCACGTCCGCAATGGTGACCTCCGCCCCCTCGGCGGCGTAGCGCTCACGCAGCGCCCGGGAGACCGGCGCGGTATTCACCAGGGCGTAGTCGAAGATCGGGCGGCCGGCATGCTCATAGATGCGCTCGATGTGCTGTGAAGCCGTCAGGTGCAGACTCTCGTTGGCCTGGGTCATCAGGTTGCAGATGAAGACCCGCGTGCCACGCGCCTCGCCCAGAGCTTCCGGGATGCCGCGGACCAGCAGATTGGTCACGATGCTGGTGTAGAGCGAGCCGGGACCGATGGTGATCAGGTCCGCGGCCGCGATGACACCCAGCGTTTCCGGCGGCGGCGGGGGACTGGGAGGCTCGAGCATCAGCTCGACGATGCGCTGGCGGCTCGCCGTGATGTTAGTCTCTCCACGGACGATCGATCCGTCCTCCATGTGCGCAGCCAGCGTCACGTTCGCCTGGGTAGCAGGGAGGATGTGGCCGCGGGTGGCCAGGATCTCTGCGGCCAGACGAATGGCCACCGCGAAATCGCCAGTCATCTCCGTAAGGGCCGCGATGAAGAGGTTACCGAAGTTGTGGCCGCCCAGCTCGCCGTTGCTGCCAAAGCGGTGCCGGAACAGCCGTGAGATGAGCCCCTCGTCTTCGGAGAGCGCGACCATGCAGTTGCGCAGGTCGCCGGGCGGCAGCATGTTGAAGTCGCGGCGCAGCCGGCCGCTGGAGCCTCCATCATCGGTCACGGTGACCACTGCGGTGAGATCGGCGATCAGCGGAGCACGAACCGGGACTTCCAGCAGGCCAGCGCCGTGCGGGACGCGATACTTGAGGCCGCGCAGGAGCGTCGATAGCCCGGTGCCTCCGCCAAGGGCGACGACCCGCAGCGCCGGCGGAGCCGCAGGGGCCGTCTCTACAGAAGGAACGCTACGGGCCGTGGATGTCGAAACAGAAACGCTCACAAAGTCCGCACTGACTGCTCTGTTGAGTTTAAACCCCCAGGCGCCGCAGCTACGGTACCTCGGGATAGAGCAGCTCAGTGAACCGAGGGTCGTCCACCATGTCGATGAAATCCGGATCGGTGCGCGCCTGGATGCGCAGGGCGGGATTCAGCCCGATGGCGCGGGTCAGGTGCTCCAGCGCTTCCTCGTTTTGCCCGGTCATGCTGTTCAGCAAGGCCGCGCCGTAGTGGGCGAAGTCGGAATCCGGATGGGCCGCGAGGATGGCATCGAACTGCTCCCGCGCATCCTCGAAGCTGCCCGCATTTAGCAGCGAAATGGCATAGTCGTACTGCTCCTCGGGAGTGGCGAAGCTCAGGGAAGAGCGGGTGCTGCGGCGCTCGCACACGCTCTGATAGATCCGCACGCGTTCCACCAGTTCAGGAGGGGCGTCGCGCAGGACCTTGTCGAACAGCGCGCGCGCCTTGTCGAGCTTGTTGTCCTGCATGAACTGCAGGGCATTTTGATAGTCCTGCAACACGCGCGGCTGGGCGTCGCTTCCCGCGGCTTTGGCCTTGACGGCCGCAGCCCGTGGGCGGCGTGGTGCTGACGTCTCCCGTGCTTCATGCATTCGAGCCATAGATATTTTTGACCCCATCATGCTGCTCGCAGAGATGCAACGGCGCGCGGCAGCCCTTTAGAACCAAGTTTTATACGCACAATGCGGCATGACGTCAAATCGGGGCCGTCCCGCCCGTCATCTTGCCCTTCCGGGCGGGGCGTGCAGAAAATGGTAGCAGGGCTTTGCGAATGCGGCGGCGGACAAGGGCACTCTGCGCGGCTGGGCTGATTTCAGGGGCGATGCTGTGCGGCAGAGTGGCGCGCGCCGACAAACCTGCGTCCGCGACCGAGCTGAAGCCCAGCCTGCGGATTCCTGTGGCGCCGCTGGGCTACCTGCCGTCGGGGGCGTTTTACAGCACCTACCGGCTTTCTTCGGCGGCGATGGGGTTTTTCGATGACGACCGCCTGCTGTTTACCTTTCAGGTGTCGGGGCTGATGAAGCGGTTGCCCGGCGATCAGGGGGAAGACCAGCAGATTCGCGCAGTTGTGCTCGACACGCACACGGGCCGGGTGCTGAAGCAGACCCAATGGCGGCTGCGGGACCGCGATCCCTACCTGTGGCCCTTCGTAAAGAGCCAATTCCTGCTCCGCATCGAGAATACGTTGTACCTGCTGGGACCATCGCTGGAATTGCAGCCATATTTGCGGACGCCGGAAACCCTGCGGCTGGTAGAAATCTCGCCCCAGCGCAGATGGATGGTCGTGGAGTACGACGATTCCTCAAAGGCCCACCGCGGACCCAGTTTGGAGACCGGCAGCGGTACCACGATGCCCGTGAAGGTGGCCTTTCTGCGCGTGGGGTCCAAAGCACCATTGGCCCTGAGCGAGATGGACCAGCCGAGCGGTCTGCCGCTGATGGGGGACGGCCTGATGGATGTGGCCGAAGGCAAGGGGCTGGCGTCGTGGGTGATCCGCGAGATACCCTTCGCCGGCGCTCCGCAGTTGGTGGGCTCCGTGCACTCCTTCTGTCGGCCGGAGGTCCAGCCGCTCAGTGAAACGGTCGCGCTCGTGACCTGGTGCTCGCAGGCGAACAACGGCCGGCCTGTCTTCGCGGTGAACCTGGCAGGCAAGGAGCTTTGGCAGGACACCTGGCAGCAGAAGTACGTCTGGCCCTACTTCGACTTCGCTGAGAACGGAAGCCGGTTCGCGTATGAGTCGGTAGAAATCAACGTGCCCATGAGCATTGTCACTTCGACACTCGACCAGGATGAGATTGTCGGGCAAATGGTCGGGGTCTACGACACCGAGTCGGGCAAGCCGTTGCTGGTGCGGGATGTGTCGCCGGTACTCACTGCGGGACAAAACGTGGCGCTGTCGCCGGATGGTCAGCGGTTCGCTGTTCTGCGGCATGGCGCGATTGAGATTTACGATCTCCCGCCGGTTCCAGCGGCCAAACCCGCGCCGGCAAGAGTGCCGGAGGAGAAGCAGAGAAAGTAGAGATACGCGCGGCGCAGGAGGACTTCGTGGGGTCTCATGGGGAGGTTTGACATCCCCATGGCGAGGGTGACATTCTCATAGGTTTTGTTGGGGTGTTTTTATGAATCCTCCGGGGATTGCCACCAGCCTGCCCACCGAACCGCTTTCCGTCGCTCAACCGTATCTGATTGAGCAGAAGTGGGACGCCTACACTCCGGAAAAGCACGCGATTTGGGCGGAGTTGGTGCGGCGCAGGATGCCGCAGCTCCGCGACCACGCGGCCCGGGAGTATCTGGACGGCTTCGAGCAGATCGGCCTTCGCGAGGACGCCATTCCGAACCTGAACGAAGTGAACCGCCGGCTTTCGCCACGCACCCGCTGGAAGGCCACGCCGGTCAGCGGATTCCTGCCGCCGGACGCTTTTTTTGAGATGCTCGCGGCGCGGCAGTTTCCCACCACCACTTACATCCGCGGCCGCGAATCGATGGAGTACACGCCCGAACCGGACATTTTTCACGACGTTTTCGGGCACGTCCCCATGCACGCGCACCCGGTCTTCGCCGATTTCCTGCAGCACTACGGGCGGGTGTGCGCCGCCCTGATGGGCGACAAGGACAAACTGGAGAAGATGGGCCGCCTGTTCTGGTTCACCGTCGAATTCGGCGTGATCCGCCAGAAGGGAAAGGTGAAACTGTACGGCAGCGGCCTGATTTCCTCTCAGGGTGAAGGAACGCATGTGATCGAGGGACGGCCGGAGATTCGTGACTTCGATCTGGGTCTGGTGCTGGAGCAGAAATTTCTGGTTTCGGAAGAGCAGAAGGTGCTCTACGCCGTAGAATCCTTCGACCAGATTTACGAGGCCGCTCAGGAAGCGGAGAAGCGTCTGCGCTGACAGCCTGCCGCTTCTGCGGCAGTCGAACACTGCGAGGGCCCGGACTCACCCGGGTAACTCGATTCCGCGCAAAATTTGCACATCTTTTGTCCGCGCGGATGCACAATACAAACATCGGAGCATGGTTGACGAGTTCCTGACCGCGCTCGCTGGAGGAACATTTGCCGCGGATTCATTTCCATCTGCAGCTCGCCGAGCTGAAAGATAAGCTGCTGGCCATGGCGGCACTGTCGCAACAGGCGGTCGAGTCGGCCGTGGACGCGTGGCTGCAGCGCGATCCGGGGCTCTGCCAGTACGTGCGCGACAATGAGACGGCCATCAACTCCGCGCAGCGCGAGGTAGACGAGATGGCGTACGAGCTGCTGGCCAAAGAGCAGCCTATGGCCATCGACCTGCGTTTCATCCTGGCGGTGATCAAGATCAACGGCGACCTGGAGCGCATTGGCGACATGGCGGTGAGCATCGCCGTGCGCACCCTGGATTTGATGGATCAGGACCCCATTGACCTTCCAGTCGACCTCGCGGGCATGGGCGATTTCGCGGGCCGTATGATCCGCACAGCCATTCAGGCGCTCCTGGACGGCGACGCGCTGGTGGCGGAGTCGGTGCGGGACATGGACGATGAGATTGACCGCATGAACCGCGTGGCCATCACGGACCTGACGCGCCGCATTCAGGAGAAGCCCGAGTGCGCAGACCAGGCCCTGCCGGCCATTCTGATTTCGCGCAACCTGGAGCGGATCGCGGACCACGCGACCAACATCGCCACCGACGTGATCTTCTGGGTTCGCGGCGCGGACGTGCGCCACCAGCTGAGCCTGGCAGTCGATTAGGGGCCACAGGACCGGACCCGGGGCCGCGCCCGCGCCAGCACCCAGCGCACCGCATCCGACAGCTCCGCATCGGTCACGTCTTCCACCACCACCGCATCGCCGATGCCCTGGGGCAGGACGAACCGCCGCCTGCCGGCGCGATTTTTCTTATCCCGTCCTGCGGAGTCAAGCAGCCTCTCGACACTGGTGCGGACGGCCGGCAACGGTCCGTAAGCCAAAATGGTCTGTTCCATGCGCGCGGCCTGGGCGGTGGTGATCGTCCCGCGCGGGAGCGCAATGCGCAGCGCAGCCAGCATGCCCCACGCAATCGCCTCGCCGTGCAGCAGGCGTCGATAGCCCGTGGCCGCCTCGATGGCATGGCCGAGGGTGTGCCCGAAATTGAGGATCATGCGCAACCCGGACTCGCGCTCGTCGATGCCGACCACCTCGGCCTTCACCCGAATCGACGCGCTGATGATGCGGCTCAGTGCGTCGGGATCGCGTGCAAGGATTCTCGCAGCATTCTCTTCCATAAATCGGAAGAGGATCGGGTCACGGATGATCCCGGCTTTTACGCTCTCAAAGAGTCCCGCGCGCAGCTCGCGTTCAGGCAGCGTCTGTAAAACGTCGATATCGGCGAAGACGGCACTGGGATGGTGGAAGCTGCCGATGAGGTTCTTGCCGGCAATCAGGTTCACACCCGTCTTGCCCCCCACGGACGAATCCACCTGAGCGAGCAGGGTGGTGGGAACCTGCGCGTATGCGATGCCGCGCATGTAAATCGCCGCGAGAAATCCGCCAAGGTCGCCGACGATGCCGCCGCCGAAGGCGATCAGCAGAGAAGAACGGTCCGCGCCCGCTGCGGCCAGTTCGCCGGCCAGGCGTTCCGCCTGCGCCATGCGCTTGTAGCGCTCGCCGGCCGGGAGAAACAGAACCGTGGGCTGGGCGGCCCTGAAAAATGTGGCGAGAAGTTTTCTGCCCCAGAGCGACCAGATCTCCGGCGAGGTGAGAACGAAGATTCGGCGGCCGGATGGGAGCGCAATGTGCCGCGTGAGCTGAGAAAAAACGTTGCGCCCCACGTAGACGGAGTAGTTCGCCGAGGCGGTCCTGACTGGAATCCGGATGATCTTCAAGGTGAGTCCAGAGTAAAACAATCCGCCATGGCGGCGTGTGCATGCTTCACTGCCCCAGACACCGGCAGGCAGCGGCGCCGGTTGACGGCAGGGAAGCGCGTCTGCCGGCACGGCGAATTGCCGCGGCGCAGTCGTCTTACACTGAGGAAGACGGCTGCTGCCGGCAGTCGAGCAACGGAATCCTGACGGGGGGCCCCATGCAACCGAGTCGGATATCTTCTGTTTTTCTAGTCCTGGCTGTAGTATTTGGCGCGACTGCGGCCAGCGCGCAGACCGACGTGGCTCTGAGCGTCTACGGCGCGTTCAACAGCTCGACCAACGGCAACGGCATTGCCCAGAGCCCGTCCAACGCGGCGGGCGGCTTGCTGGAGTTCCGCCATATTTCCAATCCGGTTCTGGGGTTTGAGGCGACCTATTCGTTCAACCGGGCCAATCAGACGTACCAGCCAACACGCTATGCGTGCCCGGCCGGCCTTTTGCCCTGCACTGCGCCGGCTCCCACGTCGGTTTCCGCCGACGCCCATGCCGTCACCCTGGACTGGGTGCCGTCGGTGAAAATCGCCAACCTGCGCCCCTTCGGCGTCGCCGGCATCGGCATGCTGGTGAATGACCCGACCAGCGGCACCGATACGTCCTCGAACACAACCCTTGTGTATGTCTACGGCGCTGGCCTCGATTGGGGACTGCTGCCGCATCTCGGGCTGCGCGGACAGTTCCGTGAAATGACGTACAAGGCGCCGGACTTGACAACCCTGTACACCTCGACGGGCAGCTTCCTCCACACAGCGGAGCCAATGCTGGGCATTTACTTAAGCTTCTGAATCCCCACAACCGTCAGAGCAAAGGAACCCCTGGTGAACCCACGCAGCAAGTTGGGCCGCCCCATCCAGCCGCGGTGCATCTCGTCGACGTCGCAGGTGAGATAGCCTGAAAGTGGATGGCGGAGACGCAGCAACCGGATTTCATCGTGGTGGGCGCCGGCGTGGCAGGATTGCGTGCGGCGATTGGCCTGGCGGACAGTGGGGCGCGCGTGCTCGTCGTCACCAAAGAGGCTTTGGCGGAATCGAATACGCACTACGCGCAGGGCGGTATTGCCGTTGCTATGAGCGGCGGGGAAGACGTCGCCCTTCATCTGGACGACACGGTAAATGCGGGCGACGGCCTGGTAAATCGCGAGGCGGCGCGCGTGCTTGTGGGGGAGGGCCCGCGGCGTGTTGAGGAGCTGCTGCGCTGGGGCGCCGACTTCGACCGCGAAAATGGCCGCCTGATGCTCACTCGCGAAGGCGCGCACAGCCGCAATCGCATCCTGCACGCGCACGGCGACGCGACCGGCGCAGAGATCGCTCGCTCGCTGCTGCGCCACGCGCGGGCCCTGGAAAAAATCGAGTTGCAGGAATGGACCACCACGGTCGACCTGATGCTGGAGGGCGGGGAAATCGTGGGCGTCATGCTGCTGGATCGCGCGGGCCACGCGTGGCCCGCGTGTGCGCGCGCCGTGCTTCTGGCCAGCGGCGGCGCGGGGCAGGTCTACAGCGACACCACCAATCCCGCAGTTGCCACAGGCGACGGCATCGGCATGGCATGGCGCGCCGGTGCGGAAATCGCCGACATGGAGTTCTACCAGTTCCATCCGACAGCACTGAACTTGCCTGGAGTGCCGCGTTTCCTGCTGTCGGAGGCGCTGCGCGGCGAAGGCGCTTGGCTCCGCAACGCGGCCGGCGAGCGCTTTATGGAGCGCAGCCACCGCCTGCAGGAGCTCGCGCCCCGCGACGTGGTCGCCCGAGCCATCACCCGCGAGGGGATCGGCCCGTCTGGCGAGACGCTGCCCGTCTATCTCGACATGCGGCATGTGACGAACATCGATCTGGCGTGGCGGTTTCCGGGGATTTCGAAGTTCCTTGCCCAGCACGACCTCGATCTGAGCCGGGATCTCATCCCGGTCCGGCCTGCCGCGCACTACCTCATGGGCGGCATTCGCACCGACGTGAATGGGCACACCTCCTTGCCGCGGCTCTTTGCGGCGGGCGAGGCGGCCTGCACGGGCGTACACGGAGCCAACCGCCTGGCCAGCAACTCGCTGCTCGAGGGCCTGGTGTTCGGCGCACGAGCCGCGGAAGCGATGGAGGGCGAGGAGCCCGGAGCGCAGAGTAAACAGCTTCCACTTCTGCGAATTCGGGGCAGAGCCGGGGCACTCGGCGGAACCGGCGCGAAGATGCGGGAAGATTTGCAGCGGACGATGTGGCAGAAGGCCGGGCTGCTGCGCGACGCCGCCGGTTTGCGCGCCGCACAGCAGGATCTCGAGGCGAAGGAGATTCCCGATGTGACCGGTCGCCAGGCTCTGGAACTGCGCAGCCTGTATACGATCGGCGCGTTGATTGTCGCCTCAGCCCTTGCGCGCGAAGAGAGCCGCGGCGCCCATTACCGCAATGACTTTCCGAAGCACGACGATGCGCATTTCGGGAAGCACTCGGTCGCAGCGAAGGGTCGGGAAGTCGCGTTTCGCGAGTTCTGATCGCAACGCCGCCTACTGCCGCAGTAGCTTAAACGCGTGCGTCCACTCATTGCGGGCGAAGCCCGGGATGCACCACAGCATGCAGAGCGGCTCAATGGCGCGAGCGGCCTCCACTGATCCCATGTCGGCTGTCTCCCAACCGAATTTCTCCAGAATCCCCGCGACGGTTGTCTTGGCCGCGCCGTCATTGCCGCAAATAAACATGGTGGGCCGTATGCCGCCGGCGTATTGCGGATTCACCATGCGCGCGCTGCCTACGGAATTAAAAGCCTTGACGAACCGCGCCTCAGCAAACTCGTGCTGAAGCTGCTCCATCAGCGAGTGGTCGAGTGTGGTGAAGAATTTGAGCAAGCCGTGATCAGGCGGCGCATCGGCGATGGGATTGCAGGAGTCGATGACGAGCTTGCCGGAGAGATGGGCGCTGCCGGCCAGGTGCAGGGCGTCGATGGCCGCGGTTCCCTTGACGGCAAGAACAACGACCTCGCCGAAGGCTGCCGCGTCGCTGAAGCTGCCGAGGAGCGCCTTCGGGTGCGCGCCTTTCCATTGGGCCAGCTTTGCCGGCTCGCGGGTGCCGATCAGGATTTCGTAGCCGTGTTTCAGAAAGCCTGCGGCCAGCGTTTGCGCAACGGTACCGGAACCAAGGACTCCGATTTTCATGTGGTTTCTCCTCCGGGTGAGGGCAGCCGGATGCAGAGACTATAACTCCAAAGCATCAAGGGCAGGCAAACGTCAGGAGAGGTGCTCGGACGACGATGCGGCCCGGGAGAACGATTTCCTGAGGACAGCAAAGAGGGCGAGGATGCCGAGGATCATGGCGAGCGAAACGAGGGCAGAAATTTCGATCCAGTGGGCCACCAGCATTTTAAGGGCAACAAACCCAAGAATGGACGCCAGCGCATAGTGCAGTCGCCGGAAGCGGTCGAGCAGACCCGCCACGGCGAAGTAGAGCGACCGAAGGCCGAGAACCGCAAAAATGTTCGAAGTGAACGCGATCCATGGATCGCGCGTAACCGCCAGCACCGCGGGGATGGAGTCAAGCGCGAAGAGCAGGTCAGTCGCTTCGACAGCGGCGACCACCAGGAGCAGGGAAGCGAGCGCCATGCGCGTGCCGCTGGCATACCGCAGACAACAGCCCTGAATCCACGCAGTGGGCCCGCGTGCCGGCGACGCCGCGGGCGGGCGGAACAGCAGGCGCAGAGCCGCAAGCGCCAGGATCGCTCCGAAGACGAACTCCACCCAGGCGAATCGGGCCAGCAGCGTGGTTCCGGCAAGGATCAGCGCGCCCCGCAGCACAATCGCGCCCATAACGCCCCACAGCAGCACACGCCGCTGCTGCCTCGCATCCAGATGCAGCGAGCGAAAGAGAAGCAGGAAGACGAAAAGATTGTCGATACTCAGCGAGAACTCGATCACGTAGCCGGTGAGGAACTCCACCGCGTGCTGCCGGCTGTCGGTCTTCCAGATCCACAACGCGAATCCGCAGGCCAGCAGTGCGAGGAACGCTGTCCAGAGCCACGCCGCGCAAACCGATGCCGGCCGCCTGCCCCGCTGCAGGACAAACAGATCCATCAGCAGCAGCGCGGCAACAGCGACGAAGAATCCCAGCCAGTGGTTGACCATTGAGCGGTATTCGCGATCCCCCGGCTGAGCTTACCTCTGGCCCTCGTCGAGCAGCCGAATCGTTTCCAGCAGCGTGTCTCCGGAGATGGTCAGGCTCTGCGCGCCGAGCTTGTCCAGCGTGTCCTGGGCGGTGTGCCAGTAGGAATTGTCGTAGCCGTAATCGAAATCGATCAGGTCCGCGCACGGGACGCCACGCTGCAGGAATGGCGTGTGGTCGTCGCCCACATACATCTTTGTCTGAAAGAAGAACGACTGCCACCCGTACTGCGATGCGGCTTTGTAGACGAGGTCTTCGAGCCACGGCGTGGAGTTCATGTCGCGGTCGATCGCGAGGTCCTTGTCGCCCAGCATGTCGGCCAGCAGGAAGGCCCTGATGCGCTTCAGCGTCCCGTCGGCGGCCCAGATTTTCACCAGATGCTTCGACCCGTAGACAGAATCGGCATCGGTCCAGCTTTTAATGGCCTCTTCGCCGTCGGTGAAGACCAGCCAGACGCTGTAACCGCTGTCGGGCCTGCCGCGGAAGTAGTTCGCCATCTCGATCAGCAGGCCCGTGGTCGAGCCGCCATCGTTGGCGCCGACGTAGTGGATGTTGCGGAGCGGGTAGTTGGTGTCGTAGTGCGACGCGACAACGATGATTCCGTCCTTCTTGCCAGGGAATTTCACGATGAAGTTGTGCATGGGTACCGGCCCGACTGGCGTCTTCGCGACGAACGTGTCCTCCACCAGATCGTCGTGGCGAAAGTGGTCTTTGATGAACTGCTCGGCACGGGCGTGTCCGGGGCTGCCTACCCACCGCGGTCCGGCGTAATCGACAAATTGACGGGTGTATTCGAGAGCACGCGCCCCGTCGAAGCGCGGCAGCTCCTCAAACAGATCGCTGGATTGCGCCCCGGCGCGTGGGCAGCAGGGAAGAGCCAGCGCCAGCGCGGCGGCCAGACCAAGGAGGGGACGCCTCATGAAGACGCCTTCGCGGCGCGCTTCCTCCGCGTGGCCGGATGCACGAACCATGAGACACCGATGCTGAGCACGTAGAGGACCAGCATCGGGCTTGCAAAAACGCACATGGTCAGCACATCGGAGGTCGGTGTGATGATGGCGGCGATGACGAAGATCAGCAGGACCGCGTAGCGGATATTCTTCCATAAGAACTTTGGACTGACGATGCCGAACAGCGAGAGAAACATCACCAGAATGGGCAGCTCGAAGGTCAGGCCCAGCCCGAGAATCACGGTCAGGAACAGTCCTGTGTACTCGTTGATCTCGATCAGGGGCCGAAAATCCCTGTTGAAGCTGAGCAGAAAGTCCAGCGACCCGGGGTAGACCCAGCGATAGCCGAAATACGCGCCCGCGAGGAACAGCGCGATGGTGGCCGTCATAAAAGGGACGACGTAGCGCTTCTCGTTCTTGTACAGCCCCGGCGAAATGAACAGCCATACCTCGTAGAGCACGAAGGGGCAGGCGAGAATGCAGCCCCCGAGGAAGCTGATCTCCAGATACATGTTGAACGGGTCGATCGGGTTGTTGTAGATCAGCTGGGTGGGCATGTGGTGCTTCGCCAGCGCCCAGGTGATCGGCTCCTGCATAAAGGCGTAAATCCGGTCGTGTACGGACCACGCGATCAGGAAGCCCGCGATGACGTACAGCCCGGAGTGGATGATGCGGCGGCGCAGCTCCTGGAGATGTTCGAGGAGGCTCATGCCGGGCAGCTCGGCGCGCTCCGTCACGACCGCGCGGGCGCGATCGACCAGGTCAACCATGAGTCAGAGATTCCGCGACGGTTTCAGGGGCAGAGAGTTCGTGGCCGAGCGTGGCCGGCTGCTCGGTTGTGGGATCGGAGCCAGGTCCAGCGGCGCCATTCGGGGCGGGGGCCGCTGGCGGTGCAGCTGGCGCGCCGCGAGCCTCAGCAATGGCCTCACGCGATTCCGGCGCGATCGGCTCGGAGGATACGGACGCGCATAAAGCTGGCTCATTCGACGGCGTCTCCGGTGCTTCCACGGGAACGGCAAACGGCCGCGCAGCACTCACGGGCTCTCCCGTTGAGGGAGGCAGAATAGTCGGGCCGGCGTCAGCGCCCGAGCTGGCTCCGGCCCCGATCATCGCCTGCTCTGAAGCGGCCGCCAGGGCCTGCGATTCCGCCAGCTTCTTCTTCCGCTCCTCCTCTTCCATGTTCCGCAACTCTTCCTGAATCTGAAACTTAAACTCGTTGCTGGCGCGGCGGAATTCGGCCAGCAGCTTGCCCAGCTGTCTTCCCATCTCCGGCATCTTCTTCGGCCCGAAGAGCACGAGCGCGAGCAGGAAAATAAAAGTGTAATCGCCGAAGTGCATGGATACTTTATG
Organism: Acidobacteriaceae bacterium; assembly: GCA_035503835.1. Classification (GTDB taxonomy): domain Bacteria; phylum Acidobacteriota; class Terriglobia; order Terriglobales; family Acidobacteriaceae; genus Palsa-343. Next base: position 13,038 of record DATJSY010000039.1, on the reverse strand, counting down.
ATACCCGCCGCGCGGGAAGGCTCACAATGAGAAATCGCTGATTGTACCCGACGCAAAATTGCCCGCGCCGCGGCGCACCCGTTGGGGCATACTGTTGGGCAAACGGTTAAATCAGCAACTCCGTGGGTGTGCCCCATCTTTTCGCTGGGCAGCATCTTCTTCCCTGGGGCATGCTTTTCGGGCCTCTCCGGAGATCGTTATGAGCGACTTGATTACCTCCCGCGCCGCCACCACCCTGGGTGAGCTCTTCCGCAACTACGATGGGCCCCCGTTTGCCGTCCGCCTTTGGAATGGCTGGACCTGGAGCTCCGCCTCGGGCGACGGCAAGCCCCCCCTGTGCACCCTCGTCTTCGCCACTCCGAAAGCGCTCGGAACTCTGCTGCTGCACCCCGGCCAGGTCGCATTGGGCGAAGCATTCCTGGCCCAGGAAATCGACGTCGAGGGCGACCTCTTCAGCATCTTCGAGGCGGCGGAACACGTCCTGCGTCGGCCGGTGCCGCTCCACCAGAGGCTGCTGAGCGGCCTGGGCGCCCTCGGACACACGCTCACCCACGGCCCCATCCATTCGCGCCGCCGTGACCGCGCCTCCATCTCGTACCACTACGATCAGCCAACGGAGTTCTTCCGTCCCTGGCTCGGGCCAACACTCGCTTACTCCTGCGCCTACTTCCAGAAGGAATCCGACACGCTCGACACCGCACAGGAGCAAAAGCTCGACCTCGTCTGCCGCAAGCTTCGCCTCCAGCCCGGCGAGCGCCTTCTGGACATCGGTTGCGGCTGGGGCAGCCTCATCCTCCACGCCGCCGGCCGTTGCGGCGCGGAGGCCGACGGCATCACGCTCAGCCGTGAGCAGGCCAACGTGACGCGGCAGCGCATTGCCGGCTCCGGGCTCGGCAATTGCTGCCGGGTGACCCTGCGCGATTATCGCGAGCTCGACCCGGCGCAGCGCATCTACGACAAAATCGCCAGCGTCGGCATGAGCGAGCACGTCGGCCTCAAAAATCTGCCCCGCTACTTCAGTCTGGCCTACCGGCTGCTCCAGACTGGCGGAGTCTTCCTGAACCACGCCATCGCCCGCTCTGCCGGCTATGCGCCCCGCGACTCCGATTCCTTCATCCGCCGCTACGTTTTCCCTGACGGGGAGCTGGTCACGCTCACCGACACCATTGCCGCCGCCGAGAACGCAGGCTTCGAGGTGCGCGACGTGGAGAATCTCCGTGAGCACTACGCCCGCACCCTGCGCTGCTGGGTCGAAGGCCTGCGCCGCCATCGCGCCGCGCTGCAGGAGCGCGTCCCGGAGAAGACTTATCGCATCTGGCTGCTCTACATGGCCGGCTGCGCCGCGGCCTTCCGGAGCGGCGACATCGCCATCTATCAGGTGCTGCTCAGCAAGCCCGACCGCGGCCAAAGCCGGCTGCCGCTCACGCGCGAGGACTGGTACCGGTCAGCGTATCGCCCCTCGGCCCACCAGGACCGCTCTCCGTTGCGTCCCGTCGCGCTGGCGGATGGGTTTGCCGATGCTTTAAACTAGAGCCACGACGAATCTTCGTGGAGGTTGCGACCCAACCGCGACTGGCGCGTCTAACAAAGCAAAGCAGAAATTAAGGCGGCAACATCCCCGTTGGCTGGGCGGAAGTTCGCAGCGAGCCAACTGCCGGCCGGAATGGCTTTCAACATCCCCGTCCAATTCGGGCTATCCCTGAAGCGGACTGAAGGCGGCATCGCTTGAACGTACTCGAAGAAGTAGCTGAACCCGTATCCGCTGAAGCGGCGACCTGTTCGCTCGATAACTACCTGGCTCTGCCTGACCACACCATGGACGCGCGTATTGCCGAAGCGCGCCGTGCCCTCGACGCCACCACCATTTTGCTCGGCCACCACTATCAGCGCGACGAAGTGATCCGCTTCGCCGACTTCACCGGTGATTCTTACAAGCTTTGCCGGGCCGCAGCGGAAACTGACGCTCGCTACATCGTCTTCTGCGGCGTGCATTTCATGGCCGAGAGCGCCGACGTCCTCGCGCGCGCAGGCCAGCAGACCATCCTGCCGGACCTCAACGCAGGGTGCTCCATGGCCGACATGGCTGAGATCGGCCAGGTTGAGCAGTGCTGGGCCGATCTCCTCGTTGCAGGCATCCGCGCAGACGAAATCCTCCCGCTCACCTACATGAACTCCACTGCCGCCATCAAAGCCTTCTGCGGCGAGCGCGGCGGCCTTGTCTGCACCTCGTCGAACGCGCGGCGCGCCTTCGAGTGGGCCTTCGCCCGCGCAAAGAAGATCCTCTTTCTCCCCGATCAGCATCTCGGCCGCAATACCGGTCATGCCATGGGCATTCCTCCCGGCGAAATGCCGGTCTACGATCCCTGGCAAATCGGTGGTGGCATAACACCGGAGCGGCTGCGCGCGGCGCGCGTGATTCTCTGGAAGGGACACTGCTCGGTCCATCAGCGCTTCCTGCCGGAGCACGTCGATAGGGTCCGCGCCAAATATCCCCGCATCCAGGTCATCGTCCATCCGGAGTGCCGGCTTGAAGTCTGCGAGAAAGCTGACGCCCTCGGCTCGACCGAGCGGCTCATCCGGATCGTAAGAGAAGCGCCGCCCGGATCGAGCTTCGCCATCGGCACCGAGATTCACCTGGTCAACCGCCTCGCGAAGCAGTTCGCCCCGCAGGGCAAGAGCATCGTCACCCTCGACGACACCGGCTGCCTCTGCACCACCATGTATCGCATCACCCCACAGCATCTGGCCTGGGCGCTGGAGAATCTGGTCGAGGGCCGCGTGGTCAACCGCATCCAGGTCGCCGACGATGTGAAATACTGGGCTCGCATCGCCCTCGACCGCATGCTGGAAATCAGGGGCTGACGCAGTCGCCAGCTTTCAGTCTTCAGTTTCCGGCTTCCACATTCCAGCGAGACCAGCGGCGGCGAGATGTGCTGGCAACTGGCCGCTACCTTATGAAGACCTTCACCCTCGACGAAGCCCAGGCCCTGCTCCCGGTCGCGGAGTCGCTGCTGAACCTCGCGCTTGAAGCGAAGCAGGCGGCCCAGGAACTCGAGGAAGAGCTCTCGGCGTTGATACGTCGCATCGTCGTCCAGGGAGGCGTGAAGGTGGACGTCGCCGGCTTCCAGCGGCGCCGGACCACTCTCGAAGCCCTCGTGCAGCGCGCCAAGGATTCGCTCCAGGAACTGGACGCGATCGGCGTGCAGGTCAAGGACCTCGAGACCGGGCTCCTCGACTTCCCCTGCGTCCTTGAAGGCGAAACCGTACTCCTCTGCTGGAAGCGCGGCGAACCGCGCATCGGCTTCTGGCACCGAATGGAGGACGGCTTCCGCGGCCGTCAGCCCATCGACAGCCGCTTCCCGCGCCCCTCGCCCGACAAACTGCATTAGGACAGCAGGGCCTGCCCCGAGTCAACTCCGGTATAGGACTCCTTCACGCCCCGTCCCGCACGGCCCGATCCTCAGCCTCATAATTGAACCCGGTGATCGAGGCAGGCGGGTTCTGCTGTTCCCACACAATTGTGCGACGGATGCCCTCCTCGAGATCGACCGGTTCCTTGTACCCAAGCTCAGTGCGAATGCGTGCCGAACTGGTGACGACGTGCTGTGCAGCGTTTCCGGGCTGCAGCAGGTGCCTGGGGGTTCGCTCGCGTGGCACGACGACAAAGCGGCCGTCCCACCCCGCCGCCGGAGCGATTTTTCCTTGCCAGTCCAATTCCGAAAGGCAAGGCTCCTGGCAAACGTTGTAGACGCGCCCGGCTCCGCGATCCTGGCAGGCGGCCAGAACGATGGCGTGCGCAATATTCTCAACATACCCGCGAGGACCACGCCCGCAGGCAAAGTCGTCCGCCATCGGAATCGCGGGCCGCCGGTCGGCAACACGCTTCAAAAGCTTGAAGAATCGGTGCAGACGGCCCCCGGGCCATAAACCGTGGGCAACCGCAGAGCGGTCCCCGCCAACCAGGGATGGTCCATTACGGCCTCTTCGACTTACGGCCTCTTCGACTGCGATCTTGTCGTAGCTGTTGTTGAGCCACGTGAAGGTGTTCCGGAGCATCGACAGCGTCTCGACAGGGTAGAACTGGCGGACGGTCCTTAACGGCGCATCCTCGGTCAGCGGCAGTGGCTCGATAGCTCCGGCCTCCGCGCCGTGCAAAACACCCCACGCACGGTAAACGTCCATGCTGCTGATGGCGACGACACGCCGGGTCCACGAGGCGGCCTCGTCCATCAGCTGCCGGGCCTCCTCGCCGGAACTGAGGGTCAGATCGACGACAACGTCCGGCGAGAACTGCGCAATCGGTTTCCGGCACGCAGGCAGGCAATTTCGGTCTCCCTGGATATGAATGACCTCGGAGCCGGGAGAATCAGGCGGATTGCCACGGTGAACGATCCCAACTCGGTGTCCGGCGCTAATGAGCTGCCGCGTCAGCGACAATCCAATGAAGCCATTTCCGCCGATGAGCAGGATGCGCACAGAGAGCCTCGCGTTCGCGCTCCCTTATAGGGATTGCTTTGCGAGGTGGACGCCGTGCCGCCGCGTTACACTCACCCTGATGCCGTCGCAACCCACTCAATCCGCCGTGTCTGCCGGCAGTAAGCCGCCTCTCTACCTCCTGGACGCGATGTCCTTCATTTTTCGCGCGTATCACGCCATGCAGCGGCAGCGCCCGATGTCCACGCGCGCCGGCGTGCCCACCGCGGCCACCTACGTTTTCGTCAATATGATCAACAAGCTCCGCCGCGACTTCGCCCCGGAGTACTTCGCCGCCGTCTTCGACCCCGCCGGGCCCGTCTTCCGCGACGAGCGCGCCAAAGAGATGGTCGTCCGAAAATTCTCCGCCGAAACCCAGGCCTACGAGCAGATCGAGTACGGCGGCTACAAGGCGCAGCGCGAAGCCATGCCCCCTGACCTTGCCCAGCAGATCCCCTACATCCGCCGCGCGCTCGAAGCTTTCCGCATCCCCATCCTGATGGTTGAGGGTTTCGAAGCCGACGATGTCATCGGCACCCTCGCCAGCAAAGCCGCGCGCGCCGGTCACGAAGTCTTCATCGTTTCCAACGACAAGGACATGATGCAGCTGGTCGGCGACCACGTGAAAATCCTCAATCCCGTCAAGGACAATCTCATCCTCGACCGAGATAAGGTCACCGAGACCCTCGGCGTCCCGCCCGAGCAGGTCATCGACGTGATGGCCCTGCGCGGCGACACCATCGACAACATCCCCGGCGCGCCTGGCATCGGCGACAAGGGATCCGTCGATATCATCCGCCAGTTCGGCTCAGTCGAAGCTGCGCTCGACCGCGCGCAGGAAATCCAGCGTAAAACGTATCGCGAATCGTTACAAAATAACCGCGAGGCGGTGCAGCTGAGCAAGGAGCTGGTGACCATCCACCGAGAAGTCGCCATCGACTTCGTTCCGGACGCGATGCGCACGCAGCCCCCCGACCTGCTCGCCTGCCGCACCCTCTTCGTCGAGCTTGAATTCACCACGCTGCTGCGCGAACTCGGTCCCACCGAGTCGCTCTCCTCAGCCGAAATCCTGCTGAGCCCCACGCCTGAGCAAGTCGCCGCGTTTCTTGCCCAGGCCCGCAGGAGCGGATTCGCCTTCGCGCTCTCTGCCTCTGAACTCGAAGCTGCCGTCGAGCAGGCCAGCGAGCAGGAATCCGAAGCCCTCGAAGAAGAAGAGCCTGAGCTGAAGACGATGTCCCTGCTCGATCTGGCCGAAGCCGCATGCGAGCCTGCGCCGGGTACCGCTCAGCGGGGCTGCGTTCTCGGCGTCGCCGTATCGCCGGATACAGCTCTGGTCCTGCCGCTCGAACAGCTCCGCGGACTTCTCGAAGATTCCGCCATTCCCAAGCAGGTGCACGACTTCAAGGCCGCGCTGCGCGTCCTCAGCTCGCACGGCGTCAACCTGCGCGGTGCGACCGATGACGTGATGCTCTACTCTTACCTCGTCAATCCGACGCACGCCACGCACCGCCTGACCGACGTCGCCGCGCGCTTCGGCCCGCAGGCCCTGCGCGAAACCGGCGACGCCCAGCCCGCCGAAGCCGCACACGTCATCCGCGTGCTTGCGCCCGCCATGCACAGGGACATCGAAGACCTCGGCGAACTCCGCGTCTACGAGCAGATCGACCTGCCCCTTGCGCCCGTGCTCCTGCGCATGGAGCAGACCGGCATCCGCATCGACGCCGCTGTGCTGTCGCACATGGCCGACCGCCTCGCCGCGGACATGCAGCGCGTGGGCGAGGAAGTCTACTCGCTGGCCGGCCATCGCTTCAACATCCAGTCGCCCAAACAGCTCGGCGACGTGCTGTTCAACAAGATGGGGATGCCGCGCCCACTCAGGTACGGTAAGGGCAAAGTCATCTCCACCGCGCAGGACGTACTCGAAGAGCTGGCCGAGCATCATCCTGTCCCGCGTCTGGTCCTCGAATTCCGCCAGCTTGCCAAGCTCAAGTCGAACTATGCCGACTCGCTCCCGCTTCTTGCCGATGCGGAGGGCCGTGTGCACACGACGTTCAATCAGGTGGGCACGGCGACTGGGAGGCTGTCATCGACGAATCCAAACCTGCAGAACATTCCCATCCGCACCGAACTGGGCCGTGAAATCCGCACTGCCTTCGTGCCCGCGCCCGGCTGCGTTCTGCTCTCCGCCGATTACTCGCAGATCGAGCTGCGCCTGCTCGCGCACTTTTCCGCCGACCCGCTACTGATGCGTGCCTACCAGACCGGCGAAGACATCCACACCCTCACCGCGTCGGAGGTCTTCGGGGTTCCGGCCGACCGCATGGACAGGGAGACGCGCAACCGCGCCAAGGCCGTGAATTTCGGCATCGTCTACGGTATTTCGCCGTTTGGGCTGGCTGCGCAGCTGGGCATCGAGCAGGCCGAAGCGCGGCTCTACATCGAGAAATATTTCGCGCGGTATAGCGGGGTCCGCGACTACATCGACCGCATGCTGGAGGAAACCCGGCGGGAGCAGAAGGTGCGCACGCTCTTTGGGCGCATCCGGCCCATTCCCGACATCCAAAGCCGCAACGCCAATCAGCGTGGATTCGCCGAGCGGACCGCCATTAACTCGCCGCTGCAGGGAACCGCTGCGGACCTCATCAAGCTGGCGATGATTCGCATCGATCGGCGCTTATCCGAAGAGAAGCTGGCTGCGCGCATGACCCTCCAGGTCCACGACGAACTGGTCTTCGATGTCCCTCACGTCGAGCTCGAGCAGGTTCGCGTCCTGGTCCTGCATGAGATGGAACACGTACTCTCACTGAGCGTGCCGCTGGTGGTCGACGCGGGCGTGGGTCCGAACTGGCGGGACCTCGACTGACCCCAGCTAAAATCGCCCTATGCACGATGTGGTGGTTTACTCGCGCAATGACTGTCATCTCTGCGACGTGGTCAAGGAGACGCTGACGCGGCTCCAGTCCGAGGCTGACTTTCAGTGGCGCGAGGTCGACATCGATGCCGATCCCGAATTGCGGCAGCAATATAACGATCAGGTGCCGGTTGTTTTCATCGATGGCCGCAAGGCCTTCAGGTACCGCCTGGATGGCAGCGCGTTCCTGAAACTGTTAACGCGGAGTGAGTAGCCTTCTCCCGGACCCTACGCCCCCAGTTCCTTCCTGATCACCTCGGCGATTCGTTCCGCGTGCCGCCGCATTGCCTCTTCGCTTTCCGCCTCAATCATCACCCGCGCCAGCGCCTCTGTGCCCGAGTAACGCACGACCACGCGCCCGGTCTCCGCCAGCTCTGCTTCCGCGGCGTGAATGGTATTGGCGACGGCGGCAATTTGATCCAGAGGCCTCTTCTCCCGCACCCGCACGTTGACAATCACCTGCGGATACACCTTCAGATCCGCCACCAGCTCGTGCAGCGCGCGCCCTGAACGCCGCACCGCATCCAGCACCACCAGCGCCGTCAGCAGCCCGTCGCCGGTCGTCGCCAAATGCGGAAACAAAATATGCCCCGATTGCTCCCCGCCCAGCGACGCGTGCTCCTGCTGCATCCGCTCCAGCACGTATTTGTCGCCCACCGGCGCCCGCAGCATGCGAATGCCGTCCCGCCGCAGCGCCGCTTCCAGCCCCATATTCGACATGGTCGTGGCCACCACCACGTCGTTCAGCAGCAATTGCCGCGCCTTCAGGTCCCGCGCCCCCAGCAGCATCACCGCGTCGCCGTTCACCACCCTGCCGTGCGCATCCGCAAACATCGCCCGGTCCGCATCGCCGTCGAAGGTCACACCCACGTCCGCGGTCAGAGATTTCACCTCCGCCGCCACCACCTCCGGATGCAGCGCTCCGCACTGTGCGTTGATGTTGCGCCCGTCCGGCCTGGCGTGCGTCAGGTGGATCGTCCCGCCCAGATGCGCAAACAGCTCCGGCGCGATCGCCGAAGCTGCCCCATTTGCGCAGTCCAGCACCACCTTCAGCCCATCCAGCCGTAACCCCGGCACCGCTCCGCGCAGGAACGCCTCGTACCCCCCCCGATACGTCGCGTCCACCGTCGGTGCCGGTCCGGGCTCCGGTACTTCCGGGCTCTCCAGCCGCCGAAAAATCTCCTCCTCAATCCGCAGCTCAGTCTCGTCCGGCAATTTGTAACCGTCGCTGCCGAAAACTTTGATCCCGTTGTCCTGCCAGGGATTGTGGGAGGCCGAAATCACCACCCCCGCCGCGAATCCATGCCGCTTGGTCAGATATGCGATCGCCGGCGTGGTGACCACGCCTGCATTCTCCACCGCCCCGCCGCCTGCCCGCAGTCCCGCCGTCAGCGTAGCCGCAATCCACTCGCTCGACTCGCGGGTGTCCATCCCCAGCAGTACGCGAGGATGCACATTGCTGCCATTCACCTGATGCGCCAGCGCGAGCCCCACCGCGTAAATCGTCTTCGCATCCAGCGGAGCTTCTCCAGCTACCGCCCGAATCCCGTCGGTCCCAAATAGCTTTTTCATCGTTCCCCAGGTTCTCTTTCAATCTCACTGACGCGGCTGCGAATCCGTCCGCTCGCAAGGCGTGTCGTGATGTTCTGCCCCTGGCTCACGCCCTCAACTTGTTTTATCAGCGCACCTCGCTCGTCGTACACCAGCGCATACCCGCGCTGCAGCACCGCCAGCGGAGACAGCGCGCTCAATTCCCGGGTTAGCGCCGCCTCGCGTTCGCGCCGCCCTCGCAGCTGCTCGCGTTCCGCCCGCGTCAGACGCTGCTCCAGCAAGCCCAGGCGGTCCCTGGCCGTGGCCACCCGCCACGCAACGTCCTGGCGCTGCAGCCGCACCGATAATTCCTGCCATCGCCCCGCCACGTTGCGATGCTGCGCCCGCCACTGCGCTTCCATGCGCAACCCCAGCTCGTCCACCCGCTGCTGCCGCCGTCGCAGCTGATCCCGCTCGCGCATCAGGATCGTCTCCACCCGCACGTGCGCCATCGCGTTCCGCGCCTGCATCAGCCGATACCGGCACGCCCGCGCCAGCCGCTCGTCCAGACTCTGCACCTGGGCGGCCACGTTGTGCAGCGACGCCGTCACCAGCTCCGCCGCCGCCGACGGTGTCGGCGCCCGCAGATCCGCCACAAAATCCGCAATCGTGAAGTCTGTCTCGTGTCCGACGGCCGAAATCACCGGCACCTCCGAGGCCGCAATTGCCTCCGCCAGCAGCTCTGTGTTGAACGGCGCCAGATCCTCCAGCGACCCTCCACCGCGCGCAATCACCACCACGTCCACGTCGCCCGTGCGACTGAAGTACGCAATACCGGCCGCCACTTCTGCCGCCGCCGCCTCGCCCTGTACTGCCGCCGGATATAACTGCACATCCAGCCCCGCATGCCGACGCCGCACTATGTTCAGAAAGTCGCGAATCACTGCGCCCGTCGGCGAGGTCACAATCCCCACGCACCGCGGAAAGGGCGGCAGCGGCTTCTTCCGCTCCTCCGCGAATAATCCCCGCGCCTCCAGTCGCGCCTTCAGCTGCTCAAACGCAATCTGCAGCGACCCCGCTCCCACCGGCTCCACAAATTCGGCCACAATCTGCAGTTGCCCGCGCTGTTCGTAGACCGAGACCTTCCCGCGCACGAGCACGTGCAGCCCGTCCGCCGGCTTAAACCGCATCAGCGACGCCTGGCGCCGGAACAGCACTGCCGGCAACTGCGCCTCGCCGTCCTTCAGCGTGAAGTACACGTGTCCCGACGGCGCAGCCCGCAAATTCGAAAGCTCCCCCTCCACCCACAAGTCTCCATACGCGCGTTCCACATGCAGGCGAACCTCGCCCACCAGGTCCGCGACCTTCCACACGCGGCGCGTCACCGGCTGCTCGAACGTGAACCCCAGCTGCCCCTCGTCCCTCTGCGGATTGGCCGTCGTGCTCATCGCTCTGAGTATAGTTGCGCGTTCCACTGACCGCTGGTCGCTCACCACTTTCCCGCAACCCGTATCCCGTATACCCTTTCTCTGAGTGCTCACCCTCGAAACTCCGGTCCAGTTCGTCAGGGGCATCGGCCCCGCCATCGCCAAAACCCTGGCGGAGAAAAACATCCGCACCGTCGAAGACCTCCTCCTCCATCTGCCTTTCCGTTACGAAGACCGCCTGACCCCCCGCTCCCTCGCCGAGATCACCCCCGGCGAAACCGCCAGCGTCATTGCCGAAGTCCGTGGCGCGGGGCTCCTCCGCACCCGCCACACGCCCCTCTTCGAAATGACCGTCGGCCAGGGCGTCACCTCCATGAAATGCCTTTGGTTCCACGGCAACTGGCTCGAAGGAAAGTTCCATACCGGCCAGATGCTCGCTCTCTACGGCAAAGTTGAAGCGTCTCGTTCCGGTCGTGGTCTCAGGATGATCCAGCCACAAATTGAAGTCTTACCTGAAGGCTCCGACAATGTGCTCGACAAGCTCCTCGAAGTGGGCCGTATCACCCCCGTCTACGAATCCCTCAGCGGCTCGCGTCTTGCCTCCCGCTGGATTCGCCGCATCGTGTGGAACATCCTCGCCGAGCTCCAGGGCACTGTCCCGGAAACCCTGCCCACATCCCTGCGCGATCGCCTCGATCTTCCCTCCCGCGAAGAAGCTCTCCGCGCCGTCCACTTTCCGACTGCTGGAACCTCCCTTACCCAGCTTCAGTCTGCTGCCACGTCCGCGCATCGCCGCCTTATCTTTGAGGAGCTCTTCTATCTGGAGCTCGGCCTCGAAATCAAGCGCCGCAAATTCCAGGAGAAAGCCGGCGTGTCGTTCGAAACCAGCGACAGAGTCCGCGCCGCGCTCCGCTCCGTTCTGCCCTTCCACCCCACCGCCGCGCAAAAGCGCGCCCTCGGCGAAATCGCCGGCGACATGCGCCGCCCCGCGCCTATGCGCCGCCTGCTCCAGGGCGACGTCGGCTCCGGCAAGACCATCGTCGCGCTGCAGGCTATGCTGATCGCCATTGAGAACGGCTACCAGGCCGCGCTCATGGCGCCTACCGAAATCCTCGCCACGCAGCACTATCTCTCCGCGCGCCGCATCCTCGAGAAATCTGCGAAGAAGTACCGCATCACGCTGCTCACCGGGTCGCTCGACGACGACCTGAAGCGCCAGGCCCGCCGCCGCATCTTCCAGGGTGAGACGGATCTTGTCATCGGTACCCACGCGCTGATCGAGGAGAAGGTCGAGTTCGCCAGCCTCGGCCTGGTTGTCGTCGACGAGCAGCATCGCTTCGGCGTCCTCCAGCGCTTCCGCCTGATGAAGAAAGACGGCCGCGAGCCCGATGTGCTGGTCATGACGGCGACGCCTATCCCGCGCACGCTCGCGCTGTCGCTGTACGGCGATCTCGAACTCAGCGTCCTCGACGAGCTGCCGCCAGGCCGCACGCCGATCGTCACGCGCCAGGCGAGCGACGAGCGCTCCGACGAGGTCTGGAGCTTCGTCCGGCAGCAGGTTGCGAAGGGTCACCAGGCTTACGTCGTCTATCCCGTGATCGAAGGCCCGAAGGACGATCAGCCTGAACTCGACTTCGCCCTGCCCGAAGACGTTCCCGAGGAAGCCCAGGCACCGAAGCCCGCGAAGAAATCGCCGAAGCAGCGGAAATCCGAAGCGCTGTTCGAGAAATCGTTTCCGAAACTCCTGCTCAAATCCGCAACCGACATGTACGAGCGCCTGCGCACGACCGAGCTGGCCGGGCTGCGGGTCGGGCTGCTCCACGGCCGACTGTCGGCCGACGAGAAGGAAGTCGTCATGCGCCGCTTCCAGCGGGGCGAGATCGATGTCCTCATTGCCACCACGGTCATCGAAGTCGGCGTCGACGTGTCCAACGCCACCGTCATGGTCATCGAGCACGCCGAGCGCTTCGGCCTCGCTCAGCTCCATCAGCTGCGCGGGCGCGTCGGCCGCGGAGCCGCCAAATCGTACTGCATCCTGCTCACCGGCAGCCGGCTCACGCCGCACGCCGAGGAGCGACTCGCCGCGATGGTCCGTACCCAGGACGGATTTGAGCTGGCCGAGCTCGACCTCGACCTGCGCGGCCCCGGAGAATTCTTCGGAACCCGCCAGGCCGGGCTGCCTGGCTTCCGCGTTGCGAGCCTCGTCCGCGACCGCAAATTCCTCGAATTGGCGAAGGAGGAATCTGCGCGCTTCGTTGCCCACGCCGCCGAGGAATCCACGCCGGACGAACGTGCTCGCGTCGCCAGCAGACTGAAGGAAGCCTGGCAGCGACGCTATGGACTGGCGGAAGCCGGATAACGGATGAGCTATCTTGCCGAAGTTACCTTACTGAATCTCGCATAATATAGTGACAACCGGAGTCATATAGCAGGAAGCTATAAGGCATGACACGATCCAGTGCGCCGCGCCGGGACTTTGCAGCCATGCAGGAACGCCGCCGCCGCGCCGCGCGGTTGTTTTCCGTCGGCAAGCGGTCGCAGGCCGAGATCGCCCGGGAACTCCACATCAGCCGCCAGAGCGTGAGCCGATGGTTCGAGGCATGGCGGCAGGATAATCCGGATTGGATTCGTGGGGCGGGGCGGGCAGGTCGTCGGCCGAAACTGGATGGAGCGCAGTTCAGGCAGGTGGACGAGGCT
>DATJSY010000038.1:0-2687 GCA_035503835.1 Acidobacteriaceae bacterium | reverse complement strand
GCAGCCGTGCGTGGTGGAGCAGGCGCTGGAACTGGACCGCGAAATTTCCGTGATGGTGGCGCGCTCGCCGCGCGGCGAGACGAAGAGCTTTCCTTCCGCGACGAATCACCACGAGAAACAGATTCTGGTGTGGAGCGTGATTCCGTCGCTGGTCTCCCCGGAGATCGAGGCGCGCGCGCAGAAGCTGGCCTGCGCCATCGCCGACTCGTTCACGCTGGAAGGCCTGCTGGCCGTCGAGATGTTCCTGACCAAAGGGGGCGAGCTGCTGGTGAACGAGCTGGCGCCGCGGCCCCACAACAGCTATCACGCCAGCGAGCGCGCCTGCGTCACCAGCCAGTTTGAGCAGTGCGTGCGCGCGGTCTGCGATTTGCCGCTGGGCGATGTGTCGGTGGTGCAGCCCGCGGCTATCGCCAACCTGCTCGGCGATCTGTGGCTCGACCACCCCCCGCATTTCGATCGCGCGCTGGGGGTCCCCGGTGTGCGCGTGCACCTCTACGAGAAGCACCAGCCGCGGAAGGCGCGGAAGATGGGGCACCTTTCGGCGGTGGGGGCTACGCCCGAGGAGGCCGTTGCGCGCGTGCTGGAGGCACAGGCGCGGCTCTGAGGCCGGGACGAGGTTCAGTGCTGGAAGAGTTCGAACGCGTTGTGCGGCCTGCTGCTCAGGCTCAATCCCGGCCGGAATATCCGATCCAAATCCTCACCCCTGCCAGGGATCGATCACCCGAACGCCGGCGGCAACAAATGGGTCGACGTCGCGTGTGCCCACGGTGAAGCCGCGCGCAGCAGCAATGGCCGCAATTTGCGCGTCCGCAAAAGAAATCGTAATTCCGCGCTTTCGTGCCACGGTCACGATGCGGGGAAACTGAGCCGCGGCAGCCTCATCGAAGGACAGGATGCGCCCGGCAAAGAGCTTTTCCAGCAGCGACGACAGGCCGCCGGCAAGAGCCGATCGGCGCCGCCCAGCAGGCAGTGCAGCTACGCCGGCCAGCAGTTCCGCCAGACTGACGGTGGAAAGATACAGAGATTCGGCCAACTGATTGTCGAGCCACGCTACAACGCCCGCGTTCGGGGCGGGCTTCAGCGGTTCGGAAACGACGCAGGTGTCGAGCAGTATCACTCGAACTCGGCCTCGGCAGCGGGCGTGCGATCGCGCCGGATTTTCAGCTCCAGACCGCCGGCCCTGTGACCGAATGCGGCCAGCTCCGAGCCGATCCTCGCCCTGCGCGCCGGGCGCACCGCCTGTTCCAGGATCTCCCGGACCTCGGCTTCGGCGCTGCGGCGGTGGGCGGCAGCCCGGGTCTTCAGGGCCCGGTGCGTTTCTTCCGGGAGATTGCGAACGATGATCGTAGCCATAGCCAGCCTTTTGGGTGATGATAGCACATAATCGAAAGTGATAGCATAAACGTCCCGGCGCAGGAAGAGCCGCCACGCCCCAGGAGGCCGTGGCGCGCGTGCTGAAGGCGCAGGCGCGGCTCTGACTCATTACGCCGCCGTCGCGCCGGCGGAAAACATTCTTGACAACTGACTCGCGCTTCCGGTCTTCTACCTGGTTCCCAGGGCCCGGGCCATCCCCCTGCACTGCTCTGTTTTCGCCGGCTGGACATGCTCGAGGCCAAACTTCCCACGGAGCCTCACCATGTCGACCACTTCCCGACGCACCGTTCGCGCTGTGCTGGCGTGCCTGATCGTCTCTTTTTCCATCCCCGCCCTCGCCCAGCAAACGAATATCCAGCGCTACGACGTCTATGGCGGCTTTGCCGACTTTGAGACGCCGTGGCTCAACCTGAACCAGGACGGATTTCACACCCAGGAAGGCTACAACTGGCGGCCCTGGCTCGCCGTCGGATTCGATTTCTCCGAAGGCAGCGGCACCAACTCGCTCACGCCGCGGGTGCTGACCCCGGCGCTGCAGCAGGAGCTGGCGCTGGAGATCGGGGCGCTGAAGCAGGAAGGCGCGATCCCGGCCAACTACGAGCTGGTTGTGCCCACGCATGCGTTCTCAGAAACCTTTGCCCTGGGACCGCAGCTCATGCTGCGCCACTACCGGCTGGTGACGCTCTTTGCGCACCCCTCCATCGGAACCATCCGCCAGCGGGTGACGCCGCACCCCACCGACCCGGTCTCGACGGCGATCATCGCGCAGCTCGTACCGTCGGGCACGAAGGTGGACTACGAAGGTTTCTATGGATTCGGCGGCGGCCTGGACTGGAATGCCTCGCCGCACTTTGCCGTGCGCGCGCAGAACGATCTGGTCTACTGGAAGCTTTTTGACGGCCTGCTGGCGCAGGGCACGTGGACCAACCGCTTCAGCGTGGGGGTGGCCTACCACTTCGGCGGGAACATCGTCGGGCATTAGACGAAATCGTCACCAAAAGCGAGAGGCCGAAGGAGAACTCCTCCGGCCCTTTGCTTTTGCGCGAAGCGCGTTCGCGTGGACGGCGAGTCCTCAGCCGATTTCCTCGCTCCAGTTCTCGAGGTACTTCTTCACTTCAGCCATGAAGCGGCCGGCGTCGGCGCCGTCGATGATGCGGT
The DNA here is from genome assembly GCA_035503835.1 of Acidobacteriaceae bacterium. Taxonomy (GTDB): domain Bacteria; phylum Acidobacteriota; class Terriglobia; order Terriglobales; family Acidobacteriaceae; genus Palsa-343. The sequence goes on along the minus strand of DATJSY010000038.1, from coordinate 155 downwards.
GATCGAAGCCGAGCGTGAGGTGGAGGAAGTTGCGGATGGCGATGGAGTCCGTGCCGTCTTCGGCGGTCACGACTGCCGGCTCCTTGAAAAGGCCGCCCACGCCGAGGATGGCGCTCTCGGGCTGATTGATGATGGGCATGCCGAACTGCTCGCCG
>DATJSY010000037.1:0-107051 GCA_035503835.1 Acidobacteriaceae bacterium | reverse complement strand
ACTCTACCAGGACCTCGGCGCGGACCACTTCCACAACCGAGCCAAAGGCAAGCACGTTCTGCGACTCGTCAACCGTTTACAGAACCTCGGATTCGACGTTCAGATTACCCCGCTGGCGGCTTAATCGAGGATTTGTTTCTTATCAGGCTCGGCCTCTGCGTCTGCACAAACCTGTCCTGACCGGCCGTCGGAGCATCAGGCTGTGGTTCAAACCTTGCGTGCGCTCTACACGGGAGCCTCGAAAGATGATTACAGGATGTTTCGCAGCGTTCTTGCCCCGGATTTTCATGCCTTTGACGGCGGCGTGGACTACCCGGGCGTAGCTGTCCTAGATTACGTGAAGAAGAACTTTCAGGACAAAGGCTACGTTTTCGTGTGGACGGTTGTGAATCCGACGGTCCACACAGTCTGCAATATGGCCTGGATCACTTACACCAACATCGGCTCGCTCGCCGATCCGGCGGGAAAGCACGTGCCCCTGAAGTGGCTGGAATCGGCCGTCCTCCAGAAAGAACATGGCCGCTGGCTAATCAGGTTCTTCGATAGCGCCCTCACTCCCGGCTCACAGGAGAGACTCAGAACATTCCTGATGTCGCCGCCCCTGCCAGCAACCGAATCAGCACCGCACCGGTAATTTTCCGGAGTCAGGACACGGTAACCGGGGTCCCGCAGGAACGGCCACTGTATCTGAGCCACAGCCGTGCGTCTCGTCCAGTGCGGTTGAAATTGAAAGGAGCGCCTCCTCCCAGGACATTCCATACGCGCGGCATCCGCGCCTTTCCAGTTGTGCTCCTCGCACCGCCCTGAAGTTCAGGCGCAACCAGCAGGAGTCAATCACTGGTTCGCCATGGTAGCATGGGCATCCAACCCGCCTGGCACACATCGAACGGGTCCCGCGATGGGAAATTTCGGAGGGAACCTATCTATGTCCACCGTTGCCGCAGCCACTGCCGCTGAGATTCGTCGAGCCAGACCCGAGGACGCTGGTACCTGCGGTCCGATCTGCCTGGACGCCTTCAATACGATTGCCGACCAATACCATGCACCGCGCGAAATGCCGCCCGATCCGCAAGTGGTGATCGGCCTGATGACGATGCTGTTTTCGCACCCGAAGTTCTACTGCGTTGTTGCAGAGCACAATGGGCGTATCGTCGGCAGCAACTGCCTCGACGAGCGTGGTCCCATCAGCGGCGTAGGTCCCATCACGGTTGATCCGAAGCTCCAGAATGCGGGTGTGGGCCGGAAGTTAATGGAAGCCGTGGTCGCGCGTTCAAACGAGCAGGGGTTCCCCGGCTGTCGGTTACTGCAGGCCGGGTATCACATGCGTTCGTTGTCGCTGTACACAAAGCTCGGGTTCATTGAGCGCGAAACGGTCGTTCGGCTGCAGGGTCCGTCGATACAAAAGACGATGCCGGGATATTCTTTCCGTAAGGCAACGCCGTCAGATGCCGCCGCATGCGATGCGCTGTGCTTTCGGGTGCATGGGCACGAGCGCTCAGGCGAGTTGGCGGACGCGATCGCGCACGATGGCGTAATCGTCGCCGAATATGACGGCAGGCTGGTTGGCTACTCGACCGGGCTGCATTACTTCGGCCATACCGTGGCCGAGAACAACCGCGACCTGATCGCGATTTTGGCGCACGCTCCATCTTTCGAAGGGGCAGGATTCATGGTGCCGGTGCGCAACCATGAAGTCTTCAGCTGGTGCCTGAATCATGGGTTGCGAGCCCAGCACCTGAATACCCTGATGACCATCGGCTTATACATGGAGCCGCAGGGGGCCTGGCTGCCCTCAATCCTGTACTGAAGGGTGAACGTGCGGCGACAGGAAGCTCAACGCGCAGATTCCGATCTGTTCGTTAACGCCGTTCCGGGGCGCGGCAAGGTCAATCCCGCAGGAACGAATAGGGTCGCCTGAAGTGATCACTTCTTTGGGGTAACGCTCGTTCCTGGCTTTGGTCGGCTGAACCCCGGCAACACGACTCGATTCTGGTCCCGCGCCCTTTGCGGATTGCGATACACTTCCTCCACTCTCCCCAGAGGCTGAAATGGCGCTCGCTGCAGCAAGCCGGCTCGGGCCGTATGAGATTGTCGCGACCCTCGGCGCCGGCGGCATGGGCGAGGTCTGCCGCGCGCGCGACACCAGGCTTGGCCGCGAAGTCGCTGACTCCAGGTCCATTGTCCCGATCACTGTCCGGGGCCGCAGTCGAGAAGAAATCCGGGGAGATCATCACCGACCCTGGTATTCCCTGCCAGCCAGCTGCAGATTGCGATAGACTTCCTCCATTCTCCCAGAGAGCGCAATGGCATTATCCGTGGCAAGCCGGCTCGGGCCGTACGAGATTGTTGCGCCGCTCGGGGCCGGCGGCATGGGCGAGGTGTATCGCGCGCGCGACACGCGCCTGGAGCGCACCGTCGCCATCAAGATTCTCAGCTCCTCCCTGGTCGCGTCGCCGGACCTGAAGGCGCGCTTCGAGCGCGAGGCCCGCATCATCTCCCAGCTTCAGCACCCCAACATCTGCGTCCTGCACGACGTCGGCAGCGAGGACGGCACCGACTTCCTCGTCATGGAGTTCCTGGAAGGCGAATCGCTCGGCGATCGACTGAAGAAGGGCCCGCTGCCCGCGCCGGAGCTGCTGCGCATCGCCATAGAACTGGCCGACGCTCTCGAAAAAGCGCACCGCGCCGGTGTCATCCACCGCGATCTCAAGCCCGGCAATGTCATGCTCACGAAATCCGGCGCCAAGCTGCTCGATTTCGGACTGGCCAAACCATCGCCGACGGCCATGGCTGCAGGCACGGGCTCGGGCAGGTCTGCCTCAGTCTTCGCGGCGCTGACTCAAACCAGCCCAGCACCCTCGCCGGCATCGCCGCTCTCCTCGGCGGGCTCGGTCATCGGCACCGTGCAGTACATGTCGCCGGAACAGATTCAGGGCATGGAGGCCGATGCGCGCTCCGACATCTTTGCCTTTGGTGTCATGCTCTTCGAAATGGCCACCGGCAAGCGCGCCTTCGAAGGCAAAACCCAGGCCAGCATTGTCGGCCAGATCCTCGCCGTCGATCCGCCATCCGTTAGCCAGTTGCAGCCGTCCACGCCGCCTGGGCTGGCTCGGCTCACCCAAATCTGCCTCGAAAAAGATCCCGACGAGCGCGTCCAGTCCGCGCATGACCTCAGGCTCCAGCTGGAGGCCGTCGCCACGGCGCCGGAAATCACGGTCTCGGCTCCGTCCGCCGCTCCCGCGCGCCTGCGCTGGCTCCCCTGGGCCGTGGCCGCCGTGTTCGCCATCGCGGCCGCACTCGTCGGCTGGCTCTGGCTCGCTTCCCGACGCACTCCAACCACCTCCGTCCACTCGTTCATCCTGCCCCCCGACAAATCCAGCCTTGCGATCAACGGCAACAGCGGTGGCTTGCCCGTCCTCTCGCCGGATGGAAAGCGTCTTGCCTTCGTTGCCAGTACTGCGGACGGCCAGCAGATGTTGTGGGTGCAGCCGCTCAATTCGTCCGTAGCGCAACCGCTGGCTGGAACCCAGGGTGCGTCGTACCCGTTCTGGTCGGCCGACAGCCGCTATCTGGCGTTCTTCGCCAATCAGGAACTGAACAGGATCGATGCCAGCGGCGGGCCGCCTCAGGCTCTCTGCCCTGCGCCCAGCGGGCGTGGCGGCGCCTGGAGCATGGAGGGGACGATCATTTTCGCCCCTGCTTCCGATTCGGCCCTCATGCGGGTGGACGCAGGCGGCGGCACCGCATTCCCGCTCACCACCCTGCAGGCGAGGGAGAACTCGCAGCGCTGGCCGCAGTTCCTTCCCGACGGAAAGCACTACTTCTATTTTGCTCATTCCGGCGATGCCAGCGAGACAGGCATCTATCTGGCGGCGCTGGGTTCGAACCAGCGCACGCTGCTCCTCCAGAACGATTCAGGCGCAACCTATGCCGCCGGATATCTCCTCTTTGTCCGCGACAACACTCTGATGGCGCAGCGCTTCGATCCGGGCAAGCTGGCCCTTGAGGGCGATGCCCAGCCGCTCGCCGACCACGTCGCGGTCAATACCGACGTCTGGGCTCCCGTCATGACCGCGTCGCAAACCGGCGAGCTCCTGTATCAGGGCGGCTCCGTCGCCGGAGGCTCGCAGCTCGTCTGGTACGACCGCTCAGGCAGGCAAGGCAGCTCGGTATTTCCGGAGAACGGAAATTTTTTCGTTCCCGCCCTTTCGCCGGACGGCACAAAGCTGGCGCTCACGATCGACAGCGGCGGCATGGGCGACATCTGGGTGGTGGACCTCACGCGCAACACCAGGACTCGGCTCACATTTGGTCCGGCCGACAGCCTGGATCCGGTGTGGTGGCCCGATGGCAAATCGATCGTGTATGCCTCCGGGACCGTTGGTTCTCCCACCGCCCTGGTTCGAAAGAATGCGGATGGAACGGGACCAGCGGAGACGCTGCTGGACACCAGCGCCATCGTCCTGCCGGCTTCCGTGTCGCCCGATGGCCGTTACCTCGTTTTCATGCGCCTCGACCCGAAATCGAAGACCGGCTGGGACATCTTTGCCCTCCCCATGTTCGGCGATAAGAAGCCCTTCCCGCTGGTGCAAACGCAGTTTATCGATGCATCTCCAGCCGTCTCGCCGAATGGAAAATGGCTGGCTTACTCCAACAACGAAAGCGGCCAGATGCAGGTTTATCTTCAGCCCTTCCCCTCCGGCCCGGGCAAATGGCAGGTTTCCGTTGCCGGCGGCTATACGCCTCAATGGCGCCGCGACGGCAGGGAACTCTATTACGCCAACGACCAGCAGTTCATGGCGGTGGAAGTGGCTGAGGATGGTGGAGGCGTCCGGCTTGGAACGCCGCACCTGCTCTTCAAGGCTCCCATGGTCAGCGGACCCTACGGTCCCTATACCGCCTCTGCCGACGGCAAAAAGTTCCTTATCAACCAGTTGGTGGTCCAGGCCAGCACCGAGCCCCTCACCCTGGTCACCAGCTGGCCGGCGGATCTGAAGAAGTAAGCGCGCGATGAGCCTTTCTGCCGGAACGAAACTCGGGCTATACGAAATCCAGTCTCCGCTGGGCGCGGGCGGCATGGGCGAGGTCTACCGCGCCCGCGATACCCGGCTTGGCCGCGAAATCGCTCTCAAAGTCCTGCCCGCCGCCTTCGCCGCCGACGCCGAGCGCATCGGCCGCTTCGAGCGCGAAGCCAAAGTGTTGGCTTCGCTCAACCATCCGAACATCTGCACCATCTACGGCCTCGGCGAGCACGAAGGGCTGCCTTTCATCGCGATGGAGCTGCTGCAGGGCCAGACGCTGAGGGAACACCTGTCAGCCTCCGCTGACCGCACGGGAAAAGCGGCGCCGCCGATCACGATTCCCGTCCTGCTCGATCTGGCCGTCCAGATCGCCGACGCGCTCGCAAGCGCGCACCAGAGGGGCATCACGCATCGCGACGTCAAGCCGGCAAATATCCTTGTCACCGAGCAGGGCCACGCCAAGATCCTCGACTTCGGCCTGGCGAAGTTCGCGCCGGCGAACGGAAGCCCCTTCGCGGCGCCCACGATGGCCGCAACCCCCGAAGAGGCCCTGACCAGCCCCGGAACGGCGATGGGCACCGTCGCTTACATGTCGCCCGAGCAGGCTTTGGGCCAGGAACTCGACGCGCGCACCGACCTGTTCAGCTTCGGGCTGGTGCTCTACGAAGTCGCAACCGGGAAACAGGCCTTTTCCGGACCGACCTCCGCCGCCATCTTCGACGCCATCCTGCACGAAACTCCGCCCCCGCCCGGTCAGCTGAATGCGGCGCTTCCCCAAAAGCTTGGCGAGATCATCGCGAAAGCTCTGGAGAAGGACCGCCAGCTCCGCTACCAGACAGCCGGCGATATGCTGGCGGACCTCAAGCGGCTCAGGCGCGATCTGGATTCAGGCAGCGCAGCGGTGGCGGCGGCGAGCGATGACGTGCCCGGCGAGGAGATGGATGCCATCGCCGTGCTCCCTTTCGAGAACTCCAGCGGCGATCCCGACTCCGAATACCTCAGCGACGGTATCGCCGAGAGCCTGATCAACAGCCTTTCCCAGCTCGGCCGTCTGCGCGTGCTGGCACGCGGCGCCGCGTTCCGCTACAAGGGGCAGACCGGGGATCCGCAGAAGGTCGGACGCGAGCTGAAGGTGCGCGCCGTGCTCACCGGCCGCCTGATGCACCGCGGAGGCACGCTGATCATCAGCGCGGAGCTGACCGACGTTCGCAATGGATGGCAGCTCTGGGGCGAGCGCTACAAGCGCCAGCCCGACGACATCTTTGAGGTGCAGGAAGAAATTGCCAGAGTCATCTTCGAGAAGCTGAAGGTGAAGCTGAGCCCCTCGGAAGAGAAGAAGCTCGCCAGGCGCCATACTGAGAGCCCCGAGGCGTACGAGCTCTACCTCAGGGCCCGCCACGCGGGCGCCCGCGGTGGCCAGGGACTGCTGCAATCCCTGGAGTACTACCGCCAGGCGACCGCCCTCGATCCGGAGTTCGCCGCCGCACAGGCGTGGATCGCGATGCAGTACATCATGTTGCAGGTGTTCGCGTTGCTGCCCACAGGCGAGGCCGCGTACAACGCGAAGGCGTCCGCCATGAAGGCTCTTGCGATCGATCCGGATTTGGCCGACGCCCACGCGGCCCTGGCGTTTGCTTCTGTCTTCGAATGGCAGTGGGAACCAGCCGGTCAGGAGGCTCGCCGCGCTCTCGATCTCGACCCAAACTCCGAAGCTGGACTGTGGGCTTCATGCCACCTGTCCGCGTACCGGGGCAGGTTCGACGACGCCCTGCGCTTCATCGAGCGGGCGCTGGAACTCAACCCTGTCAGCGTCTTCTCGGTTTATTACCGCGCGCTGACCCTTTACTATGCCGGACATCTCGACGAGGCGGTTGCGGGATTCCAGCGCGCCCTCGAACTGGAGCCCGAGTTCGCCCTGGGGCACTTTGTCCTGAGCGTCTGTTACGCCTGGAAGCAGCTTCCGGAAAAAGCCTTCGAAGAGCTGGAGAAAGCGCGCAGCTTCGCGGTCCCCACTGAGGTCGGCCGCGGAATCATCTTTGCCCTGACCGGCAGGCCGGACGAGGCACGCCGCGCCCTTGCGCCTTTCAGGAACGCGCGCGTCACCGGTCCCGCCGCGTTCTTCTTCGGCTGGACCTGCGCTGTGCTCGGCGATAACGATGAGGCCATGCACTGGCTCGAAGAGGCGTATCGGCAGCGCGCCAGCCTCCTGGTCACCCTGGCCATCCGGCCTGGCCTGGAAGGGCTGAAATCCGATCCACGCTTTCAGGACCTGCTGCGGCGCGTCGGACTGTCGCATTCGCCCTTCAGGGCGGGCATCCAGGACACGGCCATTTCATAGAACCGTGCGGAGGCGTGTTGCGCGAGCCGTCCGGACCGTACCGACCGCCACCACCGATGCCGTTGTGGAAGGCTCGATTTTTGTGAGGAGGGATGAACAGCGAATGTGCCTATGATAGGGTTCCGGAGGCACCCTTGAAAGAACCAACGCTGGCCGATGTTCGGTCCATCGCCGATCAGTGTGGGCTCAACCTGTCGGAGGTGGATTCGGAAGGCCACCTCTTCTGGCTGCGGCTCATACTGAGGGGATATTCGGCCATCGACGATTTGCCTGAAAGCTTTCCGGAAGTGCGATACCCCCGACGAAGCAGTTCCGTGGTCAACGGTGACGACAATTCACTGGGGGCGTGGTGGGTCAAAACCCATATCGACAGAGCGCCGTCCGGAAAGCTGCATGGGCGGACGATCGCGATCAAGGACAATGTGTTTGTGGCCGGCGTTCCGCTCATGAACGGCGCGTCGATTCTCAAGGGGTACGTTCCGCCGTTCGACGCGACCATCGTGACGCGCATCCTCGAGGCGGGCGGCGAAATTGTTGGCAAATCTGTCTGCGAAGCCTACTGCTCTTCCGGGGGCAGTCATACAAGTCAATCGGGTCCTGTTCAGAATCCGCATCGCCGTGGATACTCCTCCGGCGGCTCGTCGTCGGGAAGCGGTGCGCTGGTCGCCGCAGGTGAAGTAGACATGGCGATAGGTTGTGACCAGGCTGGGTCCATCCGGATTCCATCCTCCTGGTGCGGGATCTGTGGCATGAAGCCGACAACCGGTTTGGTCCCCTACACTGGAATCCTGGGATTCGATCCGGTCCTTGACCATGCGGGACCGATGACCTCGAATGTCGAAGACAATGCGCTCTTTCTCGAGGTGCTGGCGGGTCCCGACGGTCTCGACCCCCGGCAGCTCAGCCCGCGAGTCGACGCTTACACGCGGGCGCTCGGCCAGGGAGTCAGTGGGCTGCGGATCGGAGTCTTATCGGAAGGCTTCGGTCGTGAAGAGTCGGAGGCGGACGTCGATGCCAGCGTTCGCTCCGCCGCGCACAGACTCCAGGCGCTTGGCGCCGTGATTGAGGAGGTTTCGGTGCCGCTTCATGCACTTGGTGGTGCGCTCATGTTTGGAACAGTCCAGTCGATTGCCCATTCGGTGCTCACCACAGACGGGTTCGGTACGGGCCGCGACGACGTTATGGTGCCCAGCTACATGGAGATCCAGAGCGGTTGGCGCCAACGCCCGAACGATCTTCCGGTCACGCTGCAGAACTCACTTCTGCTTTGTGAGTTCCTGCGGCGCGAGCGCGGGTATCAGGTCTACGCGAAGGCCACGAACGCGATTCGCCAGCTACGAGCGGACTATGATCAGGCACTGACTCGCGTTGACTTGCTCTTGTTGCCGACGACGCCGATGAAGGCCCAGCCGTTGCCGACTCGTGATGCCCCGGTTGGTGCGCAGATCGGCGCGGCCTACATGAACCTGGGCAACACCAGTCCCTTTGACGTGAGCCATCATCCCGCCATGTCTGTACCCTGCGGGATGATCGACAAGTTACCGGTGGGAATGATGCTGGTGGGGCGGCAGTGGGAAGAAGCGACAATTTACCGCGCGGCTCATGCGCTGCAGGAGTCCGGAGACTGGCGGGATTGGTAGACCGCTGCAGAGGAGTGCCGACCGCTGGGCGTGGCACGATCGGATGCGTGATTCCGGACGCCAACTTGGAAATCACTCTTGGGCTAACAGATCATATGCGTCGGGAAGCAGAAGTGCGTCTCGCATCATGCTAACTTCGCCGCGTGCTCATTGAGCTCGACTGAGCAGTGCTCAAAAAGTGGCAGCGACAAACAGGTTTCGGCTTACTGACCTCTCAATTCGCGTCGAATGGCCGCGACAAACAGAAAGCTCTTTCGAAGCGGGTCATGCACGAAACGCGAACATTCGTACGGCCGACAACAGCCCGGAGTGTCCCCAATGGTGCTGACAGTCTGGTCGACATCAGACCTGGCCGCGAACAATGCGCGAACATCGTACGAACGAATTCAGCCCAGATCATCCCAGGTCAATCCAAACGCGGGATTCCATAACATTCCCGCTTTCAACCGCTTGCTCTGATCGCGAACCACTTCGCGTTATCGGTGGGCGGCCCTGAAAAGGCCGGCGTCGGCGGTTCGATCCCGTCCCTGGCCACCATTCTTCCATTCTGAATTCCGCTGATCCGCCAATCAATCACCCCGGCGGTCACGCCGCGGCATACAAGCGCGCGTCGGCCAGGGCATAATGGCGTGGTCTCGCAACCAACTCCGGGGATCGAGGCGACCGCGAGGCGGAGCCGGAAGGCATGTTTGCGCCCACAACATTTCACGCTGCGCTGCTGATGACGATAACGAGCACCGTCTGCTGGGGCTCCTTCGCCAACACGTTCAAGGGAACGAAGAATTACCGCTTCGAGCTGTACTACTGGGATTACGCTTTCGGGATTTTCCTGGCTGCGGTGCTGCTGGCTTTCACCATGGGCAGCAAAGGCGGAGGGCCAACGGCGTTTCTCGCCAATCTGCACTCGGCGGACGACATTAACCTGTTCTATGCGGCGCTGGGCGGGTTCATCTTCAACATTGCCAACACGCTGCTGGTCGCCGGCATCGAGATGGTGGGCCTGGCCATCGCGTTTCCGGTTTCGATCGGGATTGCGCTGGTGGAAGGCGTGGTACTGAGCTACGCGCTCGAGCCGCGCGGGAGCGCCATGCTGCTGGGGGCGGGGATCGCGATGGCGGTGGTGGCGCTGGTGCTGGTGGGCAAGGCCTACGGGGCGCTGCGCACCGGAACGGGCGCGGTTTCGCGGCGGGGCGCAGTGGTGTGCGTCATCTCGGGGCTGCTGATGGGGATCTTCGCGCCGTTTGTGACGCGAGCGATGACCCGCGGGGCCACGCTGACGCCGTACACCACGGCAGTGTTTCTGACGCTGGGCGCCGTAATCTGCTGCTTCTTCTTCAATCCCCTGCTGATGCGGCGTCCGATTGTGGGCACGCCGGTGGCGATGGGCGAGTACCTCCGCGCTCCGGCCTCGTATCACGGGCTCGGATTGCTGGGCGGAGGGATCTGGGGGTTGGGCACGGTGTTTAACTTTGTGGCGGCGTCGCTGGTGGGGGTGGCGATCTCCTACGCGATCGGGCAGGCGTCGCCGATGGTAGCGTGCCTGTGGGGCGTTTTCGCCTGGAAGGAGTTTCGCGGCGCCAACGCGCGCGCCAGGGGATATCTGGCGGCCATGTTCGCGGCGTATGTGCTGGCGCTGGTGCTGATTGCGCGGGCGTATATAAGCTGAAATCCGCCCGCCGCTGACTGAATCAATCAATATGAAATTGCGACTGATACATATCCAGAGAACCGAGGAACAATGGGCAAGCCACTGGTGACCGTGATGGGGAGTTACGTGACGGATCTGGCGTTCCTCACCGACAAGCTGCCGGCGTGGGGCGAAACCTACATGGGCAGCGGGTTCCGCATGGGGCCGGGCGGCAAGGGATCGAACCAGGCCGTGGCCGCGGCGCGCGCCGGAGCGCGGGTAAGCTTTATCAGCAAGCTCGGGCGCGACCTCTTCGGCGACCTGGCGCGCAAGACCTACCGGGACGAAGGCATCGAAACCACGCATCTGCTGGAGACAGATACGCCCACGGGAGCGGCCTCCATCGTGATCGACGCCAAACGCGGAGAGAATTCCATCGTGGTGGTTCCGGGCGCGTGTTTCGAGCTGACCCCGGAAGAAGTGGCGCAGGCGCGAGAGCTGATCGCGGGTTCGGCGGTGTTTGTGACGCAACTGGAGCTGGCGGTGCCGGCGGTCGAGTTCGGGCTGGAACTGGCGCACTCGCTGGGCGTGCTGACGATCCTGAATCCGGCACCGGGGCGCGCGCTGCCGGCGTCGATCTTTCCGCACTGCGACTACGTGACACCGAACGAGACGGAGGCGGAGATCATTACCGGGGTGCGCGTGACTTCGCTGGCCGATGCGGAACGCGCGGCCGATGCGCTGCTGGCACGCGGCGCGCGCAACGCGGTCATCACGCTGGGGGCTCAGGGCGCGCTGGTGAAGAACGCTGCACTCAGCGAGCATGTGCCGGCTTGCCGCGTGGGCGATGTGGTGGACACGACGGGCGCGGGCGACGCGTTCAACGGCGGATTTGCCGTGGCGCTGGCGGAAGGACGTGGGATCGTGGGCGCCGCATGCTTCGGCTGCGCGGTGGCGGGGATTTCCGTGACGCGTCCGGGAACAGCGCCGTCGATGCCGCAGCGCTGCGAGGTGGATGCACTGCTCCGGGGAAACCGCTAAGCTGCTACGCCTCGACGGGCTCAACGTAGAACATTTCGTTCGTACCACGAAATCCGTTGGCTTCGTAGAGGCGGCGGCCCTCTTCGGTGGAGTGGAGCGCGACGACGCGAATGCGGCGGTGGCGAGCCTCGGCCAGAGCCAGATCGATCAGGTTGCTGGCCAGGCGGCGGCGGCGATATTCAGGCTCGACGTAAACGTTGAGGAGATACCCGCGCTGCGTGGATCGCGGATCGAGCGGATGCGGCGGCCAGTCCAGCAGGAAGAGGCCTGCGCCGGCGACAGGCTTCCCGTCGTCTTCGGTAATCCAGCCCAGATAGCGCTCCGCGGCGATTTCCCTGGCGACCCAGGGCTCATGGGCGTCGGCCATAACGTCGAGCACCTGATTGTCGGCGCGTCCCGCGTCCACAAACATACGGCGGCGATGGCGCGTGATGAGGGCCGCATCGGAGGCGGCAGCCGGTCTGGTCTTCAGCATGATGAGCAGTATAGAGCGAACCAGCGACGATATACCTCCGAGCCCCGGGGCCCTGACGCGGCTTTCTGTTGAGGAAAGCCGCACCGAGCCGATTTCGAAAGGGTACCGTATCGCTGGTTTCGCCCGAGGACGTAGCATGAAGGCGTGACAGCGGCGCCTTATCTGGAGCGGAGCCTGCTGCGCGCCGGGATGCGCGTGGTGGTCGCGGTGTCGGGCGGCGCGGATTCGGTGGGCTTGCTGCGCGCGCTGGGCCAGGCTGCGCCGGAAATGGGGCTGGCGCTCTCAGTGGCGCACCTGCACCACGGCATTCGCGGCGCGGAAGCCGACGCGGACGAGCAGTTTGTGACGGAGCTGGCCGATCGCCTGGGACTGCCGCTCAATCGGCGGCGCGTCAATGCCCCGACGACGGCAAAGACGGAGAAGAAGACGCTTGAGGAGGCAGCGCGGCACCTGCGCTATGCATGGTTTCGCGAACTGCTGGCGCAGGGACGAGCCGACGCAGTGGCGACCGCGCATACGCTGGACGATCAGGCAGAGACGGTGCTGCATCGGCTGATCCGGGGCGCTTGGACGGAGGGGCTGGGCGGGATTCATCCGGTGGTCGCCTGCCCGGGCGGAGCGGTTCTGCGGCCGTTTCTGAAGACGAGTCGGGCGGAGATCCTGGCGTGGCTGCGGGTGACCGGACAGCCGTGGCGGGAAGATGCCTCGAACCAGGATCCCGCGTTCACCCGGAGCCGCATTCGGCATGAGCTGCTGCCGCAACTGGCGGAGTTCAATCCGCGGATCGCGGAGCAGTTGGCACGGCTGGCGACGATTGCGCGCGACGAGGAGAGCTGGTGGGATACGGAGCTGTCGCGGCTGCTGCCGCAACTGGCGCTGCCGGGACGTCCGGTGCGCGGCGGAGGGCGCGCTGTTTCCACGCAGCCGGGCGAAGGCAGCGTGGGTCTGGAGCTGTCGCGGGTGCGCGCCCTGGCCCCGGCATTGCGGCGGCGCGTGCTGCGGGCAGCGGCGTTGCAGCTGGGCTGCGCGCTGAATTTCGGGCAGACTGAACGGCTGATGGCGATGTGCGAGGCTGATGGCAGCCGGCGGCAGCAGCTTACCGGGGAAGTGCGGGCGGCGCGCAGCGCGCGCGAGCTGCGCCTGGTACGCGAGGCGCCACGCGGCGCTGACGCGGAGAGTGCGTTGACGTATGAACTGCCGATTCCTGGGGAAGTTTCGGCGCTGGGCCTCACGCTGAGGGCGAGGCTGCGGCGGGGGACGCGGGAAGCAGAGCCAGTTCCGGCGGCGATTCTGCGCACGCCGCGACCAGGGGATCGCGTGCGGCTGCGCTATTCGCGCGCGGCGCGGTCCCTGAAAGACGTCTTCAGCCGGTTGGGCGACGGGACTGACGCGGAGGCGCGCAAAACCTGGCCGGTGCTGGAATGGCAGGGTCGCATTGTGTGGATGAAGGGCGCGGTGCTGGAGCCGGAGGCGGAGACGCCTTTCGACGTGGAGATTGCCGCCGACCAGTGAGCACTGATCCTGCGCACGGCAACTGAGATCCGGCTGTCCGCCGTCAGTGAACGAGACGGCAGACCTGGACCGCGCGGTTGTGCCAGGGACAGGGCAGATGCGTGAGAGCCGAGGGGCTGAGCAGGATCCAGCTGGCACCCAGCGGGCGCAGCAGGGCGAGGCGCTGCGCGTCGGTCATGGTGCCGATGTGCTGCTCGGCCCGAATATCGCGCAGCGCGCGAACGGCGAGGCGCGGAAGGAGCACCGCAACACCGGCGTCCTTATAATCGGCCAGCTGATCGCGCTCGCTGATGGCGCGGAAACCCTGCTCGTCCTCGCCGCGCAGCAGGACCATCTGCGGACTGAAGGCAAAGACCGCATTGCCGGGAGTGTTCGCGCGAATCCAGAGAAACGCCCGCTCCCAGGGATTGACCGGCTGGGTGCCGGGAAGCTCCAGCAGCCCCGAAGCGCCCCAGGTGACGCGCTGCACCCCGAACATCAGCAGGAAGACGAGACCCAGAAGGGCGGCCGGCACGAACCAGGAGCGGGGACGCAGGGTGTTGAGCCATCCACCGAGCTGAAGCACGCCGAGCAGGTAGATGAGCTGAAAACTGCGCAGCACCTGAAGCGGGACCAGGAGGTACGGGCCCGAAACGGGGACGAAGAACGCGGACACCAGAACACTGCTGACGCCGAGCAGAATGCAGGCCAGGCAGACCGATCCCCTGCGGGTGGATGAGCCCAGTCGCCAGACGGCGATGGCCAGAAGAAGCAGGGGCAAGGCGAGGCCGAGTTGCTCATACCAGTGCCAGCGAGCGAGAAAGAGAAAGCGGCGCAGGGACAGGATCTGCCGATAGGCGGGAGGGCTGGGCAGGAAATGCGCTGCGAGGAAGGCCGCGCCGAAACCGGCGCATCCGGCGGCGCACAGCATGAGCGCAGAACGGACGCGGCCCACAGCGATCAGCGACTGGAGCAGAACGAAGGCGACCACAAAGGAGCCCATCAGTGGATGCATGAGAAGAGCCATCAGCAGCAGCAGGACGGTGCGGGTCCAGGCACGGTCGAGACAGGCCGCAACGGCAAAGAGCGCGATGGGTGTGGAGAAGGAACGCGCCGTCACGTAAGGATCCATCAGGAAGAGCGCCGTTCCGGCCGCGGGGATCGTGAAGCAGACAGCGGCAGCGCAGACCGCGGACACCTGGGCGATTTCCGAAGCGAAGAGCCTTGAAGCCACGGCCTGGCATCCGGCCAGGAAGACCACCACCGACAGCAGGTAGGCGGCGAAGAGAATCCAGGCCAGGGGCAGATGCGTGGCCCACACGACGCCGGCCATCAGCCAGGGAAGGACAGACCCGTGCGTCTGCGCGGTGACGAAGGCGCTGTTGCGCGGATAGAGGGTGGGATGGAGAATCCTGCGCAGGCCCGCGACGTAGAGGCCGGCGTCATCGGCGTAAGGATGATAGCCGTGATCGAGGAGAATGACGGGAATGAGCAGCGCCACCTGCCAGACTCGGGAAAACAGGAATGGCCGGCTGTCCGGGCGATGCGGCTGATGGATCGGGACATCCGCCTGGCGAATCAACTGCGCCAACGAAACACCTCAGCGGGACCGGGCTGCGCCAGCATCCCCCCTGAATCATCTTATTGGTTGTTCCTGAACGCGCTCGAACGGATGTCTGATGGCCGATTCAGAGGCGGCAAACCGCAACGGCCCGGTTCCGGTAAGGACATTCGAGCCCGGCGACCCCAGGGCCGCGAATAAGAATCCAGGTCACGCCGAATTCGTGCTGGAGGCGCAGGAAGTCGGCCTTTTGAAAATGCTGCCAGCCGGCCACGGCCTGAGTCTGCTGTTCCCAAAGAGGTGCCAGTTCGGGAACCTGGGTGGCCACGGCTGCATCCTTGACCGCGTCGGCGAGCTCGCTGCGCTCTGCGAGCGCGCGGAAGCTGTGATAATCCTCGTCCGGCAACTGCATGTAATGGGGATTGAGCGCGAAGTAGGCGTCCGCAGGCGTGTTTTTGCGCACCCAGGCAAAGGCCTCAAGCCAGGGATTGCGCGAGGCGACCCAGGGTAGCTCGACGTGCGCCGTTCCCGGAAACAGAGCGCGCTGGCCGAGGAACATCCCCAGGCACAGGGGCACAAAGAGGGCAAGCCAGCGCCAGGCACGGTTGCGGAGCAGATTCTCGCCGAGCAGGCCACCGGCGAGAATGGCCATCAGGATATACACCAGATGCAGGTAGCGCATGGGCTGCATGGGCGTCAGGCGTATCAGCGCGGGCGTGAGAAGCACGAAACAACCTATGACCATCTGAAAGAACGCGAAAACAGCCGTGCAGCGGGCGAGCCGCGCCATGACGGGGCGATTCGTACGGCGGGCATAGCGGGCCATCAACCACAGGATGACGATGGGACCAAGGACGCCCAGCCATTCATACCAGGTCCAGCGGCGAACAAAGTAGTAATTGCGGGTATTCAGCGCCTGGCGCCATGCGGAGGAGGTCCCCTCGAAGATCCACATGGGAAGGAGGCTGAACGCCACGGCGACCTCCTCCCGCACGGGGTGGGCAGTTGTGCGTTTCTCGAGCCAGGCGGCAATCCATAAGATGGCGCAGTAAGAGACGCCGAACACGCCCATGATCGGGTGAATAACCACCGCGGCAGCCAGCAGGAGGCCGGCTCGCGCGATGCGGCGATCGAGGACGGCCAGAATGGCCCCGAGGATGAGCGCGGCGGCAATCGCCCGGGGATGGAGATACTGATCGAAAATGTAAAGGGCTGTGCCGGCTACGGGGAGGGTGAAGAGCGCTCCGACCAGAGCTGTGGCCGCCCATTGCCCTGCTTCGCTCCGGAAGCATCGCCGCGCCAGAGCCCAGCAGCCCCACAGAAAAAAAAACGCGGCCAGGCACTGGCCCAGGAGCTCCGAATACGGAACGGGCAAGTGCGTGATGCGGACCCAGGCCGCCGTCAGACGGTCGAAGATACTGGCCTGCATCTGCAGGGTGAACCAACGGAAATCATGCGGATAGAGCCGGGGATTCAGGCGGTACCGAATCGCAGAAAGATAAACCGCGTCATCTTCCACGCCGGGATGGTATCCTTCGACCAACAAAGCCACGAGGGAAATCAGGGCAAGCAGGAAGAGATTTTTGTTTGGGCGGGAGATTCGCAAGTTTTCAGGCGCCATTCGGGACATCAACGTATGGATTCACACGAAACGAGGCTACCGGCTCGGGGGAATAAAAAGGATTCTTCCACAGGTATTTCCCGCCGCCCTGCCAGACTTGCACTCGTCATTCCCACGCTGCGCGAAGCCCGCAATATCGAACCGTTGCTCCGCCGCGTACGAATCGCCCTGGACAGCTGCGCCGTCGCGTATGAAGTCATTGTAGTCGATGACGAGAGCGGAGACGGAATCGAAGAGATCGTTGCCGGCATTTCCGCAGGAGACCCTCGGGTACGGCTGATTGTTCGGCACGGCGAGCGCGGGTTGGCAGGAGCGGTGCTGCGCGGCTGGGCCGAAACCGAGGCGAAGTATCTGGCCGTCATGGATGCCGACCTGCAGCACCCGCCGGAACTGCTGCCGCAGCTGTGGGCGGAAATGCAGGCGGGGGCCGACCTTGCGGTATGCAGCCGCTACGCAAGCGGCGGCAGCCTGGGCGGATGGAAGGCATGGCGGCATCTGATCTCGCGCGTTGCGATCTGGATGACGCTGCGGGTCCAGCGTACCGGACTGCGCGCACTCGATCCGATGTCAGGCTTTTTCATGGTGCGCCGCGCCTGTATTGAGCGGGTGAAGCTCCAGAAAGCCGGCTTCAAGATTCTGCTGGAAATCCTGGCCCGCGCCGATCTTCACAACGTGGTGGAGGTCCCGTTTACGTTCGGCCGGCGCTATGCCGGGACGAGTAAAGCCAGCCCCAGAGTTGCGTTCGATTATCTGCTGCTGCTGCTCCGGCTGTACCGGCGGAAAGGACCTGCGCCCGCGAAGACCGAATACGACAGCGCGCGCGGCGCGGTGGATATCCATCATGAGGTCATCGGGAACTAAGAACCGCCCGCTGCGCATTCCGGCCTGAGCCGTCCGTTCGCTGATGTCCCAACTGCGATACCCTGCGAAGAGAGGCATCGTTCATGAGTTCCCCCGCATCCGAAGCTGCTCCGGGGCGGATTTCCGCTCTCCTGTCACCATCGTGGAACCCCGCCGGGACCGGCTCCGTCGACCCGCATAACCTGGAGGCCTGGGTGGAGGAGCGGCTGGCGCGGCACCGCGAGGCGCTGAATCGTCTGACGGCGGCGGCGCCACGCACGCTCCACAACACCCTGCGCGCTTATGACGACGCCATCGCGGAACTGGCTGTTGCGGGCGCGGAAACCGGCCTGCTGCACAGCGTGTGCGAGGAAAAATCAGTGCGCGATGCGGCGGAGGAGCTGCTGCAGAAGATCGCCCAGGCGGGCGTGGAGCTTTCGCTGAACCGGGATGTCTATCAGGCGCTAACGCGGGTGGATGCGAGCGGCGCCGAGGGCGCGGCGCGGCATTATCTGGACCGCACGCTGCTGCAGTACCGTCTGGCGGGCGTGGACAGGGACGACGCAACGCGGGCGCGCATCAGGGAACTGCAGGACCAGGCCACGCTGCTGAGCCTGACTTTCGCGCGCAACGTGCAGGAGGGCGGCCAGCGCGTGGCGGCAGAGGACCCATCGGAACTGGACGGGCTGCCGCCGGATTTTCTGGCTGCGCATCGGCCGGGCGGAGACGGGAAGATCGTGCTGACGACAGATTTTCCGGATTATTTGCCGGTGATGACCTTTGCGCGTTCCGGCGATTTGCGGCGACGGATGTTTCTGGCGTATCAGACGCGGGCCTATCCGGCGAACCGGCAGGTGCTGCTGGACCTGCTGAAGGTGCGGCAGGAGATAGCGGCGATTCTGGGCTTTGCGCACTGGGCGGATCTGGCGACGGCGGACCAGATGATGGAGTCGGCGGCCAACATGCAGACGTTCCTCGACGATCTGGACGAGGCGAGCCGGGCCGGCGCGGAGAAGGAATACGCGATGCTGCTCCAGTTCGCGCGGACGATCGAGCCGGAGCTGCAGCAGATCGACGTCGCCAGCCGCGGTTACTGGCTGGAGCAGTACCGGCGGTCGGCGTTCGCCTTCGATTCGCAGTCCGTGCGGCCGTATTTCCCCTACGCGCGCGTGGAAGCCGGGGTGCTGGAGACGGCGGAGAAGCTGTTCCAGGTGAAATTCCGGCGCATCGAGAAGCCGGACGTGTGGCATGCTTCTGTAAACGCCTGGGAGGTGTGGGACGGGACGGAGCTGGCCGGGCGCTTCTACCTGGACATGCATCCGCGCGAAGGCAAGGACAAATGGTTCTCCGCACACCCGCTGGTGCCGGGGATTCGAGGGCGGCAATTGCCGGAAGCGGCCCTGATCTGCAACTTCCCGGAGCCGAAAGAGGGGAATCCCGGGCTGATGCAGTACTCCGACGTGGTGACGTTCTTCCACGAATTCGGACACCTGATGCATGCGCTGCTGGGCGGCCGGCAGGAGTGGGCGGGGATCAGCGGCATCTCGACAGAAGGCGACTTTATCGAGGTTCCCTCGCAGATGCTGGAGGAGTTCTTCCGCGATCCGCGGCTGCTGGCGGGTTTTGCGCACCACTACGAGACGGACGAGCCGATTCCGGCCGAGCTGGTGCTGAAGATGAATCGCGCGGGAGCCTTCGGCCGCGCGGACTGGGTGAGGACGCAGCTCTTCTACACGACTTACTCGCTGAAGACGCACGTGGTCGATCCGGCGACGCTGAATCCGGACGAGCTGCTGCGCAGCCTCTACGGGCGCTTCCTGCCGTATGCGTGGATCGATGGCAACCGCATGTACGCCAGCTTTACGCACCTGACCGGCTACTCGTCCAACTACTATACCTATCTCTACGACAAGGTCATCGCGCTGGATTTCTTCAGCCAGTTCCCGCGCGAGGCGCTCCTGGATTCACCGGTGGCGATGCGCTATCGCAGGGCGGTGCTGGAGCCCGGCGGCGCGATGCCGGGCCAGGAGATCGTGCGGGAATTCCTGGGCCGCAGCCAGTCCAGCGACGCGTTTACGGCGTGGGTGGGCGAGGAATTCCAGCCCATGAGCGCAGCCTGCGCTTGGAAGGCAGCCAGCAGGGCATAGCGTTAAAGGCGGTGAGGCGGAATGCCGGCGGGCGGCCCAGGCCATCGCGTGGCATTTTTGCAGTAAATTGAGTCTGTGCCGCAGTCCGGCCCGTCTCCATCTTCCGAACGCATTCCCAGTGAACCCGGCTCGTAAGCTCTGTATGGTTCTGGTGTTCGCGGCAACCAGTCTGTGGGCGCAGAAGCCGCCGGCCTCACCCGCGTTAACCCCCAACCGCGCCGCCGCCCCGCCTGCCGCGCTCACCTTCACCGTCGAGGTCACCGACAAGGCCGGCCATCCCGTCCCCGGCCTCCCGCAAAGTGATTTCACCCTGCTCGACGACGATTCGCCCTCGCCGATTGAGGCCTTTGCCGCGCATACACCCGGGCCGCGCAGCCCGGAGACGGCCATCGTCGCAGTCGACATGGTGAACCTGGGATTCGGCGCCGACGCCATCGCTGACACCCAGATCATGGATTTTTTGCCGAAGCGCGATGGCCGCCGGTTTACCTCATGTCGCTGGTGTTGATCACCGACTCCGGGATCCAGGAGCTGGGAAAAGTTTCCGACAATCTCAGGACTCTGCTGGCAGCGCTGGACGCTCAGGATAGCCAGTTACAGGATGTGAGGCGGTCGATGGCCTGGGGCGCGAACGAGCGCTTGCAGATGTCCGTCGGATCACTGGGCATGCTTGCGCGCGCCATGGCGAAAATGCCCGGCAGAAAGCTGCTGGTCTGGGTCGGCCCCGGGTGGCCGATCTTCGACACCGTCAATACCTGCGATACCAATAGCGAGTTACACAGGATTTTCGCCGAGGCCGTGACCTTGTCGAACGAGATGACGCAGGCCCGGGTCACTCTCTACGCCCTGGATCCTATGGGTATCCGGGACGCCGGCAACATCCGCACCATCCTCCGGGAGAGCTACACCAAACCCCTGCGGAGCTGGTGTAAGGCACTGCCCGTCAATCTGGCGCTGCAGGTGCTCGCGGTGCAAAGCGGCGGCCTCGTGCTGAACAGCAGCAATGATGTGGCGGAGGAAGTCAACACCTGCGTTCAGGATGGCTCCGCCTGGTACACCATTACCTTCGCGCCGGGGACCTCAGTAAAGCCGGACACCTGGCACCCGGTGGAGGTGAAGCTGGACCGGCCCGGACTCACCGTCCGCACCCGGCCCGGATATTATGCGCAGCCGCAGCGGCGAGGCGACCGCCGGCGCGTACAATTGCAGCCGGAGTGCATATTTTCCGCTGTGAATGAGACCGCGGCGCCTGCTGACGCGTCCTCCGCTGCGGGGGTATCCCGATGAACGCTGCTCGTAAGCTCGGTATGGTTCTGGTGTTCGCGGCAACCAGTCTGTGGGCGCAGAAGCCGCCGGCCTCACCCGCGCCGCCGCCCAGTCGCGCTGCGACCCCGCCCGCCGCGCTTACCTTCACCATCGAGGTCACCGACAAGGCCGGCCATCGCATCCCCGGCCTGCAGCAAAGCGACTTCACCCTGCTCGACGACAAATCACCCTCGCCCATTCAGGCCTTTGCGGCGCATTCGCCCGGCCCGCGCAGTCCGGAGACGGCCGTCGTGGTGGTCGACACGGTGAATATGGGATTCGTCGGCGACAGCGTCGCCCGCGGCCAGATTATTGATTTTCTCCGCAAATCCCATGGCCCCCTGGCGTATGGCATGTCCCTGCTCGTGCTCACCGACAGCGGCATCAGCGAACTGGGAACGACCTCCGACGATCCGGCGACCCTGCTGGCGGAGCTGAACACTCAGCAGGGCCAGTTGCGCGACATTGGGCGTTCCGCGGGCTTCTGGGGCGCTGAGGAGCGCGAAGAGGCGGCCATTAACTCCCTGAGCCTGGTGGCGCGCACCATGGGGAGAATGCGCGGCCGGAAACTTCTGATCTGGATCGGCCCTGGCTGGCCGATCTTCGACAACCCTGCCATGACCTATACCGACAGCGAGCTGCACCAGATCTTCGCCGAGGTCGTCACCCTGTCCCGCGAGATGACGGAGGCCAGGGTTACCCTCTACGACGTGGATCCTCTGGGAACCTGGGACGCCGGCACTTTCCGCACTTTTCTCTGGCAGTCCTTCAGCAAGCCCGTACGCCGGTGGGATCAGGCACTGCCCGGCAATCTGGCTCTGCAGGTGCTGGCCACCCAGAGCGGCGGCCTGGTGCTGAACAGCAGCAATGACGTGGCAGGCGAGCTAAACACCTGTTCCCAGGACGGCGCCGCCTGGTACACCATCTCCTTCGCTCCCCAAACCTCCGAAAAGCCGGACACCTGGCACTCAGTGAAAGTGAAGCTCGACAAACCCGGCCTCATCGTCCGCACGCGACCCGGTTATTATGCCGAGCCGTAATCCCCAGACCCGCTCCGCATGATCGAAGGCCGCCGCAGCGCGACCGCGGAGCGGGTGGCCATGCGCCGCGCTGCCCACCAGCTTTATGACCGGCCGCTGGTCTTTGAGGATCCGCTGGCCCTTCGCATCCTCAGCGATGAAGCGGCAGCCGAGGTCCGCGACACCTCCCGCCCGGAAATTACCAATGCCTGGGCCGTGGGCCTGCGTGCTTTCGTCGCCGCCCGCAGCCGCTTTGCCGAAGAGGAACTCGCCCGCGCCTTCGCCGCCGGGATGCGGCAGTATGTCGTTCTCGGCGCCGGTCTCGACACCTTTGCCTGCCGCAATCCCTTCGCCGGACTCGCGGTCTTCGAAGTGGACTTTCCTGACACCCAGGCGTGGAAGCGCGCGCGCCTCCGGCACGCCGCCATTCCCATCCCCGACTCGCTGCGCTTTGCCCCCGTCGATTTTGAGCGCCACTCGCTTGCCGACGGCCTCGATGAAGCCGGTTTCCACCGCGATCAGCCGGCTTTCTTCTCCTGGCTCGGCGTCGTCCCCTACCTCACCCGCGAAGCGGCCTTCGCTACCTTGCGCTACATCGCCGGCCTGCCCCGCGGCTCCGGCGTCGTCTTCGACTATCCCATTCCCCCGGAAAGCATGGGCGATAGAGAGCGGGCCGTTTTTATGGAGATGGCTGCGCGCACCGCTCGCGCAGGCGAGCCGTTCCGGCTCTCCTTCGAACCGCCGCGGCTGGAATCGGAACTGCGCGCCCTCGGCTTCTGCTCCATCGAGGATCTGGACTACGCCGCTATCCGCGCTCGCTGGTTTGGCGCCGACGCTGAACAACTCCGCCCGCACGGCCGCGCCGGTCATCTCCTCTGCGCCTGGCTGTGACGAAACCGCGCCTCACCAGACGCCCGGCAGCAATCGCCAGCGCGTGACGGCTGCGTAATCCCGATAGCCGGCGAGCTCGCCCTGCAGCGTGCGGTCCACCAGCGCTGTCCTCAGCACTACCAGCACCTCGATCAGCCCCCCAATGGCCAGCGCCGCCATCGATCCCAGCACCACGGCGGCAGCCGGATACAGTGTCAGGCCCCCCAAACACATCGGATGGCGCACCCAGCGGTAAGGACCCCTGCGCACAACCTGCTGTTTGCGGTCCCGCTGGATGCGCACCGTCGACTCGGCCCATGGGTTCACGCACAGGGCCCACCCCACCAGCCTCATGCCGGACAGAAACACAGCCAGAGCCCGGAAAACCGTCCGGAAGGGCATCGCCGACCAGTGAAAACGCACCGTATCCAGCCCGGCAAGCGCCGGCAGAAGCAGCGGGAGCGGAAGGAAAGCCTGGAGGATAAACTTGTCGAATCGGCGGGTATCATTGTGCCGCCAGGATGCCCGCGCCGCAAACAGCTCAGAATTGCGCCGGTGCACAATCCCGCCCAGCGCAAGCATGGTCCCGGAGCAGGTTACTGCGCAGATCCAGCCCCGCACCCAGTGCGCCGTGCCGGCGCAAATGAAGAAAACCGCGATCCACGCCACCATGAACGCCAGGCCCGGCAGCGGCCACGCGGTTTCTTTCCCGGATCTGCAGCGTTTTCCGGCGGCGCTGGTTTCGGATGCCGGGGGGCATCGATCGGCCCTCCTTCGCATCCCGGGCGATCCGGAGCGCAGAAGCCGGAAGGCCGGACCGCTGCCATCATCCTGATCCGAATCAGCAGGCCCGTCACTGATGCCAGTCACGGGAGGGCAAAGCTGCCTTACATATTCGTATGTCCGGCCCGCATCTCTTCGTTGAAGCTCGGCCGCGTGACGGCGAGCGCCGCATCGCGTTTCGCGTGATACTCGTCCGCGCGCGCCATCAGCGTGGGCGTCGCCGATGCGTACTCGCTGTCAATCGCAAGCGCCCCCTGCCGCGACAGCTCCGCCGCCATCCGCGCCAGTTCCTCGGCGGTCGTGTTCAGATACTGCGCATCGCGCGGATCCGCGATCCACACCGGTCGTCCTGAGCCCAGCACCCCGGACAGCCAGAACGCCTTCAGCGCCAGAAATTCCATGCGGCTCCTGTTGTCCGTGTCCGTGAAGAAGAACTTCTTCTGCCACCGACTGTAGTAGCGCGTCGTCACTGGAACCGGCTGCCGGTTCCCGCTCTTCAGGAGCTCCAGTTGCCCCCGGTCCAGCGTCTTGCGCACTGCGTTGTAAATGAATGTCTCCGCGTACGGCTGCTCCGGCGCCGGCACAATCTCCGCGAACGTCACCGTCATGCTGGCCGATACCAGAGCGTGCATGGGCGAGTCCGTCCCGTCCTCCAGGTGCACCGTCCCATGCACGATGTACGTGTCCGATCCCGAGGTCGACCGGTGGAATGGCCACCCAAACCGGCTGAAGCGTACAGGCAGCCCCGCCAGGGTCACGTAGGCGTCCGGCCGCGGATTCTTCAGCCGCTGTGCCGCCTCCCGCAGGTAGCTGGTCATTTCCGGCAGCAGCTCCGATTTGTGGAAGTCGAACGCCTCGCTGAGCTCCAGCAGCAGCGTGCGCTCCGCAGCAGCTTCCGGCGACGCCGCCAGCTGGAACCGGGTCGTGGGATGCCCGTTAAAGTCCGTGCCCGCATCGATGGAGAGCACAGACAGACCGGCCGCGCGTGCGGCCGACTGCAAATTCATGATGAGCGTGGATTCCGGTTGAACGGTCATGGTGATTCCAGCAATCGATTGTAGCGGCTGGGGCCCATGGCGGCGAAACGTTCCCAGCGGCACCCCCGCCCCCTCAGGCTCATCCTGTGTTGGAATCCATCGCCGCCTTCAGGCTCCTTTGAAAATGCCCTCAGGCTGCTTCGAGTGAAGGTTCTACCGTGACCTTGAATCCGAGTTTTTGCAGGCGCTTCGTGAAATAGCGCTGGAGTTGGTCCTTGTTGATCTGTTCCAGGTAGTTACCTCCGAGTTCACGATAGCCTCGGCCGGTCTTCAACATGTGATAGCCAATCACGAGCATGGTATGAGCAACCGCCATCAAGGCCCGCTTGGGGCCTCGCCGGGCAGCGATGCGCTTGAACTGCGATGAGAGGTAGCAGTCCTTCTTTCTGCTGACGGCCCAGGCCGCCTGACAAAGCGTACGCCGCAGCCACTTGTTGCCATCGCGGGTTTTCCCCGATTTCCGCTTGCCTGCGCTTTCGTGATTGCCAGGGCAGATTGCTGCCCACGAGGCCAAATGCTGCGCCGTGGGGAACTGATTCATGTTGACCCCGATCTCCGCCACCAAGCTACAGGCCGTCACATGATCGATGCCAGGCATGGTTTGCCACAAAGCCAGGGCCTGCTCAAAAGGGCCGATCTGCTTGTCGATCTCGGCCTCCAGGCGCTCGATTCTCCGCTGGAACCAGTCCCACTCCTCCAGAAACTCGGCCAGGAGAAAGCGATGGTGATCTCGTACCCGTCCTTCCAGCGCTTGCACCAGCTGCGGGATCTTGTTCTTTAGCTTTCCCCGCGCCAACTGCGCCAGTTGCTCCGGCTTGTCTTCGCCAGTGACGATTGCCTCCAGCATCTGACGTCCCGATACGCCGAGCGCATTGGACGCGACGGAGCTGAGCTTGAGATTGGCCTGCTCCAGAAGTTTCTGGATGCGATTGGCCACCCGGCTCTGGCTCTGGCGCAATTCCACGCGATAGCGGGTCAGATCGCGCAGATCCTGGATGGGGGTTGGCGGTACAAAGCTTCCCTTGAGCAGCCCGTGCTGCAGCAGATCGGCGATCCACTCGCAGTCCTTGGCGTCGGTCTTGCGTCCAGGCACGGCCTTGATATGCTGCGGGTTGACCAGAAGCTGCTCGAACTGCCCTTCCAATACGGCCCACACCGGACGCCAATACACCCCGGTAGCTTCCATCGCCACATGGGTGACACCTTGCTCCCGCAACCAGTCGGCCAGTCCCAACAGATCGCCGGTGAAGCTACCGAAAGCCTTAACCTGTTTGCGCTTCTTGCCGTCCGGCTCACAAACCTGCACGCAGGCGCTCACCGTCTTCTGGTGTACATCCAGCCCAGCACAACGTGCATAAACTACTTGCATGGCTCTACCTCCTGGACCGCCTCTGGAGGAAGCCTTCTCTCGTGAGAGTCTCCTTTGCGTGCTCACTGCCCAGGCAGCGGCGACAATTCCTTGTTCCTCCAGGCTTCCAGGCCAGACTCATCTGCGGGCTTATCGGCACCACTGCCTGAAACGGCCTTCGGCCCAGAGGTAGCCCAAATCTACGCTACTCCGGGCGGCCTCCATTTTCATCCCCCCTTGTGACCGGCACGGTCATGAACGACTCATCTTGTATTGGAAAAGACTCCCGGCAGACAAGCGTTGCTCAAGCCGGTATCATGGAGGGAAGCATCTTCCAGACGGCCTGGCTCCCTCCCCGGCGGCTGCAACTTTTCCTGTGGGGGCACGTCTGAAATTTGCTTCCCCCAAAACGGCTCTCTGGTCGTCGGGATTCTCGACAAAGGACTTCCCAGATAACGATGTTGCTTGCGGCTTCTGTCTATACCACCCAAAATGAGCGCCTTCGGGCGCGCTGGAAGCTGGAAGGCGGTTTACCTCCGGTTCCCGGCCAGAAAGTCAACAACAGCCGCACTACCGGCGATGCCCACGCACCCACGCCCCTCACCTGGCTGAAGGAAGACTATCGCTTCCTTCCCAATGAGCATCTCGGTCCCACCATGGACGACCGCGCCGACTACCCCGGCGTCTTCGTCATCTACGACTGGGAACGCCGCGAGCGCATCTGGCAGTCGGACTGGGGCATGGTCCTTGGCAATCCTGCCGGTTATTGTTTCGCCGACGGCCTCATCTACATGAACGACTTCGAAGCCGGCAACATCTTCTGCATCGGGATCAGGCCGGAACCTGGCAGGCTGCTCAAGCGCATCTCCCATCCTTACTTCAACGACCTGCACAGCCTGGAGCGCACGAAGCGCGGTCTGATGGCGGCCTGCTCCGGCACCGACCTCATTGCCGAAGTCGATTTACAGGGCAACATTCTCTGGGAGTGGTGGGCCGCCGAGTACGGCTACACTGAAACGCCCTCCGGTGAACCTCGCCCCAGCGGCCGCGGCGGCGAGCATCGCAATCGCTACTACCACACCCGCTATCAGGCCACGCACCTCAATTGCGCCACCATGCGCGATGCCGAGGAGCGCTTCGTGCTCTGCCTGCTCTTCCACCAGGGCCAGCTTCTCCAGATCGACCGCAGCCTGCCTCCGCACCATCAGAAAGGCGAGCTCATCCTCGACGGCCTGGCCCGTCCGCACAGCCTCGAGAAGATTCCTGGCGGCTGGGTCTTCTGCAACAGCCTTGCCAAGGAACTGCTGCTGCTCGACGACGACCTGAAGATCAGCGGCAGAATCCCCTACGACGGGGGCTGGATTCAGGACTGCACTCGCCTGCCCGACGGCAATATCGTCCTGAACGACGTGGACAAGACTGTCCTGGTCGAGTTCGCCGCGCCCAACTGGGAAATCGTCAGCACCACGCCGTATCCCCATACGTGGCGCATGGGCGAGCTGGTCGTCGTCCCGCCCGAATACGAGCCGGCGTTCCTCCCTGCGCAGTCGGTGATGGCATAGCAGCTATCGCCACTGCACCCCCGGATACAGGCTTCCCAGCCGTTCCGTGCGGTAGAGGTTCGTCTCGCTCACGTGCACGTGCCACACCGTCCGCGGATTAGCCGTCTGCGTCACCTCGTAGACATCGGAGTCGTGTCCCACATTGCACAGGTCGATCTCCATGTCCCCGTTCGCCAGCGGCTGCACGCTGCCACCCCAGAGCGAATAGAGCTTCGGCGGAAATTTGTCTCGGAAAATAATCGTCGCCGTCTTCGCCTTCTCGTCGATGCGGAATACCAGCGCCGTCGAATAGCAGGCCGGCGCGCCTTTCGTCCCGCAAACCTTACCGTCCGGCATGATCCGCCCGTAGCCGTTGTCCATCATGCCCAGATCGAACACGCCCGCGTCGCGGCTGCCGATGATCACGGGATCGTGCTGCCCGTAGTTCCAGTCGGTCGGGGCGGTGCCGCCGATCAGCCGCAAATCGCCGTACGGCCCCAGCCGCCACAGGATTTTGCCTGAGCCCTTCCCGTTGTCGTAGTCGATCTTGATGACCTCGTGCTGCGCCCGCATGGAGACGATCAGGTTTCCGTCATCCTTCGTGTAGACCACCGCATTCGTGTGCGTCCAGTCCGGAAAATCGATCGGGTGGTGATTCACATCCAGATGATCGAACTCGTTCCACGTCCACACCGGACGAAAGTTCGGATCGAGATCGACCAGCACGTCGCCGATCACCCGCGTCGTCCCCGGATAGCCAGGCAGGTTCGTGTAATCGCGGGTCCCATTGGCGATCACGATCATGTGACCGTTGGGCAGGATGGCCACATCGTGATGCACCATCTCGAGGGTCGGCCCCTGGTAGCCGATCGCCTTCAGTTCCTGGTTCAGTTTCTTCATGTTCAGGTTGCGGATCGTCCTGCCGGCCAGGTTCACTTCGCGCAGCGCGATGGTCGTACGCGGCGGCGGCGCTCCATCCGGGCTGTCCAGCAGCGCGTGCGACGCCAGACCGATCACCATCAGAAAATTCCCGTTCGGCATCAGCTTGATCGGGTTGATGATCGTCGCGAAGCGGCGCTCCGGAGGCA
This sequence comes from Acidobacteriaceae bacterium, assembly GCA_035503835.1. Classification (GTDB taxonomy): domain Bacteria; phylum Acidobacteriota; class Terriglobia; order Terriglobales; family Acidobacteriaceae; genus Palsa-343. The sequence goes on along the minus strand of DATJSY010000037.1, from coordinate 78,258 downwards.
CCGGCTTCCACAGCTCCTTGTCCCACAGCTTCGGATGCCCCGGCACCTTCGCTCCGAACAGGTGCTTCACCCAACGCCACCAGTTCACCAGCGTCAGATACGCGGCGTGCACATAGCGATGTACCTGGATTTCGAAGCTCGACTGCCGGTCCGAGTAGTTATAAGCCCACAGTACATTCCCCTGCAGGTCCGTCACCAGCGCTTCGTACCACGACCGGATCGACGGATTCAGCAGCTCCACCCCCGCCTGCGGCATTCCAAAGGTCTGCACCGTAATCGGCGGGATCATCGACCGCTTGTAGTGCCCGGTCCGAAACGTGTGGTCCACATCGTCCACCTCCGTCCCGTCCGCAAACCGAACCAGGGCCCGCATCTGGTAGCGCGTCTGCGCTCGCATCCCCGCGACAAAAATCGTCGCCGGGTGATTCTGCCCGGCGGAAACCGTCCAGGTCTTCAGCCCGTACGCCGTCGTCGGCCCAAACTCGATGGTCACCTGCGCAGCCGAGTGCGGCCGTACTGTGTATTCCGCTACCTGCGGATTCCGGGTGTGGTGCACGACGCCCGTAAACGCGTCCGCGCCCTGTCCGATCGTTCTCGGCGCATGGCGGCATCCCGCCATGACAGCGGTACACAACAGCAGAAATGTGAGTCGGAGAAGCGGTCCGGCATCGCGGGACCGACGAACCGATGGCTGCTGAATCAATGCGTCTCTCAGTCGCAGGCCCGGCGGAGAGCGCTGCGGACTGCGCATCGCAGGTGAGTCACAGATCTCCCTGGGGCTGCTCCGCTGATTATAGCGTCGCCTCTTCTACTGCCGAGCCAGCACGTCCTCGCTCGCCGGTGCCTGCCAGTGCGCTTTCGGCCGCGCCACCGCGTACATCTGCGCGGTGATCTCGTCCATCAGCGCCATCCGGTCGCCATGCTCCGCGTACAGATCAAAATGCGTTCGGTCCGGCCGGAAGGTGAAGTGTGCATCCGCGCCCAGGCCCTGCAGCACCTGCTGCAGCAGCCGCGCCGACTCGTTCAGATAGAACGTGTCCGCCGTCCCCACGATCAGGTGGATCTTCCCCTTCAAATACCGTCCCTGCTCCGGCCACGTCGTCTTTGCAATGTGCGCCAGATCGTAGTGCTCCCGCCAGTACGCCACCACCGCCGGATTGACATCGCCCGTCTTGCGGTCGAACATCTCCACCGGCCGCCCGTCCGGACCGCGCGGCGAGAACACCCACTCGAACGACGCCATCTGCCCGCCGTAGCTGCCCAGTACCGCCTCCTGCTGCGCGAACTCCTTAAACGTCGCAATCACATGCCCATGGTCCCGCACCAGCGGATACAGCGACCCATTCCGCTCGTAGTACACATTCGCATGCGGCGCATACAGATCCGGGCCCGTGAAGTTGTGGAAGTCGCTCGGATCCGGCGACGTCGACCACGTCCCCCCGAACACCCTCGGGTAATCGATCTGCAGTTGCAGCGTCGCCCATCCGCCCGACGAGTGGCCATTCAGAAACCGCCCGCTGGCTTTCGCGTCCATCCGGTACTGCGTTTCGATCCACGGAATGAATTCCTCCACCAGCGCCGTGCCCCACGGCCCGTTGTTCACTGAGTTGTCGAACTCATGCGTCCCGGTCGGCAGCGACTCGTCCAGCATCACCCAGATCATCGGCGGCATCTTCTTCTCCGCCATCCGCTCGTACATTGCCGCCCCGAAAGAACGGTCGTACGGCAGCGTCGCCCCAAACCCGTGCGTCCAGTACACGGCTGGATAGTGCTCGTGCGGATGATCCGCATACCCCGGCGGCAGCACCACCCACGCGCGCATGTGGATGGGCCGCCCCCAGAACGCCGTCAGCGCTGCGCTCACGAAGTCGGCCAGATGCATGGACGGCTTCGCCGCCGCCAGCACCTCCGGGCTCATCTTCAGGTTCGGCGTCCTGCGCGCCGGCGCGGCCCGGTCCAGCACAAACGCCGGCTCGCTCCCCCTGCCCGGCGTCCAGTTGGGCAGCGCTGCCACATCGCTTTCCAGATCGCCTGGCTGCAGTCCGTCGTACGCGTAGGTGTGGTCCACATCCAGCACCGCCTGCGCCTCGTACGTCCCCGGTTTCAGCGATGAAAACGGCGCGGGGAATGCGATCTGGTCCACGTCCACGTCGATCGATTCGCCGGGATGCAGGTCCGTGACCTCTTCCGCGGCAATCGACGTCGCCGAAGGATGGAATTCATTCGCCCGCACCTGCTTTGCGCCGCTGCCGGCCTCGAGGAAGATCAGCACGCGCCCCGACGCGACACGCGCCATCCCGGTGCCGAGCGTCACGCGGAAGAACAGGTGCGGCGTTGCGGTGGTTTGCGTCGCAGCCAGCGAAGCGGCCAGCAGCAGACAAGGCAGGGGGAACGAACGGGCATATCTCTTTGGAATCATGCCGGGAAAGTGTACAGCGGCGCAGCGGGTGTAGGGAAAAGCCTGCTCGCAGTGAACAAGAAGTTCAAATTACGGATGCAAAATCCGCGCCGGGCCGCCGCTCGGGCCCAGCACCTTGATTCGTTTCGCCAGCCCCATCCACCCCAGCAGCCGAATGCCCCAGTAGTTGAAGTCCAGTTCGTACCAGGCCATCCCATGGCTCGCCGACACCGGATGCGCGTGGTGGTTGTTGTGCCAGCCTTCGCCGCCGGTCAGCAGTGCCACCCACCAGTTGTTGGTGGAATCGTCCCGCGTCTCGAAGCGCCGCCCACCCCACAGATGGGTCGCGGAATTCACCAGCCACGTCGTATGCAGCCCCAGCGTGATACGCAGGAAGCTCCCCCACAGGAACCACGACCATCCGCCCACGAGGAACAGCCCAATCCCCACCACCGTCACCGGAACCCAGTGCCACCGGCTGAGCCAGACATAGAACGGATCGTCTGCCAGGTCGGGCACGTACCGCGCCAGCAGCGGATTCCGGTTCCGCAGCGACCCGTGCAGGATCCATCCCATGTGCGACCACCATTTGCCGTCCCGCGGCGAGTGCGGATCGCCCGGCCGGTCGGTCAGCTGATGGTGCATCCGGTGCACAGCCACCCAGTAGATCGGCCCTCCCTGCAGCGCCAGGGTCGCGCACAGTGCCATCGCGTACTCCACCCATTTCGGCGTGGTGTAGCCCCGATGAGTCAGCAGCCGGTGGTACGACATCGCGATGCCGACGTTCTGCCCGAGCAGCCACAGCACGACGAACACCGCCAGCGCGCTCCAGCTGAAGAAAAACAGCGCCGCCAGCGCGCCCAGGTGAAACACCGTCAGCGTGACCGCGAAGATCAGGTTGAGTTTTGCGGAGCGCGTCTGCTCGAGCGCCTCGGAGTCGGCGCGCACGGCATCCAGGGCGGGGGCGGCGGGAACTTCAGCGGCGAAGGGCATGCGGCAGAAAATCCAGTATTACCTTACCGGTTATCCGGGTCAGGCGAATGTAAGAATTGCGTAATCGGTGCGCGACCGCGGGGAGCTACCGCAGCACCCACTCGCCATGCTCTCGGATCGCCTGATACATTGCGTCCGGGGCCGGATCGACCTCTCCCGGCCACGTGACCGCCCCATGGTGCTCGGCCGCCTGAGCAAAGATCGCGGAGTCCGCCAGCCGAGCGAAAACGCCAGCCTCAGCGGAATGCACCAGTTCCGACATCTTCACAATGCCCTCCAGCCCATCCTTGAAGCGGATCCGCAGAGAGAAGTCGCCGAGAGCGTGCACCTCCGCCACGCGCCACGAAGCCCGCGGCCGAATCACCGGGACTGCGGCAGCGGCCGGATCTTCCTGGGCTGCTGATTGCGCGAGCACAGATCCCAATCCTCCATCAGTTCAGTGCGATGCCCCTGCGCCCATTCCAGCCCCGAAGCCATGGCGCGTCCGGGAAACTCGCCCTGCAGCACGTCCAGCGTGCGAATGTCGACGACCACCTCGAACTCCGCGTAAAGAGCGTGAAAGCGCGGAGGAGGATGGTCTTTCCGGAATATCTGAATCAGGATGCCGTAAAACGCGCTGATGGTTAGCTTCCGGTCTGGTTCCGATCCGCAGCCTACGACACTTCCACCGGCCCCCGCACCGGCTCGGGCCTCGGCGCTTCGTCCAGTTTCCCGAAGATCATCTTCCCCGACGCCGTCTGCAGCACCGACGTCACCGCAATTTCCACCTGGCGGCCGATCTGCCGCCGCGCGTGGTCCACCACCACCATCGTCCCGTCGTCCAGATACCCTACGCCCTGGTCGTATTCCTTGCCTTCCTTCATGACCAGCACGCGCATCTTCTCGCCTGGCAGCACTACCGGCCGCAGCGAGTTCGCCAGGTCGTTGATGTTCAGTACCGGCACGCCCCGCACCTGCGCCACTTTGTTCAGGTTGAAGTCGTTGGTCACAATCTTCGCATCGTGCTGCCGCGCCAGCTCGATCAGCTTCATATCGACCTCGCGCAGATTCGGATAGTCCTCCTCCACAATCTGCACGCTGATGTTCGGATTGGCCCTCATCGCCTGCAGCACGTCCAGCCCGCGCCGCCCGCGCTGCCGCTTCGACGAGTCCGACGAGTCCGCCACCATCTGCAGCTCGCGCAGCACGAATTCCGGCACGATCAGCGTGCCCTCCAGAAATCCCGTATCGGCAATGTCCGCAATCCGCCCGTCGATGATGGAACTGGTATCCAGCACCTTGGTGTTGCGCTTGCCGCCGCGCTCGCTGGAGAACAGCCCGCCCAGCGCCGCCAGATTCAGAAGGTCACCCTTGCTCGCCCCGACCACCAGCCCGGTATAGGTCATCAGCAGCAGCACGCCAATCTGCAGCAGGCTCCGCGCGTGCCCCGCCGGAAGGCTCTGGCCCAGCACCAGCGAGAACAGGAACGCGCCCGCGATGCCCAGCAGGCTCCCAATGACCGCGCCGAACAAACGCCGCAGTGTCAGCGCCCGCACCCTCAGCTCGAAAAAGATAATCAGCGCCGCCGCGGCTGCGCCCGTTACCGCCGCAAGCCACGGCTCTGCCCCGAACGGACGGAAAAGCCAGCAGGCAGCTGCCAAAACCAGAATGAAGAGAAGACGCAAAGCTAATAAGTCCATACAGGCCCCCCAAACTCCCCCGGTTCTGAAAGCAGCAATGGAGCGGGAATGCCGGGCACACGGAGTATACCCCCGTCCTGCAACAGGAAGCGTCGTCTTCTTCTGTTAAATGCGCGCAGAGGGCGGGGGCATGGCCGCTGGCAACGCCCGAAAGGCTAATTCGCCGAACTAATACTTCCTCACGCCGGGGTCGATCTCGCTCGACCACGCCAGAATCCCGCCGGCCAGGTTGTGCACCTTCGCAAAGCCGTTCTTCTTCAGGAACTCCGCCGCCTGCTGGCTTCGGCCCCCAACCTTGCAATGCACCACGATCTCCCGCTTCGGATCCAGCTCGCTCATCCGCTGCGGCACCTGGCCCAGCGGAATCAGGTACCCGCCCATCTGCGCAATCTGGTACTCGAACGGCTCGCGCACGTCGAGCAGAAACAGGTCCTCGCCGGCATCGCGCCGCTGCTTGTACTCCTTCACGCTCATCTGGGGAATGCCATTCTGCACAGGCGCCGCCTTCTGTTCCGGGACAATGCCGCAGAACTGTTCGTAGTCGATCAGTCTGGTGACTGTGGGATTCGTCCCGCACACCGGGCACTCGGGATTCTTCCTCAGCTTCAGCTCGCGGAACTTCATGTCCAGCGCGTTCACCAGCAAAAGCCGCCCGATCAGCGGCTGTCCCCTGCCCAGGACCAGCTTGATGACCTCCGTCGCCTGGATCACCCCCACCAGTCCCGGCAGGATGCCCAGCACGCCGCCCTCCGCGCACGAGGGCACCAGCCCCGGCGGCGGCGGCTCCGGATAGAGGCACCGGTAACACGGACCCTCCTTCGTCGCGAAGACGCTCGCCTGCCCCTCGAACCGGAAGATGGATCCGTACGCATTCGGCTTGCCGGTCAGCACGCAGGCATCGTTCACCAGATACCGCGTCGGAAAATTGTCCGTCCCGTCCGCCACAATGTCGTACCGGGTGATAATCTCCAGCGCGTTTTTGCTGGTCAGCATCGTCTCGTGCTTCACCACGTTCAGGAACGGGTTGAGCGCGGTCAGCTTCTCGGTCGCCGACTCGATCTTCGGCCGCCCCACATCCTTCGTGCTGTGAATGATCTGCCGCTGCAGATTGCTCGCGTCCACCACGTCGAAGTCCACCAGCCCCAGCGTCCCAATGCCGGCGGCGGCCAGATAGAACGCCAGCGGCGATCCCAGTCCGCCCGTGCCCACGCACAGCACTTTGGCCGCCTTCAGCTTCTGCTGCCCCTCCATGCCCACCTCAGGCAGGATGAGGTGCCGCGAGTAGCGGGCCACTTCGTCGTTGGAAAGCTCAGGGAGGGTCACGGATACCGTTGTCGTCGCCATAATGTGTTCTTTTCAGGATGCGATGGGAGGGCCGCCGGGTGCAAGGTGCTGGCCGCCTGGGCGGACTTATCAGGCGCCGGCTCGGAGCGCGAAACGCAGTCGCCGGGACGGCCAGTCCCGCCCGCAGGCACCCCTTCATCTTTGGTTTCTGCGCGAAGCGCGTCCGCCTCGACGGCTAGTCGCCGCCGGCAATCGAGGGGATAATCGACAGCGTATCCCCCTCCTGCACCGCTGTCCCTTCCCGCTCCGGCAGGTAGCGCACATCCTCGTCGTTCAGGTAGAGATTCACAAAGGACCGCAGCTTCCCCTCCGGCGTATACAGGTGCTTCTGAAAGTCCGGGTACCGCGTCGTCAGGCCACTGACCGCCTCGGCCACCGTCGCGGCTTTCACATTCACGGAGGACTGATTGCCCGTATACGGGCGCAGGGGATACGGAATCTCGATCGTCATGGACTGGTTCTCCTCGAGCGGGCTGGAAAAGCGTAAGAAATGGGAAACCACAGGGGATTTCCGCTGCGCTGTCGTCAGAATCGACAACAGCAACATCGCGCGCCCGTTGCGTGCGCGCTCAGCCGCTCGGATGGAGGAATCCGGATCATTGCTCCTTCTATTCTGCCCCAAACCCTCATGCTTCCGCTACTTCCGTGCTGTCGGAGTCGCCGGATCGCCGAAAGGCTGCGGCTCATACCCCGGGTCGAGCTGCCCTCTCACCTCAATCGCCTCATCCTCAAACGCTTTGTCTTCCTCGCGCGTCCCCGCCAGCCGAAACGAATTTGTCACCCGCGCCGCGCCCTCTTCCACCGCGGTAATCACGTAGCTGCACCCAATCCAGTGCGCCTCCGCAAAATCCGTCGGCGACCACTGCGCCGGATGGTCCGGATGCGAGTGGTAGAACCCAACAATCTCCAGTCCGCGCTCGCGTCCCGTCCGCTGAATCTTCACCAGCTCCTGCGGGGCAATCTGATACCGGTTGTGTGCCGAATCCGTCCGCGTGTTCCCCGCGCGCACCGCATCCTCCACCGCATTCACCGCTCGCCCGTCTTCCTCCAGAAAATGCCCCAGCAGCACGCCGCAGCACTCGTGCGGATAAGTTTCCTCGCCATGCTGGCGCAGGGCATCGTAGACCTGCACGCTCAGGCGGAGCACTTACTCTTCCTCCCAGAACCGCTCGCTCAGATACCTGTCTGCCGCGTCCGGCAGCACCGTCACAATCGTCGCCTCCCGTCCCGCGGCTGCCTCTTCTTCGCCGATCCGCAGCGCCGCGGCCACCGCCGCCGCGGCAGAGATCCCCACCAGCAGGCCCTCCGTCCGCGCCAGCCGTCGCGCCATCGCATAGGCCGCCTCCGTTGCCACCTCTACGTTGCGGTCGGCCAGCTTCGGATCGTAGATCGCCGGCACAATCGCCGTCGCCATATGCTTCAGCCCTTCGAGCCCGTGGAACGGTGAGTCCGGCTGCATCGCCACGCGCTGGATGGCTCGATTCGCTTCCTTCAGCCGCCGCGCCACGCCCATAAACGTCCCGCTTGTCCCCAGCCCGGCGACAAAATGTGTCAGCCGTCCGCCCGTCTGCTCGAGGATCTCCACTCCCGTCCCGTTGTAGTGCGCCCGCCAGTTCGCATCGTTGCCGTACTGGTCGGCGTAGTAGTACTGCGGACCCACAACCGGATCAGCCGCGAGCTCCCGGGCCTTGCGGATTGCTCCGTCCGAGCTTTCCCCCGGATCGGTCCAGACCATCTCTGCGCCATACGCCCGCAGAATCCGCTTCCGCTCCGGCGACACATTCGACGGCATGCACAGCGTTACCGGAAACCCCAGTCCCGCGCCCAGCATCGCGTAGGCAATCCCGGTATTCCCACTTGTCGCGTCCAGCAGCCGCTGTCCGGGACACAGCTTCTCCCGCTTCAGCGCGTCCAGCACAATGGCCGCCGCCGCGCGATCCTTCACCGATCCGCCTGGGTTTGTCCACTCCGCCTTGCCCAGAATCTGAATCCGGGGCAGCTCCGCCGTCAGCCGCTCCAGCCGCACCAGGGGCGTATTCCCGATGCGCTCCAGCAGCGTCGAGCCGGGCAGGCCGGCTTTGTCCCGAACCAGTGTCGCCATCTCTCAGTCGTTTCCGTTATTTTGGGGAATCCATCCGCCACCTGAAATTGCAGCCATCGCCGCGTTTGTGCGACCCTGAAAGCAGCGCGCAGCCGCTAAGAATGAGTGTAGCTTTCGCGCCATCCTCGGGGAAATCATGCTCAAAAAGCCGCGCCGCCGCACCTTCGACCAGGTTCTCAGCGAACTCCGACGTCTCCAGTTCGATGTTCAGACCGTCGCCGGGGACGCAAACCGCGTCCGCATCTCGAAGGACGGCTGCTCCATCGTCCTTGAGCGCGCGCAGAACGAAGCCGGCCTGCGCATGGCTGTCCGCCCCGGCCTCGTCATCGGCGGCGAGATTGCCCATCTCTACGATCACGGCTACCAGAAGTTCTTCCACACCAGCCAGGCCGAGTTCCCCGCGACCGCCGACAAGCTTAAAACCCTCCATCAGTTCGTCGAAGAGGTAAAGGAAGTCACAGGCTCCGTCACCCTCTACAACGAAGCTCTCGGCACCGTCAGCGACGCTTACCTCTATGATCGCGTAAAGAACCGCGATCTGCCGGTGGACGAGCGCCCTGTTCCTGCCTGGCAGGAGCCCACCCGCTAACTCGTCCTCAGCCGCGCCGGACACAATGCCGCCGGCTCGCTCGAAGCGCCCCTGCGACCCGGACTCCGCCCCAGCCGTCTGCCCCGGCGCCTCGAAGTCCTTCACCACCTGGGTGAGACCCTCATCGAAGTTGCGATCGTGCGTCTTCTGCAGGATCGCCGCCGGGATGGACTGTGTCAGCGTCCGCGGCACGTAATGCGTCCTGCCCTGACAGATCTCCAGCCGGAATTGCGGCCGCGGATCGGCTGCTCCCTGCACCTTGTTCGCTTTGGTCAGCCGGCAGGGCGCGAGCGGCCGCAGCTCCGGAACGAAATCGGCCTGAGCGGAATCGGAGACGATCTGATAATGCGAGCGCGCCTGCAGCTCCCTGCAGAACTCGTCGCAGGCCCGGTTCTCGTCGCCGCTGAAGGGGCTCGGAAACGGCCCCGCATCCGAGCCTCCGCTGGAGATGAAGATGGTTCGGGCAGAGAGGAACGCGGCCGGGACGGGCGCGGCTGCGCCGGTTTGCTGGCCAAAGGCAGCTGTCGCCACTAAAAGTAAGGTGGCGATGATGGAGCGGAGAAGGACCTTGTTCATCGGAGCCCTTTGGAGATGGTGCATCCGCACATGGACGACGAACCCGCCCCGCGAGCGGTTTCAAAACAATCCCTTCAGCGGCGGATCAGATGGGACCGCTCAGTGGCCCCGCGTCTTTTCCCGTTGCAGCTCCCGCCACAACTCGCTCTTCGCCACGCCCCGCTCCCGCGCCAGCCGTTTCAGCGCGTCCTTCTCCGTCAGCCCCTGGGAACGCTCGAGCTCGGACAGCCGTTCGCGCACGCTTTCCGATCCAGGCCGCGCCTCGTCTGCCGGCGGACGCGCTCCAATCACCAGCACCATCTCCCCGCGCAGATTGACGCGCGCCTGCATCTCCTCGCGCACCGCGCGGACCGTTCCCCGCAAATACTCCTCGTGCATTTTGGTCAGCTCGCGCGCGACAGCGATGCGGCATTCCGGCCCCCACACCACACTCAAATCCTCCAGCGTGTCCAGAATGCGATGCGGCGCCTCGTACAGGACCAGCGTCGTCGGCCCGGTCAGCGATCCCGCCAGCTCCTCCAGCGCCGTCCTGCGCTTGCCCTTCCGCGGCGGCAGAAAGCCCGCGAAGAAGAAGCGTTCTGTATCCAGCCCGGAGGCCACGAGCGCCGCCAGCAGCGCGCTCGGCCCCGGTATCGCGTACACTGCCACGCCGGCGTCGATCGCCGCCTCCGCCAGAATTATGCCCGGATCGGAAATCCCCGGCGTCCCCGCGTCGGTCACCACGGCGATGCGCGCGCCCTGGCGCAGTTGTTCCAGGAGTTCCCGGCTCCGAACCGCCTCATTGTGCTGGTGACTGCTCACCACGGGCGTCAGGATGCCGTAGCGGTCCAGCAGTTTGCGTGTCTGCCGCGTGTCCTCGCACGCTATGCGATCCGCCTCGCGCAGCACCCGCAGCGCGCGCAGCGTGATGTCCTCCAGATTCCCGATTGGTGTGGCGACTAAATAGAGACCGGGGGCGAGCGGAGAACCTGAACTGGTCTCATGCATGCACATGCCCTGCAACGGCCGGTGGGCGACCCGGCGTCAAAGCGGGGCGCAGGATGTCTGCCGAAGCCGGAAATCTGATCACGAGACCTCTTCTATTCTCGCTCATTGCCGCTGTGCTCCAGGCGGCGGTATTCGGCCAGCAGACCCATGCTGCTGCTCAGGTTCTGCCACGTCACAATGCCCACCACGCGCCCGCTTTCCGCTACCGGGATCAGCGAAAGCCGCCCGCTGCCGATGCGGCGGATCAGCGCGCCCAGCGAATCCTCCGGCTGCGCCACCTGGAACGCCCTCGACATAATTGCCTGGATATACCCGTTGCCCTCGTTCCGCAGCGCCTGCACAATGCCCTGCCGCGACACCACCCCCACCAGGTTCGGCCCGCGCACCACCGGAAAATCGTCCTGCAGGCTGTGGATCGCCTTGTACAGCGCGTCCGAGAGCGTGTCCGACGGCGACAGCGTATCGAAGTCCGTCAGCATCACGTCCTTCATCCGCACCGTTTCCACCACGCTCTGGAACAGCACGCCCTGATCTTCCAGCTGAGCCCCAATGAAGATGAAAAACCCGCCCATGATCAGCCACGGGCTCAGGCTGGCGGCCATATGCGTGTTCGGCAGCGCCAGCAGCGCCAGCCCCACCACGACTGCGGCAATGCCCACCATCTGCCCGATGCCCGAGGCCGCCCGGGTCGCCTGGGCAATCCCTTTTGTCTTCGCAAGCGCGCTGCGCATCAGCCGCCCCGCATCCAGCGGATACGCCGGAATCAGGTGAATCGCCCCCAGCGCCACATTCAGCCACACGATCGATCGCATCAGGTGCGAGGGCGTGATGATCGGCATGGTAGCAACCGGCACCTGCGCCGACGCGCCCGCGATCAGCGCCGCCACCAGCGCCGCAAACAGCAGGTTGGCCAGCGGCCCGGCCACCGTCATCGCGATTTGCGCAGGCCCCGTATCGGCCCGCTCCGCCATCTCCGGGCTCGCGTAGGAAAACAGCCCCCCAATCGGAAGCAGCAGAATGCTCCGCACGGCCAGTCCCTGATACGCTGCCGTCACCGCGCGGGCTGCTTCCCGCCCCAGCACAGCTCCCAGCAGCAGCATCCACAGCATCACGCCGCGCCATCCCGAAACTCCGGCCAGATTCGTGGAAACCGCGCAGAAAAACAGCAGCAGCAGAAAGAAATAGTGGATGCGCAGGTGCACTCCAAACCAGCGTCCCAGCGGCAATGACCACGCGCGCATCTCGATTCTCCGCTACCTTCCCGATATTGTAGAGGTTTGGCCGGATTTGGCCACTTGTGCCACCGCTCCGGGGGGGGCCATGCGCATCATCGCCGGACAATTCCGCTCGCGCATACTCCACGCGCCCCGCGGCCTCGACGTGCGCCCCACCGGCGATCGCCTCCGCGAGACCCTCTTCAACGTGCTCGCGCCCCGCGTTACCGGCTCGGTCTGTCTCGACCTCTATGCTGGTTCCGGCGCGGTCGGCATCGAGGCCCTCAGCCGCGGCGCGCGCGAAGCCATCTTCGTCGAGCACGCCGAGTCTTCCCTGCGCGCCATCCGCGCCAATCTCGCCGCGCTTGGCATTCGCGGCGGCTACGCCCTCGAGCCCCGCAACGTCGCTGCCGCCCTCCCCCGTCTGCTCGAAGCCGGCCGAACGGCCGATCTGGTCTTCCTCGACCCTCCCTGGGCCGCCCCCTTTCGCGCTGATGACCAGTACGCCCTTGCCCTCGGCCTGCTCGGCAGCGATTGCCGCGCTCTGCTCGCGCCCGGCGCGCTCGTCATCGCCGAGCACGAAAAGCGCCGCGCCCTCGACGACCGTTACGGCGCGCTCGCCCGCTATCGCCTGCTCCAGCAGGGCGACGCCGCGTTGAGCTTCTACCGCATCCAGCCGAACTGACGTTGTCTCGATACGCTCCAGAGCCTCGTAAGCATTTTCAATAAAGTGGAAGAGCTGTCATCCTGAGCCAGTTCGCGCCGATCATTTCGCGCGAACGAGTCGAAGGATCTGCATTTCCCCGTTGCAGACCCGGACATTGAGGAAATCGCCTGCGCTTCGACAGGTGGCTGATGCCGGGCCAGGGAATTACGGGGTTCTCCGCTCTCCGGTCCTCAGATCCACCGTGAACGGCACTTCCCTGTCCGTCATCAGATCCCACCCGAACCCGTGCAGTCCATTTCCGCGAATCTCCGCGATCCGCACGCCCTCCGCCGAAAGCCGCGCCGTCTGCCACGCCTGTCCACCCTCGCCCCACGCCAGCAGCGCATAATGTCCCGCGAACAGCAACAGGCCCTGCTCCTGGAGCACCCGCACCTCCAGCACCGGACGATACGGCAGATGCGTGAACCGCTCCGGCTCCCGCGTGTTCACCACATACGCATAGCCGCCGGAGACCGCGCACAGCTCCTCGTGGTTCGGACAGCTCCACAATCCCGTCGGCGCCATCGGATCGGCGAACCCCAGCGCGAACGTCGCCAGAAACGCCGCGCCTTCCACCGGCCGTACCATCACTTCCAGCGCCCCGCGCTCCACCTCTTCCGCCTCCCGCGGATACACGAATCGCCGCGGCGGCAGAATCAGCGGCCGTTCCGCAAGAATCTCCGCTTCCCAGGAATGGAGAAACGTGAAATCAGCGTCCTTCACGATGGAGTCCGAAACTGAAGTATCCACGCTCTCTGCTCCCGTGTATCGGGCACGGGACACTCCCGCGCTGCCTCGATCCGCAACAGAGCATCTCCAGGGTCCCATCCCATCTGAACCAGCACCGACGCAACCAGCACCGTCGATCGCCCAATGCACCCGCGGCAGTGCGCGCCCACGCGGTGGCCCTCGTTCACCAGCCCGGCCAGATCGCACACCAGTTTGCGAAATCCAGCTTCGTCGCCGGGCGTGCATCGATCCGGCACCGGATACGAGATAAACCGCATCCCAAGCCGCTCCGCAGTTGCAGCTTCGTCAGCAAGCCCAAGCTCCTCCGCCTCATCCTCGCACAGCAGAGAAACCAGCAGGTCGATACCGGCTGATCTCAACCTGGCCAGATCGTCCTCCAGCCAATTCATGCCGCGAGGCCGGGCAACAATAGCCAGCCTCGGATCCCGGCGCTCTTCGATCCACCAGATGCTTTTCATCCCGCCAGAAACCGCTCCACCCGCTCGCGCACGCCCGGCACCGGAACCGGCAGCGCCAGCCGGCAGCCTTTCTCGAAAATTGGGATCAGCTTGTCGAACTCCGGCCCCGAGTGTGATCCCGTCAGCGCAATCCGCACGGGATGGAACAGGTCCTTGCCCTTCGCGCCCGTCTCCGTCTTCACCTCGTTCATCCAGACTTTGAATTGCTCCGGGGTCACCGGTCCCCCCGCCGCCCGCACCTTCGCCGCAAAAGCCGCCAGCACTTTCTGCGCGGTCTCCGTCGCCAGTACCGCCGCGTTCTCCTCGTTTGCCCGCGCCGCCGCCGGATCGAAGCGAAAGACGAAGGCGGCCTTCGCGGGGAGTTCGTCAAGCTGACTCATGGAGGGCAAAAACACATTCAGCAGGTCCTCTGCAAACTCGAGCTCATCCGTTCCCGGCATTACCCCGGCCGCAGCAGCTCCCTTCATAAGGCCGGCTTTTGACATATACTCGACAGCCACTGCAGAGAGATCGGTGGGATTGCGAAAGAGCGCCTGCTTCAGATAGTGCCGATTCAGCCAGTGCAGCTTCTCCCAGTCGAAGACCGCGGGCGACGCCGTCACCCGCTCCAGCCGAAACTCCCGCGTCAGTTCCTCCAGCGAAAAAATCTCCCGCGTTCCACCCTCCGCGCCCCATCCCAGCAACGCCAGATAATTCACCAGCGCCTCCGGCAGAATCCCCATTTCCCGGAAGCTTCCCACTGCCGTCGCCCCGTGCCGCTTCGACAATTTCTCGCGATCGCTGCCCAGAATCGTCGACAGATGCGCAAACTCCGGCAGCTTCCAGCCGAATGCCTCGTAGATCGCCACCTGCTTCGGCGTATTCGAGATGTGGTCGTCCCCGCGGATCACGTGCGTGATCTCCATCAGCGCATCGTCCACCGTCACCACGTAGTTGTAGACCGGCATCCCTGTCGACCGCACCAGAATCGGATCGCTCACCGTCTCCTGCGGAAACTCCACGTCGCCCCGCACCAGGTCGTGAAATCGCAGCGGATGATCCGGAATCCGCAGCCGCACCGCGAACGGCTCGCCCGAGGCTGCCCGCCGCGCCGACTCCGCCGCGGCAATCCCGCGACACCTGCGCGAATACACCTGCGCCCGATGCTCCGCTGCCGCGGCCGCCCGCCCGGCCTCCAGTTGCTCCGCCGTGCAGAAGCACCGGTACGCCTGGCCCTCCCTCAGCAACCGCTCCGTGTGCTCGCGATAAAGCCCCAGCCGCTCTGACTGCCGGTACGGCGCGTGCGGACCCTCCACCCCCGGTCCCTCGTCCCACTCCAGCCCCAGCCACTCGAGGTCCTCGATCAGCGCCGCCTCGTGCCGCGCCTCGCTGCGGTCCAGATCGGTGTCCTCGATCCGCAGCACGAACACGCCGCCCAAATGCCGAGCAAACAGCCAGTTATACAAAGCGGTGCGTGCCCCGCCCACGTGCAGATACCCGGTGGGGGAAGGCGCAAAACGGACGCGAGGCGCGGGGGACATGGCCAAAAATTGATCTTATGCGTCGTGCGCCAGGGCCACAACTTCCTCCCATTCTGCCGTTAAAATGACTCTCGCCCATGAAAAAGATTCGCGTCGGCATCCTCTTCGGCGGGCGCAGCGGCGAGCATGAAGTCTCGCTCCTCTCGGCTGCCTCTGTGCTTCAGGCCATCGACCGCAAGAAATACGAAGTCGTCCCCATCGGCATCACGAAGGAGGGCCGCTGGGTCACCGCCGCCCACGCCGAGTTCCTGCTCGTCGGCAAAGCCGACTCCGCAAAGCATCTCCGCGCCGGCGATCCCGCCGCAACCCCCGCTGCCGCCGTCCTGCGCCGCGGTGAATCCGTCCTCGTCCCTCCCGTTCCCTCGCAGGCGCTGATTCCCTTCGAGCGTGCAGCCTCGGCCATCGCGCCCCCCGGCCCCGACCACGTCCTCAGCGTCGATGTCATCTTCCCCGTTCTCCACGGCACCTTTGGCGAGGACGGCACTATCCAGGGCCTTTTTGAGCTGGCCGGCATCGCCTATGTCGGCTCCGGTGTCCTCGGCTCTGCCACCGGCATGGACAAGGACGTGATGAAGCGCCTCTTCGCCTCCGCGAAGCTCCCCATCGTCCGCCACGTCACCTTCCTGCGCGCGGAGTGGGAGCACGCCCCCAAAAAAATCCGCGCCCGCGTCGAGACCGCTCTGCGCTACCCCGTCTTCGTCAAGCCAGCGAACCTCGGCTCCTCGGTGGGCATCAGCAAGGCCCACAACAGCAAGGAGCTCGGCCCCGCCATCGAAACCGCCGCGCAGTTCGACCGCAAAATCGTCGTCGAGCAGGGCGTTGGCGGCCAGCGCCGCAAGGCCCGCGAGCTGGAAGTCGCCGTCCTCGGCAACGACGCGCCCGAAGCCTCCGTCGTTGGCGAAGTTGTTCCCGGCAAGGAGTTCTACGACTACGAAGCGAAATACCTCAGCGAAGGCTCCGACCTTATCGTTCCTGCCCCGCTCACCCGCGCGCAGACCAGGCAGGTTCGCGAGATGGCCGTCGCCGCCTTCCGCGCCTGCGACTGTGCCGGCCTCGCGCGTGTCGACTTCCTCCTGGAGCCGGGGCCGAAGGGTCGCATCTTCGTCAATGAGATCAACACCCTGCCCGGATTTACCTCCATCAGCATGTACCCGCGCCTCTGGGCAGCTGCCGGCGTCCCCTATCCGAAGCTGATCGATCGCCTCATCCAGTTGGGGCTGGAGCGCCGCGCCGACCAGGACCGCAATCGTTATTCCCTGTGATTCGGGGCCAGTCCGCTGCCCCACAGAAACCCCAGGAGCCTCCGCGGTGTCAGAATAGAGGGGAGGGCTTCGTTTTTTGGCATCCTACCCGACGAAAAGGAGTCGCACGGAATGACCCTGCTGGATGCTCCTTCCTACAATGCGCGCCGGGCGCGCCTCATTCATCGCCTTTCCATCACCGGGGCCGTCATCGTTGTCGTCGGCGCCATCGCCGCCTGGCTCTGGTTCCTCCAGATTCCGTGGCAGCTCTGGCACTGGCCCTCCGACCACAAGGTCAACGTCTTCCTCGACACCGTCGAGAGCGGCAATCTCCAGAAGGCCTACGGCCTCTGGAATAACGACCGCAACTGGCAGCAGCACCCGCAGAAGTACGCCCCCTACACCTTCGAGGCTTTCTCCAAAGACTGGGGCTCGTCCAGCGATTACGGGGTCATCAGAAGCCACACCATCATCGTTGCCCATCACTCCGGCAACGGCGTCATCATCGGCGTCGACATCAACGGCGGCAAGACCCCCATCTTCCTCTTCGTCGACGACAGGAACGAGACCATTGGCTTCTCGCCCGTCGAACTCTACAGCGGGCCTTAGCGCGGTGCCACCGGCTACCGGGTCCTGGCTACTGGCTGCTCACCAGAAACTACTGATCACAGACCCCCGATCGCTCCCATCGCCTTCCCGAGGCTGGCCTCATCTTCCACGTTCACGCACGTCTGCCCGCGATCGATCTGCCGCATCAGCCCGCTCAGCACCTTGCCCGGACCCACCTCCATAAACGCCGCCGGCCCCTGCGCGATCAGCAGCCGCATCGACTCCACCCAGCGCACCGCGCCCGTCACCTGCCGGACCAGCGCCTCCCGCAGCGCTACGGGATCCGTCACCAGCGCCGCGTCCACATTTACGGCTACCGGAATTCCGGGTGCGAGAAACCCGACCGTCCACAGCAGATCCTGAAGCCGGTTCTGCGCCGGCTGCATCAGCGCGCAGTGGAAGGGCGCGCTTACCTGCAGCATCACCACCCGCTTCGCTCCCCGCTCTGTGCAGAGCTGCGCGGCCCGCTCCACCGCCGGAGCTTCTCCGGAGATCACCGTTTGCTCCGGCGAATTGAAGTTTGCCGCCGACACCACCAGTTGCGTCTCCGCCGCGGCATCATCGCAGGTCCGCGCGGTCTCTTCCGAGCTCAGCCCCAGCACCGCGGCCATCGCGCCCTGTCCCGCCGGCACTGCCTCCTGCATAAACTTCCCGCGCTGTCGCACCGTCCGTACCGCGTCTGCGAACGCCAGCGATCCGGACGCCACATTCGCCGCGTACTCTCCCAGCGAGTGGCCCGCTACCACCGCCGGCGTTACCCCCTTTTCCGCGAGCACGCGCAGCGCCGCCACGCTCACCGTGCAGATCGCCGGCTGCTGATATTCCGTCAGCTTCAGTTGCTCTTCCGGTCCCTCGAAGCACAGCTTCGAGATCGAGAATCCCAGCGCGTCGTCGGCTTCCTCAAACGTCTGCCGCGCCACCGCGAACTGCTCCGCGAGGTCGCGTCCCATGCCGGTATACTGCGAGTTCTGTCCAGGGAAAAGAAAGGCGAGCTTTTTCATATCCCTGCCATCATAACTGCGCGTTTCGGAACGCCGCCGCGCCCCAAAAACCAGAGCGCCTCCACGGAATCCACAGCCCAATTGACCGTGACCTTCCCTGAAGCCGCACGTCTATAGGGCAGAGGCGCGCGGGGCGCGCGCTCAACCGCTGACGCCCCTCGCCGCCCTCAATGAAAGCCCCGGTGGTTCGTGGGTCCGCCGGGGCTTCTCTTTGTTCGGCCCGCCCGCTGGCTGCAGTTTATTTCGGCCGCTGCATCTCGAACCGGTCTCGCGTCCGCACGTACGTCGGTCCGCCCATCCTTCCAATCGCCCGCAGCTCATCAGGATCGATTTTGTACCCATCCCGCAGCACCGTCTCCAGTACGTGAAAGCGCAGCACGTCGCCCAGCACCAGATTTCCCCCGCCCGGCTTGTCGCTCACCGCGATCACCTGGCGCAGCCGGCACTCCATCTGCACCCTGCTCTCCGCCACTCGTGGCGGCTTTACCAGCTCGCTCGCCATCGGTGTCAGCCCCGACAAGGCAAATTCGTCCACCTCCGGGCTTACCTCCGCCGAGCACGCGTTCATCTGCTCCGCCATCTCCTCGGAGACGATGTTCACCACAAACTCTCCCGTCGCCCGGATGTTCTCCAGCGTATCCTTCTGCGGCCGCGGTCCTGGCCGCACCGCCGCGCAGAAACAGACCACCGGCGGATTCGTGCTGCAACCCGTGAAATAGCTGAACGGCGCAAGGTTCCGGATTCCCGCTGCGTCCACCGTCGAAACGAAAGCAATCGGCCTCGGCACAATGATGCCGATCATCAGCCTGTACAGATCGGCGGGCGCGGCCTCCCCCGGATCGATCCTCCGCATCGCAATCCTCCTCTCCGGCAGCCGTTCCCCGTCGAGCAGGCCGGCCGGAATCGGCCCACTGACGCGCCGCAGACCGCCTGGAGACGGTCTGTATGGGCGTCCGCCGGGAAAGGCTGCTTCAGCTTCTCCCACTGCTGTGGCGGCGAGATACATCCCTCGGGTCGGAAATCGGAGCCTTTGGGGAAGATGTCAATTCCGCTCAGAGTGCTCTCCTTTTTGCTGGGCCACCAGGTGAATTTGAATGCCACTCCTGCCCCTTCGTCTGCCCAACAGACCAGATTACGTCCCCCGTTCAGGTGGCCAGCGCTCCCCGAGAGAACGTACCCCTGCCCTTTGGGATAGGCTCGTTTGACCTGCTCTTCCGTTGCCCCGGTCCTGAGACCATTGGGCAGGGAGAACACCGGCCCCTGAGTTGAGATTTGAGAAATCACACCGTCATTCAGGTACGCAGTCACGACGCCTGGGTCGCGGGCGAGATCGCTCCAGTAGTAAATTGCGTCAGGGCACGCTGTTCCCCCGGACCTGCCGATTTGCGCGCCGGCTCGTCCTGGACAGCGCGAGAAAACAGTTTGAAACGACATAGGGCTGCCGTCGAGCTCTACTTCGGCAACGCTGGCTCCCGGCAGAATCAGATCCGACTTCGGCGCGGTCTGCGCCATTGCGCTTCAGGCTGCCAGTGCACAGGCCTCGAACACGAGGGATAAACGCAGACCTTTTCACTCGTCCCTTCATAGGAGCACCTCGGCTAAAAGCAGTTGACGGAGATCGCGACAGCGTTGCTTCCATAATTACCCCCAGCTGTCCACTTATCGATCGTTTTCGGATTACCGGAGACGCTTCCTGCGGGCGGATTATGCTTGTTGTGATATAAGCCCATGTCGCCTGTTGCTGCGGCTTGATGCACCTGGCCGGGAGTGAAGTTCGGAGCCCGGCCAGCAACTGTGGCTGCATTTGTGCTGAGCATGTGCGCTGCGAAGTTGGCGGAGCAGGCCGGTTGGATGGACCAGCGCCCGCTCCGTCGCACGCCGGCCGTGCTCCAGGCCGCGTCGGCAAAACCCGCGCCCACTCGAGTTCCACCCAAAAACAAGACCCGCCCCTGCGGCGGGTCTTATCGTTCCGGGCCGCTCAGCCCTACGCCGAAGCCGCCAGGCTCGCCGCTGGCCGCGCTGCCACGCTCGCCGCCGGCGGAGCCGCGGCATGATGCGTCAGCCGATGCACAAAGTGATACGGCGGCCACGGCCCTGAAAGCTGCATCTGGCAGTCCTTCATCAGCAGCGACGCGCTCGAATACTTGTTGTGATACCGCTCCACCCCGCCCGAATCGATCAGGTGCGCGATGTCCAGCAGCATCTTGCCCGTGTCCAGTCGCCGGCAGCTTACCTCTTCCGCCAGGGGCAGGAACATGCGGTGCATCTGCACCGTTACAGCCCGCGCTTTGGTCTGCCGTTCCCGCTGCAGCGCCGCGTTCTCGCGCAGATTCGACAGATATCCCCGCCCCGTCGACGGCGTTGGCGGCGCGTTGTACCGCCGCACCTGCTCGCGGCAGCAGTCGTCCAGCACCACTTTCAGGTGCATCTCCGCTTTGCCGCGCAGCCGTTCGATGTTGGTCACAAACTGCCGCTGGTTCGATCGGATCGACCGGCGCAGCGCCTCATCGTCCGCAAATACCGTCCCGAACCGGAATGGCAGCACCGTGGAAGTCTTGAAACAATCCGAGATCACCCGCGCATGCTCCACGCCGGCTTGCTGGGTGAGGGTTTCTGTTGAGGAATATTCGCTGACGATAACCGCCAGGTCACTGGCTGGGTAAAGGAAAACCTGATTGCCCTGAACTCCGGTAACGGCTTCCATTGGAATCGGTTTCCGGTGTCGAAGCAGCTCCGGAAACGCCTGTCTTTCTGTTATGCAGTAGGCATACCACGCCATATAAAGTCGCTCCGCATGCTGGTTTGTGTGTGGGTTAGGAACAGCAGCTTTTCGGGGATGTACATGGCTTTTGGCTCGGGTAGGCGCCGAACTGCGGAGGAGCCTCACTGAACTGCCCCGTATCCTAGTCTTTGCGGGCAAGACCTGGCAACAAGGCAACACCGCTGCCAAAGGAAGGTTAGCCGTGGAAAACCATTTAGGTTTCGTAATATAAACTTTTTATTCGCAGAATGGAATTTATCTGAAACCAGGCCGCTAGGACCCTCGCAGCTTCTCCAGGTCTCCGGGCCGGTCCACGTCCAGCTCCCCCTCCGGCCACGCCAGCATCCTGACCTGATCGGCATGGCGGAGAATCACTTCTCGCGCGCCCCGATCTCCCTGCACTGTCAGCAGTTCCGGGTAAAATCCCCACCCAAACACCGCCGGAACCCCCGCTCGCCCCGCGTAGCCCGATGCCACGATCCGCGTCTCGTCCCCGCCCTGCTCGGCCACCAGCTTCAGCAGGTGGTCCGCCGTGATTTTTGGCTGATCGCAGACCAGCAGAAGCACCCCCGCGGGCCGCGCCTCCGTTGCGCCCAGGGCCTCGATCCCGCACCGCAGCGAAGAGCCCATCCCTTCCACCCATCGCTCATTGATTACCGCCGTCGCGCTCAGACCTTCGAGCTCCGCCCGCATCTGTTCGGCTTCATAGCCCAGCACCACGAACACCGGCGCGCACCGCGCCTCCGCCGCAAGACGCACGGTCCGCCGCAGCAGCGACTCGCTCCCCGTTCGGATCAGTTGTTTCGCTTGTCCCAGCCGTGTGGACGCGCCCGCGGCCAGCACCACTGCCGCGATGCCCTGTACCCTGCGCCCTGTACCCCGCACCCTGTCCTCAGGCCGGCACGGTCGCGTGCGGAGAAGCGGCGGCCACTCCGGCAAACACTGCCTGCAGCTCCGCCGCAATCGACAGGGCAATCGCCGCCGGCGCGTGTCCGCCGAGGTCCAGGCCCACCGGCGCGTGCAGCCTTGTCAGGCACTCCTCCGCGTCCATCCCCAGCTCCGGGGCAATCGCGTGCACCAGGTGCTCTGTCCGGCGCCGCGGCCCCAAAATTCCCAGGTAGCGCAGATCGCGCCCCAGCAGAGCGCGCAGAATTTCGCGATCCTGCTCGTAGCTGTGCGTCATGATCACCGCAGCGTCCCGCGCCCCCGGCCGGTTCGCGGTTTCGCCCAGCGCCTCCGCCAGCGGCTGCACCGCATCCGCCTGCGGAAACCGTTCCGCTCGGGCCAGATGCGATCGACCGTCCGCCACCGTTACGTGCCAGTCCAGTTCCCACGCCAGTCGCGCAAGCGGCTGCGCATCATCCCCCGCTCCAAAAACGAACAGCGCCGGCGGAGGAGCGATGTACTCCGCAAACCACGCCTCTTCCCACTGCGAAGCCTGCACGCGCACCGCCTTCTGCGCCAGCGCCCGTGCCGTTTCACTCGCATCGCGCGACCACACTTCCCGTCCGGCTTCGTCGACGATCAGTGCTGTCCCCGGTTTCTGCCCGAGGCCTGCCACCACCACCTGCGCCGCGCGATCCTCCACGCTGCGCCGCAGCGCCTCCAGCGCCTGTTTTGCCGGCTCAGCACGCTCCAGCAGCACCTGAATCGCTCCGCCGCATCCCAGCCCATATACCATGTCGCCGTCATCGTCGAAAAAGCTGATGTAGCGCTCGACCGACGCGCCGCGTTCGGTCAGCCACCACGCCTTCTTCGCCACTTCCGCTTCCAGGCATCCGCCGCTGATCGTTCCCGCGCGCTGTCCCCCCGCCGTCAGCAGCATCCGCGCGCCTGGCCGCCGGTACGACGAGCCCTCGATCGCGGCCACGGTTGCGACGCAGACCTCCTCGTCCGCCGCGCTCGCGCGCTTCCACAGCTCGAGGATCTTTCGCAGTTCCGCCATATAAGATTTGCAGCAGTTCCGCCACAGCTCAATGCAGCAGCCTCCGCAGCATAGGATCTGCAGCAGTTCCACAACAATTAAGCAATCGTCGCCGTCTCGCCTCCGAGGATGTCTTCGATCCGGCACGGCAGCTTCCGCACCCGAACTCCGGTCGCGTGATAAATCGCCATCGTCAGGGCCGGAGCCACGCCGGCCAACCCGATCTCGCCGATGCCCCGCGCTCCGTATTCGTTCAAATGATAGTCCGGATACTCCAGGAAGACGCATTCCAGTTTGGGAACGTCCGCGTTGGTCGCCACCAGGTAATCCGCAAAGTTGCTGTTGATCGGCTTTCCCGTCCGCGGATCGTAAATCGCCTCCTCGAACATCGCCATTCCGATCCCCATCACCACCGCGCCCAGAATCTGGTTCGTCCCCGCCTTTTTGTTGATGATGTTCCCCGCATCGATCACCGTCAGCGCACGGCTCACCCGTAGTCGCGCGATCCCCGGATCCCACGCCACTTCCATAAACTGCGCCCCGAAGGAGCGGAACGAGTATCGTTCCCGATCCGCCATGTCCGGCTCCGTCTTCGCCTCTCCGTCCAGCGCCGCCAGCCGCCGCGCAATCAGGATCTCGTCGAACGGCACCCCGCTGTTATACGGACTGCCCACTTCATGCACCCATCCCCGGGTCATCGCCACCTTTGGTGCGTTCGCCCGGTCTTCGCTAAAGTACGGCGATCCCGGCGTCATCACCGCGGCTTCCAGCAGCCGCTGGATCGCCTGGTCCGTCGCCTTCGCAATCGCCGGCAGCACGGTCGCCGTCACCGTCGATCCGCCCGAAGTCGGCCCAGGCGGCAGCGTGCTGTCTCCCAGCACCACCTGAACCTTGTCCAGCGGGATCCCCGTCTTCTCGGACACCACCTGCGCGAAAATCGTGTACGTTCCGGTTCCAATATCCTGCGTCGCGCAGCTGGCCCGCGCGGTTCCGTTGGAATTCAGCCGCACCCGCACCGTCGCCCCGCCGCGTCCCGCGTCCCAGATCGCGCTCGCCATCCCCCAGCCCAGAATCTCGTTCCCCTGTCGCATCGAGCCGACCTTCGGGGTCCGCTTGGCCCATCCGAACCGCTCCGCGCCCGTCTGGTAGCACTCGCGCAGATGTTTGCTCGACCATGGCAGATGCGAGCCCGGATCTGTCTCTGCGTAATTCTTCAGCCGCAGCGCAATCGGATCCATCTCCAGTTTCGCCGCCAGCTCGTTCATCGCCGACTCCAGCGCCACCAGCCCCGGCACCGCTCCCGGGCCGCGCATCGGCGTCGGCGTCCCCACGTTCAGCCGCACCAGTTGCTGATTCGTCTCCACGTTCGGGCAGTCGTACAGCGTCGTCGTCACGCCCGTGCAGTACTCCACGTACTCGTCCACCATCGACGTTGACTGCACCACGTCATGCTGCATCGACACCAGCTGCCCATCCGCCGTCGCCCCAATCCGCATCCGCTGCCGGGTCAGCGGACGATGCCCCACCGTCGTGAACATCAGGCTCCGCGGCACCTGCACCTCGACCGGCCGCTTCACGTGCTTCGCTCCCAGCGCCGCCAGCATCGACTGCGGCCACGGAAACAGCTTTCCTCCAAACCCCGACCCGCAGAACGGCGAAATCACCTTCACATCCTCCAGCGGAATCCCCATCACCTCCGCCAGCACCTTCTGCTCGTTCAGAACCCCCTGGGTCGTCGCATACACGGTCAGCTTGTCGCCGTCCCACTTCGCGATCGTGGCGTGCATCTCCATCGGATTGTGCACTTCGACCGGGACGGTGTACGTCTCGTCGAGCTTCACCGCCGCGCCCGCGAACGCTCCCACTGCGTCGCCCCGGCTCGAGTGCACCCGGGGCGGCCCCTGCGGCGCGGGCGCTTCTGACAGCAGAACTGCCGGCTTCCGCACGTCGTACTCCACCTTCACCTTGTCCGCCGCCGCCTGCGCCTGCTCGAGCGTGCTGGCGATCGCCAGCGCGACAAACTGCCCGTAGTAATACACCTGATCGTCCTCGAACGGAGGCCGAATCTCCCCGGCGCGGCTGTGCTCCAGCCGTTCCGCCGGACGATACAGCGGCGGCGTGTTACCGTGCCAGAGCACCGCCAGCACGCCCGGCATGCGCTCGGCTTCGCTCGCCTCCACGCGCACCACCCGCGCGTTGCCCACCGTGCTCGCGACGCCCACGCCGTATGCCAGATTCTCCAGCCTGTGATCCACCGCGTACTCTGCGGCCCCGCTCACCTTCAGCGGTCCGTCGATGCGGTTCACCGCCGCGCCGATAATCGATGCGCTCATTCCGTTCGCTCCTTCATCCTCACCGCGAACTCTCCCGGGTGTGCCACCGTTGTCCGCAGCCCGGTCGCGGAGAGGGTCGGCCTCACGCCGTCGTCGTCTCCAGCGCCCTCACCAGCGCCTTCTTTGCCAGCTCGATTTTGAAGGCGTTGTACTTCAGCGGCTTCGCCCCGGCCATCGCGGCCTCGGCCGCTTTGCGGAAATTCTCCGTCGTCGCCTCGCGTCCTTCGAGCGCCCTTTCCGCCTCCGGCGACCGCCAGGGCCGCGTGCCCACTCCGCCCAGCGCAATCCGCACCCGCGAAACATGCCGCCCATGCAGCCGCACCACCACCGCCGCGGAAGCCAGCGCGAATTCGTACTGTGCGCGATCCCGCAGCTTCAGATAATGCGAGCGCGTCCCGCTCTCGAGCGCCGGCAACGTCACGTGCGTGATCAGCTCGCCCGGCTCCAGCACCGTTTCCTTTTCCGGCGTCGCTCCCGGCAGCAGATAAAAATCCTTCAGCGCGATCGCCCGCGTGCCGCCCCGCGGCCCCTCTGTGTGCACCGTCGCCCCGAGGGCCATCATCGCCACCGCCATGTCCGAGGGATGCGTCGCTACGCAGTCTGCGCTGCCGCCCAGCACCGCATGGATGCGGTTATACCCGTCGATCGCCGAGCATCCCGACCCCGGCTGCCGCCTGTTGCACGCGTAATTCGTGTCGCGATAGTAGTAGCAGCGCGTCTTCTGCAGCAGATTCCCGCCCGTCGTCGCCATGTTCCGCAACTGCGGCGACGCGCCCGACAGCAGCGCCTCCGACAACACCGTGTACTCCCGCTTCACCGTCTCGTGATTCGCGAGGTCGCTGTTCCGCACCATTGCCCCGATTCTCAGTCCGCCGCCTGGCAGCGCTTCCACCTGCGCCAGCGGCAGCCGATTCACGTCCACCACCACCGCCGGCTCGAGCACGTTCAGCTTCATCAGATCCACCAGCGTCGTCCCGCCCGCCAGATACATCCCGTTCGCGCGCACCGCGCCTTCGACCGTCTTCGCCTGCCTGTAGCGAAAATCCTGCATGGCTTCTCCTGCTCGCCTGCGTTTCGATGGGCCGGGTGCCTCACTTCTGCCCGGTGCTGGCAGAGGTGGGAAGGCACGATTCTGTCCTTACGCTGTCCGGCTCGCTTTCCGCGCTTCCTGCACAGCGGTCACAATGTTGTCGTAGGCCCCGCACCGACAGATATTTCCGCTCATCGCCGCCCGCACCTCATCGTCGCCGGGTCCGATGGGCTCGCTCAGCAGCGCCGTCGCCGACATAATCTGTCCCGGGGTGCAATACCCGCACTGAAACCCGTCGTTCACGATGAACGACTGCTGCATGATGGCCAGCTCGCCGTGGTGCGCCAGCCCCTCGATGGTCGTGATCCTGTCGCCCTGGTGCATAATCGCGAAGCTCAGGCAGCTGTTCACTCGCCGGCCGTTCACATGCACCGTGCACGCGCCGCATTGCCCGTGGTCGCACCCCTTCTTCGTGCCATACAGATGCAGCCGCTCACGCAGCGCATCCAGCAGCGTCACCCGCGGCTCCAGATTCAGGGAATATTCCCTGCCGTTCACCAGCAGCGTCACCGGGACCGCTCCCGCCTCTTCAGTTTTCTCAGGGGATTCCGCCTGCGCCGCCGCGTGCATCGTCCCGGTGGTCGCGGCCACGCCGGCCGCTCCCAGTTGCGCCAGAAAGGCTCGCCGCGAGAATCGGCCCGGCGCCGGCCCGTGTTCTGTTTCCTGTTGTTCGGGAGAAGCTGTTTGGCGTTCTACGGCTTCAGGGAGAGGGGGCCGCTCAGCCTGGTCCATGCACGCTCCTTGGGGGTTGGATGTCGGCGGTTCTCCGCCGGCTGCGAAATTTTCGGGGTTTGCAAAAAGTCACGGAGGCGAAAGTGCGAATTCCGGCCCCCACTTCTCCTTCTTATTGTTCTCTGACCGCGCTCTTACGATTGAGCCGCATTGCGCGCAGCCGCCGCTGCCTTCTTCCGCCGGCTGAGCACCAGTTCGTTATCGCTGCGCCGATGCGTCGCCGACGCCTTCTCGATCTTCCGCCAGAACGCCACAAAATAATCCACGGCAGTCAGAATCGAAATTCCGGCCATGTAGTAGATGCCCACCACTGCGATCAGGTGAACCGGCACGATGAACCATCCCCAGTGCCACACTACCCACCCGCGGTCCAGCGTCGCCGCCACCACCGACACAATCTGGATCACCGTCTTCAGTTTGCCCACGTCGCTGGCTTCGATGGTGAATCCCTCGGTCGACGCGATCGACCTGAGGCCGCTCACCAGAAACTCGCGCCCCACAACCACCACCACGATCCACGGCTTGACGATGTGGGGATTGAACTCCACCAGCGCCACCAGCGCCGATGTGATCAGCAGCTTGTCCGCGATCGGATCCAGCAGCATCCCCATCGTCGTGATCTGCCCGCGGCTCCGCGCCAGGTACCCGTCCACCCCGTCCGAGATCGACACCAGTATAAAAAACAGGGACGCCACAATCTCCTGTTCGCCGTGGAAGCCACCGTGGGGGAAATGCGACGACAGCATCCAGATGAGGATGGGAATGCAGAAAATACGGCTGAGCGTGATGGAATTCGGCAGGTTCACGAAGCTGGCCCTGATGGCCTGGACCTCCGGCGAGCCGCCTCGCGGGGGTAGTGGCGCCTACAGCCATTATGCACCACCCCCTCCTGCCGGCCGTCCCTCGCCGGCCGCTTTTCAGCCAACCGCCTCTCAGCTGGCCGCTTTCCGGCTGCCCTCACCAACTCACCCTTGCGCTCACCTGCATCAGCCGCGGCGGCGCCGCGCTCACAATCTGCCCAAAATCTGCGCTCCCGATGTTTCCCTGGACCGACGTCGCTCCGAAAAACTGCGCGTGATTGAACACGTTGAACGCCTCCGCTCGCAGCTCCAGCTCCCGGCCCTCCGGCAGGGAAGTCACCTTCTCGAGCGCCAGATCTGTCTGGTCCGATCCCGGCCCGTGAAAGAACCGCCGCCGCGCATCCCCGAAATCCCCCAGCGCCGGCAGGCTGAACAGCCCGGTATCGAACTCCGCTCCCGGTCGCGGACTGCCGTGCAGATGCAGCGGTCCCGGCGCAACGTTCAACTGATCGACGCCGTTGTTGTTCACCCCGTTTGGCTGCGTCCCCAGCAGCGATGTGTCGTTGTTGTTGATCAGCGTCACGGGAAACCCCGTCGTTAGCCGCGTCAGCCCGGAAATTTGCCACCCGTCTGCCAGCCACTGCGGTGCGCGCCCCACGCTCCGCAGCACCCGCGACACCGGCAGCTCGTAGTGATAATCCGCCACAAAATTCTGTGTCAGATCGAACGCCGACTGTCCGCGGCCTCGCTCGGGGTCGACCGGATCCACCGCATCCGACAAGCTCGACCCCTCGTCGATCGACTGCCCCCATGTGTACGCCAGGTTATAACCGAGTGCGCCGCCCCGGTGCTTCAGGTCCACCTCCAGCGCGTTGTCGTGCGAGTTCCCAATCGTCTTCTGCCAGGTCACGCTGCCGAACGCCGAGCTGAAGCGCGTTCGCGTCCCATCCACCACCTGCCCATCCGCCCGCGTGTACACGCCGCTCTCGCCGAACGGCCCGCAGGTCGCCGACCCCGCCGCTACTTCGCTCACCCGGCTCAAGCTCAGGCACAGCGCCGGATCCCCCGGATTCGCCTCCATCAGCGTCAGCAGATGGTGCGCCTGCGTTCCCTCATAGCTCACGTTCAGCACCGTGTCCCCGCCCAGTTGCCGCTCCACGCTCAGCATGTAATCCTCGGCATACGGCGTCACATCGTCCGGCGCCACTGCAGGAATGCCCGTGAACGGCTCGAACTGCGACCAGTTCACGCTCGTCACCGGGTGCGCCTTCGACGCTCCATACGGCACCGCCGGCAGCGGGAACCTCGGCCCGCTGCTCGCCTGCAAACTCGACCCATCCGCCGCCGCCGTCCACGGATTGTCGAACAGTGTCGGCACCGCGCTGGTGTACGTGTATCCATACGGCGGATTCGCGCTCATAATCGCCGCCGACAATCCCTCAACCGGCGTATAGAACTGTCCCCAGCTGGTTCGGATGCTCGACTTGCCCCGCCCCAGGAACCCCGGCGTCCATGCCACGCCGACGCGCGGCCCGAAATTCGTATCCCGCGTCGGTGCAAGGCTCCGCGGTACCCCCGGATCGCCAGGAAACACGATCCCTTCCGGCGCATTCGGAAACACCCGGCTCTGCTCGCCCGGAACCAGCGTCTGGACCTGGTTGTATTTCTCGTACCAGAACGGCAGCAGATCCCATCGCACGCCGTAATTCACCGTCAGATCCGGCCGCGCCCGCCATGAATCCTGCGCGTATGCCCCCGCCAGCAGATTTCGGTTGTAGAAATGCTCCGCGTCTCCCTGCGTGTAGCTCGAATCCACGCCCAGCAGGAAATCCGCGAAATCCAGCCCTGTCTCCGTTCCGGTGAAATCGTAGCTCCCGTTGAAGTACACATCCGGATGATTGTTGATCTGGTCCGCGTGCACATCCACGCCAAACTTCAGATTGTGTGTACCCGCCACATGCGCAAAATCGTCGCTCCCTTCGAGGATGTTCTCTGCCTGGAACAGCGCCGTCGTGTCCACCCCGATCGTGTAGTCGTTGAAGATCGTGTTCTCCACGCCCTCGATCTTCGGGTCCAGCACCGCAATCCCCGTAAACCCCTGCGAGGTGAGCGACGGCCCCACGCCGCCCTGCGGCACGCCCACGTTTGCCGCGTTCCGCATGGTACTCACCCGCGCCTGGTTCACCGAGTCCGCCCCGATCGTCTTCGTATCGCTCACCGTCAGCAGTTGCGCCTGCCCAAAGTTCAGCGCGTCGAACCCCGGCACGCTCGCTCCGCCTTCGCCCGTCGGATACGGATTGTCCACCCGGTAGTTGTCCAGGAAGCAGTATCCCGAAATCCTGCCCATGCGCGTGTCCCGGTCCAGCCGCGCCGCTCCCTTGTCGTCCCGAATCTGCTGCTCCGCCGCCGATGTCTCAAATCCCGCTTCCCCGTCGTTCGGCTGCGGGATGTACGCGAGCAGGTGCTGCGCGGCCTTCGCCCGCGCCGCCTGCGGAATCGTCGCGTTCGGCAGCACGCACTGGTTGCTCTTCGTGCATCCCTCCGTGTAGAACGGCTCGCCCTGCGTCACCGTGTAACCCAGCTTCTGCGAGAGCAATTGCGCCAGATACGGACCACTCACCGTTCCCGTCAGCGCGTTCGTCTCGCCGGAAAAATCTCCGCTCCGCTCCGCCTCCGTCGGCACCGAGATCAGCCCCGTATCCACGCCCTGCGCCATCCGCGTTCCCTGATAATCTCCGAAAAAGAACAGATGGTCTTTGCCGAGCGGCCCGCCCACCGTCGCCCCGAACTGATTCTGGTGAAACGCCGCCCGCTCCGGCGAGAAATAATTCCGCGCATCCAGATTCGTATTCCGCAGATACTCGAACAGCGACCCCCGCCACTGGTTCGTCCCGCTCTTCGTGGTCACGTCGATCTGTCCGCCGCTCGCGCTTCCGTACTCCGGCGCGTAGTTGCCCGTTCTCACGTCCAGTTCCGCAATCGCGTCCAGAACCGGCACAATTGCGATTCCCATGTTCACGTCTTCCTGCGCGTCGGCCCCGTTCACCCGGAAGCTGTTCGCCGTTTCCCGCTGCCCGCTCACGGAAATCGTCCCCGCATCCAGCTCGCCCGACGGCGGCGTGCTGGCCACCCCGCTCATCACAATTGCGTTCGCGGGCTGCGAGCTGGCCGGAGCCACTCCCGGCTCGACCGCGAGCACATCTGTGAAGCTCCGCCCGTTCAGCGGCACCGCCTGGATCTGTTTCGCCTCCAGGGTTCCGCCGGCCGACGTCGAGCTGGTCTGGATCGTCGCATTCGCCGCGCTCACCTGCACGGTCTGCGTCGCCTGGCCCACCGTCAGCCTCAGATTCACCGTGAGCGGCTCCCCATCCACCCTCACTTTCTCTTCCGCCGGTGCGAACCCCGTCGCGCTCGCCGTCACGACGTACTCTCCCGGATTCAGCCCCGCAAATGCGAACTCTCCGCTCCCGTCCGTCGTCGTCCGTTCCGCATTCGCGGTTTCAGCCGTCGGCCGAGCCGTCACCTTTGCCCCGGGAATCACCGCCCCCGAAATATCCGTCACCGTCCCCGTCACCGTTTGCGTCGACTGCGCCGCGCACCATCCCGCACAGACGCCAGGCGCCAGCATTGCCACCAGTGCCCACACCGGCCAACCACGGTTCCTTCTTCTGCCGGGCCTGGTGTTGCCGCTTCGCATATACGACTCCATTAGTCCGATTTAATGGCAGACTCATCTCTCCGGCCTGTGACCGAAATCACAGTCCCAAAAGCCTCAGCCGGTCCCCACTTATGCCCGGTTTTGGCACAGGTGGGAAGGCACATCGCCCAATCAGCGGATCAGCTTCGCCCGCAAAAGACAGCCCTGTAATCTACCCGTCTGCAATATACGACAGATTTAGTCCTGATTTCATCCACAACGGCACGCCGCCCGGCTTGCCAGCCGCGGAGTCCGGGAAACAGGAAAGGCTCCCGCCCCGGGGAGCCCTTCCGAGGCGAACATTGAGCGCTCGCTCAGCGTCCCGTCATTTTTTCGAGGGCTTCCGGATAGCGGGGCCCTTCGACCGGGATTTTGGCTGAGCCTTGACTCATCTCGCGCAGCTCGCTTGCGCTGAGTTCGACCGACAACGCCCCCAGGTTCTCTTCCAGCCGAGACAGCTTCGTGGTGCCGGGGATCGGCGCCATCCACGGCTTCTGCGCCAGGATCCAGGCCAGCGCGATCTGGGCCGGCGTGGCTTTCTTCTTCGCCGCGATATCGTTCAGCAGGTCCACGAAGGCGAGGTTCTCCTTCATGGCCTCAGGCCGAAAGCGCGGAAGCTGGCTGCGGAAGTCGTTCTGCGCGAACTTCGTATCCGCATCCATTTTCCCGGTCAGAAAGCCCTTGCCCAGCGGGCTGTAGGGCACCATCCCAATGCCCAGCTCTTCGAGCAGCGGAATAATCTCCTGCTCCGGTTTCCTCCACCACAATGAGTACTCGCTCTGCAGGGCAGCCACCGGCTGCACGGCATGGGCGCGGCGGATCGTCTGCGCGCCAGCCTCCGAAAGGCCGAAGTGCTTCACCTTGCCGGCCGCGATCAGCTCTTTGACCGCGCCCGCAACCTCTTCGATGGGCACCTCGGGATCGACGCGGTGCTGGTAGAACAGATCGATGTGGTCGGTCTTCAGGCGCTTCAGAGACTCATCGGCGACCTGCCTGATGTGCTCAGGCCGGCTGTTCAGCGTCTGCGTCCCGGGCTTCCCGCCGGGCGTGCAGTTGAACCCGAACTTCGTGGCGATGACCACTTTGTCGCGAAGCGGCGACAGCGCCTTCCCGACCAGATTCTCATTCGTGAACGGCCCATAGACCTCCGCCGTATCGAAGAACGTGACGCCCAGGTCCACGGCCCTGTGCATCAGGTCGATCATCTCGTTCTCGTCGTGCGCGGCGCCATACGAGAAGCTCATGCCCATGCAGCCGAGCCCGAGTGAGGAGACCTTCAGCCCGTTCCTGTCTAATGTGCGCTTTTGCATTGTGACTCCTTTTTCGCGGCCCGCGGCCATGCTCGGCCAGGCAACCGCTGAACTCAGTCTATGACCTCAGCGTTCATGAGACTGGATAGTTGATGATGCATGTAGTCATGAGTATAATTCATGAATCATGCGAAGCGATCTGAACGACCTCGCGGCCTTTGCCATGGTGGCGGAAGAGCGCAGCTTTACCCGTGCTGCCGGCCGGCTGGGCGTCTCTCAATCGGCGCTCAGCCACGCCATGCGCGGTCTTGAGAAGAGGCTGGGACTGCAACTGCTGGCGCGCACCACCCGCAGTGTGTCGCCCACCGCAGCCGGCAGCGCGCTTCTCGAGGAGCTGGCTCCTGCGCTGGAGCGCATCGAGCGCTCGCTGGCTGAGGCCCGCAAGCTGCGAGAGCGCCCTGCGGGCCGCATCCGGCTCGTCATCTCCCGCACGGCAACCCAGCTCGTGCTTCTGCCGAAGCTGGCGCGATTCGCGCGGACTTATCCAGAGATTCTGCTCGAAGTGACCTCATCAAACGATCCCGTCGATCTGGTGGCCGGGCAGTTCGATGCGGGGATTCAGATCGGCGAGTTCATTCAGCGCGACATGATTGCTGTGCGCGTCAGCAAAGACCTGCGCCTGGCCCTGGTCGGCTCCCCGGAATACTTCAAATCTCACAGCATCCCGCGCAATCCGCGCGATCTCAAAGACCATACCTGCATCGGCTTTCGCTTCAGCAGCAGGGTCTATCGCTGGGAGTTCGAAAAGGGCCGCAGGGCGCTGACCGTGAATCCGCGCGGACCGGCGACCTTCGACGATCCGGACCTGGTCATCCAGGCTGTGTTGAACGGCATGGGCATTGGAATGGCACTCGAACAGACTCTCAGGGACAGGATCGAGAAGGGGCAACTGGTCCAGGTCCTGCGGGACTGGTGCCCCGTATTCCCCGGCTATTTTCTTTACTATCCCAGTCGCCGCAACCAATCCGCCGCGCTGTCGGCCCTCATCGATACCCTTCGCCTGAGAGACTGAGCACCGATGAACGGGCATCTCGCAATGTTTCCCTGGCGGCAGACTCCTGTTCTGACAAAGCGAGGCGCTCTGGCTCGGGCAAATCGAATCCAGCGCCGAGCTCGGTGTCCTTGCCTTTCTCTCGCCCTCCGGTCAACACTGACGGGATTATGGAGTCGAGCTGCGACTGTTTGCTGAGCATGCCGCGATCCCGCCTCGCGACCGCAGCGGTTCTTACCGGATTCCCGGCTCCTGGAGTTATCGGATGCGGGGGGCTGGTGCGACAGGTTCGAGTTCAAATGCGCCCCCGCCACCCACGACGCCAACGGTCACCGCCACTTCGAAGACGTATCCGACACTGGGGCCGCCTTATCAGGCGTTACCCCTGAGCAACGGGGACGTGCTGGTATCGGTGACCGCGGACGGGACCAGCGGGGCAGAGACGGGAGTGCAGGTATTCACCCCTGCGAGCGTCGGGTTGCAGTCTTCCTGTGTCGATCAGCCGTCGCCCACACTTGTTTGGCGACGATGCGTCGATGGGCAATCCGGACCTGACGCCGGACGGAGTGGATGTGGGCGGAGGAACAGGAGCGCCAGGCGCGGCGTTCTGGAATCTGACTGCGCTGGAGAACTGCACGGCAGGCGGAGTGGTGCTAGCCAGGGGGCAATTCCCGCTGACGAGCAGACGCTGGAAGCGGTCGTCACTCCGGATGGGAAGTACGCGTTCGTGATCAGCGAGGATGGAGTGGCAGCAGGAGCGACCTTCGAAGGCAACCTTGGCGTTGTGCAGCTGCAGACGGATGCGAACGGGAATGTGACCGGCGGCACGCTGCTGGGACAGATCTCGACGGGAGGCGCCGCCATTGCGGGCATCGCGATGTCGCCGGATGGAAGCCGCGTTTACGTGACAACGGGAGTTGCCGGAGTGAATACGGCAGCCTCCGGCGGCAGCAACCCGGTGCTGGCCCGGACCGGGTGCACGAACCAGACGGGTGGGCCGGATAATAACGGATTGCTGACCGTCGTCAACGTGGCTGCTGCGGAGGCAAATCCAGGCTCCGGCGCCATTGCGGCTACCGTGGACGCGGGCTGCAATCCGGTGCGGGTCGTGGAGAGTACGAGTGAGAGCGTGCAGTGGGTAACGGCTCGCGGCGACAACCGGGTGCTGGCCTTCAGTCCGTCGATGCTCGAGTCGGATGCGAACAACGCGCTGCTCGGATATGCGGACACGGGCGGTACAGCCCCTGTGGGGCTTGCGCTCTTCGACGACGATCAGCTCCTGGCTGTGGCGAATTCCAATCGGTTCAGCACAGGCACGGCGAACGCGACGATCCTCTGCGTGGCGAATCCTTCTTCAGCAAGCGTGGTGCAGACGATTGCGACGGGAATCTTTCCGCGCGAGATTCGCGCAGGCGCCGACGATGCGACGCTGTATCTGACGAACTCCGATTCAGACTCACTCCAGGTGATTACAACAACGGTGAATTGAGAGGCTGAACCTGGAGCTCTGATCGACACCCTTCGCCTCTGAGACTGAGCATCGACCGGAATCGGCAGAAACGTCTCACCCAGGGATCGGGTCAGCCGGGCGCCCGAGTTTGGCACATGTCAGAAAGCGCGATCCTGCGTCTTCACAAATCCCGCGCCGGAGGCGCAGCGGAGACTGGCCCAGCGCCTTCGCCGGGCCCCCGGCGCGCCGAGGTGGTAACCTCGGGAACGGACCGGAAGAGGAATGGGGTTCCGGAGGGACGGCGCCGACTACTTTGACAAAAGCCGGCGGTACACCGTTATCGTTCCGAACTGAGCACAACCGGGACTCGTATCTCTGATCCGGGAGGGCCGTACATGAATCGTGAAACACCGCTGAAGATCGTTCTGGCCGTCGTGGGCCTGCTGTTTCTGGCGATGGCCTGGCCTATGGTGGTCTTTATCCGTCACGAGCCTGCGCTCTCCATGATGATGAGCCTCTACGTCACCCTGGGCGTCTTCCTGCTGCTGGCCGTCCGTAACCCCTCGGCGCATCGCAGTCTCATCGCCTTCACCGCGTGGTCCAGCCTGGCGCACGCGGCTCTCATGGGAACCCAGGCTGAGCTGGGCATGGTCGCGCGCGGAGAGCTGATCGGAGTCGCGGTCCTGGCGCTCATCGGGATCGTTCTTCTGGTGCTGCCCGGAACCGCGCCGCTCCCCCAGCCCGCCCTCACCAGGTAACCAGCGCGATGCCCCTCGAATGCGCCGGATCTTCCTGACTTCGGCAGATCTGGCACGTACATGCCAATCCCGCCAATGAAGTGTCAATCATCTGTTGTCAACACTGCCAAAGTTCGCCGAATCAATGCCACAAAGTTTTCCCCCGTCGTGGGGGGTACCCCTTCATGGCGTCGGCGTCCCAATTAAGTAACGGATCGGTACCCGCCCGCCCCGCGCTTCGCCGATCTCCCAGCGGTAATCCGGTGCGATCAGGCCCTCGGTCAGCTCCCGCAGGTCGTCCGTCGAGTAGCTCCGCAGGCACGACAGCACGCCGTCCACCCACAACACCGCCGGCACCACCGGGATCAGCCAGGTCCACACGATCCGCTGTCCCCTTACCGGCCGCGTCACGGCCGCCGACTTCAGCGCCAGCAACGGCACCCCGGTCACCAGCGCAAGGGTCAGCGGACTCCGCCGCGCCCCCTCGAAGATGCCGATCCCTTCCCGCCGCCGGAACGCGTCCTCGAGCATCGCCCTCGCCGCCGGTGGGTCGAAGTGATGGAAGGACGAAAAGACAGTCCGAAAGCCCCGCAACTCCTCCGGAACCGCACTCGCATCCACCGGCTCGGCCCTGACCGTCAGGCCCCTGGGCAGCCACTCCCGCAGCAGCCGCACATTTGGATAGAGATCCGTCAGCCAAACCCGCAGCCCCGCGGCCGCGTCGTCATACAGGCCCGGCCACGGGCCGCCGCCGCCCGAGCACAGATCGACGATCTGCTCCGCGCCCGAACGCGCCACGGCTTCGCGCAGCCTGGCAGCAATCGGCCGGTAGGTGTGGTTCTCGTTCCACACCGCTTCCAGCGCCTCCGTCGTCAGGTCGCGCAGAAAGCCTGGGAACCAGGGCCGATCGTGAATCTCGAACCACCGCTGCCGCCGCACCCTTCGCATCTTACCGTGCAGGCGTCCCGCCGCG
The DNA here is from genome assembly GCA_035503835.1 of Acidobacteriaceae bacterium. Taxonomy (GTDB): domain Bacteria; phylum Acidobacteriota; class Terriglobia; order Terriglobales; family Acidobacteriaceae; genus Palsa-343. The sequence goes on along the minus strand of DATJSY010000037.1, from coordinate 41,294 downwards.
TGGCGAGCGAAAAAGCGATATCCTCCGTCTTTAGGGCAGACGTGTTCGATTCCCCGCGCCGGAGCTTGCTGCCGGCTGGAGGTTTGCCAGGATGAGTTGCCTGGAAGGTCAGCTCGCCGGCTGGTCAGCGCCTGCTCCGATTGCCAGAGCCTTGGACAGGAATCAGACGGACGCGAGCCAGACCATCACCGCCCTGGTCGCCGAGTACTCGACGGCGCTCTACCGCGTAGCCTTCTCCGTCACGCGCAACGCCGCCGAGGCCGAGGACGCCGTGCAGGAAGCGTTCCTGCGCGTGCTCAAACATCAGTCCCGCCTCGGGGAAATTCGCGATTACCGCGTCTGGCTCGTCCGCATCGTCTGGAACATCGTTCTCGATCGCAAGCGCCGCGCCAAAACCCGTCCCGAGAACGAAGACCTCTCCGACCATGCCCGTGTCCTGCCCTCCGCCGACCTTGCCGCCGACGCGTCGGTGATCTCGATGCAGGAGCGGGGCCGGATCCTGGCCCTCATCGACCGTTTGCCCCGCCGCGAGCGCGAAGCCCTGCTCCTCTCCGCTGTCCAGGAGCTCAGCACCGCGGAAATCGCCTCCGTGCTCGGCACCACGGAATCCTCCATCCGCTCGCGTATCTTTCGCGCCCGCCGCGAGCTCTCCGTGCTCCTCGAACAGGAAGGCATTGCCCGATGAAGTTCGAACCTCAATCCGACCAGTGGCAGCAGCGCATCGATGCGGCTCTGCGCAGCGCCGGCTCGGCCACACCCGACTCCGGTCTCGAAGGCCGCATTCTCACGCGCCTGGCCGCCGCCCGTGTCGCTGAGTCTCGAGTCTCCTGGTTCGGACGCTGGCCGCGTTACTCGCTGCCCATTTTTGGCTTCGCCGCTGCCGGCCTGGTCTGCGCGGTCATTGTCGTCGGTTCCGTCGATCACGCACGGGAGTACCACTCCGGCCGCGTGCCCGCACCGCCCGTGCTCGTGCTGCCCGGCCAGGGCATGGGCGCTGCTTCCGCGGTACATCCGGCTGCGCCGTCTTCGGCTCCGCTGCCTGCCGGACCGAACAGTCATGGCCGCTCCACGCGCCGCCTCAGCCATGCCCGCGCCCGCATTGCTCCCAACGCGCGCAGGGCTCACGGCGTTATTGTCCCCGCGCCGCCTGCGGCCCAGCAGCACTGAAGCGCTTCGCGCACCGGAGCGATGGAAACATCTGCGCGCGGTAGTACTCTGTTCTGTGCGAACCATCCTTACCGCTGCCCGCCTGCTCACGCCTGCTGAGGTTCTCGAGCGCCCCATCGTGGTGATCGACGACGGCGCCATCGCCGAAATCGCGACCAGCAACGGCTCGGAACTTCCTGCCGGCCGCCACGTCGACTTTCCGGACTGCACGCTGATCCCGGCTCTCTTCGACGTGCACATCCACGGCAGCGGGGGGCGCGACGCGATGGAAGCGACCGACTCGGCGCTGAACCACATCGGCACGTTCCTCGCGCGGCGCGGCGTAGGCGCGTACTTCGCCACTACGGTGACAGCTCCGCTGGATACGCTGCTGCGCTCGCTCGCCGGTCTGGCGAAGCTGCTGCATACCCCCCTCGAAGGCGCGCGCCCGGCGGGGATTCACCTCGAAGGCCCGTTTCTCTCGCCGCACAAGCGCGGCGCCCACGCGGAGAACCAGTTGCTCACGCCCGCCGTCGCGCTCTTCGATCGGCTTTGGCAGGCCGCCGAGGGCCATATTCGGCTGATGACCATCGCCCCGGAGCTGCCCGGCGCGGAGGAAACGATCGCCCACGCGACGCAGCTCGGCGTGCGCATCAGCCTCGGGCACAGCAATGCGGAAGGCGATGCGGCCCGTCGCGGTGTCGCCGCCGGAGCCGCCAGCGCCACGCACACCTTCAACGCCATGCGCGCCTTCGACCATCGCGACCCCGGCCTGCTGGGCGAGGTGCTTACCAACGATCGACTCTTTGCCGAGATTATCTGCGACGGCCTGCACGTCGACCCGGCCGCCGTGCGCCTCTTTCGCCGGGCCAAGGGTCCGGACCGCGCCCTGCTGGTGACAGACGCTATGGCCGGCACCGGCATGCCCGACGGCAACTACCGCCTGGGCGAACTCGAGGTCCGCGTGAAGGACGGCCGCTGCGTCATCGGCGACAACACCCTGGCCGGCAGCACGCTCACCCTCGACCGCGCCGTGCGCAATTATGCGGAGTTCACCGGCGCGCCTCTGTCCGAAGCCATCGCCCTTGCCACGCGCAACCCCGCACGCATGGCCGGCATGGGCGCGGAAATCGGCACGCTGGCCGCCGGCCGTTCTGCCGATGTCGCTGTTCTCTCGCCCAGGCACGAAGTCCTTGAGACCTTCCTGCGCGGCCGGCCCTGCGCCGGCGGCGCGGTCACCTTCAGCGGATGAGCTCTGCGGCAACACACAGAACCTGCCGGCCCGGTTTATCGGGAATGCCGGTCGGAAACAGGAGACCGCCGGCAAGCGGGGCCGACCTATTGTCCCGGGAAACATGACCGGGCTGTCGGTCTTCGCGGTGGTGCGGCATTTCGGGATGCGGCGGACAGGCTTTTCGAACATCGGGGCCTCTCCAGGTAGAATCAAAGCTGACCATGACAGGCAGCCGGAAGAGTGAGGACGCCGCGGCCGGCGCGGCGGTCAGAGGGACTGTATCCATGGTCCGGACTGCGGCCGACGGCGGGGAGGGTTCCGGGCAGGAATCCGAAGTTCGCTACAACCCCGCGGAAATTGAGGCGCGCTGGCAGGAGCGGTGGGCAGCACAGACAGATTTGTATGCCACCGAACCGGCGAAGTGCGGCAAGCCGAAGTACTACGTGCTGGAGATGCTGCCGTATCCTTCGGGCCAGCTGCACATGGGGCACGTGCGCAACTACGCCATTGGCGACGCGCTGGCGCGCTACATGTGGATGCAGGGCTACAACGTGCTGCACCCGATGGGATGGGACGCCTTCGGCCTGCCGGCAGAGAACGCGGCGATGAAGAACAACACGCCGCCGCGCGCCTGGACGCTGGGCAATATCGCCGCGATGAAGCGGCAGATGAACCGGCTGGGCCTGAGCTACGACTGGCGCAACGAGGTGACCACCTGCCTGCCGGACTATTACCGGTGGAACCAGTGGTTCTTTTTGCGCATGTACGAGCGCGGGCTGGCCTACCGCAGGAAGAGCAAGGTGAACTGGTGCCCGCAGTGCGCCACGGTGCTGGCTAACGAGCAGGTGGTGAACGGCTGCTGCTGGCGGCACGAAGAGCAGATTGTGGAACAGCGCGACCTCGAACAGTGGTTCCTGCGGATCACAAATTACGCGCAGCAGCTGCTAGGTGATCTGCAGAAGCTGGACGGATGGCCGGACAAAGTCCGGACCATGCAGCGGAACTGGATTGGACGGAGCGAGGGCGCGGAGATCGCGTTCGCCATCGAGGACCCGGAAGATGCGCCGGACGACGAGGCGAAGGCGCGGCGGAGCGGGACGGCGATTCTGTCGGCGCGCGAGGGCGCGCGGACGCTGGGGAAGGTTAGCGTTTTCACGACGCGCGTGGACACGATCTGCGGCGCGACCAGCCTGCAACTGGCGCCGGAGCATCCGCTGGTGCGGCAGATGGCGGCCGGTAATCCGGAACTGGAGCAGGCCGTGGCCGCGCTGCTGGAGCAGCAGAAGCAGGCGCGCGAGGGCGGCGACGTGGGTGGGGTCGAGAAGCATGGCGTCTTCACGGGCTACTACGCCATCAATCCGTTCGACGGCGAACGGCTGCCGGTGTGGGTGGGAAATTACATCCTGCCGGACTACGGGACGGGCGCGATTATGTCGGTGCCGGCGCACGACGAGCGCGACTACGAGTTCGCGAGGAAATACGGGCTGGAGGTCCGGATTGTGGTGCTGCCGCGCACCGCCGGCGGCGAGGCCGCGCAGAACGGCGAGCGTGAATCGCTGCTGCCCTATACGGAGGAGGATTCGCTGCTGATCAACTCCGGCGAGTTCAGCGCCCTGGGCTGCCAGCAGGCGCAGCACAGGATGGCGGCGTATGCCGAGGAGCACGGATTTGGCAAAGCGACGGTTACATATCGGCTGAAGGACTGGGGGATCAGCCGGCAGCGCTACTGGGGCACGCCCATTCCGATGCTCTACTGCGAGGTGTGCGGCATTGTGCCGGTGCCGGAGAGCGAGCTGCCGGTGTTGCTGCCGGAGAGCGTGGAGATCACGCAGCAGGGCGGGTCGCCGCTCGGAAAGCTGCCGGAATTTGTGAACGTACGGTGCCCGAAGTGCGGCGGCAGGGCGCGGCGCGAGACGGACACGATGGACACCTTCGTCGATTCGTCCTGGTATTTCTACCGTTATACCGACGCGAAGAACGACGAGGCGCCATTTGCAGCCGGGACGATTGCATATTGGTTCCCCATCGACCAGTACATCGGCGGGGTAGAGCACGCGATCCTGCACCTGATCTACTCGCGTTTCTGGACCAAGGTGATGCGCGACCTGGGACTGGTAAGGAACGACGAGCCGGTGGAGCGGCTGTTCACCCAGGGCATGGTGATCAAAGACGGCGCCAAGATGTCGAAAAACAAAGGCAACGTGGTATCGCCCGACGACATGATTGCGCGCTACGGAGCGGATGCGACGCGGATGTATTCGCTGTTTGCGGCGCCTCCGGACCGCGACCTGGACTGGCAGGAAGACGGCGTGGCGGGGGTAAGCCGGTTCCTGGGGCGCGTGTACCGGTTTGCGATGAAGCATGCAGAGCGTCCGCAGGCCGCGGGCGCGCAGCCGGAAGAGCGCGGCGCCACTTCGCAGGCCCTGTTGCGCAGGCTGCACCAGACCATTCGCAGGATCACCGAGGATTTCGGCGGGCGGTGGCATTTCAACACCGACATTGCCGCCATCATGGAGCTGGTGAATGAGCTGACCGCAGCCGAACCGCAGATCGCTTCGGGCGAGGTTCCGGATGCGGTGCTCGGGGAGATTCTGCGCACGCTGACGCTGCTGCTGGCGCCGTTTGCGCCGTACCTGGCGTGCGAACTGTGGGAGCAGATCGGAGAGACCGGCAGTCTGCTGCGTGCGCCGTGGCCGAAGTTCGACGCGGCGCTGGCGAAGGAAGAGCAGATCGAGATTCCGGTACAGATCAACGGGAAGCTGCGGGTGGTGGTGCGTGTGGATGCGGACGCGAGCGAAGAAGCAGTGCGCGACGCGGCGCTGACCGACGAGAAGATTGCTGCGCTGCTGAAGGGGAAGGAAATTGTGCGCGTCATTATCGTGCCACGCAAGCTTGTCAGCATTGTGGTGAAGTAGAAGAAGTGAAGCCGGCTTCATCAGCCGCGGCCGCTGCGCCCTCAGTCGGCCCGCGCAGTGTCTCCTTTATCGACGTTGTCCAGAAATGCCGCAGGCACCCGTCGTGGCTGGCGCTGGAACTGCTGTGGCGGTGGGGTTACGGGATTCCGCTGCTGGCCGTGATCGCCTGGGAGTTCCAGCGTATCGCCGCCCAGACGGCCGCACGCCTGCAGGCCACCGGAGTGGAGCACTTCTCGCTCCAAACTCCGATGGCGGGGGCGCTGGCAATCGCGGAGAGCTACATGATTCTGTTTCCGCCGGTGGTGCACGCGCTCGCGTGGCTGGTGCCCTGCGCGATGCTCGGCTGGGCACTGGTTGCCGGAGTGGGGCGCAACCTGATGCTGCGGCGCTACGATCGCGCTCTGCCGTGGCGTCCAGGGCCCATGGTGGTGCTGCAACTGTTGCGAGCGGCTGGGCTGTTTGCGATGGTGGTCGGGTGGTTCGCCGCGATCCGGTGGGCGGCGAATTTCAGCCTGGCCGGCGTGTCGCCCGCATCGGAGACCACGGCCGAGCCGAACCTGGTCCTGTATCTGGCGATGGTGATCGCGTTTTCTCTGGCCGCGATCACGATTTGGCTGTTGCTGAGCTGGGTGTTTTCCATCGCGCCGCTGGTTGCGCTGCTGGACGGATGCGGGGTGGGCGCGAGCCTGAGGCGCAGCGTGCGGCTGGGACCCCTGAAGGGGAAGCTGGTCGAGATCAACCTGGTGCTGGGCTTCCTGAAGCTGGCGTCGATGGTGATGGTGATGGTGCTGACAGCGACGCCGATGGCCTTTGTGGTGTCGGTCGAGGGGATCTGGCTGTACCTGTGGTGGGGCGCGGTGAGCGTGCTGTACATGGTGCTGTCGGATTTCTTCCAGGTGGCGCGGGTGGTGGGGTTCGTGGAGGGATTGGCCGTGCGGGCGGACGCGCCTTTGGCGCAGCAGTAACAGGCATTCTTTACACCAGAAATAATCCCTGACAAACTGGGCTGTGACCACCCCCTCGATCGTCATCCTCGATTTTGGATCGCAGTACACACAGCTGATCGCCCGGAGAATCCGCGAGCAGAATGTCTTCTCGGCTGTGCTGCCATGCACAGCGAAACTCGACGAAATCCAGGCGCAGAATCCGGCTGGCATCGTGCTGTCCGGCGGCCCGTGCTCGGTGTACGACACCGACGCGCCGCCGGCCGATCCAGCGGTCCTGCAACTGGGGCTGCCGGTGCTGGGGATCTGTTACGGGCTGCAGTTCATTACGCACCATCTGGGCGGACGGGTGCGCTCGGCGGAGAAGCGCGAGTACGGGCATGCGGAAGTGGAGATTGTGGACGTGCACAATCCGCTGTTTGCCGAGATGCCCGCGTCGCTGCACGTGTGGATGTCGCATGGGGACGAGGCGCTGGACCTGCCGCCGGGGTTTCACCTGACGGCGAAGACGGCGAGCGCGGTGGCGGGGATTGCGAATCCGGAGCGGCGCATCTGGGCGGTGCAGTTCCATCCGGAGGTGCACCACACGAAACAGGGGACGGCGCTGCTGCGGAATTTCCTGTTTGGGATTTGCGGGGCGAAGCCGGACTGGACGCCGGAACACTTCATTCAGGCGACCGTGGCGGCGATCCGCGGGAAGGTGGGCGAGGGACACGCCATCTGCGCACTTTCCGGCGGGGTGGATTCATCCGTGGCGGCGGTGCTGGTGCATCGGGCGATCGGCGACCGGCTGACGTGTGTGTTTGTGAACAACGGCGTGCTGCGAAAAAACGAGTTCGGGAAGGTGCAGCGGAACCTTCGCGACCAGCTGGGGCTGAAGCTGGTGGCGGCCGACGCGGGAAAGCGGTTCCTGGACAAGCTGGCGGGAGTTACGGATCCGGAGAAGAAGCGGAAGATTATCGGGAACGAGTTTATCGCGGTCTTCGACGACGAGGCGCACCGCATCGCGGCGGAGACGGGCGGCGTGGACTGGCTGGTGCAGGGGACGCTGTATCCGGACGTGATCGAGTCCTCATCGGTGAAGGGGCCATCGCAGACGATCAAAAGCCACCACAACGTGGGCGGGCTGCCGGAGACGATGAAGCTGAAGCTGATTGAGCCGCTGCGCGACCTGTTTAAGGACGAGGTGCGGCGGATCGGGCGCGATTTGCGGATGCCGGAGGACATTCTGCAGCGGCAGCCGTTTCCGGGGCCGGGACTGGCGGTGCGCATTCTGGGCGAGGTGACGGCCGAGCGCGTGGCGCTGCTGCAGGAGGCGGACGACATTGTTGTGACGGAGATCCGCAGGGCGGGACTCTACCGGCAAATCTGGCAGTCGTTTGCGGTGCTGCTGCCGGTAAAGAGCGTGGGCGTGATGGGGGATCAGCGGACCTATGCGTATACGTGCGCAATCCGCGCAGTGCATTCCGAAGACGGGATGACGGCGGACTGGGTGCCACTGCCGTATGAAGTGCTGAAGACTATCTCCAGCCGGATCGTAAACGAGGTGCGCGGGATCAATCGCGTGGTTTACGACATTACCTCGAAGCCGCCGGGCACGATTGAGTGGGAGTGAATTAGGGTGGTTTCAGACCATCCCGCTCCGTGCCGGAAATCGCACGAACTCGTTGACTGACAAGGATTATTTTTCCCACCCCGTATCGCTGCGTGTCACCCCAGCCGAGCCACTTTGTTGGTACCGATGTTGGTATGGCGCAGGATGGTCGAAAAACGGGCTTTCGATACCAACAGGGCCTCTTGATGGTATCCGTTCGCCCCCCGACCGGATGCGGATTTATGAGCGAACTCACTGATAAAGAACTGAAAAATCTGAAGCCGAGGGCCAAGCTCTACAAGGTGACGGACCGCGACGGGATGTACGCGGCCGTCACCCCGACCGGGATCGTTTCGTTCCGGTACCAGTACCGGGTGAGCGGGCGGCAGGAGGTCTTGACCATCGGCCGATATAGCGCCGAGGCGGCGCGCAAGCTGACACGGGCGCCCGACGCGCTGGAATACGGCATGGAGGTGTCGCTTGCGGAGGCAAGGTCGCTGCTGGCGCGCGCCCGGCGTCAGGTCGAGCGGGGAGAGTCGCCGTCGAAAGCCAAGGTGGAGAAGCGCACCGCGTCAGCCGAGGCGTTGACCTTCGGCGGGTGGGCGGAAGCCTACTTCAAGCACAAGGCCGATCCCAAGTCTGGAGCCGAGAAACTGGCCGACAGCACCCTGGCGATGCGCCGATCCGTCTATGACCGCGCCATCGCGGGCGAGTTGTCGAAGCTCAAGCTGGGGGAGGTGACGCCGCAACGCCTCAAACATCTGTGCGACGAGGTTAAGGAGAAGCGCGGGCCGGACGTCGCCGTGCATGTCCGCGAGGTCGTGTTGCTGGTGTTCCGCCATGCTCAGGGAAGCGGGCTGGACGTGAGCAACCCGGCCGAGTCGATCCGCACCAGCGCCATCGCGACGTTCGAGCCGCGCGAGCGCGCCCTGTCGCCGTCCGAGGTCCGCGCGGTCCTGACGGCCTTGGATCATGTGTCGGCGGCGCCCACGCTGCGCTTAGCGGTGAAGTTTGACCTGCTGACCGGCGTCCGCAAGTCGGAGTTCATCGACGCCACATGGAAGGAAATCGACTTCGCCGCCGCACGCTGGACGATCCCGGCCGAGCGCATGAAGGCCGGCAAGGCGCATGTCGTCCCGCTGAGCGATCAGGCGTTCGACATTCTGACGGTGTTCCGCACCATGTTCGGCGCCAGCCGATACCTGCACCCCGGCCGATACGACAGCGACACGCCGATTAGCAACGCCACGCTCAACCGCGTGATCGACACGGTGGTAGAGCGTATCCGGGAGACTGATCCTGACTTTCAGAGCTTCGGCGTTCACGACCTGCGCCGCACGTTCTCGACCGGCTTAAATCGCGCCAAGTTCGATGATCGTTGGATCGAGATGAGCTTGGCCCACGCGCCCCGGAACCGGATCGCAGCCGTCTACAACGTGAACCGCTACCTTGCCGAGCGGAAGATCATGCTTCAGTGCTGGGCTGATATGCTCGACGCTTGGGTGAAGGGCGAAACCGCAAAAGAGTTGATCGCTGACGCGAAGCGACGTGCCGCCGAGGTCCACGACGACGAACTAGACGACGATCTCTGAACTACGTGCGGCTCGCGTCCATTCTGTCAGTCGTCGTCATTGGTGGCCGCCAGCCGGTGGGATCGGCGATCCAGCGGTCGATGTCGGACTCCTTCCATCCTGCGCCGTTGATGCTGATCTTGATCCGAGGCGGGAACGTGCCCTCGGCGATCTTGCGATAGATGGTGGACCGGGACAGGCCGGTGCGGGCGAGAACGGTTTTCATGCGGACGATACGGTCTGATACGAGCATGGCTGCGCTGCCTCCTGCCGGGTGTTTCTGACGATCGCAGAGACCAGACAGAGCGATGATTTGTTGTTGTGCAATAGATATTTGGCGGTCGTAGTAGTGTGGCGTTGAGACGGCGGAAAATAGGATAGTTCTACAGCCCGATGCCCCGGCCTCTGCCGATGTCGATGCCATGATTGAAGGCGAGTTCCTGGCCGAGGCGGCGGCCCGTTTTCATCTCGATACCGAGGGCTCGCTTGCGATTTTCGAGGATGGATTCAAGCTGAGGATCGCGTGCGAGACTCTTCGCCATGTCGCCCATCGCTGCGCGCGTGGCCTTGTAGCCGGACATGTTGCCCGCCCGATATTGAGCCTGGCTGGTGTGGTCGAGCTTCTGCCAGCGCTCGACGAAACGATCCGCACGAAGCTGCGGATCGGTGCGCAACTCGGTTTCAAGCTGGAGGGCGCGGATGGCGCGGTTGACCCGGCCCGTTGCCGCTTCCTGGGCGAGTTCCGGGTTCTTCTTGTAAGCGGCTTCGGCATCGTGCGAGCCGAAGGGCCGCACTTCCTCGAAGATCTTGCGGGCTTCTTGCAATTCCTCCACCTGCTCCGGGCTGGCCCTGCCGCCTTGCTCCTGCATCTCGAAGATCGCATCCACGGCGCGGGCATGACGCACGAGCGCCTTGGTGCGGGCCTTGCGCAGGGCCTCTTCCGGGTCTTCTTCGACCTTTCTTTCCGGTGCTGCCCGTTCCGGCTCCTGTCCGCCCTCGGTGGGCGGGCGCAGGCCGTCGAACATCTCGCGCACCTTCTCGGGAGCCTGCTTGACGATCTCGACAACCCGCTCCACCCGCTCGCGGAAGCTGATGCCGCGCCGCTCGGCATAATCCCGCGCCGGATCGGCGCGCTCATAATCCGACGCCATGTCCTTGGCCCGGTCGCGCGACAGGGTACGGACAAGCCTATTCTCGTCCGCGAAGTCATCGCGGCCATAGTGCAGGTCCATGCCGTCGCGGTGGCGCGACAGGGCGACATAGCTGGCGTGGGCGTCCAGGCCCGGCGTCGCCAGAACATGGGTGCGGTCCACCGTCATGCCCTGCGCCTTGTGGATGGTCGCGGCATAGCCGTGGTCGATGCGGTCGTAATCCTTGAAGTCGAACGAGACGCTGCGCCCATCGTCTATGCGCACGGACATGGATCGTTTGCTGACCTGCTCGATGGTCCCGAGCGTGCCGTTCTTCACGCTAAGGCCGCGCTCGTTTCGCAGGAACATGACACGATCCCGGTTGGCGAAGTTGCGCTCGCCGCGTTCGACCGTGACGCGCACATCATCGCCCAAGTCGCCGACAGCCCGCAGCCGCTCGCGTGCGGCCTCGTTGAGCACGCGCACCTCGTCATTGGTGTGGGTGAGGATGATGCGGCTGCGGTCGGGCGACGCCTGCCGGTCGCGATCCCAGCGGTCGATCAGATCGTCGCGCGCCTGTTCCCGCGTCTGCGCGGCATGGACCATGCCGTGACTATCATAGGCATGGATCGCATCGCCGGTCCGGCCGATCGCCAAATCGCGAGTGGCGTCGCGCTGCCAATCCTCGCGCTGGCGACGCACCTCGCCGATCTCCGCCCCGCCGTGGCGCTCGAGGATCGAGCGGAACGCCGCGCCCGCCTCGATGGATTGCAACTGCTGCGGATCGCCGACCAGCACGACTTTCGCGCCCGCATCGGTGGCGTGGGAAAGCACGCGCTCCAACTGGCGCGTGCCGACCATGCCCGCCTCGTCGATGACAAGCACATCGCGGGAAGTGAGCACGTCGCGGCCCTTTCCCCAGCCAAGCTCCGGGCTGGCGATGGTGCGGGACGCAATGCCCGATCCGCTTTCCAGATTCTCGGCGGCGATACCGGACAGCGCCACGCCCCGGACCTCGTAGCCCGACGCCTCCCACGCTTCGCGCGCCACGCCCAGCATGGCGCTCTTTCCCGCTCCGGCATAACCGACTACGACGCCAAGATCGCGCCCGTCCGTGACATGTGCCAGCGCCTCAGCCTGCTCGCCGGACAGGACAAGGCCGCGCGCTTCCGCACGCGCCAGCGCCGCTTCGCGGTCCCTGTCGCCGACCTCATGGCGTTCCTTCTCGGCCATTAGTTTGGCGGCACGGTGCAGGCGCTGTTCGGTCTCGACCATCTCGCTTGTGGTGAAGCGGTCGTCGCCGCGTCCGTCCGCGCCGAGTTCGACCAGTTCGGGCGTGCTTCGGATCGCGCCCATGACCTCGTTGAACTGCTCGATTCCATCGCTGTGCCGATGCGCGAACATTGCCATGTCGCGCCGCGTGAAGGTGGATTGCTGGTGCGTGATGGCGTCGAGCGCGATGGAGGGATCGGCGATGATGTGCGCGCCGTTATTGCGCGCGATCTCCCGGTGCATTTCCGCGCGGTCGGCGGCCTCGATCCCTTCGCCCTCGATCCGCTGCGCGGGCGCGCCGATCTGGCTCTGCGGCTCCAGCGCGATGCCCTGCGCCTCAAGGCAGCGATGGTCGATGCGGGCGTCAATGTCGAGTTCGGCCAGCCGCTCGTTGGCCAGCTCGGCCCAGCGTTCGCGCCAACGCTCGACCATCTCGGTGCGGTTCCAGTCTCGCACCTTTTGGCCGAAGCCGTTTTCGTCCAGGGATCGCATGGTCAGCATGACATGGGCGTGGGGCTTGGGCGTCCCGTCCTCGGCCATGTCCCAATGCACATTGAGATCGGCGATCATGCCCTGATCGACAAACTCGGCCTGCACGAAGTCGCGGGCGAGTTCGATGCCCTGGACTTGCGTCATCTCGCGTGGAATGGCGAACTCGACCTCGCGGGCAAGCTGCGCATCCTTCCTGACCTCGAAGGCTTCGACATCGTTCCAGAGCCGTTCGCGGTCGCACCATTGCTCGGGCGCATCCTCCGGCAGCCTGATCTCGGAATGGACGACGCCGCGCTTGTTGGAGAAGTTGTGGCTGCGCTCAAGCCGGTCGTCGCGCAGCTGCGAAGCCGAGCGGTAGGCGGCGGACGCCACCGCGCTGGAGCCGGCCTTGCGGCCGATGACCTTGACGTGAAGATGATAGATCGCCATCGCGATCCGAACATCACCACGGCGAAGCGCACGTCGGAACGACGTATAAGCGCGCCCTCGAAACTAATTTCTCGGGACTGCTCGCGCCGTTTCAGCCCGTCCCGGCAACCTTACAGCATTGCAGCATGCGCTCAACTATTATCGCTCCATCGACAGCTTATGGAGGATATGATGCGCAAGCCACGGGACTTCGATGCGGAACTGAAGTCGCTCGAAGACAGGACGCGAGACCTGAAAGCCTGCAAGGTGCAGCAGCTTGGCGAGCTGGTCATCTCGACCGGCGCCGACGCCCTCAGCGCCCAGGAACTGGCGGGCGCGCTGATCGTGCTGGCGGAGACCAAGGACGCCGGGAAGAGGGAGGCATGGGCGAAACGTGGGGCCGCGTTCTTTCGAGGGCGGGCACGGCGATCTGCACCAGCACCTGACCGCAACAGTGGCGGCGCTGCGACGCAATCGGGCGGCGCGCAACCGGCATCAAGCGGCGCGGGCGCGTCATGACATGCGCACCTGGCAGGTCGAACGCCGCAAGCGCACGCGGCATCTGATCGAAATCGGCGGCCTCGTTGTCAAAGCCGGGATCGTGGACCTGACCGGTGACGACCGCGCCATGATCTACGGTGCGCTGCTCTGGATGGCCGACAAGCTCAAAAGCGAGCAGGGTGAACACGCACGGGCGCTTTGGACCGCGAAGGGAAAGCAGGCATTCGACGATGGTTAGACTCCAAACCGTTCCCGCATTTCCCCGGCCTTCGCCCATTCGTCACCGGGTATCAGGTCGACCAGTTCGTTCATCACCCTGACGAAGGTGGCCTTGAGCGTTTCGTCGTTCAGCGCCCTAGCGCGATCTGTCTGAAGCAGCGGGCGCATGTCGGTGAAGAAGGTCGGGTTGACGAGTTTCTGGAACATGCGCTGCTGCGCCTCGGCCCTGGAAATCGTCACCGCCGACTTTTCAAGGTAGAGTACGAAACATTCGACGATCCGGGCCGTGTTCAACCGCTCGAACACAGTGAGCGCGTGATCGAGGTCGAACAGATCGCGGCCTTTGTTACGTTGAAGCAAAGCCCGCAGCTTGGTCGCCAGCATTTCCTCCCGCGAGAAAGTCGAGATGGCGGCATCGCCGGTGAACCACGGATTTTCGACGGCGAACGGAATCTCGATGGGGGGATCGTAGGCTTTGCGCTCGCGTGTGTTGATTTCGATCTTGAGGTTGATGCGCGCATCGGTGGGCTCACCTTCCGCATCGACGCGAAAACGGAGTTTGGGAGCGATGGGGCTTGGATCGGACCTTGCCTTGCCAAGCCACGGTTGCAGCACGGCGCGAACACCGTCGAGGACCGGCCCAATCGGGCCGGCGCTTGTCCGCACGAGGTCGATGTCTTCCGAATAGCGCAGCGGTGTGGGGAAATGCAGCTTGTTGAGCGCCGTGCCGCCCCGGAAGCGCAGTTCGTTCCGCAGGAACTGATCGGAGAAGATGGCGACAAGCGCGCGGCTGATGATGAGGTCTTGCTCGACCTGCCGCTGGCTTGCCCACGGCGCGACGCGGCTCCAGGCGGTGATGTAATCCTGCGGGATCATTCGTCGATCTCGGGCGGTCGGCGAACGATCACGCGCCAGCGTTCATCGCGTTCGGATGGTGGCGGCGACAAATCGGGATCGCCCGCCTGTTTGGGGTCGAGCTCGACCCACGGAAGCGGCCCGCGCGCCGACAGTGCCGCGAACATCGCTTCCGCTGTTTTCGGATGCCCCAGCCGTCCAAGCAGGTGCCCAAGGCGTTGCACGACTGCTTTCTCGAAAGCGCCCGACAGAGAGGCGAGCTTTTTCGGTTGCAGCCGTTCGGCAAGCTCGAAAAGCACCGTCGCAATGTTGTCCAGGCCCGCGCCGGAATGCGGGTAGCGCACCAGGTCGAGCGCTGTCAGCTCCGGTGACGACAGCTTCATATAGCCCGATGGCGTCTTGCGATCCTCGATCCCCGATGACACCGCCGCCATGTCCTTGCGATAGGAAAAGACGATCCGCGTCCGTCCGGCCTCGATGTCGGGCAGGGGTTTGTCCGTGACGACCTGAAACTCCATGACGGCCTGATGGGAAGCGCCATGGGCCGCCGCCGCCGCCAGCAGCCCCACATAATAGGGCCGCTTTTCGTGGCGCATGAGGGCGTCGATGTACCACTCCGGCGGCGGTGCTCCCGCCGTGGAATGCTGGGGCGGAACGACCACGTAGAAGCCGCGCCGGGGCCGGATGAGCTGACCGCGCCGCTGCAAACGCTCGGCGGCGTCGAGGAATGCGCCCCTGCTAATGCCGATCTCCTTCTGCGCCTCATCCGCAGAAAAGACCCCCCGGCCCGCAGCAAGCAAGCCGGAAGCGTAGGTGGACAAGGCTGATCGCTCGACTCGGATCATATCTTATTATCCGCTCTCAGAGCGGAATTATCAATATGATCCTGTAACAAATCATTGTTGAAAATCCGCTTTCAAAGTCGATTCTTCGATATAACGCTGTCACGACCCTGCTCCTGCCACCGCAGCCTGCTATGGAGGCGTCATTTCCACTTGTGAAGGCGACCTGCCGGAGCGACCGAGGGGAGACGCCAACCATCTCACCGACAACTCAACAGTATGGCGAGACAAGTGGATTCACGGAAGCTATACTCGTTCGCCGCGTCGGACCGGCGTGGTTCAAGGGGGGGAAGGCGCCAACCACATGCGCTGACAAGAGCGCTCGACCGCCGCTTCGAGCAAGATGGGCGGTGTGTCTGTCCTTTGCCTCTGCGCGGCTGGCAGCGTTAAGGGCGGGACGGGGATGGACGACACCACAGCACATCAGGCCAACGCGCTCGCCAGCTTCGTTTGGCAGATCGCCGAAATCCTCCGCGGCGACTTCAAGCAATCGGAATACGGCAAGGTCATCCTCCCATTCGTCGTGCTGCGCCGGCTCGATTGCATTCTGGAGCCAACGAAGAACGCGGTCCTGCAGGCCCACGCCTCGCTCCCCAAGGGGATCGACGAGCAGGCGCGGGACATGATCCTGTTCGGCGCGATCGGCAACGGCATCCGCGTATACAACACCAGCCGCCTGACCTTCGCCGCGATGCATGCGCAAGACCCGGCGCAGCTCCATGAGAACCTGGTTCAATATATCACCAGCTTCTCTCCCTCGGTGAAGGATGTCTTTCTCGACAAGTTCCTCTTCGTCGACCAGCTCAAGCGGCTGAAGGATGCGGACCTGCTCTGGCAGGTATTTCAGCGCTTCGCAGCACTCGATTTGCGTCCGGCGAGCGTCTCAACGCTGGCGATGGGCTACCTCTTCGAGGATTTGATTCGCCGCTTTTCGGAAATTTCGAACGAGACCGCGGGTGAGCACTTCACGCCTCGCGAAGTCATACGCCTCATCGTGGACCTGCTTCTTGCCAACGACGCCCAGGCGCTCGTCGGTAAGGGCATCATTCGACAGGTCTATGATCCCGCGTGCGGCACCGGCGGGATGCTCGCCCTCGCCGAGGAGGGAATGCAAGACCTTAACCCCGACATCCGCGTGGAGCTGTTTGGTCAAGAGGTCAACGGCGAATCTTTCGGCATCTGCAAGTCCGACATGCTGGTCACGGGTCACGACCCGGAGCAGATCGCGTTCGGCAACACGCTGACGCACGACGCCCACAGGGGCAAGCAGTTCCACTACATGCTGTCCAATCCTCCTTACGGCGTCGATTGGAAGAAATACCAAGACCCTATCCGCCAAGAATACGAGCAGCTTGGTAAGGAAGGCCGCTTTGGCGCCGGCCTTCCGCGCATCTCCGACGGCCAGCTTCTCTTCCTTCAGCACATGATTTCAAAGATGCGCACCGACGAAGCCGGCTCGCGCATCGGCATCGTCATGAACGGCTCACCCCTCTTCACGGGCGGTGCTGGCTCCGGCGAAAGCGAAATCCGCCGCTGGATGCTAGAGAACGATTGGGTTGAGGCCATCGTCGCGCTACCGACGGACCTGTTTTACAACACCGGCATCCAGACCTATGTCTGGCTTCTCACCAATCGCAAGGAAGTCAAGCGCCGCGGAAAGATGCAACTCATCGACGCATCGAGCGATCGGTTCTGGAAGCCGATGCGCAAAAATCTCGGATCGAAGCGGCGAATCATTCCCGACGACGCGCGCGAGATCATCGTTCACATCTTCCACGAAATGGTGAACGGCGGCGGTGAATGGGCGGACGTGTCGAAGATTTTCGATACCCGCGACTTCGGCTACCGCGAGATCAGAGTCGAACGCCCATTGCGACTCAATTTCCAGACGGAGGCATCACGCATTGATCGCCTGAAATCGGAAAAGGCATTCCTGAAGCTGGACGCCAAGGACCAGCAAGACATCCTTGATGTGCTCATGTCGCGTTTGCCGAGCACGATGTTCAGGAATCGAGCTGAGTTTGAAAAGGCGCTCACGAAGGGGCTGAGCGCTCGACGACGAGATGGCGGCCGTGCTTCGCAACAATCCGCCGGACGTGGCGTACCCGACGTTTTCCTGCTGCGTGTTTGAGGAATCCATCAAACAATTCCAGCGCGACAGCAGCATGCAGAACATCATCCTCACTGACGCTGAGGACCGCGACCGTATCTTCCGCCATCTCTTTAGCCGGGCACTAAGGGAGGTCCGAGAGACGCCGAATCCATGATTGCGTGCGATCGGTTAGTTGAGGGCCGAATCAGGTGAAATAACGAGACTGACGGGCGCCATGCCGAGGGGGAAACGGGGTAGTAGTCTGGAAAGATGAGAAATCGCCGTGACGACAAAGCTGATACACACATCTGACTGGCAGATCGGGAAAGTCTTCCGCTTTGTCGATAACGCCACGATGGGCCTTTTGCAGGAGGCCCGCCTGCGCGCTGTCACACGTCTCGGCGAGCTTGCCCGCGAGTATGGCGCGCGGCACGTGCTGGTCGCCGGCGATGTCTACGACATGGAAGCGCTTTCGCCGCGTTCGCTCAATCAGCCACTTGAGCGGATGCGAATCTTCAGCGCCGTTCACTGGCACCTGCTCCCGGGCAATCACGATCCGCACCGTCCCAACGGTCTTTGGGACCAGCTTGTGCGCAAGGGCGTGCCGGCGAATGTGCATGTCCATGTCGCACCGGACCCTGCGATTTATGAGGAGGATTCACTGGCGCTGCTGCCGGCGCCGCTGTTTCACCGGCGCGCGCTTGGCGATCCGACTGCCTATATGGACGACGTGGAGTTGTCCGGCGGGCATGTCCGCGTCGGCCTTGCGCACGGCACTGTCACCGGCTTTGGCTCCGATGACCGCGATGTGCCGAATTTCATAGCGCCGGACCGTCCGGCCCGCGCGGGCCTTTCCTATCTCGCGCTCGGTGACTGGCACGGGCAGAAGAAAATCAATGAACGGTGCTGGTATAGCGGCACGCCCGAAACCGATGCCTTTGATGTCATCGACGGCGGGCAGGCGCTGCTGGTCGAGATCGAAAGCCAGGACGCGCCGCCCTCCGTAACGCCGCTGCCGACAGGGCATTACGCGTGGCTCAGCTTTTCCGAGCAGGTAGGCAGCCGCGCCGACATTGACTATCTCGCTGAAAAACTCCGCGCCGTGTCCAATGATCTGAGCCGCGCCCTTGTTCATCTGAGCACGGAAGGGGCGCTGTCGCTGGAAGACAGGCAGTATTTTGAAGACCGGATCGTCGATGGCGTATCGGCGGCGCTTTGTTTTATGCGTGTTGACGACCGGCGCCTGTTTCCGCGCCCGACGCCCGAGGACCTCGACCGGATCGACCTCGGCGGCTTTGTCCGCACGGCAGCGGAGGCGCTGAAGCGCAAAGCGGAGGAAGGCAGCGACCACGAGTGCGCAATCGCTGCCGAAGCCCTGCAACGCCTTTACATTGAGCACATGAAGCTGCAGGCGGGCCAGCGATGAAACTGCGCGCGCTCGCCCTCAATCAGTTCAAGAAATTCACCAGCCCGGTGCGGCTGGACGGGATCGATGAAGGCCTGAATGTCGTCGTCGGTCCCAATGAAATGGGCAAATCGACCCTGCTTGACGCGCTGCGCGCGGCGCTGTTTGAAAAATACAGCTCGAAAGCCCAGCCGATCGCGGCATTGCAGAACGACCGCAACCAGGCGGGACCGGTTGTCGAGCTGGCCTTTGAAATGGACGACGGCCAGTACGTCATTACGAAGCGTTTCATCAAGAAGCCCTATGCGCGGCTGTCCTCTCCCGACGGGCGCACGCTTGAAGGCGATGCCGCCGAAGACACGCTGCGCGGCCTTCTCGGCTTTGACGAGCCGGGCAAGACCGGTGCCAAGCCGGAAACAATCGGCATGTGGAACGTACTCTGGGTCCAGCAGGGCCACTCGTTCGGCGCGCTTGATCTGCCCGAGAGCGCGCGGTCCAGCCTTCACAGCGCGCTAGAATCCGAAGTGGGCGAAGTTCTCGGCGGGCGGCGCGGACGCGCGCTACCGCAGGCGATCGAAAAGCAGCTTGGCGAACTGGTGACGAGCAGCGGCAAGCCGCGCGGCGTCTACAAAGACGCGATCGATCGCCGCGAGGCTTTGCAGTCCGATCTTGAGGGCCTGCGCACGCGCCGCGCAGAACTTTCACAAACGCTTGATGATCTTGAAGAAGCGCAAGACACGCTCTCACGCCTGTCATCCACCGAACGGGACAAGGAGGATCAGGCGGAGCTTGACGGCGCGCGCACGCGCCACAGCCAGCTTTCGGCGCTTGAAGCACGCATTCAGGCGGCGGCGACGGAGCTGCAATTAAAGCAACGCAATCTTCAGCAGGCGGAACAGGTACAGGACAACCGGAATAAACTCAGGGAAAATATTGCAGCTGACGAGCAGGCGGTGAAAGCGGCCCGCGAGCTTCTGGAGGGGGTGAGCGCACAGGAAAAGGATGCACGCAAAAAATACGATGGTTTACAGGACGCCGTTCGCGCCGCCGAAGCAGCGGTCACGAAGGCCGATGCGACGGTTACACTGAAACGCCGTATCCTTGCCGCGGTCGAGCGCGACGTGCGGATTCGCACGCTCCAGGATCAACTGGCAAAAGCGCAGGACGCCGAAAAGCGCCAGCACGAAGCGCAGCAATCCGCCGCCGCCATCCTGGTGACCGACAAGGCCATCCAAGGGATACGCACCGCCGCCAAGGCGGTGGAAACGGTCGGCGGGCGGCTCAGCGCCGCCGCCACTACCATCACCTTTGAAATGAGCCCGGATTCCCTCGCGGGCATCGAGATCGACGGCAAACCGCTCGCGGGAGAACGCCCGTCCGTGCAGGCGGTCGAACCGGCCGGCATCACGATCCCCGACCGTGGCAGGATCATTGTCGATCCGGCGATCAAGGACCGCGACAAGCTTATCGCGCAGCATCGTGACGCGAACGCGAAACTTAAAGCCGCGCTGGATACTGTCGGGGTTGCCGGCATCGAGGACGCCGAAGACCAGTATACGAAAAGGCAGGCGTTCTTGCAGGACGCTGCCCTTGCCCGGCAGGAAGCGGCCCTGCATGCCCCGGCAACGGACGATTATGAAGCGGGCGCGGCGCCCTTGGGCGATTACATCGAAGGGTTGCGCAAAATCCTTGCACGCGACAAGGACGGCCTTGGCTTGAAGGAGCTGCCATCGAGGCAAGAAGCCGAGGCCGCCTTGAGCACCGCCGACAATCAGGCCGGTCAGGCAAGGCATGATGTCGATACGGCGCGCGCGCAGCTCGCTGGCCCCGGCGAGACGCTGGAGCGGCTCAAAACCGAACTCACAGCCGCAAGAACCCGCCACGATGATGCCGGAACCCAGCTCAAAAAGCGGCAGGAAGAATGCCAAAGGGCCGATCAGTCATGTCCCGACAGCAAGCTTCAGGCCGACATCGACGCGGCCCGCGCAGCGGTGGACGCACAGAAGCAGGCCGTGTCCGTCCTTGAAGGCCAGCGCACGGATGAAACGCTGCCACAACTGGGCGCGCGCATTGAGCGGCTTGACAAGGCGATCCGCGACCGGCGGCAAAAGCGCGAGACTCTCAATGTCCGGATCGCGGGCCTGAAATCGCGGATAGAGGCGCTGGAAGGCGCGGGGCTTGATGAGGTGATCGAACAAAAGGACTGCGAGCGCGAGCTCTGCGATGAAGAATGCGGGCGGTTTGAGCGCGAAGCCGCGGTTCTCACGTTGCTGCTATCGACGCTGCGCGACGCGGAGCATGACGCCAAGGAGCGCTATCTGTCGCCGGTGCTAAAGCGCGTTCGGCCCTATTTACAGCTCCTCTTTCCCGGCGCTGACATCGCGATCGATGAAAATCTGCGCATCACCGGCGTCGTCAGGGAAGCTGGTTACGAGGAAGCGTTTCACCACCTCAGCATGGGGACACAGGAACAGATCGCCGTGCTGATACGGCTCGCCTTTGCCGAAATGCTGGTGGAGCAGGGGCACCCGGCGACGGTTGTTCTTGATGATGCGCTCGTATTTTCCGACGACCGGCGGATGAGCCGTATGTTTGACATTCTCAACATGGCGGCGCGCAACGTGCAGGTCATTGTCCTGACTTGCCGCGAGCAGCTTTTCGAGGGACTCGGCGGGCGGCAATTGTCTTTGCAGGCCGGAAGCAGCGAGGAGCTGATATCGGCGTAAATTCCGTCGGAGGGGGAGCTATGAAAATAACATCCGTTCGTATCGAGAATTTCCGGTCAATCGAAGATGCCATCGTCCCCCTGAACGACTACGCCTGCCTCGTCGGCCCCAATGGCACCGGGAAATCGACCATCCTTACGGCGCTCAATGTCTTTTTCCGCGAATCAGAAAATCTTCCTACCGACTTGAGTCAGTTGGCGGAAGAAGATTTCCACTGTAAAAAGACCGGAAACCCCATACGCGTAACCTTGACCTTCGGTGGCCTTAACAATGAGGCGCAGGAAGATTTTTCCGACTACGTTCGTCAGGGGCAACTCGTTGTCTCCGCGGTCGCGACCTTTGACGCTCAGTCCGGCAAGGCGCAGGTCAAACAATACGGCCAGCGGCTCGGCATAGCCGCGTTCGCTCCATTCTTCGCAGCAACAGGAGAGAAGAAGGTCGCCGAATTAAAAGCAATATATACCGAACTGCGAAACACCTACGCCGACCTTCCCGCAATCGCCTATCATCGGCACGTCCTGCAAACCGGATTGCGCTCTATTCACTGGCTCACCGAATCCGCGCAGATCGCGCTCGCGCGGGATGCACGGTTTCGCCCCATGTGTGTGACGAGGTCGCGTCCCTTGCTGTAAGTGCGAACTTTTTTCCTTCTCCCGAAGCTCAATCTTTTGGTCTGCATTCTCGCGGACCTCGTTTATGATGCACGCACATTCATGGCCGGATGGATTGCCGTATAGAATCCGCGAATCCAGCGTCCTTACCCTGGTGGTATCACGGTTGGTATGGGATCAGGATCAGGATCGGAAAGCTCAATAATTACAGTGCGAACTCAAACCGGTTGACCATCGAGTGGGAGTAGAAACGCAGCTGAAAAGCGGGTGGCGAAGAATCGGCCAGCGAAAGGGCGGATAGCTGAGTACCGGCTGGCGGGCGAAGTCGTCGGCGAGCTGACCGGTTTTCTGCTGACCGGATTCTCGCTGGCCGGATTTCGGCTATCCGCCCTTTCACTGACCGATTCTTCGCTGTCTCTGCTATGCTGCCTCATCGCTGAAAATCCAGCTTCCCGGAGGCTGTGCCGCCCATGACGTCGCGTTCCTGCCTGCTCGCTGTGCTGTCCGCTTCCCTGCTTTCGCCTGCCGCTCCTGCTTTTCCACAAAGCCAGCCCGCGACGCCGCCACCGGCGCCCGTCATCGGAGTGGGTGCGATGTACGCGCGCGATCCCGCGCAGCCGATCGATGAGCAATACACGGAACACATTCTGAAGTACACGACGGAGCCGTATTTCAACTCGCCGCTGACGGATTATCTGCCGGCGTCCAGGACGGTGCCGACGCCGGAGGCAGTTCTGGGAGACGTGTCGGGCGCGCCGGACATGCTGCCCTACGCCGAGACGGTCTACAGGTACTTCAGGATGCTGGCCGCGGCGACGCCGCGCGTGCGCGTGTACACGATCGGGCATACGGAAGAAGGTCGCGAGATGATCGTGGCGGCGATTGCGGACGCTTCCCTGCTGGACCAGCAACAGGCCAACAACGCGCGGCTGGCGAAGCTGGCCGATCCGCGGACGATTGGGATGAACGATGCCGAAGCCGCCGCGCTGGTGAAGCAGTCGTTCCCGGTGTACTACATCACGGGGACGATCCACTCGACGGAGACGGGCGCGCCGACGGCGCTGATGGAGATGGCGTATCGGCTGGCGGTGGACGATTCGCCGTACATCCAGTACATCCGGTCGCACATGATTGTGCTGATCACGCCGGTGGTGGAAGTGGACGGGCGCGACCGCATGGTGGACCTGTACCGGTGGCACCGCGCCCATCTGGGCGAGAATTATCCGCGGCTGATGTACTGGGGCCACTATGTGGCACACGACAACAACCGCGACGCCATGGGCATGAGCCTGGACCTGACGAGGAACGTGCTGAACACGTATTTGGCGTGGCACGCGCAGGTGCTGCACGATCTGCACGAGTCGGTGCCGTTCCTCTACGACAACACGGTGGGCGACGGGCCGTACAACGCGTGGATCGATCCGCTGCTGGACGGGGAGTGGGCGGCGCTGGGATGGAACAACGTATCGCAGATGACGGCGATGGGGATGCCTGGGGTATTCACGCACGGTGACTTCGACACGTGGAGCCCGGGGTACCTCATGTTTCTGGCGGCGATGCACAACGGCATCAGCCGGCTGTATGAGACGTTTGGGAACGGCGGGGCGGACACGGAAAAGCGGATTCTGGATCCGGACGAGTATGCGCGGACCTGGTACAAGCCAAATCCGCCCCTGCCGGTGGTGACGTGGTCGCAGCGCGATAACAATAACTACGAAGAGACGGCGCTGCTGACGACGATTTCGTATTTTGCGCAGCACAGTCAGCACTGGCTGCAGGATTACTATCTGAAGGCGAAGCGGTCGATTGAGAAACCCGGGAACGCGGGACCGGCGGCGTATGTGATTCCGGCAACGGGGCAGTCGCCGAGCCGCGAGGCCGAGCTGCTGCGGGTGATGGCACTGCAGCATGTGGAAGTGAACCAGCTGACGGCGCCGGCGACAGTGACGCTTCCCGGAAGCCTCGAAAAGGCCGGGAAGACGGTGACCTTCCCGGCGGGAAGTTACGTAATCCGGATGGATCAGCCGTACTCGCGCATTGCCGATGCGCTGCTGGATCAGCAATACTGGGCGCCGGACGATCCGCAGAAGACTCCCTACGACGACACGGGGTGGTCGTTTCCGTATCTGTTCGACGTGCCGACGGTGCGGGTGACAGATCTGTCCATCCTGAAGGCGAGCATGGAGCGGGTGGAGAATCCGGGCGCGCCGGATGGAACGGTCAGTGGCGGCGGGATGCTGTATGCCGTCAACAACGATGGCGATATTTCGCTGCTGGGGCTGCGCTACGCGCTGAAAGATGCGAAGGTGTCGCTCGCGGAACAGGCGTTTGACGCAGCAGGCCGGCATTTCAATGCGGGTTCGCTGATCGTCGAGGACATGAGCGCGGATGCGCTGCGGTCGGCCATCAAAGACACGGACCTGGGGGCGGTGAGCCTGGCAGCCGCACCTTCGGTGGCAATGCGGCCGGCGCCATGGCCGCGCGTGGCCATCATGCACACGTGGCTTTCGACGCAGACCGAGGGCTGGTGGCGGATGGCGTTCGACAAGCTGCACGTGCCCTACGCCTACATCAATACGCAGACGGTGGCGCAGGAGGCCGATCTGCGCGCGAAGTACGATGTGATCGTGTTTGCGCCGGTCGGCTACGCGAATACGCAGCAGATCGTGGACGGGATGCCGATGTATGGCAATCCGATGCCGTGGGAGAAGACGGCGCTGACGCCGAACATGGGGCGCAGCGACTCGACGCCGGACGTTCGTCCGGGAATGGGGTTCATGGGTCTGGAGCACCTGAAGAATTTCATTGCCCAGGGCGGGCTGCTGATCACGTCGGAAGACACGGCGAAGTTCGCGATTGATGAGGGCTTTGCGCCCGGCGTCTTCGTGAACCGCGCCGGCAAGGCGCGCGTGGTGGGCAGCGTGCTGGACGCGGACTTCGTGGATCGCAGCAACCCGGTGGCGTGGGGCTATGGGCCGTCGCTGCCGGTGTACAGCGAGAGCGGGATGGCCTTCACGATTTCGGATACTACTTCGCCGCGTCAACCCATGACCGAGGACGAATATCACCGACCGACCGGGCGGGGTGGGCCGGATGCGGAAGACACTCCGGAGGGACGGCCGTTTGTGCAGCCGGTCCCGCTGCCCTCGCCCGAACCCTGGCAGGCGACACCGCTGAACATCGACGAGGCGCGGAATAACCCGAACCTGATTCCGGAGCCGGACCGGCCGGACGTGATTCTGCGCTTTGTTGCGGCGAAGCAACTGCTGCTGTCGGGGCTGCTGGAGAACCCGGCACCGATTGCAGAGAAGGCGATTGTGGTGGACGCGCACTACGGCAGAGGGAACGTGCTGCTGTTCGCGAACAACCCGGTCTATCGCGCAGAGACGATCGGCAGCTATGCGCTGGTATTCAACGCGATCCTGGGCTGCTCCCCGTTGGAGCACTGAGAGGCCGGGACGCGGTACAGGAAGTTATGGACAAGCTGGGGCTGATTGCCGGCAACGGGCGCTTCCCGTTTTTGCTGCTGGAGGCTGCGCGCGCTCACGGGCGCGAGGTGGTGGTGGCGGCGATCAGGGAGGAAACCGACCCGGAGATGGACGCGCGGGCGGCGGCCGATGCCGGCGTGCGCGTCACCTGGCTGTCGCTGGGCGAGCTCTCGCGGCTCATTGAGACCTTTCATCGCGAAGGCGTGAAGCAGGCGGTGATGGCCGGGCAGGTGAAGCACAAGCAGATCTTCTCGGGCATCCGGCCGGACTGGCGGCTGGCGAAGCTGCTGCTGAATCTGCGGACCCGCAACACTGACATGCTGCTGGGCGCGGTGGCCAAAGTGCTGGGGGACGAGGGGATCGAGCTGATACCGTCAACTGCGTATCTGGAGCCGCTGCTGGCTGTACCGGGCGTGGTGACGGCACGCGCGCCGAGCGAGGCGGAGCAGCGGGATATTGAATACGGGAAAGGCGTGGCGCGCGCGCTGGCGGGATTCGACCTCGGGCAGACCGTGGTGATTGCGGCGCAGGCGTGCGTCGCCATCGAGGCAATGGAAGGGACAGACGCGACGATCGAGCGGGCGGGGCAGATCATGCGTTCGCTGGGAAATCCAGCATCGACGCTTGAGCGCGATCTCACGGTGGTGAAAGTGGCCAAGCCGAAACAGGACATGCGGTTCGACGTGCCGGTGATCGGAGTGCTGACGATTGAGACGATGCGCGCGGCAGGCGCGACGTGTCTGGCGCTGGAAGCAAATCGCACGCTGATCTTCGACCTGGACCTGGTACGCGCGGCGGCGAACGCTGCCGGAATTGCCGTGGTCGCCCAGGAAGCCCCATAATGGAACCCCCGAGACCTCGCACGAAAGAGGAGAAGCTCATGTCAAAAGGTGTCGTGATCGCGATTGCTCTGGCCGCCGTGCTGGCGGTGGCCGGCTTTATCGCCATCCGCATGTATGCCGCCGACACCTCGAACGCGCCGATGCCGCAGGTGGGACAGGTGGCGCCGAACTTCACGCTGCCCAATGAGGAGAATCACGCCGTAAATCTGGACCACTATCGGGGCAGGTGGGTGGTGCTCTACTTCTATCCCAGGGACATGACCAGCGGCTGTACGATCGAGGCGCATAACTTCCAGCGCGATCTGGCGCAATACCACGCGCTGAACGCCGTGATCCTGGGCGTGAGTGTGGACACGGTCAAAAGCCACCGGCAATTCTGCGCGAAGGATTCGCTGACTTTCAGTCTGCTGGCTGACCCGGGCATGAATTTGGTGCGCACGTACGGATCGCTGGGTCACTTCGGGCCGTGGACGATCGCCAACCGGAACACCTTCCTGATCAGCGCCGAAGGAAAGATCGTGAAAGTGTGGACGAAGGTGGATCCCAACATCCACAGCGGTCAGGTGCTGGCGGCGATCCGGGATTTCCAGGGGAAGAGCTAGGGATTGATCGGCGTGAGCGGGTGGGGGTTTTCAGGCGCCGCGGGGTCCACGCCGAAATCCCACACGTCGAGATTGATCTCGCCGGGCGCGAGAATCTCCATCAGAGCATACTCGCCAATGGTGAGCGGCACCTTCGGCGTGAGCTTCATCCAGTAGCCGCCCGGCAGGATCTGCACCGTCGTGGGTACGATGTCCTCCGACTGCACGATTTGGCCGTTGAGACGGCGCAGGCGCAGCGCGCCGATGACACGCTCGCCCGGCAGCACCTCCACGCGCACGATGGCGTAGCGGCTGGTGGGGGCGCTGCCCGCACCCTTGTCCGGAGTCGGATTCCTGTCATCCTGGGTGTTCACCACGAAGGCGGATTCGGAGTCGATCTGCTCGTTTGCGAGCTTGTTCAGACTGACGTAGAGCGCAGGCTGGTCGACATGCAGGCGGATTTTCGCGGCCTGTCCGTTGATGCGCACGGGCTCCTGCGCGCCGCGGAATGAGGCAATAGCGGCGCGGAGAACATTGTGCGTGCCGCCGCGGTTGACGTCACCTGCGGTCTGGCTGAGCTGAATCAGCTCGGGGACGTTCTGGAAATTGTCGAGTGCGAAGATGCCATCGAGATTGGGCAATTGCAAGCCGGGCGCGACGGTGGGCGTTTGCTCCATCAGTGCGGTGCGCACGGCGGCGGCCTCGCGGTCGATCGTCGCCGCTTCGCTCTCGCCGGAGTTCGGCTGGGCAGGATTCGCCCCGCCAGGGGGATTGACGGGCTCGCCCTGCGCATTGAGCGCGTGTTCCTGATTCCACTTGTTCGTCGCCGGCCAGTCGACCAGCGAATATGGCACTTCTTCCCAGTCATCGCGCTCCTCGCTGAGGTAGCGCACGCGGTCGCCGATGATCTGGTACTTGCGGACAAGCTGATAGCTGCCATCCTTGAGGATGAGGCGTCTGCCGGTGACGACCTGAGCCCACGCGACAGGCGCGTCGCCGCACAGCCGGCCGAACGGCGCGCCGGAGAGAAGCGCCAGAGTTGCCAGAAACGCCGGAATGGGACGCAGCCTCCGCATCGCATCCATTAGATACGTCCTGGTGCGAATCCGTCACCCGAGTGGCGCAACCGCGCGCGACGGCCGGCCTTTTTCGATATCCTCAAACGTATGCGTTCCCGATCGGTTCTTGCCGCCTGCGGTCTGGCGGTTCTGGTGGGCGTCAGCGCGATGGCGCAGTCCGCCGCACCTGGCGCTTCCTCCTCCCAGCAGACTTCCTCAAAAACGCCGGCCGGCGGGCTGGTTCCCGGCGCCCCACCGCTGCAACTGGAGAATCTGCCGCCCGAGCAGCATACGCTGACCCCGGCCCAGCAGGCCCAGGTGCGGCGCGCGCAGGAATATCGGGCGGCCATCCAGGTCGCAAACCTGACTGCCCGCTGGGGCCCGGCGATGTCCACGCCCGGCGTTTCGGTGACGCTGGTGCAAACCGCGCGCACCAAAACCGCCTCGGGCCCTACACAGTTCACCTATCAGATCGCCGGCACCGGCTTCCGGGCCGGGGAGAAACTGAACCTGGTGCGATGGCCGCTCGGCGAAAGAGTGAAAGCCGTGATCGGCGGCCTGGTACTGAATCGACAGGGTATCGCGGTGTGCGGCGCGTCGGCACCGGCGAAGAGCCCACCCTCGTCTGCGCCCGCGGATCAGCCGGGAGCGCCGGCGACGAGCCTGAGCGCGGCGCCCGTCCCGGTAATCGGCTCCGCGCCACCGCAGCCCGCCGGGCCACCCAGCTGCGCGGAGACGATGCAGCCGAACCAGCCAGTGGAGATACATACCACCGCCGCTCCCGGCGAGGCGATCCGGGCAGCCCTGATCGGCGAAGACCGCAGCAATGGTGCGGCCACGCAGACGGTGCCTTTCCCCATTGCGGACACGGACAAGAGCTGCAGCCTTCAGGTTCTGCTGGGCATGAGGGACGCCGACATGGTAGTGGTCGAGGGCACCGGATTTCCGCCAGATGCCACGCTCAAAATCGAAACCGTGACCGGCAACCAGAGCCGCCTCCTGAAGGCCAGGACCAACCCCGCAGGCCGCATGGCGATGGCGGTCCTGCCGGGCATCGCCGGGCAGACCGCCGGTACGTCAACGGTGCGCTACGCAGGTATGGTGGCCCCCGCCAGCCCTGCCACAGGGGGTGCCGCGAAACCGTCTGCTGCGGCGGCGCCGACACCGAGTCCGGTCGGCGCGGATGCGGGCTGCGCCCCGGCGGTGAGCTTTCACTGGGGACCGGACAGCTATAAGCCCGAATAGAAGGCGCGGCTGAGCCGCAAAACCGTTCCGCGCCGCTGGCGCACACACGCCAGTGAACGGCGGGGATTCTGCATCCATCCCGGGCGGGGCCAGGCCACGGCTGACGGCTCCGAGGCGCATTTCGCGACCCAGGGGGTGGCTCCTGCTGTCTCGTCATGAAGAGTGCAGCCCGGCGCGGCTGCTGGGGTGGTCGGCCCTCGCGATTCTGACTTTTCTCTTCATCTGGTTCCAGCTGCACCTGCTGTTGCTGGCCTTTGCCGGAATCCTGGTGGCCGTGGTGCTGCGCGCGATCACGAGCTGGATTGAGCAGCACACTCGGCTGAACGGCGCCATGGCGTATGCGGCGACGATCTTTCTGATCGGGGCGATCGCCACCGGGATCGCCGTACTGCTGCTGCCGCAGATGATCACTCAGTTTTCGCAAGTGGCGCGGACCATGCCGGAGTCGCTGCACCGTCTCGAGGCACCGCTGGAACACACCGCGGCCGGACAGAAGGTGCTGGCGGAGATTCACCATCTGATGCGGAGCAGCGGTGTGACCCGGCATCTGACTCAGATTGCGGGCTTCGTGACAGACGCTGTCACCGACTTCCTTGTCGTCCAGGT
This sequence comes from Acidobacteriaceae bacterium, assembly GCA_035503835.1. Taxonomy (GTDB): domain Bacteria; phylum Acidobacteriota; class Terriglobia; order Terriglobales; family Acidobacteriaceae; genus Palsa-343. The sequence goes on along the minus strand of DATJSY010000037.1, from coordinate 11,517 downwards.
GATCGGATTCTTTGCCGCGCTTTCGCCACGCGGCTACCGCGAAGGCGCTCTGCTGCCGCTGCCGGAAGCATAGCGGCCGCGGACGCGGCAGATTGCCTGGAAGCTGGAGCATCAGCTGAAGTGGTGGCTTCCGGGCCAAATGGTGCCGATGGTGGCGCTCGGGGTCGCCAGCGCCATCGTCATGAAATTACTGGGCGTTCCGTTGCCATGGACGCTCGGCCTGATTACCGGCCTGGCGGTCTTCCTGCCCTATGCAGGAACCATCCTGGCCGGCATTCCTTCCGTCCTGATGGGCTTGCAGCGCAGCCCGCACACCGCGATCTTCGTACTGCTCCTCTGCACGCTGCTGCACATTGCGGAATGCTGTTTCCTGACGCCACTGGTGCAGCGGAGAGCGGTGCGCCTGCCGCCCGTGCTGACGATCCTGACGCAGTACTTTCTCTGGGCGGTGGCCGGGATTATGGGGCCGGCGGGGGCCGCGCCTCTGGCGGGGGCCGCCATCGTGCTGGTAAAGGAGCAGTATCTGCATGTGCCGGCCGAACAGGAAGTGGTGCCGGACGAGACGAGTGGTCCGCTGGCGGCGTGAAGAAGAGACATTTCGCCGGGCGCACCAAATGAAAGGGCAGGTCGTGAAGACCTGCCCCTGACTGGCGTGCTTCTTTCGCTACTTCGCGGCAATGGCCTCGCTCTTGAGCCCCGCCTGCTCCCGCAGAGCATCGGCTTTGTCCGTGGCTTCCCAGGTGAAGTCCGGCTCATTGATTCGTCCGAAGTGCCCATAGGCTGCGGTTTTCTGGTAAATCGGGCGGCGGAGCCTGAGGCTCTCGATGATGGCCTTCGGGGTCAGCTGGAAGTTTTTGCGGACCAGGGCCACGAGTTTCGACTCGTCCAGCTTGCCGGTACCGAAGGTATCCACAAGCACGCTGACCGGCTCGGCGACGCCGATCGCGTAGGCCAACTGCACTTCGCAGCGTTCGGCGAGGCCCGCAGCAACGATGTTCTTGGCGATGTAACGGGCGAGGTAAGCGGCGGAGCGGTCGACCTTCGTCGGATCCTTGCCGCTAAAGGCGCCGCCACCATGACGTCCCATGCCACCGTAAGTGTCAACAATGATCTTGCGGCCGGTCAGGCCGGTGTCGCCCATGGGACCACCGATGACGAAGCGGCCGGTGGGATTGATATGGTACTTCGTGTTCTCGTCGAGCAGCTCGGGCGGCAATGTGGCCTGAATGACGTGCTTCAGGATTTCCGCGCGCAACTCCTCCGTGGATATGGTTTCGGCGTGCTGCGTGGAGATAACGACGGCGTCGATGCGAACCGGCTTGTGGTTCGCGTCGTACTCGACGGTAACCTGGCTCTTGCCGTCCGGACGCAGCCAGGGCAGCTTGCCGTTCTTGCGGACTTCCGACAGCTTGCGGGTCAGCTTGTGGGCGAGCGAGATGGCGGTGGGCATCAGTTCAGGGGTCTCGTTGGTGGCATAGCCGAACATCATGCCCTGGTCGCCGGCGCCGCCGGTGTCCACGCCCATCGCGATATCGCTGGACTGCTTGTTGATGGTGGAGATCACCGCGCAGGTGTTGGAGTCGAAGCCGTAGATGGCGTTGTCGTAGCCGATGGAGGTGACCACACCGCGAACAAGCGCCTGGAAATCGACATAGGCGCGGGTGGTGATTTCGCCGGCGATGACCACGAGCCCGGTCGCGGTGAGGGTCTCGCAGGCGACGCGGCTGTAAGGATCCTGCTCGAGGCAGGCGTCCAGAATAGCGTCGGAAACCTGGTCGGCGATTTTGTCGGGGTGGCCCTCGGTGACGGACTCCGAGGTGAAAAGAAATCTTTCGTTGGCAGACAAAGGGGTTCCTCCAGAGATATTGCCGGGCTGGCAGGCGGTTACAGCCAAAGCCGGAGTGCATCCTTATGGTACCAGGCCGAGCGGGAAAGGGGCAAAACCTTCCAGCGGACGGGCGGGAGCAGTGGTCGAGCGGGGAAAACGGCGGGGCTGGCGGAAGCGGGCGAACAGAGGCCGCAGATGACAGCGGCTCTGTTTTAATCAGAACATGCCGCCTCTTTGGAAGCCGGAAAGCTGGGCTGAGCGCCTGGCTGAACTGGAAGCGCGCACCGGGGAACAAAAGGAAGCTCCGCTGCGCCGCGACGTGCGCTCGCTGGGGCTCCTGCTGGGGCGCGTGCTGCGCGAGCAGGCGGGCGAGGAGCTATACGGCAGCGTGGAGAAGCTGCGGCAGTCGGCGATCCGGCGGCGCGAGGCGCAGGCGCGGGGGCGCGGCCGGGAGTCCGAGCAGCTGATGCAAAGCGCGGTGCTGGCCGTAAGTCAGCTGACGGTGGATCAGGCCTACCGGCTCAGCCGGGCATTCGCATTTTATTTCGAGCTGATCAACCTGGCGGAGACGAACCATCGCAAACGGCGGCGGCTTTCGCTGCAGATCAGCGGCGGAGAAGCGCAGCGCGGAGCCCAGCGCGGGGAGCTGCGCGGCACGCTTCGTGCGATGCGCGAGGCGGGGATCTCCGCAGAAAAGGCGACGCAGTGGCTGGCGCGGATTCTGGTGGTGCCGGTATTCACGGCGCACCCCACGGAGATTGCGCGGCGCACGGTACTGATGAAGCGGCGGCGAATGGGGGAGTTTCTGGAAAAGCTGGACCGCATTCCGGTTCCGGCGGAAGAAATGGCGGCGCTGGAAGAGGCGCTGACTGCGGAGATTACCGCGCTGTGGCAGACGGACGAGGTGCGCAGCCGGCGGCCCTCCGTCGCAGACGAAGTGCGCATGGGGCTGGACTATTACGACGTGTCGATCTTCGACACGCTGCCGGGGCTTTACGCGGAGGTGGCCGGGGCGCTGAAGAGCGAATACGGTGTGGAGGCGGAACTGACAGATCTGCCGCTGCTGCTGCGCTTCGGATCGTGGATCGGGGGGGATCGCGACGGCAACCCCTTTGTGACGCCGGAAGTGACGCGGCAGGCGGTTGCGGCAGCAAAGACTCGGCTGCTGGACTATTACGACGGGCGGCTGCAGCAGATGATCGACCTGCTGACCACCTCGGCGCAGCAACTGCCGGTGAGCGAGGAGCTGCTGGGGCGGCTCAAGGATTTCCAGGCGGAGCTGCACCTGAGCGCGGACGCGATGTTCGGCGCGACTTTTGAGTTCGAGATGTACCGGCGGTATCTGGTATGCGTGCGGGCGCGGCTGCTGAATACGGCGGGCAAGCCGAGCTCCGATCCGGAGATGCTGGAAACCGCGCGGGCAGGGTTGTCGCCCTACTGCTCGGCCGCGGATTTCCTGGAGGATCTGTGGGTGGTGCGCCGCAGCCTGGCCCGAAACCGCGGACTGCGGCTGGCGGAAACGCTCGTCGATCCCCTGCTGCTCATGGTGAAAACCTTTGGGCTGCATCTGCATACGCTGGATATCCGGCAGCACGCGCGCGTGCACCGGAAGGCGCTGGAGGAAGCTTCGGCATGGTGCGCGAAGGAGAGCGCCAGGGCGCCGGGTCCGCTGAGCGCGGAAACACGCGACGTGCTGGAGACGTTTCGCGCGATTGCCGAGATCAAGGCGGGGTGCAGTCCGGAGGCGATCCGGCAGTACATCGTCAGCGGCGCCTCCTGCGTGGAAGACGTGCTGGCGGTGGTGTGGCTGGCGCGGCTGGCGGGCGTGGAAGTGGCGGGGCGGGGCGGCGATCCCGGACTGATGCCTGTGCCGCTGTTCGAGTCGATCGAGGATTTGCGGCGCGCCCCGGAAATTTGCCGCGAGCTGTGGTCCAATCCAGGCTACAAAAAAATGCTGGATTCCTGGAACAACACGCAGGAAGTGATGCTGGGCTACTCGGATTCGAACAAAGACGGCGGCATGCTGACCAGTACGTGGGAGATTTACCAGGCGCACCGCGCGCTGCACGAGGTGGCGCAGGAGTGCGGCGTTCGGCTGCGGCTGTTTCACGGACGCGGCGGGACGGTGGGACGCGGCGGAGGGCCGACGCACCGCGCCATTTACGCTCAGCCGGTGGGCGCGTTCGAGGGACAGATCCGCATTACCGAGCAGGGCGAAGTGCTGAACTGGAAATACTCCGACGTGGTGCTGGCGGAGCGGAACCTGGAGCTGATGATTGCGGCATCGCTGGACGCGCTGGCGCGGCCGAATGTGCTGATTCCGGGCGCGCATTTTTCCGGCGTGATGCAGCCGGAGTGGGAAACGGCGCTGCGGGATCTGTCGGAGATTTCGTTTCGGTGCTATCGCGAGCGGATCCTGGGCGATCCGGAGGTGTTGCACTACTTTGAGGTGGCAACTCCGGTGGGCGAGCTGGAGCACGCGCGGATCGGTTCGCGGCCGGCTCGGCGGCGCGGGGAGATGAACTTCACCAACCTGCGCGCGATTCCGTGGGTGTTCGGGTGGACGCAGAGTCGGCTGCTGGTTCCGGCGTGGTTCGGGGTGGGCACGGCGCTGACCGAATATGCGAAGAAAGCCGGCGGGATGAAGCTGCTCCGGGAGATGATGGCGGAATTTCCGCTGTTCATCGACGTGCTGCGCAACGTGGAGATGGCGCTGGCGAAGGCGGATCTGGGGATCGCGTCGCTGTACGCGTCGCTGGTGGCGGATGAGGAACTGCGCGAGCGGGTCTTCGGGAGGCTGAAGGCCGAGTTCGAGCGCACGCGCGAAGCGGTGCTGGCGGTGACCGGGCAGAAGGACCTGCTGGAGTCGAACCCGGTGCTGGCGCGATCAATTCTGCTGCGCAATCCGTACGTGGACCCAATGAGCCTGATCCAGGTGGACCTGCTGCGCAGGAAGCGAGCGGGCGAGGACACCGACGAGGTGAATCGGGCGATCTCCGGGACGATCAGCGGGATCGCGGCAGGGCTGCGGAATACGGGGTGAGGGCGGTTGCGGTTTTGCCGCGCGTTCCAGAATGAAACAGCCGCTGCGCGGTTCTGAATGCGGAATGGCTCTGAGAATCCTCTGATTGGGATGACTGAGGGACGCGGGATTTCACTCCGGCTCGGCACATCGAGGATTTTGCGGTGCGGCCACGCACGCCGCGCGCCCGGCCGAAGACCTTTCCCCGATCCTGAACCGGTCTGAGAGCTGTGCCGGAAAACAGCCGGAGAAGCGCAACGGGCACAAGCCGAATCCCGGGGGAGTTCGCGAGATTCCAGTGGAGGAGGCGAAGCGCCGGTTGCGGGCCCCCGCGCCGCGCCGGAGAAGCCTCGTTTGACCCAGCCGCCGACGCCGTCCGCTGCGCCGGAGACAGACCCTGGGGCTGCGGCGAAGTCGGCGCCGATGGCGACCGAGACGTCGGCGCCCAGGGCGCAGGCAGAGCCGGCGGTCGCCGGGCGAACTTCGGCGCGAAAGGCTCGTGCGCTGACTCCTGAGGGCGCGAAGCCGGCACGACCGGCAGCGGCGGCGAGACGGAAACCGTCGCCGGAGATGCAAAGCGCGAAGGCAAAACCGGCCGCCGATGCAGCCAGGACGGTGAGGCCAGCTGCTGCAAAACCCGCAAAGGCGCGCAAAGCGAAGAAGAAGGGATTACTGGCGGCAGCTCCGACGCGGAAAAAGCACCCGCGCCGACAGTTTGTTCCCGGGAAGGCAGCGAAGCGGAACCAGCCGTCCGCACGGAGGCAGGCGGCTCGCAGGAGCGGGAAACCGGAGTTTCGCGAGGTGCTGGCTCGCAGCATGCGAGTGGAGAATCCGAACGAAAAAGCAGGAGCGGCGGCAAGGGGTCTCGGTGCGGCTTTCGAACGCGCAGGAGCGCCGGATGCAACAGCGCGCGGCCCAGGCCGGGTTGACTGTCTCAGAGTATTTGTGGCGGAAGGCGCTGGATGCCGGAGCCCATGAGCCCGGGCCGGCACGGGCCGCTGCGGAAAGCCGGACCCGCGTCAGCAAGCCCACGTCGGCAGGGCCATTGTTCCCGTCCTCGGCGAGGCAAAACAGCTCGGCACCGGGCGGGTGGTTTGCGCTGTTGCGGAACCGGTTCCTGGCGTCGCCGGCGCGCCTTGCGGAGCGGGCGCAGACCGCCGGGGATGGAGGCCAGTACACCGCTGCCAGGCACATCGATTGCGGAGACTGCGGCATGTTTATTTCAGAGCGCGGCGGGCCAGGTCAGCCATCGCCAGGGTGAGGAGGCGCGAGTCGTTCAGCGAGGCGGGGCGCCGGATCTCGATGCCGAGTTTGGCGGCGAAATCGCGAAAGCCGATGTCGATGTCGTAGAGAATCTCGACGTGATCGCAGAGGAAGCCGATGGGCTGGATGATCAGGAGCTTCACGCCCTGCTGATGCAGCGCGATCAGCGTCTCTTCGACCGTGGGGCCGAGCCATGGTCCGCCGGACATGCCCTGGCTCTGGAAGGCGAAGAACCAATCCTCGGGAGCCAGTCCGGGAATGCGCTCGGCGACGAGGCGCGCGGTCAGTTTGGCTTCGACGGGATACGGATCAGGGGGCTCGGGCGCGGCGTGGTGGTCGAGTTGCGGAACGCTCAGCACGGTGCGGCAGGGAACGCTGTGCGCAGTGAAGAGGACGGTAAGCGGCGAACCCGCGTCCCGGGCGAACGGATCGCGGACGGCGCGGAGGCGCTCGGCAAAGGCGTCGGCAAGCAGGGGATGATCGGCCCAGTCGGCGAGGAAGAGCAGTTCGATTTCGCCTTCAGCAGCAGCAAAAACCGCGCGACGATACAGGCCCACGCTGGTGCGGGAATTCTGCGGCGCGAGGCAGATGATCACGGCGCGCGTGATGCCGTCGCTGCGCATGCGGCGCACGACGTCGGCGATATAGGGCCTCCAGTTGCGCATGCCGACGTAGACAGGCAGGCCGAGCTCGCGCTCGAGGAGCCAGCCCTGCTGCAGGGTGAGCGGGGTGAGCGGGCTGCCACCGATGAGCGTGAAGCGATGGCGAACTTCTTCGACGACGGACTCCGGCATTTCGCGGCCGCCGGTCACGTGCGACAGATACTCGGGAATTTCATCGGCGGAGTCGGGCGTGCCATGCGCGAGAAGCAGAACAGCATCAGGCATGGCGCGTCTCCGCAGGCGCGTATTCGCGTACGAAGCGCACGACAGCCTGCACGCTTTCCACCGGCGTGCCGGGAACGATGCCGTGGCCGAGATTGAAGATGTGCCCGGGCCTGCCACCGGCCTGGGCGAGAATGTGCTGCACGCGGTTACGGATGAGCTCGGGATCGGCGAAGAGGGTGATGGGATCGAGATTGCCCTGCACCGCGCAGGCGTAGTCGAGGCCGCGCCAGGCGGAGTCAAGCGGAGTGCGCCAGTCGAAACCCAGGACATCGGCGCCGGTTTCACGCATGGCCGGCAACAGGCTGGCGGTGTCCACGCCAAAATAGATGACCGGGACGCCGAGCGCCTGGACTTCGCGCACCAGCGTGCGCGTGGCCGGCAGAACGAAGTCGCGGTAGTCGGGAACGGCCAGCGCACCGGCCCAGCTGTCGAAGATCTGAATGGTGTCGGCGCCCGCGCTAACCTGCTGCGCGGCAAATTCGCGAAGCACAGCAACGAGCCTGTCGAGGAGTTTGCGCCAGGCGCCGGGCTGGTTGTACATCAGCTTCTTCGTTTCGACATAATGGCGCGAGCCGCCGCCTTCGATCATGTAACTGGCCAGAGTGAAGGGTGCGCCGCAGAAGCCGATCATGCCCAGGCGGCCATGGAAATGGGCGACCACGCGCTGGATGGCGTCAGCGACGTAGGTCAGTTCGGAGGCGCGGCTGGTCTCGAGCGCGTCGATCGATGCGGCATCGCGCAGCGGCTTGTGAATGACCGGCCCTTCGCCTGCCTGGAATTCAAAATCGAGTCCCATACACTCGAGGGGCAACAGCAGGTCGGCGAAGATGATGGCGGCGTCCACGTCGAGCTTTTCGGCGGCGGTGATGGTGACTTCCGAGGCGAGTTCCGGGCGTTTGCAGATGTCGAGCAGCGAGTGATGGCGGCGGACTTCCATGTACTCGCGCATGTAGCGGCCGGCCTGGCGCAGGAACCAGACGGGGGTGCGGTCGACGGGCTGGCGCAGGCAGGCGCGCACCAGGCGGGTGCCGGAGGCGCGCAGCGAAAGATCGGTTGCGGGGAACGACATGAGAGCTACCTGAAAAGGTAGCAGGAAGCACCAGGATGCGGAAGCAGGCGCATATTGAGAGACGGCATTGGCCGAAGCCCGGATCCTGAGTTGCTGCAACCAGCAGGGAGCGGCGACCTTGCGCGCCTCCCAAAAGGCTGCGGCGTCTGTCAAAATGCCGGGGACCCTCCGGTGAGCGGAGGGTCCCGGGCGAGCGATTCAGCGGCTGCGGGAGGAGGACTTTTTGCGCGAGCCGGAGCTGGATTTCCGCGTGGAAGACTTGCGGGACGGGAGGCCGGAGCTGCGCTGCGATCCAGATGAGCGGTACGATCCGGAGGAACTGCTGCGTGAGCTGCTGCGGTGGGAGCGCGAGGAACTGCTGCTCGTTTTGGAACGGCTGCGGGAGGACGCATTGCGCGGAACCATCGCGCCTTCGCGGCGAGCTTCCGAGAGCCCGATGGCGACAGCCTGCCTGCGGCTGGTGACTTTCCTGCCGCTGCGGCCGCTCTTCAGTGTGCCGTGCTTCTTCTCGTGCATGGCGCGCTTGACTTTCCTGCCCGCTTTCGGGCTGTACTTTCTGCCGCCGGAAGATTTGTGCGACGAGGATTTCCTGGTTGGCATGGATATTCTCCCTTCACCTGACTGGGAAGCGATTGCAGATGAGGAGGTTGCGCGAAGAGAAGCAGAGCAGGCAACGTTTCCGATATGAGAAGCAGCGAGCGCGAATGGGCAGCGCGGGCTAATCAGCGGGCGCGGCGGCGGGGAGAATGTCTTCGATGTCGACCCACTGCGTGGGATAGTCGCCGGTATAGCAGGCGACGCAGTAGCGATTGCCTTCGCCGCCGTCGCAGGCTTTTTGTAACCCTTCGAGCGACAAATAGGCGAGCGAGTCGGCTTCGATGAACTGGCGGATTTCCTCGACAGAGTTGTTGGCGGCGATGAGTTCGGATTTGCGCGGCGTATCGACGCCGTAAAAGCAGGGTGAGATGGTGGGTGGACAACTGATGCGGAGATGGACTTCGCGCGCGCCGGCCTGGCGGACCATGCGGACGATCTTGCGGCTGGTGGTGCCGCGGATGATGGAGTCGTCGATGAGGATGATGCGGCGGCCTTCGAGGAGATTGCGGACGGGGTTGAGCTTGAGCTTGACCCCGAAGTCGCGGACGCGCTGCTCGGGCTCGATGAAGGTTCGGCCGACGTAGTGGTTGCGGATGAGGCCGAAGCGGAAGGGTACGCCGCTCTCCGCCGCGTAGCCGATGGCCGCGGTGACGCCGGAGTCGGGCACAGGCACCACGAGATCCGCGGGGACGTGGGACTCGCGGGCGAGCTGGCGGCCCATTTCCTCGCGGCTTTCCTGCACCCAGCGGTTATAGATCATGCTGTCGGGGCGGGCGAAGTAGACGTGCTCGAAGATGCAGCTGGTTTGGTTTGGCGGCGCGTACTGGCGGGAGGTGACACCGTCGGCGCTGACCATGACCAGTTCGCCGGGCAGAACGTCGCGTTCGAATTTGGCGCGGAGCAGATCGAAGGCGCAGGTTTCCGAGGCGAAGACGATGGTGTCCGGGCCGTCGGGATTGGGAATGCGGCCCATGGAAAGCGGGCGGAATCCGTGGGGATCGCGCGCGGCGAAGATGCGATCGCGGGTCATCATGACGATGGAAAACGCGCCGTCGACCTGGCGAAGCGAGTCGGCGATGGCGTCGACGAGGGTGGTGGCCTGGGAGTGCGCGATGAGCTGGACGATGATCTCGGAGTCGGAGGTGGTCTGGAAGAACGCGCCTTTGCGTTCGAGGTGGACGCGGAGATTGCCGAGGTTGACCAGGTTGCCGTTGTGGGCGATGGCGATGAGGCCTTTGGTGGATTCGACGCGGATCGGCTGGGCATTGAGGAGGGCGGAGTCGCCGGTGGTGGAGTAGCGCGTGTGGCCAATGGCCATGTCGCCTTTGAGGCGCGCGATCACGTCGTCGGTGAAGATTTCGGAGACGAGGCCCATGCCCTTGATATTGGAGAGGTGCGTGCCATCGGCGGTGGCGATGCCGGCGGATTCCTGGCCGCGATGCTGGAGAGCATAGAGCGCGAGATAGGCCTGGCGAGCGGCGTCGGGATGGCCGTGGATGGCGACGACGCCGCAGTGCTCGCGGAGCCTGGGATCCGGGTCGGTGCTGCGCGCACCGCGGGACCCGCCTTCGGGGCCTTCAGGGGCTAATGCCCCCTCCTTTTCCGGCCCTGAAACGGCACGACTCAGGTCGTGCCCTGATACAAAGCGGTCCTCGTCGCCCGGAAACCCTTCGAGGAGCAGACGGCTCACGCGTTTACCTCGGCGGCGAGCTGGGATTCGAGAGCGGTGGAAAAAGGAGCGCGCAGGGCGGCAATATTTGTGTCGATTAATGTGACGATTTCTCCACGCTGCCGGCGATTTTCCGGAGCAGTCTGATATTGCTGCAGCTGGATGCGAAAGCTTCCCGGCGTGACTGAGCCGAGCTTCCAGATGCCCACGGAGCGGTCCTTTACAGGATCGAGCGGGGCACGGAAGATCTCTTCGATGCGAGCGACATTGTCCGGCGCACAGGCGACCACGACGCGTACGGCTTCCTCCCCGAAGAGGCGTATGTAACCGGGCTCGCCAGGGTAGTATTGCAGCAGAACATCGACTCCCGTCGCGTGCGCAAAGCAACCTTTCGCGAGTGCCACGGCGAGACCGCCGTCTGCAACATCGAGAGCGGCGTGAACCAGCCGCTCGCTCGCGAGTTGCGCCAGCCGCCTGTGGAGTTGAGCTTCGCCTCCAAGGAACGGCGCGCATTTGGATGGAGGATTCCCCCACTGCGAGTTCAGAACCACCTTCGCATACTCCGAGGAACCCAAATTCTGTAAAGCCGATGGCCCGGCGGCGCCGCCAGCATCGACCAGAAGCAGAACGTCGCCCGTCCGGGCGAAGTCCGATCCAACCGCTTTCGTCGCATCGTCGATGATCCCCACCACGCCGACGACGGGCGTGGGGTAAATCCCTTCGCCCCTGGTTTCGTTATACAGAGACACGTTGCCGCCGGTGATCGGCGTGCCCAGCGCGGTGCAGGCTTCGGCAATGCCGTCGATGGCGGCGGAGAGCTGCGCCATGATCTCCGGCTTCTCCGGATTGCCGAAGTTGAGGCAGTTGGTCGCGGCTACCGGCGTCGCGCCGGTACAGGCCACCTTGCGCGCAGCCTCGGCAACGGCGTGCATCGCGCCCAGTTTCGGGTCGAGCCAGCACCAGCGCCCGTTGCCATCCAGCGCCATCGCCAGCCCGCGTTCCTTCTTCTCTTGTTCCTTCGTTTCGTGGTGCTCTGTTCTGGTCCCGGTCCCTTTGATCCGCATCACGCCCGCTTCCCCGCCCGGGCCCTGCACCGTATTCGTCTGCACCATCGAGTCGTACTGCTCGTAGACCCAGCGCTTGGAGCAGATGTTCGGCGAGGCGAGCAGCTTCTTCAGGTCG
>DATJSY010000036.1:0-2162 GCA_035503835.1 Acidobacteriaceae bacterium | reverse complement strand
CTGCCGCAAGGCCATGCGCGCGATGGGCGCCACGCAGAAGATTGCCTTTGTGCCCGGCGAAAACGGGACGGAGTCAGCGGTAAAGAGCGCACCTGCACGGCAGGCTCCGGCGATCAGCGGCAGCGCGCAGGCGGCGGCGCTGGAAAATCCGCTGGTGCGGAAGACGCAGGAGTTATTCAAGGCCGATATCCGCAGTGTCCTCGATTTGCGAGGGCAGAAATGACAGATCCGAATGAGGGGAGGTCCTGTTCCTTGAACCCGCTCAAAATCCAGGAAATGCTCGGCCAGGCAAAGCAGATGCAGGAGCAACTGCAGCAGAAGCTGGCCGCCACGATCGTCGAAGCCTCCTCCGGCGGCGGAGCGGTCACCATCAAAATGAACGGCAACAAGGAAGTGCTGAAGGTGACCATCGATCCTGCCGCCGTGGCGAGCCTCACCGGCCCCACGCCGGATGTCGAAATGCTGGAAGACCTGGTTGCGGCCGCGTTCAATGAGGCTCGCCGCCGCGCCGAGGAGTCGATCAAGTCCGCCGCCCAGGGCATGCTGGGCGGGCTCAACCTGCCGCCGGGGCTGTTCTGAGCGTCTAACGAGAGGCTATGACGTCGCGCCGCGAATTCCTCCGCCAGTCGAGCCTGGCCATGACAGCCGCCTGGCTGACGAGGCGCAGTGCGTTGGCGCAGGCGAACCCGCAGGCCGCGCCACCGGCTCAGGCTCCGGCTGCGAATACCAATCCCGCGGTTCAGGCGAATCCGACTCTGCTGCAGCAACTGGAAACGGCCGCAGCCACCGAAACCATCCACACGACGAAGCTCACCGACACGATCTTTCTGCTGCAGGGAGTGGGCGGCAACGTGGTCTGCCAGATCGGCCCCGATGGAAAGCTGGTGATCGACTCGGGCATGGCGACGGGCACGCCGCACCTGCTGGCGGCGCTGGGCAAGCTGGACATGCATCCGCTGAAGCTGCTGGTGAACACCCACTGGCATCCGGACCACACGAACGGCAACGCGGCGCTGCATCTTGCCGGGGCCTTCATCGTGGCCCAGGACAACACGCGCATCCGGCTTGCGGCGCCGCAGTATATGGCGGTCTACGATCTGCACATTCCCGCCGCTCCCGACGCCGCGCTGCCCCAGGACACCTTCCCGGACACCGAGACGCTATGGGTGAACAACGACCAGGAAAGCCTGGTGCATACGCCCGACGCGCATACGGATTCCGATATCTTCATCCACTTCGTGAAGGGCAATGTGATCCACAGCGGAGATCTGTGGTTCAACGGGATGTATCCGCTGATCGATTTGTCGAGCGGTGGAACGATCAACGGGATGATCCGCGGCGTGGATCAGGTGCTGGCGCTGGCCGACGATCAGACGAAGATCGTGCCAGGGCACGGGCCGCTGGGCGACAAGGCCGCGCTGCAGGATTACCGCACCATGCTGGTGACGGTGGCGGACAGCGTGGAGAAGCTGAAGGCGCAGGGCGAAACGGTGGAACAGGCGGTCGCGGCAAAGCCGACGGCGAATCTGGATGCGACCTGGGCGAAGGGGCCGATCAAGCCGGACACGTTCGTGGCTCTGGTTTACGACTCGCTGTGAGGGTACCCCCCTCCCCCGCGGAAAGCGGTGACTTGTTTTCAGCGGGATGCGGCGATGGGGGCGGGAGCTCCGCGGCAATTGATGAAAAAGAGGTCAGATACGAGACGCGCGCGACTGATGCACTGACCAGCGCTTCTGAGTCAGTGGCGAGCGCGAGGGCCGCAGATGACTGGCGGCAGGTGAGTTGAGCCGCGCGCGTGAACGATGCAATGACGCTCGCCACTGACAGCGTGTCGCGCGTCATTGATTCACTCGCGAGCGGGATTGAGGCACAGGCGCGTGTGGAGGGGGCACGCCAAGAGCCGCGAACAGCGCGTTGTAATCTGTCGGGGCCGGCTCGGAGGGTGACTCGGAAACGAGCTCAGGGTCGGGGAAAGGGACGTCGCCGAGACGGTTGAGGAGCGCGCGGAGGAAGCGGCCGGCGGTGAGGTCGGAGATGGAGCCGGTGCTCGCGTCCGGGCCGCGGTCGACGAGGCACTGGAGGATTTCCCAGATGGTGTTCGGGATCTCTTCGAGCGACATCCACTGGAGCCGCCTGCCGAGCTCGCGCCAGCGGCGGAGGTC
>DATJSY010000035.1:0-33443 GCA_035503835.1 Acidobacteriaceae bacterium | reverse complement strand
GAGGAATTCAAGGCTGCCCTGTTCTCGATAATGCTTTCTATTCAGCGCACGTCGAATCTGATTTTATCTTTCTTCCGGCTTCCCGGGACTAAGTATGCCGCTCACGCGGTATAATGCAAGTACTTATGCAACGATTGATATGTCCCTCTGTTGCCCGAAGTCGCCGCTGAGCTGAAGCGCTACCCGGTGGTGATCTCCGATGATCGGGTCTTTCCTCCACGTAAAGGAGCACGTGGGGCGAGGCGCAGGCTGGAAGGAAGTTTTGAGGATCTGCTCACGCGAGCGAAGATACGGAACTTCCGCTTCCACGATCTTCGGCACACTTTCGCATCGTGGTACATGATGAATGGTGGGGATCTGTACGAACTCGCCAAGGTTCTGGGCCACGCGAACATCAAGATGACAGAGCGCTACGCAAAGCTCGGAAGGAAGCATATTGCCCGGACTGGCAATACGGCTCGGGAGATTTGGAAAATGATGGAGGCGGAGCAATCCGACGAAGCGAAGTTCGACGGATGTTCCCATATTGTTCCCATGACTGAAAAACCTCGTTCTGGGCTTCCGCTAAGTTGTTGATTTAGTGGTGGCCAGGGACGGGATCGAACCGCCGACGCCGGCCTTTTCAGGGCCGCGCTCTACCACTGAGCTACCTGGCCGCCGGGTGGATTTCCAGCGTTGTCGGGGATGTCTGAAAGCGCGGAAGGAGTGTCGCCGTTCGCGTCCAGCAATCCCCGCCAGTATAACAAAGCTGACCCTGATGGCCCCGCTCTTCACCATTCCGGACCCCCACCCACGTTACACTTGTCCAACGGATTTTCCATGCCCCGGAAATTGAGCTTGCCAGGTCGCGCGCGTGTTGACTGTCTCGTCATATTCCTGATTGCTTTCGGTCTCGCTGCCTGCGGCGCAACGGTGGTCTTCGCGCAGTCGCTCTCGCCGGAGGCGCGCACCGCTCTTGCCTTCCGCCAGGCCCGCCAGGAAGGCCCGCCCGCGCTCTACGCCTTCTTCTATCGAATGCCCAAAGGCGCCGACCTGCACATGCACCTCACCGGCGCGGTCTACGCCGAAACCTGGATTCGCGAAGCCGCCGAGGACAACGACTGCGTGAGCGCCGCGCGTCTCCGCTTCGACGCCGCTCACCACGCGCCCGACTGCCCCGCCGGCGAAACCCCCGCCAACGGCGTTCTCTCCGACCAGCACCTCTACGACCAGCTGGTCGACGCCTTTTCCATGCGCGCCTTCGTCCCCTCCGCCGGCGACTCCGGCCACGACCATTTCTTCGACGCCTTCGGCCGCTTCGGCGGCGACGACCGCTTCGACGGCCAGTGGATCGATCAGGTCGCCTCCCGCGCCGCCGCGCAGAACGAGCAGTATCTGGAACTGATGGACACGCCGGACTACGCGGGTGTGAAAGCCGAAGCGGACAAGCTGGGCTGGAATTCCGACCTCGCGCGATTCCGCCAGCAGCTCCTCGCCGATCCTGTCTTCCGCGCCGGCGTCGCCGGCAACCGTCAGGCGTTCGATACCGCGCTTGCTCGCCGCAACCGCATCGAGCACTGCGGCCAACCCGATGCCGCGCCCGCCTGCCGGGTCACCGTCCGCTTCCTCTATCAGGTGCTGCGCGGGTTCCCGCCGCAGCAGGTCTATGCCCAGACCCTCCTCGCCTTCGAGGTCGCTTCCCGGGATCCCAACGTCGTCGGCCTCAACTACGTCATGCCGGAAGACGGCTACATCGCCCTGCGCGATTACAGCCTGCAGATGCACATGCTCGACTACCTGCACAGCGTCTACCCGCGCGTGCACATTACGCTGCACGCCGGCGAGCTCGCGTTCGGCATGGTGCCGCCGAAGGACCTTGCCTTCCATATCCGCGAGGCGGTGGAGGTGGGCCACGCCGAGCGCATTGGCCATGGCGTTGACATCATGTATGAGGACCACCCCTGGCAGTTGATGAGGGAGATGGCCGATCGCCACGTCATGGTCGAAATCAACCTCACCAGCAATGCCGTTATACTCGGCATCACCGGGAACGAGCACCCCTTCATGCTCTACCGCAAAATGGGCGTGCCTGTCGCGCTCTCCACCGACGATGAGGGTGTCTCCCGTATCGATCTCACCCACGAATATATGCGCGCGGCGGATACATATCCCCTCACTTACCTCGATTTCAGGCTGATGGCGCGCACCTCCATCGAACACGCCTTCCTGCCCGGCGCCAGCCTCTGGCAGCGTTTTACGCCCGAGCACCTGGATACGCCCGTCCCCGCCTGCCGGGGCCAGCTCGGTAAGGCCGAGCCCGGCGGCGCCTGCGCAGCCCTGGTCCATTCCAGCCAGAAGGCGCAGCAGGAGTGGGAGCTGGAGCGCCGATTCCATCTCTTCGAGGCTTCCTTCTGAGAATCGTCTTCTCCACCTACGGCACCTTCGGCGATGTCAACCCGCTCGTCGCCCTGTGCCTCGAGCTCAGGCGCCGCGGCCACCGCCCCGTGCTCGCCATTCCGGAGATGTTTCGCCCCAGGGTCGAGCCTCTTGGCATCGGCTTCGCTCCGGTTCGCCCCGAACAGGACCCCACCGACACGCGCCTCATCGCGATGATCTACGACATCAAACACGGCACAGAGACCGGCCTGCGCGAATTTCTTTTCCCTTCGCTGCGCCAGAGCTACGACGATCTTCTCGCCGCCGTGCAGGCGGAGGGCGGCGCCGATCTCCTCGTGACGGGCGAGCTCGCCTATGCCGGGCCCCTCGTCGCGGAGAAGTCCGGCGTGCCCTGGGCCTCTTATGTGCTCGCGCCGTTTTCGTATTTCTCCGCCTACGACCCGCCGGTGCTTCCGCCTTATCCCACGCTCGCGCGGGTGCAGGAAGCCTTTCCCCCGCTCGGTCACGTCGTCGCCCGCTTCGCTCGCCTCGTCACGCGCCAGTGGCCGGAACCTGTCTACGCGCTGCGTCGCGAGCTCGGCCTTCCCCGCGGCAAGGATCCCATCTTCGACGCCAAGCACTCCGATCGCCTCGCCCTCGCTCTGTTTTCCTCGGTCATGGGCGCTCCCCAGCCGGACTGGCCCACCTCCGCAAAGATCACCGGCTTCGCCTTCTACGACGGCTCCGGCGACGAGGGCGAACTGCCTCCGCACCTGGCGGCGTTTCTCGACGCCGGTCCTCCGCCGCTGGTCTTCACGCTCGGCTCCGCTGCGGTCATGAACGCCGGCGATTTTTACGAGCAGAGCGCTCACGCCGCGGAAATCCTCGGCCAGCGTGCCGTTCTGCTCGTTGGCGCGGACGACCGCAACCTGCCGAAGCGCCGCCTGCCGGATTCCATCTGCGTCGCCCGCTACGCTCCTTACTCGAAGATCTTTCCGCGCGCCTCCGTGCTCATTCACCAGGGCGGCATCGGCACCACCGCGCAGGCTCTGCGCGCCGGCCGTCCCATGCTCGTCATGCCCTACAGCCACGACCAGCCTGACAACGCGCGCCGCGTGCGTCGTCTCGGCGTCGCGGAAGTTCTGGGAAGAAAGCACTACCGCGCGAAGCCTGCCGCTCGCCTGATCTGGAAACTGCTCTCCGACAATGCCTTTCAGGTGCGCGCGGGCGCCGCCGCGGCGAAGATCGCCAGGGAGAACGGTACGCTCGCCGTCTGCGATATGCTGGAATCCGCAGCGCGCGCCCGCTGATCCTGCTCTCTCGATCCGCCCAGGCAGACGTTGTCACCCGCTTTCCATCCGGACAGAAGGTCGACAGGCCCGCCATCACCGTGCAGTCCGTGCGCACATGCGCCGCCTGCAGCTCTTCGAGCACTTCGCAGCGCAGCCGGCACGAGCCCCGGCCCCGGCTGTATCCGCACGAATTTCGCCGCCCGATCGCTGCCGGCAAAACACAGCGCCTGAACCCGCGCCGGAGCCGGCAACCCGCGCAGCAGGGTCGAAGCAGCCGGAGCCCCGGCCTGCGGCGTTTCAGCAATTTGCGGGATGGCAGCGGCGGCCATGGCTTTTCGCCTGGCTCCCCCGCGCTGCAGCCGATCATCCCAGGATCAGCTGTGCGACGCTCTCCAGGTGAAATGTCTGCGGAAACAGGTCCACCAGATGCATTTGGGCGAGGCGATAGCCGGATTCCAGCAACGCCGCAACGTCGCGGCTCAGCGTTGCCGGCTCGCAGGAAACGTATGCAATGCGCGGCGCCTGAATCTTTCCCAGAAGCGTTGTCACCGCTGCTCCCAGGCCATCCCGCGGCGGATCTATCACCACCAGATCGGGCGCTTCGGCCCGCCTTTCCGCCGCCTGACGCAAAAAGGCCGCCGTCTCCGCGGCCACCACGCGATGTTTTGTCCCGCGCAGATTTTCCCGCAGATCCCAAACCGTGCCAGCCACCGCCTCCACAGCGGTCACTTCCGCAAATTTCTCCGCCAGCGGCAGTGAAAACAATCCAACACCTGCATACAGATCCCACGCCGTGCCGCCACTCTCACCTGCAGTCACCAATTCCACCAGCGGCGCGATCAAAAACCGGTTCACCTGGAAGAACGACCCCACCGTCACCTGATACTCGCGCCCACTCACGCGATACTTCAGCGAATCCTCACCAAACTTCGCCAGAACTCGCGGCGCGCGGCGTTCTTTCTCCACAGCAAACAGCGCGATGCCACTCATCTCCGGCACAACCTCCCGCAACCCTGTCCACAAATGTGCCAGCGCACCCTCCGCCTCTTCGCCCTGACCCTCCGTCCACAGCGCGGCCACCATCGCGGACTCCTCGGGGTTAACAAACAGCTCGATCTGCCGTGCCCACTCGCCCAGTCCGAGCGCGCCGCCTTCGCGATTCAGCGTCTCCATGGCTCTCTGCAGTGCCGGAGCCGCGATTGGACATGTCTCCACCGCCAGACTGGCGTGTGAATTTCGCCTTTTGTAACAGAGACTGAACGGATTCCGCTCCACATGCAGCCGTACCCGATTCCGATACCCAAACGGCTCGCCCGTCACTGCCGCAATTTCCGGAATGTCCTTTACCCGCGCGCGTTCCAGCGTCTCGCGCAGGATCGCAGTCTTCACCTCAACCTGCGCTGAATACTCCGCATGCTGGTAGTGGCATCCGCCGCAGGCGCCGAAGTACGGGCACGGCGCCGTCACCCGCGCTGCGCTCGGCTCCGTCACGGCCTCCAGTTCTGCTGTGGAGTAGCTGCGCCTGTCCTCTGTTACACGCGCCTCCACGGTTTCGCCGGACAGGGTGAACGGCACAAACACAGCCTTGCCCCCGGCGCGCGCCAGCCCCGCGCCTCCGTACACCGCTTTCTCGATGTGCAGTTTCAATCCTGCCTCATGTAGAAGAGGCTCAGCCGCGGCACATCGTGCTGCTCCAGCAGCCGCTTGTGCAGGAACTGCTGCTCGATCTGCCGAATCTGCAGCGCCTGCATCCGCCGCCGGTAGGGCGCGATCTCCCGCGCGCTCTGTTCGCGCAGCGCAGTCAGCTCTTCTTCGGCTGCCGTCGCCAGCAGCGCGTTCAGCAGCTTGTCCTCGAGCGCCGTCAGCGTGCGCTCCAGCTCCTCCAGATTCAGCGGCGTGCCCGGTGCTTGTTCCCGCGCAGTCAGCGCCAGCGCCGTCAGCCGCTCCGCAATCTCCACCGCCGTCTCAGCGGCCAGCCCGCTCAGCTTCGCGCTCCTCAGCTTTACTGCCGCTTCCGTCAGATGCTCCGCCACACGTTCCTGCTCCAGCCCCGCGCGCGCCGTGTCAGCCTGTGGTTTGGCCGCGCCTACGCTGGCCTCGCGCATCTCTTCGGCCGATGTCATCACTTCCTGCGCGCACCATGCCAGCCCATTGATCCGCCGCACATTCGCCCGCGTCTTCCGCGCATCGTGGCGGTCGAAGGCCGCATCGATCCCGCGCAGCACCGCCTCCAGCGGAATTCCCGCCTCGCGCCAGGTCTCGATCAGCGCCCAGTCCAGGGTCGACAGCAGCAGCAGCGTCCCTCGCCGCTGCCGGAATCGCTCCTCGATTTCCGTGAAGTAGTTGAAGTAGTTTTCCAAAAGCTTATGCGCCTGGTGTGCGCGTCGCCGCCGCTTCGCCCGATCCCGCGCCTCGCCCGCCGCGCGCCCTGTCCGTCGTGTGGTTCCGGTCGTAAATCAGACGCAGCCCTTCCAGCGTGAGTCCCTCATTCACTTCCGTAATGTATTTCGACTCGCGGGCGATCAGATGGGCCAGTCCGCCCGTGGCCACGCATTTCGTCTCCGTGCCCAGCTCGGCGATCATCCGCTCCAGAATTGAATCCACCAGCCCTACGTGTCCCCAGAACAGTCCGATCTGCAGATTGTCCACGGTATTCGTGCCGATGATCTTCGCCGGTCGGCGAATCTCCACCCGCGGCAGCCGCGCCGCCCGCGCAAACAGTGCCTCCGCGGAAATCGTCAGTCCCGGCGCGATGGCTCCGCCCAGAAACTCGCCCTTCTTTGACACCACGTCGAAGTTCGTCGCCGTTCCGAGATCAATCACAATCGTCGGCCCGCCGTACAGGTGGAACGCCCCCACGCAGTTGGCCACGCGGTCCGCGCCCACTTCGCCCGGACTGTCCGTCACGATAGGCAGCCCCGTCTTTACGCCCGGCTCGATAAAGAGCGGCTTCTGATGGAAGTACCGCTCGCAGAACTGGCGCAGGATCCAGTCCAGCGGCGGCACGACGGAGGCGATCGCAATCCCGCGGATCGCGCTGCTCTCCACGCCTTCGCTGGCCAGCAGGCTGCGCACCAGGATGCCGAACTCATCCGCCGTCTGCGACTGCCGCGTGCTGACGCGCCACGTCGCGCGCAGCCCGTCCGTCAGCCCGTTCGCGCCCAGCGCGTACAGCGCGATCACCGTGTTGGTGTTGTTCACGTTCAGCACCAGCAGCATCGCATCTCCCGCCCTTCAGTTTTCCCGCACGCCGCCGGAAAGCACAGTGCGCATTCCTTCCGGTGTGCGCACCCGCAGAAAGCCGCGCGCATCCAGGCCATCCGTCACTCCGGCAAACCCGCCCTCGCCGTCGCCGCGTTCTTCCACGCGCACGCGCTTCCCGCGAATCCACGTCGAGCCCGCTTCCAGCCGCCGGCATATCGACTGCGCCGCCTGCTCCGTCGAATCTGTCAGCGCCGCCACTTCGCTATCCAGCGATTGTAGCAACGCTGCCAGCAGCTCCTGCCGCGGCCATTCGCGCCCTGTTTCCAGGCTCAGCGACGTTGCGATCTCCCGCAGCTGGGTCGGAAACTTCGCCTGATGCACGTTGATCCCCACGCCTACCACCGCATGCCGCACCCGCGATGTTGCGGAGGTCCGTGGCGCACTCGCAGGCTGGGCTGGGTTTTCCGCGTTCAGTTCCGTCAGAATCCCGCAGAATTTCCGTTTTCCCAGCAACAAATCGTTGGGCCAGCGCAGATCCGCTTCCAGCGAGGTCACCTTCCGCACCGCGCTCGCAACCGCCAGCCCCGCCGCCAGCGAAAGCCACAGCGCGTCCGTCGGCGCGAGCCGCGGCCGCAGCAGCACGCTCACGTACAGTCCCGCGCCCGCAGCCGACTCCCACGTGTGTGCCCCGCGTCCCCGGCCGTCCGTCTGCTCCTCGGCAAAATAGACGCTGCCGTCGGGCGCGCCGGCCTCTGCCTGCTCCGTCGCGTAAGTGTTCGTCGAGCCGATCGAGGGAAAGAAATACACCTTCCCTGCAAACCGCGACCCCCTGAGCGAGTCTTCCAGCGCCTTCAGATCGAATGGGTCGCTGACCGCTGACCGCTGACTGCTGACCGCTGTCTTCAATACAGTTCCGCCGTGATCCGCATCGACAGATCCACCGCCGCCGCCGAGTGCGTCAGCGCGCCCACGGAAATGTAATCCGGCCCGGCCAGCGCGTATTTTCTCGCGTTCTCCAGCGTAATTCCGCCCGACGCCTCGATCGGAATATCGATTCCGCGTTCCCGCACCGCCGCGACCGCCTTCTTCACCTCCGCCGGCGTCATGTTGTCCAGCAGCAGCGACTCCGCGCCGTTGTCCAGCGCCACCGCCAGCTCCTCCAGGTTGCGCACTTCGATGTCCAGCGTCTGTCCGGGCTTGCGTCGCTCGCGCGCCCGCCCCAGCACCGTCTCAATGCCCCCGCCCAGAGAAATGTGATTGTTCTTGATCAGAATCCCGTCCGACAGGTCGAGCCGGTGATTC
This sequence comes from Acidobacteriaceae bacterium, assembly GCA_035503835.1. Lineage (GTDB taxonomy): Bacteria > Acidobacteriota > Terriglobia > Terriglobales > Acidobacteriaceae > Palsa-343. Next base: position 25,290 of record DATJSY010000035.1, on the reverse strand, counting down.
TCCCCGCCGCCGCACCGCACCGAGTACTTGTCCAGGATCCGCAACCCCGGAATCGTTTTACGGGTATCGAGAATCTTCGCCCCCGTCTCCTCCACGGCTTCCACATAGCGCCGCGTCACGGTGGCGATTCCGCACATCCGCTGCAGCAGGTTCAGCATCACCCGCTCGCACGCCAGCAGCACGCGTGCGTTGTGCCGGATCACCGCGATCGCCTGCCCCTTGTGCAGCCGCACGCCGTCGAAAATCTCCGGATGGCTGATGACCTCGTAGCGCCCGCTGCTGCGCCCATCCAGCCGCTCGAAGATCGCGAGGAATCGCGGGATCGAGCCCACGCCCGCCAGCACACAGTCTTCCCGCGCCAGGATCGTCGCCGAGGCCCGCAGCGCCGGATCGATGGTCACCGCCGTCGTCACGTCGCTGGTGGCCCGGTCCTCCACCAGCGCCTGCTCCAGAATCGCTTCAATCCGCCGGCTCTTCCAGTCCATGTCCGTCTATCCCAGCTCTTCCAGCGCCTTTCGCGTCTTTTCGATCAGCAGCCGCGTCTCCGCCTGCTGCTTCTTCAAACCCTCAACAATATGCTCGGGAGCCTTCGCAAGAAAGGCCGGATTTCGCAGTTGCTTTTCTGCCGACGCCAGCACCTTCTCCTGCTTCGCCAGCTCTTTCGTCAGACGTTCACTCTCGGCCGAGGTATCGATTTTCTTTTCGTAAATCACCTGCACGTCGAACTGTGGCGTCGAACGCACGCCCGCGCCTTCGGCCATCGTGGCCGCCGGGTGGATCTCGGTTACCCGCGCCAGCCGCCGGATGATGTCCGAATGTGCGAGGAACGGCAGCCCGTCCCGCGTTGCACGAATCCGAATCGGCGCCGCGACCTTCTCCCCGACGCCGACCTCTTTGCGCAGCGCCCGCACCGCGACAATCAGCTCCTGCAGCAGTGCGAAATCGCTCTCCGCCCTGTCATCCGTCTGCGCTTTCCCCTGCGGATACCGCGTCAGCGCAATGCTCTTCGCCGGCGGTTCGCCAGCGTACACTGCGTGCCACAGTTCCTCCGTCAGGAACGGCATAAACGGCGACAGCAGCCGCAGCGCCGCCTCAAACGTCTGCAGCAGTGTCGTCAGCTCAGCCTTCGCCGCCGCTCGGTCTGCCCCCTCGCTGAAGTCCAGCCGCAGCTTCACAATTTCCAGATACCAGTCGCAGAAGGCGCCCCAGAAGAACTGGTAGACGGTGCTCGCGGCTTCATGGAACCGGTACTCGCCCAGCGCTGCGTTCACCTCTGCGGCCTCGGAATTCAGCCGCGCCACAATCCACCGCGCTTCCAGCGGCGCATCGGCGGCGACCATCGGCATCGCTCCCAGAGCCGCCCGGTCCACCACAATCCCCGCGCCGCGCGCCTTCTCCACGTTCATAAAAATGAACCGCGCCGCGTTCCAGATCTTGTTCGCAAACGCGCGATACCCCTCCGTCCGCGCCTCGCTGAACGCGATGTTCGTCCCCGGTGAAGCCATGGAAGCCAGCGTGAACCGCACGGCATCGGTGCCGTAACGCTTCGCGGTCTCGACGGGCTCGATGACGTTTCCCTTCACCTTTGACATCTTCTGTCTTTCAGCATCGAGCACCAGCGCGTGGATATACACCTCGCGGAAGGGAACCGTATCCTTTGCTTCGCGCGTCGAGCCGTCGCTCATGGGTACATCTTTCGAGAACCAGCACCCCAGCATGATCATCCGCGCCACCCAGAAGAACAGGATGTCGAAGCCCGTCACCAGCAGTTGCGTCGGATAAAACACGTCGAAGTCCCGCGCCGGCTGCGGCCATCCGAAGACGCTCACCGGCAGCAGCCCGGACGAGAACCAGGTGTCCAGCACATCGGTCTCCTGCGTGATCTCCGCGCTCCCGCAGTGCGCGCAATTGTCAGGATCCTCCCGCGCAACCGTAATCTGTTTGCACGCGGCGCAGTGCCACGCCGGAATCCGGTGTCCCCACCACAGCTGCCGCGAAATGCACCAGTCGTAGATGTTGTTCATCCACTCCAGGTACACCTTCGCGTACTGCTCCGGCGTAATCCGGATATGCCCTTCACGCACCGCCCTGCGCGCCAGCTCCGCCATCGAGTCGCCGCCGGCTTTCGGCGACTGATTCACCGCCACAAACCACTGCGTCGAAAGCCGCGGTTCCACCACCGTCTTGCAGCGGTCGCATTTCCCGATCGTGTTCACATGCTCGCGCACCGCGCCCAGCAGTCCCTGCGCCTCCAGATCTTCGAGCACTTTTTTGCGCGCGGCATACCGATCCAGCCCCGCATACGCGCCCGCCTCGGCGTTCATGTGCGCCGTCTCGTCCATCACATCGATGGACGGCAGCCCGTGGCGCCTGCCGATCCCGAAGTCGTTCGGATCGTGCGCCGGCGTCACCTTCACCGCGCCCGTCCCAAAGTCCGACTTCACCCACTCATCGGCGATCACCGGAATTTCGCGATCCGTCAGCGGCAGCATCAGCTTTCTGCCCAGATATTTCTGGTACCGCTCGTCCAGCGGATGCACCGCCACCGCCACGTCACCCAGCATCGTCTCCGGCCGCGTCGTCGCCACGGTGACAAACTCGCCCGGCGCGCCGACCACCCGATACCGGATCTCCCACAGGTCTCCCTGCTGTTCTTCGTGCGCCACTTCCAGATCGCTGATTGCCGTCTGGCAGCGCGGGCACCAGTTCACGATGTAGGCCCCGCGATAGATCAGCCCCTCGTCGTACAGCCGGACGAACGCTTCGCGCACCGCCACCGACAGATGCCCGTCCATCGTGAAGTACTCTCGCGACCAGTCCACGCTCGCGCCCAGCCGCTTCATCTGTTCGAGGATCGCGCCCCCGTAATGCCGCTTCCACTCCCACACCCGTTCCACGAAAGCCTCGCGGCCCAGATCCTGGCGCTGTTGGCCTTCTTCCGCCAGTTGCCGCTCCACCATCATCTGCGTGGCAATCCCCGCGTGGTCTGTGCCCGGCAGCCACAGCGCCAGATCCCCGCGCATTCGCCGCCAGCGCGTCAGGATGTCCATCTCCGTCTGGTTCAGCATGTGGCCCATGTGCAGCCGCCCCGTCACATTGGGCGGCGGCAGCAGGATGGTAAACACGTCGTGACCCTCTGTGCGCAGCTCGTTCAGCCGCGCCTCGTCCGGCGTCTTCACTTCGAACAGCCGCTCCCGCACCCAGGACTCCGCCCAGCGATCTTCAATTGCTGCCGGATCGTAGGCCCTGGGCAGCTCGCGGCTCCCGCTGCCTGCGTCTTCCATCCTGCGCTCTTTCTCGACTGGATCCTGGCTTCCCTGGGGCATGTTCTCTTCACGATATATCGTTTCGTCCACCCAGCAGAAAGGCCGCCCTCGGGCGGCCCTTCGTTCCGTGTCGGCGATCTGTTTCCCGCCTGCCTGTGCTCCTCAACGGCTGCTTTGTCCGCTGGCCGTTCCTCCGCTGCCAGCTTTTCCAGAAACCGCCTTTTGGCTGACCGCTCTTCAGCTGTCTCTCAGAACGGATTCAGCTTGTCCAGGCCCTTCTTCTTCCTGTGCTTGTTCGACGACTCGTCTTTCTTGTAGAACTTCGGCTTCGGATTCTTCTTCCCGTGCGCCGTCGCTGGAGTGGCTGGCATCTGCTGCGAGGATCCCGCCGGAACCTCGTTGATCTGCGCAGGAGCCGCCGCCGGTTTGTCGACCGGAGGCAGCGGCTGATTGTTCGTCGGCCCCACCGGAGCCACCAGCGGCGCAGCGGCTGGCGCGCTCGTCGGAGCCGCGCTCGGCGCAGCGCCCGTATCTTCCGACACGCCTGCGCTCCCGCCTTCGCCGACCACCTGCACGCCAACGGAATTCCCGGGATTCCCGTTGCTCGCCGTCGGCACCTGGCCAAATTCGAGCGTCTGCACCGCGCCACCCTCGCTGCCGGGCGTCTGCGCGGAAGCCGCCGAAGCCTGCGTCGGCGCCGGCTGGCCGGGTAATGTCAACCGCGGGATCGGCTTGCCCCGCATCGCGTCGATAAAGGCAACCTGCGCCTCTTCGTTCAGATCCTTCGGAATCACCGGCGGGGGTGTCGTCAGCGACGGCTCGCCCACCCGCGCCGCGTGGACCGTGCTCGGTCCGTGCTCCAGCAGCAGGAGCGTCCTCTTGCCCAGCTTCACGGGCACCCGGCTGTCTTCCTCCGCCTGGCTTTCCGCCAGCTCCGCCGGGGTCGGTTCCGGAACCGGCAGCCCCATCGCGATCAGCCGGTCCTTCGCGTCTTCCACGTGAGCCGACAGCGGATACTGCGTGCAGACCCGGTCCCACGCTGCCGCGGCCCGCTGGTCGTAATACGTCTCCAGCTCTTCCTTCGCCCGCTCCGGAATTCGGTAGTGCGAGACAAACGCCGCCCAGTTCGCATAGGCGTCCCCAATCGAGATCAGCGTCTGGTCGCTCTTGCTGAACAGCGGATAGGTGTCCGACACCGTCTGCAGCCGCGCGATGGCCGCCGCCCAGTTGTTCACCGAGAAGTAATATTCCCCGATCTCGAACTGCCGCTGGGCCAGCACTTCCTGCACCTCGCGCAGCTTCTGCTTCGCCTCCGGAATCAGCGGGGAATCGGGAAACTGCTCCAGCATGGTCCGGTATTCCCGCTCCGCGCTCAGTGCATTCTGCGGATCGCGGTCCGGCTTCTCCATCTGCATAAAGTAGATGTCGCCCACCTTCATCTGCGCTTCGGCTGCTTCCGGTGAATTGGGGAAGAAGGTGATGAAATCCTTGTATTCCAGCTCCGCCTGCGCCAGCGCCGCCGACCCGCCCTCCTTGAACCACGTGTCGCCCACCGCCATTTTGGCGCGCATCGCGTACTCTGATTCCGAATAGGTGTTCAGCAGCGTCTGCAGGTCCAGCCGGGCCACGTCGTAGTGGCCCTTCTTCATCGCCACCATCGCCTTGTCGTACAGGATCTTGTCCGGCTGTTGCGACTTCACATTCTTCAGCGCGTTCTCGCTGATGTTGTAGTCCTTCTGCTTCCTGTGCTTTGCGAACGCGCACGGCGTCAGCGCCATCGCCACGCCCAGACCTGCTGCCGATATGCGGATTCCCAGCCGATTCATAACACCTCTAAAGACCGCAGACGCTTGCCGTTCCTCCCGGCGCCGCGGCGGCCCGCGACAGCCCCGCGCCGGGTCCTGCTCTTCCTTACGCGGCCGCGAGCGCCGCCTCCTGCGCCGCTTCCAGCAGCGCCCGCGCGTCCCGCTCCGCGTGTCCTTCTCCAAAGACCGCGTTCCCGGCCACCAGCAGCTCTGCTCCTGCTTCGACCACGCTCTTTACCGTGTCGTGAGCCACCCCGCCGTCCACCTCAATCCTAAACTGGTGCCCCATTTCCTGCCGAAGTTCTTTGAGCCGCCGGATCTTGTTCAGCGCGTACGGGATAAACTCCTGCCCCCCAAACCCCGGATTCACGCTCATCACCAGCACGTGGTGCACCATCCCCAACACCGGGATCAGCAGCTCGGTCTTCGTCGCTGGATTGATCACCACCCCCGGTTTCATCCCGTGCTGCGCGATCAGCTGCAGCGACCGGTGCAGATGCCGGCATGCCTCGTAGTGCACGCTCACCCAGCTCGCTCCCGCCTCGGCGAACGCGGGAATAAACTCATCCGGATTCTCGATCATCAGGTGGCAGTCCAGCGGCAGCTTCGTGTGCTTCCGCAGCGACTGCACAATCGGAGGCCCCACCGTGATGTTGGGCACAAAATGCCCGTCCATCACGTCCACGTGGATCACACTTCCGCCGCCGCGCTCCGCCGCCGCGATCTCCTCGGCCAGCCGCGCAAAATCGGCTGAAAGAATCGATGGGACGAGTTCCACCAAGATATTTCAAGTGTACCAGCGGGAGATGCGCTGGTCTCCGGTCCGAAGCCCCGCGGTGGCTACGGCTGACCTCGCGGAGCCGGCGCAGCGCTCCTGTGCCTGAACGCTCTCCAGCAGCGAGCGCAAAGCAGCCAGGCCAGAAGATTGGTCGCAACTTCGATGGCAACAAAGACCGGGTTGGTCTGCCTGGGTGTCAGGGGCGTGTTCCACAAGGGCCCTTCGGTAATATACAAAGCCAGCAGTCGCCCTGGCAGCATGACGACAAACCCAGCCACCCAGAGGGCCGGTCCCATCCAGGATTTCATCTGAAGCCCAGCCCAGGAACCCAGCTCTCCACAGAGCTGGACGGCAGCAAACGCGATTCATGTGCCTCGCCTCATGAATTCTTTCAAACTGAATCCGCCCGCTCATGGTAAATGCAGCTTCTCAGAGGCATTACTTCTGTTAGAATGTAATGGGAGGTGATCCTTTGGAGTCCGCGCTCACGGTCAAGGGTCAGGCCACGATCCCCAAAGCCGTTCGCGCCCACTTGCGGCTCGAACCAGGGGACCGGATCAAATTCTTTATCCATCCGGATGGGAGCGTGGTCATTCTCCCCAAAATCCCCACGGCGGCCCTGAAAGGCGTTGTCCCCGCCCCGCGGCGCAAGGTCTCGCTCCGCGACATGGATGCCGCTGTCGCCGAGGGCGCCGCCGCCCGCGCCACACGCCGGCGATGATCGCACCATGATCGGCATCGACACCAACGTTCTTGTCCGTTACCTGGCTCAGGACGATCCGCTCCGGTCGTCCCGCGCCACACAACTGATCGAGCATCGCCTCTCCCAGGCTGATCCAGGCTTCATCAGCCTCGTCACCCTGGCTGAAACCGTCTGGGTCCTCCACCGCAGCTATGGCCTTTCTGCCGCCGCTGTCGCCGCCACCGTGGAACGTCTGCTTCAGGCCGACACGCTGGCGCTGCAGAACGAACAGCAGGTCTTCACCGCCATGATCGCCCTCAGGACCGGGCAGGCGTCCTTCTCTGACGCACTCATCGGTGCTCTTGGCGCCTGGGCCGGCTGCGCTTTCACCGTCACATTCGATAAGAAGGCTGCTCGCCTGCCCGATTTCCGCCAGCTCTGATCCCCCTTACCCTACCGGCGCTTCCTGTTCGCCATGCCCGGTCGTGGTCAGCGCCACGGCTGCCACAATAATCAGCGCGCCGCCGAGCCATGCGCCCGCGCCCAGCTTGTCTCCCAGCAGCTCCACGCCCAGAATCGCGCCCACCGCCGGCTCTATGTTCAGAAACACCCCCGCCCGCGACGCCGGCGCATGATGGATCCCCCAGTTCCACAGCGCCGTGCTCGCCGCCGTGCATAGCAGGCCGCTCGCCACCACCGCGCCCCAGATCCCCAGCCCGACCCCCCGCACCGGCGGCAGCCCATCCTGCGCCAGCACCCACACGGCCAGCATTGCCGTCCCGATCAGCAATCCCCAGATCGTCACCGACATCGGCGAGTGCCCCCGCTTCATCAGCCGCTGGTTGATCAAAATCCATCCCAACGCCACAAACATCGCCGAGATCACCAGCAGATCGCCCTCGAGGCTCCCGCCACGCAGCGTTCCGCGCTCGCTGCTGCTCACAATCAGCACAATCCCCGCGGTCGAGCCCAGCACCGCCAGCCATCCCTTCGCGTCCAGATGTTCGTCGCTGAAAATCGTCGCACCCACGGCCAGAATCACCGGCATCGTCCCCACCATCAGTGCCGCGTGGCTCACCGTGGTCAGCTTCAGCCCGTAGAACTGCACCAGAAACTGCACCGGAATTCCCAGGAACGAGCCAATCCCCAGCAGCCACCATTCCCGTCGCGAAAATCGCGGCCACTCCATCAGAGGCAGCAGCCCCGCGCACCCAAACAGAAACCGGTACAGCACAAAGTGTCCCACACTCAGCTGCGCAAGGCAGATTTTCCCGAAGAAGAACCCCGTGCTCCAGAAGATCCCCGCCAGCGCGCACGCGGCGTACCCCATCCCATGCCCGCGCCCCGGACGCTGTTCCGCGCGAGCCGTCGTCGCCTCGTTCACCGCTCCACCGCAGCAGATCGAAAAGGAAAAGCCGCAACCATCAGGTTGATGGTCGCATACCTGATTGCAGGCACCGGCTCAGGACTCCCGTGGTTCATCGGCTCCGGAGGCGTGGCAGAGGCACGCTGCCACCGCATCCAGCTCGGCATTCTCGATCACGCCCTGGGCGGTTGATCCAATCTCCGCCGCATGCGGGTTCAACAGGGACAGAGTCTCGTTCACGAACAGCGACCTGTGCGTCAGCACGCCGTGCCGCATCGCCGCGCGCGGCAGAGCGTCCACGTGGTACTGGCAAATGCCGCCCATTTCGGGATGCTCGCGGATGAATTTCTCCAGCCTCCATTCGTATTCCAGCAGCTTCGAGAAATCCCGGTCGGGTCCCATTTCCCACGTCATATCGCCGGTCGCCCACAGGCCCGCATATCCGTCCCGGAGAGCCCCCTGCAACGCGGTCTCCAGGCCGGCCAGCATGCGATCGAGATCGAAATGCCCATCCACCAGGTGGCTCCGCTCCGACGAAAGGATCAGGCTGCCCCTCTCCAGCGCGCTTTCCACGTCGACGCCCGCGGTCGCAAGGTACGAGCGCGTCCTGGCAATCATCGGCGCACTGTTCAGGCACATGCACCGGTAATGATGACTCAGCCTGTCGCCGGTGACTGCGGCCAGCGCCGAGAGCTGCCGCGAAGGCGCTCCCTCATAGATCAGACATTGGTGACCGGATACCTGGGCCATGAGCAAAAACGGAACAGAGCTCCCCTTTGATGTTCACCCAACCGCCGAATTTGTGCAGGAGAACTCCTGCATGAGGAGCGCGTTCGCCCCGCGAGGTTGCCTCGTTTGAGCTACAACCCGCGCCATGCCTGCCCCAGAAACATCCGGATCGCCGCCACTCCCGCCGCGCCCGCCTGCACACACGCCGCCGCGTTCTTCTCCGTCACGCCGCCCAGCGCCAGCACTGGAACCGGCTTCGCCTGATCGACCGCCGCCCTCAGCGCCGCCAGTCCCTGCCCGCGCGCGCTGCGCGGTTCCGTGACCTTCTCGAAGACCGGCGAAAACAGCAGCAAATCCGCCCCCGCCGCCTGCCTGATCTCCTCCGCCGAGTGGCACGCTGCGCTCACCACCACCTCGCGTCCCGCCCGCGCGTAGACCTGCTCAGCCGCCCGCACCGCCGTCGGCCCGATCCCCGCGTGGAAGTGCACCCCATCCGCGCCCGCATCCAGCGCTACCTGCGCTGGCCCGTTTACCAGCACCCTGGTCGTTGTGCCCCTCCCGCGTACCGCCTCCGCCACCCGCGCCGCCAGCGTCTGCAGCTCCGTCAGAGGCAGATCCTTCTCGCGCACCTGGATGTAGGCCACGCCCCCGCGCGCCCACTCCGCGGCCAGCTCCGCCAACCGCGCGCGCTTCGCTTCCTCGTCGCCTGCCAGCAAGACCCGGTTCGTGATGGCATACAGCAGCATCTGAAGTTGAGTGTAACGGTCCGGTTCACACGAACGTTACCCTCGAACGTTTAAGATGAGCACGGACCTGTTCCTCTCGGCCCCTTTTTCCCCGGGTCCTCCTTCTCACGCATGGCTACATACGATCTCCTGGTTATCGGTTCCGGCCCTTCCGGTCAGAAAGCGGCGGTCTCCGCCGTCAAGAAGGGCAAGCGCGTCGCGCTCGTTGAGATGCGCAGCGTCGTCGGCGGCGTCTGCATCAACACCGGCACCATCCCCAGCAAGACCATGCGCGAGGCCGTTCTGCACCTCTCCGGCTACAACTACCGCTCCATCTACGGCATGAACTACCGCGTGAAGGAAAAGATCACCATGGCCGATCTCGCCTTCCGCGTCCAGCACGTTATCAAGACCGAAATCGACGTCACCGAAGCCCAGCTCTCCCGCAACGGCGTCGAAGTCATCAACGGCGTCGCCCGTTTCGAGGACCCCCACCACATCCGCGTCGACGGCTCCCGCGGCTCCAGCCTCTGCGAGGCGGAGACGATCATCATCGCGGTTGGCACCAAGCCCGCTTCCTCGCCCAAAGTTCCCATCAACGGCAGGACCATTATCAACAGCGACCAGGTCCTCGATCTCGTCGACCTGCCCAAAAGCCTTATCGTCGTCGGCGGTGGAGTCATCGGCGTTGAATACACCTGCATGTTCGCGGCGCTCGGCGTCCGCGTCACCCTCATCGAAAAACGCCCGCGCCTGCTCGAATTCGCCGACCAGGAGATCGTCGAAGCCCTCAGCTACCACCTGCGCGACGCCCGCGTCACCATGCGCCTCGCCGAAGAGGTGGAAAGCGTCGAGGAGCTTCCCGACGGCGCCGTCGTCGCCAATCTCGAGAGCAAAAAGCGTATCTCCGGCGACGTCCTTCTCTACGCCGTTGGCCGCCAGGGCAATGTCGACGAGCTCAACCTTCCCGCCGCCGGGATCGAAGCCGACAAGCGCGGCCGTATCCCCGTCGATCAGGATTTCCGCACCAAAGTCCCGCACATCTACGCCGTCGGTGACGTCATCGGTTTTCCCGCTCTCGCTTCCGTCTCCATGGAGCAGGGCCGCATCGCCGCAGAGCGGGCCTTCGGCAACACGCACGTCCAGTCCAACCCCAGCTTCTATCCCTACGGCATTTACACCATTCCCGAGATCTCCTTCATCGGCAAAACCGAGGAGCAGCTTACCGAGGAAGATGTGCCCTACGAGGTCGGCGTCGCCTACTACCGCGAGATCGCGCGCGGCCAGATTCGCGGCGACACCACCGGCCGCCTCAAGCTCATCTTCCATCGCGAAACCCGCCAGCTCCTCGGCGTCCACATCATTGGCGAGGGCGCGGCCGAGCTCGTCCACATAGGCCAGGCCGTCATGGCTCTTGGCGGAAACCTCGACTACTTCATCGACACGGTATTCAACTATCCCACCCTGGCCGAGTGCTACAAGGCCGCCGCCTTCAATGGCATCAATCGGCTCGCGCGCTTCGAGGGGTAGAGAGCATGCGTATGTGTGATTTCTCAATGCCGGCGCCCACCCGCATGCAAGATATAGACTTCCTCGCAGGCACGGAGCGCCTTCAGCGCAGCAGGACCACGGAAAGGGAAGGCAGGGCGCGGCGCGCGTCCTGCGCAGCAGGACTACGGTAGAAGCCACGGCCTTTAGGCCGTGGAATCCGCAGGTGAAGGCGGATGGGGCTTTGGCCCCGGAGCGAAGATCGCAGGGCAGGTTGCTTATGGCAAATTCGGTTGGCGTTGTTGTGACGACCCGCGTCGTCGCCGGTTTCATCCAGGATCACCGTCTCCACGGCGAGCTTCGCGAGTTCCCTGAGAACCCCGACGCCACCAACGGCCTCATCGAAGTTCCCGCCGACAGTCTCTGCGAGATCGTCTGCGACGCCATCGCCGCCACCGTCTCCGGCTCGACCGCGCAAGCCGCCGGCGTGGCCATGCCCGGCTATCTCCACCAGGGCGCCATGCTTGACTCGCCCAATCTCCCTCAGCTCAAAGGTGCCCGCGTCTGCGACAGCATCCGAGCGGGCCTTGAAAAGCGCGGCCTCAGCCTCAAAATCAGCGTCTTCAACGATGCCGACGCCGTCGCCGCCGGCATCGCCGCTACCCGCGGCCAGCTCGATCGCCAGATCCGCGTCTGGACCATCGGCAACGGCATCGGCTACGGCCGCTATCCCTGGACCGAGGGCCCCTGGGAGGGCGGCCACATGGTCGTCAGCCTCGATCCCCGCGAGAAATACTGCGGCTGCGGCGGCCTCGGCCATCTCGAAGGCATCATGGGCCATCGCGCCATGCGTCTCCGCTTCCTCGACATGGAGCCCGACGAGGTCTTCGCCGCCGCTCACAAAGGCGATCGCCGCTGCGCCGAGTTTGTCGATCTCTGGCATCGCGCTCTTGCCGCCGCCACTGCCTCTCAGATTCACCTCGAAGGCTCCGGCCGCTTCTACTGCACCGGCCGCGACATCCAGCGCCTCGAGCTTCCCCGCCTCAGAAACCACCTCTACGAGATGATCAAAATGTCTCCGCTCCAGAGCTACACCGTCGAGGTCCTCCCCGAAGACCCCGCTCTCGCCGCCATCGGCGCCGGCGTCGCCGCTCTCATCGAGCACCGCTGCTGATTCCCAGTTGCTCGCGGCTTTCGGGTGCCGCCGCACTTACCGGGAGGAAACGCCCGACGGATGGACTGCACGGGCACGCGCCACCGGAGCCAGGCGGGCGACTTCTAGGGCACCGGCGGAACAGATGGCCTGCGGGAAGCGGCGGCGGCCACAGTGCAACATTCCGGCTCCATCCTTTATTGACGGGACACAGCGCTGCTGCCGTCCCCGTCGCTCCACAGGGGAATGTTCCGGGCGAGGTTCTGCTCATCGTCCTTCGTCATCTGCCGTGGATCGATTGCTCCAGTGCAGCGTGCGGCCAGCCTCCCTGCCATGTCAGTGTGGAAAGCTGCAGAGCGGGAGCGCCGGAACGCGAGTCGTAGGCACGGAACACCATAACGTCCAGACCGTTGGAACTCATCAGGATCGACCATCCTCCGGGCCCGAGCCAACGCCGGTTCCCTGCAAGAAGTTCCATGGCGCCGCTCTCTGTCATCGGGACACCATGCTGGTCGACGTAAGGTCCGGCGATGCGCTTCGAGCGGCCGACTATGATGTGGTACGTGCTCCTGATCCCACGGCAGCAAAGATCCCAGGAAACAAACAAATAGTAATAACCGCAGTGACGAACAATAAACGGCGCCTCGATCGCCTCCCGGTCCGGAGGCGGACCTGGCTTCGCGGGTGCGGCGTCCTGCGGCTTCCGCCGGGTTGCCAGCGAGCAGAGCTTCGTGTCCCTGTGCGAGACAAGGCCCGTCCGGTTATCGAGCCTCCGTAGCTTGATGCCGCTCCAGAAACTTCCGAAGGCCAGCCATGCGCGCCCCCTCGTGTCGAGAACAAGGTTCGGATCGATGGCGTTATAGTCGTCAGCCGCGGTGGACATCAGCACCAGCCCGCGATCCACCCATCTGTAGTCCGGGCTCGACCGGTCCAGCGTTTTGTTCGTCGCCAGAGCGATGCCCGAGGTGTTTTCCCGAACAGCGAGTGCGCGTAAAACAGCCTGTACTGGTCATCTTCACAGGAAATATCCGGCGCCCACAGCTCCTGCGTGCCGGGGCTGTCGCTGCGGATCCAACCCGGAATCGCATCGAAGACCTGTCCGCAGAATCTCCAGGCACGCAGGTCCGTCGAGCAGCGGATCTGCAACTGGCCGCCTCCGCGAGCCCTTCCGGTTGCGAAGACGTACCAGATCTTTCCCTGCCGAATGATGGAAGGGTCATGCGCACCCCAAATGTCCCCGGAGAGATGGAGCGGCTGCGGCTGCTGAGCCAGCAGTCGGCAACCGAGGCAGATCAACATCGCCGTCAGAAAGTGAATGGTAAAGCGCTGGGCAAGCTTCGTCCGCTCCAGTGCTGAAAAACATTCCTGGCTATTTCCTCTCCAGGCCCGATTGCTGCTGCCGGACCAGCTCCGTTCAGTGGCGTCCCGCGCCTTACTGGCTGCCCGGAGGAAGAATCAGCTGATACTGCCTGCTCTCTCGTTTGTTGTTTTCGTTGGCCAGCTTCACAGCCGTCGCCAGTTCCTTGTTCGCATCGGCGCTGCGTCCCAGGCGTGCCAGGGTCAGACCAAGATAATAATGGGCAGGTTGATAGTCGGGCGCAGCCGCAACCGCCTGCTCAAGAAGAGGCAATGCCTGCTGGTATTTCTTTTCCTGGTAGAACACCTCGCCGGACTCGGTGAGGGCTCCGCCGTGTTTCGGGTTCCGGGCCAGCGTTTTGCGGAAGTCGGCCAGCGCCGCATCGAAATGGTCCTGCTTCAGTTCGACGTCGCCGAGCTGAAACCAGGACTCTGTCTGATTCGGGTCCAGCCGGATTGACTCCTCGAATTCCGCCAGGGCCTTCGCAAACTGCAGCCCGAGCTGGTAAATCCTTCCCAGACCGTAGTGCGCGCTGGCATCGTCCGGCCGCAGCTGTAAATATGCGGTCATCTTCGTCGCCGCCGGGTCCAGTTGCCCCTCATCCAGATCAACGCGCGCCATGGCATACAACAGCATCGGGTTCCGCATGTGAAGTTGTTGCGCGGAATCGAGCGCTTTCAGCGCCTGCGGATAGAGGTGCATTTCGTCTTCCAGAATGCCCTGGTCGTAGAGAAGCCGGGCGCTGTTCGGGACGTATTTCTCGCCCTGCAGCAAAGCCTGGAGCGCCTGCACCACGTGCCCGCCTGCGCGCTGCTGCAGCGCCAAATGCTCGCTGGATTCAACCTCTCCCTCCTGGGCCTGTTTGTCGGCAGGATCGGCCCGCAGCGCTGCTTCGAAGACGCCGCGGGCTTCCTGATACTTCCCGGCCTCGAGAAGCGCAGTTCCGCTACCGGCCGCATCGGCAGGACTCACCTGGGCTGGGACAGCGGTCCCAGCCAGCACCAGGCCGGTGATGAGGAGAGTGATTCGCACCACCCGTGAGAAAATCCGGGAGTCGGATTCGGCTCTCATTCTATCGCCTGGTGCGCATCGCCTTGCCGCTGCCCGCGTACAGGAAGGCAGTTGAGAATCCTCCGCTTTGCATGATGGTCCTGTGCCCGCTGATGGTACACGCGGCCGTCCGGATCACGGCGCCTCCTCTGGCGGAGCAGATGCCCATTTTTTCCACAGGTCGGGAACGGCGAGCGTCCTGATGTAAATTCCGCCCACTACCGAGCGCGCCTGAAATCCAACCTGGGCTCCGGTGAGGGTGTCGAACCAGTCGCTGAGCGGAACGCGGGTCGGGGTTTCCGTCATAAAGCGATAGAGCGGATCGACCAGTCTTCGAAAGTCCTGCTGGTTGTCCGCCAGCGTGGCTGTCCACACGCTCCAGTCCAGCTTGGTATAGGTGTGGCGATTGTCGAGCGGCAAGCCGAACCTGCTCAGATGTTGCAGGTAGAAGCGGATCTCCTCCTGCGCCAGAGACGGCGGGAACAGGTGCAGACCGAGAATGCGGTCCCATACCAGGTTGTATTTCTGACTCCAGGTGCCGGGCAGGTCGAAGGCCAGGCGCGTGTGATCGCCGTCGGCGGCCATCCGCATCCATTGCATCGCCATCTTCTGCGCCGCCTGTCGATAACCGGAGGCCTCATCGTCCTTCTGCAACATCTGTGCCAGTTGCGCATAGCTGCCGAGCGCGATGATCGCCTTGATGGAGAGATTCGCGTTGTGCGCCAGATGGCCGGTGAAATCGTCGGTGCTGAGCTGATTCCCGGGATCGAGGCCGTTGGCCCGCAGATAAACGGCCCAGCGCGATAGCAGGCGCCAGTAGTGCGCGGCGAAGCCGGCATTGCCCTCGGCGTGCGCGATGGCGTCGAAGAGGATCAGCATGTTGCCGCTTTCCTCCACGGGCATCTGGTCGACCTCGCTGGTGGTGCCGCCGCCGTAGACCTGGCCGTTGGCCAGCGGATAGGTTCCGATATCGTGCGGGGTGAACGGCCAGGGCCAGCGGGGCAGGCTCGCGTATTCCAGCACGGGCCGCAGTTCGGCTTCCAGCAGACGCGGGTTCAGCAGCAGAAAGAGCGGCGAGGCGGGATACGTGACGTCCACCGTATCCGTACAGCCGTTGCTGGAGTTTTCCTTGGAAAAGAGCAGAGGCGTTCCGTCCACGTCCGCGACCAGCTTGCCTGCGGCGAGCGTTTGCCGATACGCCAGAATGGCCAGTTGCTCGTACTGTTCGCCTCCCGCCTGTTCCAGATCGGAAGCGAGCGCCTGGTCGAAGGCGATCCCGTGCGCCCGCAGCGCATCTTCCTGGCGCTCAGCCGCCAGCAGCATGCCCGCCATAGTTTGCCCGTTGCGCCGCCAGTAATCCGGCAGTTGCCGGTGGAGAAACTCGATGGCTCTCCGGTCGTCATAGGCGAGCATGGCCTCGCGCTTGACCGGCGTTCTGGATACCCTCCCCAGATCGAAGAAAACGGCCAGCACGGGAAGATCGACGCGGGGAGCGCGAGGCATATCCAGATTGTCGCTCTCCGCCTGCCCGCCGCCAGCTTCATCCTTTCGGAATTCCGATGACGCCACGGTCTCCGTGGACATAGCGGGCTGATGTGGTACAGCAAGATCCGCCCAGCCCCAGTCAATGCGCAGATTGTCCCCGGCCTTCTCCAGCATCGGCTGAGCGCTGGTGCCGATCTGCAGGACCGTCATGTCGCCGACGCGGCTCGTTCCCCACACCACCGCCTCGTGTTCGTCATTGACGGCAAGCTGGGCGCTGGCACTGATGTCAAGGCGGACGGAATGCATGCGCCCGTCAACGGACCACACTGTCCAGCTGAGATAGGTGAGGGGCCGCGAGAGAACGTCCAGATCCCGGGGCAATGCGGGCGTGAAGAACGTCTCCGTGAGGTGGATCCCTTCGCCTTCGAAGTCGTAAATCGTGCGCGTCGGCCAGATCGTCCGCTTCACCTGGTGCAGCGGCGGAAACTGCGAGTCGTCCCCCATGAAGCGGAACGTCCGGCCATCGATGCGAATGGAACCATTGAGCTGCTGCTCGGTTCCGGTCCAGTGCCGCGTGGGGCCGCCGGTCAGAGCATCACTGAAAGACCAAATGCTGAAATAGGGATCGTGCAGCACCAGCGGAGTCGCTGGCGTGCGCACGGTGATCGGCTGCTGAGCGACACCTGCGACCGCAAACACGGCGAGCGCCCAAAGCGGCAAGATTCCCGAGAAGGGCAAACTGCTCACGGAGCGATCCTCACAGTATGGGAATGCGGTTATACAAACAAGGGAGCGTATCATCCGATACGCTCCCCTTTCGATCCTTTCGTTATTGCACTGTATAGCTCAGAAGAGCAGCGTTCCGTTAATCTGAATGGCTCGTGGACTGTTCGACTGATACGTTGGAATGCCGAATTCAAAATCAGCCGGGTTCGTGTCCGGCGCGCCAAAAATGTGACGATTCGGCGCGTTAAGGAAGTCCGCCTTCAGCTGGAAGGTAAGCCGTTCGGTAACATTTGTATTCTTGATCAGGCTAAAATCCTCTTCCATCCATGCCGGCATGCGTATGCCCGTGACGCGCGGCGTATCGCCCAGTGCGTAAGGCAGGTTATTCCCCGGCTGCGAATTGAGCCGGTTGACTTCCGCAACCTGATCGTGAAAGGCGGGCTGCGCTCCACCGCTCACATAGGCTGTCGATATATTCGTATCCGCTGCATTGAAAAAGCTGTTTGTGCTGGGATCGCTGCCGTTCGCTGTATTGAAGGGATTGATGTGCCTCCAGCCACTTCGGTAGACCGCACTTTTGATGTTCACGTTCGGAATCAGGTCATAATAAATCGATTGTTCCCAACCCGGAATTCCGGTGGCACAGCAGAAGGAAATCGGTTCGCCATCCTGATAACGCTGGATGCCCCCAATCTGCCACCCTCCCAATACATAGCTGGCCAGGCCATGCGAGAAGTAGCGCTGATCTCTTCCCCCCGGCAATGAGTAGGTGTAACTCACCACAAACGTATTGGGCAGGTCCTGAATGCTGATGGCCTTTTCCAGGTGCAGGTCGGCAGGATCCTGGACCTGCGGTTGCCCGGGGTTGGTATTTGGAAGAATACTGTCCGTGTCGTTAAGGCTTTTCGCCCAGGTGTAGGATGCCTGCAGGGTCAGGTCCTTGAAGTTGCCCTGCAGCGAAGCCAGCAAAGCGTCATAACTCGAGTGCCCTGTAGCCTGCAGACAGCAGCCGGAATCGATGAAGTCATACTGCGGGAAAGGCCGCAGAGCCTGCTGGATGGTGACGCCGTTTCCCCAAATCGTATAGTAGTTGGGAAAAGGGGTCGCGACTCCGTAAGTATTGCCCTGCAGGCGAGCATTCAATTCGTTTCCGCCGGTGGTGAACTCGGTGTTATAGGGGACGTTATTGATGTTTTGATTGTTGGCCTGCAGATTCTGCCCCGCGCTTCCGATATAGCCCAGGCTGAGGATCAGGTTCTTCATCACCTGCTGCTGCACATCCATATCCCAGTTGAAAATCTCGGCCGGACGGCCAGCACCCTTTTCGATATACGAACCGGGGAGATAGGTTCCGTTGTAAAGACCCGAATCGAGATCCGGCGGCGCGGGAAACGCCGGATATCCATCGTCAATCTCAAAGGAGGGATCGAAGCCGTTCTGCGAAGGGAAGACAGGGCTTGACTTATAGCCGGCATCCATCGAACCGCCGAAGTCGTCGTACTGCAGCGGGCCGTATAGGATTCCCGCACCACCGCGAACAACCGTCTTGTTGTTCAGCCACTGCGGCGAATAGGCAAACCCGATGCGCGGCGCGATGTCTTTGTAGTAGGTCTCCGCCCACCGGGTATTGCATCCGGTGCATTGAGAACCAAATATAAGCCCACCCGCTGTGCCGGTTTCAGTATCGATGGCTGTCGGGCTGAACTCCGAGGTATCGTTGTCAGCCTCCCGGCGCGGCACGTCCACGCTGTAGTTGACGCCCAGATTGAGCGTCAGAATCCGCCTAATCCTCCAGTTATCCTGGACGTAGCCCGAGAAGTACCACGATATCCATCTGGACTGATGGTAGTAGACATTCTGGCCACCGCCGCATGCCTCACCGAGCAGTTCGCTGGCAAGACCATTCCCATTGTTTGAGGATCCCTGATAGGCCGAGGTCTGCGCACTGCAGAAATTAAGCGTGGGGGAATTGCCGTCAATGGGAGAATACTGCTGGTATCGGTCATCTGAGCCGAAGGTGATACTGTGCGCTCCCTTCAGCCAGGAGAGGTTGTCGACGAAGCGGAGACCATTGTCGACATTGTCGTCGTTCTGTGCGGGATTGCCCTCGTTCGCCGTAATTCCGTTGGTGAACTGCGGGAAATTGAAGGAGACGGCATTACCGACGCCGAGTTTTTGCGTGTAATTGACGCCCTGAAACAGGGGGAAGGCGTAATTGATGCTGTTGGAACGATTGGAACCGACGATGATATCGTTCAGCAAATTGGAGCTGAGGTTATAATCCCAGCCAAGGCGCCAGAAGTGGGTTGTGAAATCCTGCTTCCACGTATTCGGGTCAATCGGATAAGGCAGGATCTGAGGCGTGCCGGAGACGCGGTCATTCTCACGCGAACTGTAGGAGCTCCAGAGGTGGTTGCGCGGGCCGATGTTGCCGTCGATGCGGATAGTTTCGGCGGTGTTGATAATGGGGGAGGTGCTGGAGAATACAAAGTTATTGAACACATTGCCGTTGGTCGGCGCCGGGAAGTAGGCCAGCGCCGCGGCCGCTGCTTTGGATAACTCCCCCGCATCCGACGAGGGTATCTTGTTGCCGGGGTATGGCGTACGGCACTCCACTCCGTTCACAACCCGCGTGGTCGTGGGATCGAATATCTGCCCCTGGTAAACGGGATCGCCCGTGCAGGGGTTGGTTCCTACGACGACATTGGGGTTGTAAAATGCAGGATTGGAAAAGTCCCCGGAAAGCTCCTGCGGAGTGGGAACCGTGGTCACCGTGGTCGCGCCAAGGCTGTAGCGGAGCTGCTCCCAGGAGAAGAAGAAGAAGAGTTTGTTGCGGCCGTTGTAGAGCCTGGGAATCAGCACCGGACCGCCCAGGGTGCCGCCGTAATCGTTTTTCTGATCGGCGGGGGTTGCGTAGAGAGAGCGGCAGGCCGGCGTGTCGTTGGTGCCGACGCAGTCCTGTGCGCGATAGCCGTTGTTGAACCAGAGGTCGGCATCGAGATCGGTGTTGCGAAGGATCTCGTAGGCCATGCCATGGAACTGGTTTGTGCCGCTCTTGGTGGCAAAATTCTCGATGCCGCCGGTCGTGCGGTTGTACTCAGCGGGAGGCACGGCGTCGGTGACGGTGAGCTCCTGCAAGGCGTCAACCGAAGGTGCTTCCTCGTCGAAGGAGGAGCCGTTCTCGCTGCGTTGCTGGCTCAGGCCATCGATCAGCACCTCGGCGCCAAAGTCCTGGCCGCCAGCGAGCTTATCGAAGAAGACGCCGTTGTCGGTGTTGTTGCTGGTCCCGGGTCCGGTATTACCGGGGAGCAGGAAAATGAACGCTTCCGGGGAACGAAGCGCGCCTACGCCGCCCAGCGTAAGAGGCAATTTGAGGTACTCCTCATTGGTAATCGATCCGGTTATGTCCGAACTCTGCGTCTGCAGGCGAAGTCCCGCGCCGTTGACCGTCACAGTTTGCGTCGCGGAGCCGACTTTGAGGGTCACATTGACCGATGTCGTGAGCTGCAGATTGACGCGAATGCCGGTCGTCTTTGCTATCTGGAAGCCGGGAGCGGTCACGACGATGTCGTAGACGCCGATCGGAACTTCCGGAAAGCGAAAGGCACCCGCCGATGTGGTCATTCCATCGAGCGTGGTTCCAGTGTGCTCGCCGATGGCTTCCACTTTCGCACCCGGAACAACCGCGCCGGTGGGATCGGTGACCGTCCCGGAAATACTGCCAAATACGGTTTGCGCCTGGACTACGGGCGCTGCCAGAGCAAGGAGAACAGCCAGAATAAGCCCATAGCTGGGCCTGTCCCATAGGCCTTTCATCACGCCTCCCAAGAAACGTCCGAGCCCGATACGCGAGATCAAGAGTTCTGTGCTGTTTCTACCTGGGGAGAAAACATTCACTGAATTCCGGGGATACGGAATTACAACGGGGATGCTAGGCTCAGATCCGCAACGAATACAAGGGGATAAAGGCCCAGTCGTCATTAGTACAAATGACCCAGCCGACAAGCGATGGCGTGGCCCCTGCAGGGACTTGGTCTCGTTGAGACAAGGCGGGCGGTACGATTCGCACGGCGGTCGTGTTGTAGTGTAAAATCCGACCCCGCAGCGTCGGCGCGCAGAAGGCCCTTCCCAGGAGCAGGCAATGCCTTTCGGAAATGCACATTGGAGGCGGAGAGCGGCCGTTGGAGCCGTGGGTGCCTGCGTTGTGCTTACGGGGTGGTGGATTCACAGGCGAGTTGTCGACAGCATCGTTCCGCATCGCGTGTACCAGCTGGACGCAGCCCGGGGGAACGAGTGGCAGGCGGTGGGCGGCAAATGGCAGATGGTCAACGGCATCGCCTACAACAACTCCTATGAGCGAGGGGCAAAGCTGCTCACGGGTTCCGGACACTGGCGGAACTATACGCTGAAAACCGATCTTCGGTTCAGCGGCACGAATGCGGACATGGGCGTGGTCCTGCGCACGAATGATGAAAGAGAGGGCACGGACACGTACAACGGGTATTACGTCGGTGTGCGCACCTTGGACGGGACGCTGGTGCTGGGCCGATCCGACTTTGGATGGAGGGAGGCGCATCCCGTCGTGATACCGGGCGGCGTTCAGCCCATGGTCTGGTACCGGCTGGTGGTGACGGCTTACGGATGCGACCTCGCAGCTTCCGTGCTGAACCTGAAGACGCTGCAATCCGCAGCGATCGCCGTCCACGAATCCTATTGTCTTGCCAGCGGGCGCATCGGCCTGCGGTCGCTGAACGCGGGCGGGATGTGGCGGAACATCAGCATTGCGCCGGCCAGCCTGAGCGATTATCTCGCAATTCGGCGCCAGGCAGCGTCTCTGGAGCGTCTGGAAGTACTGCCGGGGCCGCCGTGGTGGACTCCATGGCACGCGGTACTGCTTTTTGGCGGGATATTCGCTGTATTGCTGGTGCTCCAGCTTTTCTACTTCCGCATGCGGCAGTGGAAGACACACACCATCATGCGCGAACGCGAACGGTTCGCTCACGAAATTCACGACACGATGGCGCAGAGCTTTGCCGGCATCGGGTATCAGATTCAGGGAATCCGACACCGAGTGACCAGCGCGGAGGGCGCCGACGTCCAGGAGATAACGGCCCAACTAAGTGTTGCCTATCAGCTTGTGCGGAAATGTCATGAAGAGGCCAGCCGAACCATTGCGATGCTCGGCTCGCGGTCGCCGTCGTTTCAGGAAAATGTTCTGACGTCTCTGACGGAGGTCGCGACCAGTATCGCAGGCACGCAGATAAGGATCGTTTCCGAACTGCGAGGAAATGCCAGACCGCTGAACCTCCGGCTGGCGGATGCGCTGCTGCACATCGGCCGGGAAGCCATCGTCAACGCGATCAGTTATGCCGAGCCAACACTGCTGCAGCTGACGCTCTCCTATGCCGGAGACCAGGTGGAGCTGGTGGTGGAAGACAACGGATGCGGATTCGACTGTAAGTCGGAGTCGGCGGGATTTGGGATTCTGGGCATGCAGAAGCATGCTCGCGATGTGGCGGCCATGCTGGAGATTGCGAGCACTCCGGAGTCGGGCACGCGAGTATCCGTGAAGGCGGCGCTGCAGCAGGAACGACTCCGCACTCGAATTTTCGCGGAGACAAAGGCGAGGCTCTGGAAAATCCTTGGCCAGGCTGCCGCGGGATAACCGGACACGCCGCATTCTCCCTGGACGAGGTCACCGCAGTGAGGCAACTCGCCTCTATTCGGAGATCCGAATCAGTCCTCGCCGGATGGCGGTGGTGACTGCGCCGGTCCGGTCGGCGGCGCCCAGCTTCACGAGGCAGCTGGCGACATGATTGCGCACGGTCTTGTCGCTGATAAGGAGGGTATCGGCAATTTCCTTGTTGCTCAGGCCGCGAGCGACCAGCGCCAGCACTTCGAGCTCGCGGGCACTCAGCTCATCACGGCCGATATTTTCGAGGAGGCGAGCAGCGATTCCGGGAGGAATGACGCGCTGATTGGCGTGGACCTTCTCCACGGCGCTCACCAGTTCAGCCTGGGGAGTGCTTTTGAGGAGGTAGCCCATCGCGCCCGCCTCCAGAGCCTCCACGATGTATGAGTCCGTCTCGTAATTGGTGAGGACGAGGATCGGCAGTTTCGGCTGGATGCGGCGCAGTTCGCGGATGGCGGCGGTGCCTTCCATCTCGGGCATACGGAGGTCCATCAGGACCACATCCGGCGCGCACTGCTGGACGGCCGTCAAAGCTTCCCGGGCAGAGGCCGCCATGCCGACAACGGAGATGTTCGCTTCGCTTTCCAGCATGGTGCGCAATCCGACGCGGACCACCGGGTGATCATCGACGACCAGCACTTTGATGGCGTCAGGACTCTTTGCCACAGGAAGATTCTACCCGCACTGCGCCGGTGCTGCCTCGGCAGGAAAGGAAGCCGACATGCCTGACGAACCCGCTCAACCTACTGCGCCCGGTGAAAAGCAATCACGGTGACGCTTTCATGGGGAAAGACATAATGCAGCACCGGACCCTCGAGAGCCTGCGTGGCCTTTTGCGGAATCACGCGCGTGGGATCATCCGCATCGTTGCCTTCGTCGAGATAGCCCGCACGCAGGTTTTGTATCTGAGCCACGCCATCCGGCGCAAAGTGCTCAGGGGTGATATTGGCGGGGATGTCCGTGGATGTGCTGCGGTTGACGCAGAACAGATCGAGCGTCCTGCCGTCGGCGGAGGTGGCTGCGACGATATCAAGGTATGGAACGTTCGGGATATCCGGCAAACGGCTCACGCCATGAATCACGGAATAGCTGCCGGAACGAGTCACGACCTGCACCGGATGCACGACGTCGGCCGTGGAATACATGCGGAACGCGTAATATCCGGGCGCTGCGTAGACCTGGCCGCGACTCTTCCAGATTCCGGCGAAGTCCATGATGCCGGTCATGTCGGAGATGGGGACGATTCCCGCATGGCCCATGAGCATGTTGAGGAAGCCTGCCGTATCGACAGCTCCTCCCATGTTCGTGAAATTGGGGGTTCCGGGTCGAGGGCCGACAAAAAGCCATTCGGTAAAGGCAACCTGAGCCTTGCGCGCGAAGGACGGATAGCTGTCGATCTGATCCTGCTCCTGTTGTAACTTGCGCCCCAACTCCACGGGCAGCGCAAAGGCGGCTTCGTCGATGAACTGATCTGAGGCATGCATGTTGTCAACGGCACTGGTTGTCACGACAAAATGCGTCGACAGGTAGTTGAAGGTTCCGGCTGGATTGCCGAGCTGCACGGCATTCCACTGAGTGAAATCGTCGGGATCCTCTCCTGTGGCAATCAGTCGAGCGCCGGGATCGATCTGGCGAACCGCCTGACTGAAGGCCAGCGTGCGCCCCGCCAGCTGATCGAGGGTGGGGTAGCCGAGATTCCAGTTGCCCCACAGTTCATTGCCAAGTTCCCACAGGAGGCCGCTGTGCTGATGCCAATGCTGGTCGACATAGCGCACCCACGCGGCCGCTTCCTGCGGCGTCCCTCCTCCCAGATTGAGCGCGATCTGCGGCTCGGCGCCGATGAGCCGGCAGAAATGAAGAAACTCGTCGGTGCCGAACGTGTTGTATTCCGGGATGCCCCAGGCGAGATTGCGCATGCTGACGCGTTTGTCTCGCGGCCCAATCCCATTCCGCCAGTCGTAGGCGGAGGTAAAGTTTCCTCCAAACCGGAGCAGCGAAGTATGCATCGCCTTCGCCATGGCGACCACGTCCGGATCGAGACCGTCCAGCGCATCGGCCGGCATCAGTGAGAACTCATCGAGGTCGACACGCTCGTCACCCTCGACCTCGACCGCGAAATCCGCGGGATCGAGCCGATGTAGCTTTCCCGCGGGCAGCGTGAGGGCGAAGGTGTACTTCGTCCAGGCGGGGCTGGACGCAGCTACCTGCGCCGATGCGAGGACTTCGCCGCTGTCGTGCGCGCGAATCGAAATCGTAAGGTCGTCGGGACCGCTCAGGTGACGGGCATACAGACTTCCCCGGTAAACGAGAGTTCGCTGTGCCGGCAGATAGATCCTTTGCCGGATCCCGGTTGGCTGGCCGGGGATGCCGTAGACCACCAGCGACTGCCAGGAATTCGCGGCATCGCCGTCGAGCACCTCGTAGCGGTTGCCTTCGCCCGGGCGCAGCGGCTCCCACGGCAACGGCAACCCGAGTTGTGAGGCGCGCGCCAGCGAAGGTTCCTCGCGCAGCATCCGGGCGATCTGCGGAGCATCCCACAGCCCGGACTCGAAGCTTGGATTCTCGAGGATTTCAGCCCACAAACCGTTGTAGGTGGAGTCGCCAATCGGCTCCAGGAATGTTCCAAAGATGGTCCGGGGAATGTCCGCGCCCGCAGAGGCGGCTGCATTCACGCGAATGGTCGCCGTCACAGGGATGGGCTCATCCACAACAATTTGAGCAACAAGGGAGAGAGGCAGAGCCATCAGGGCGATTAACAACTGAAGCCGCAGCGACGTATGCATTAAATGTGCCTCGGGATCGCATCAGGAACTTGACCAGTTCGCGGATGCAGATTGTACTATAGCGCCTAGCCCGAGTTTACCGCCCCGAGCAAATTTGACGCAGGCGGCAGCCACCTCAGAATCCGCTCCGGCCCGCATCTGGAGCGGGTTTGAGCCGCCAACTGTTTCCGGGGCAGCAGCCGTTTAGTGTACGACCTACAACATA
>DATJSY010000034.1:0-13996 GCA_035503835.1 Acidobacteriaceae bacterium | reverse complement strand
CGTCCCCTGATCCACGCCCAGCACCAGATGATTTGAATCCTTCGGATCCACCCAGATCTGGTGGTAGTCGTCGCCGCCCGGCGCGCCGCGCACAACCTGGATCGTCTTCCCGCCATCCTCCGTCCGGTACAGCGCGACGTTTGGTATGTACAGCACGTCCGGATTCTCCGGATCGATCGCCAGGCACATGAAGTACCACGCCCGGCTCGTCAGCCGTGGATCGCTGTTCGCCAGTGTCCAGGTGTCGCCGCCATCGTCGGAGCGGTACAGCCCGGGCTTACAGTCGGATACCGCGGGCCCGCCACCGGATTCCTCGTCGGTGCCGCAGTTGATGGTGAGGTAGACGCGCTGTCCATCGGCGCCAACGGCGACGCCGGTGCGCGTCCATCCCCCGCTGGGCAGACCGTGCCCGCTGATCTCGCTCCACGTCGCCCCGCCGTCCGTCGTCTTGTACAGCCCGTTCCCCGGGCCCTCCAGCGGCGGATACGTGCTCCATGGCGGACGATGTGCGTTCCACGTCGTCGCAAACAGGATCTGCGGTTGCGCAATCGCCATCGCGACATCCGCAATTCCCACATCCGGCCCCTTATCCAGCACGCGCGTCCAGGTCGCTCCGCCATCGGTCGACTTATACACGCCGCGCTCGTCGCTCGGCCCGTACGCATGCCCCAGCACGCCCACATACACTGTCTGCGCGTTGTTCGGATCCACCAGGATCCGGCTGATCTGCCGCGAGTTATCCAGCCCAATGTGCGTCCACGTCTCCCCGCCGTCGTCGCTCCGGTACATCCCGTCGCCTGACGCCAGATCCGAGCGAATGTCCGATTCGCCCGTGCCCACGTAGATCACCTTCGGATCCGACGGCGCCACCGCGATCGCCCCAATCGACGCCACCGGCTCATGATCGAACAGCGGCGTCCACACCATCCCCGCGTCCGTCGTCTTCCACACGCCGCCGTCCACGCCGCCGAAGTAGAACGTGTCGCCGCCGCCCGGCACGCCGCTCACCGCCACCACGCGTCCCGCGCGGAACGGCCCTACCATCCGCCATCGCAGCCCGTTATAAAGCTGCGGCGAAACCTGCGCGACAGCAAGCGGCGCGGCTATCGCGCAGGCCAGAGCGGACACAAGAAAACGCGAACGATTCAGAGCAGGGAAGCGGAGGCTTTTCATTGGTTTATCGATTGTCACCGTGAAGGACCGAATTCCGCAAGCTGCGCGGGGCCCGGTGCAGCGCTGGCGCGTTAGCCAAGATGCAGAATCCGCTCGCACACCTCGTAGACCCACGGCGAAGCGCTCACCGCTGCCGCAATCGCGACCGCGGCAAACACCATCATCGCCGCGATCGTCGCCCCGCGTGTGCCTGGAAGCTCTTCGCGTTCCCCCGTCAGCCGCTCCACGCGCTCCCGCAGCCCGGCTTCGCCGCTGCTCAGCGCCGTGCACAGCACTGGACGCCCGCGCCGCCCGGCGCAGCGCGCCACCCGCACCAGAGTCTCCGCCAGCAGCAGGCCTCGCTCCACGTCGCCCTGAGCCGCATCGTCATCCGCCACGCAGTCCGCCGCGATCTGCCAGTGCTGCATCCAGCCCGAACCCGGCAGCTGCGGCACAAAACTCAGCGCCAGCAGCTTCCAGTTATCTCTGTGCTGCGCGTGCGCGCGCTCGTGCTCGAACGCTACCTGCAGCGCTTCCTCGCCCAGCCCATCGCCTTCCAGCAGCTTGCGCGACACCAGAATCGCCGGCCGCCGGAACCCCGCCAGCGCCACCACCGCTTCGCTCTCGCTCACCGCCAGCACCGGAATCCCCGCATGGCGCCCCACCACCGTCGCGCTTCGCCGGCACGCGCGCGTGAACCGCACCGTCCGCAACCACACCCGCAATCCGCTCGCTGCCGTTGCTGCAAACCAAATCAGCGCCGCGCATGCCAGCGCCACGCAGGCCCAGCTCACACCCTCCGCCGCATGGTTCGCCTCGTGCCGCAGATACTGCGGCGCGCACAACGCTCCCGCAAACAGCAGCGCCGCTGCCGGCGGCCCCATCTGCAGGCACAACAGAATCCGTTCCTGCTGCCGCGCCGGCCAGCCCCGCAGCATCCGCATCACGCGCCGCGCATTCGCCGTCAGCGCACCCTGCAGAGCCGCGTGCACCACCCCCGTCACCACCACCAGCAGGCAGATCAGCCGAAGCGTATAGGGCAGCGTCATCGTCCTCGCTCCTTCTCCGTACGCGCTTGCGCCCTGGCTCGCCGAATCCGCGACTCCAGCTGATCCAGCAGCTCTGTGTCATACCCGTGCACCGCATCCACCAGGCACGACAGCAGCACCTCCGGCTGCGCATCGCTCTCCGCAAAAAACCGCCGCACCAGGTCCGCCGCCTGCTGCCCCGCCACATCTTCCGCCGTCAGCGCCGCGGAATAGATAAACGCCCGCTGCTGCTTCTCCCGCCGCAGCAATCCCTTGCGGAACAGCCGGTCCAGCGTGGTCATCACCGTCGTGTACGCCAAAGCCGCGCTCAGCCGCTCCGACACCTGCTGCACGCTCGCGCGCCCCAGCTCCCATACCGCCTGCATTACCTCGCGCTCCCGCCGCCCCAGCCGGCTCACCGGCAGCGAGTCCATCCTTTCGCGCGAGTTTTCGGAATGCGGTAGCGGCACCAGATCAGCCATACGGAACGCCGGAAAAAGGGATGCTACCGATCATAGCCCACCAGCGCCGTCCGCCGCGACGATCCACACCCTCCTACTAGCTCTGGTAGTAGTCCGCCCTTTGCCGTACTTCTTGACATACAGGTCCCGTAGTTTCAAGGGCGCCGCCACCCCGTCCCTTCTTTGGAGAGCCAGTTTGAAGATTCCATCCGGCATTCGCATTCTTTTCCCCGCACTGCTTCTCACCCTCTCCGCTGTCCTCTGTGCCCAGTCGCCGGACACCGGCGCTCTGCGCGGCACCGTCGTCGACCCCAGCGGCGCGCCGCTCCCCGGCGTCACCCTCACCATTGAGGACGCGCAGCATCACGTCCTTCGCACCGTGCGCACCGACGCTCAGGGCGGGTTCGCTGCCGAAGCTCTGCCCGCTGCGCAGCCGCTCGTCGTCGAGGCTTCTGCGGCCGGCTTTGCCAACGCTGAATCCTCCCCGCTCACCCTCGTCGGCGGCTCCACGGCCGGCCTCCAGCTCCGCATGGCCCTGGCCAGCGTCCACGCTCAGGTCGTCGTCACCGGCGCTGCCGGCGAGGTCCGCACCGACGAGCCCCAGCTCGGCGACACCCTCACCGCCGCGCAGATGCAGGCCACGCCGCTGCTCAACCGCCGCATCACCTATCTGCCCCTGCTCAACGCCGCCAACCGTCAGGCCATCAATCAGGGCGACATCTTCATGAACCAGGATCTCATCACCGCCAACGGCACCGGCCGCCGCCAAACCTGGTTTGAAGTGGATGGCGCCAACGCCGACGATATGTGGGGGCGCCAGACCATCTTCACCAACGTTCCCATCGACGCCATTGCCGAGATGACCGTCCTCGACAACGCCTTCGCGGCCGATTATGGCTTCGGCGAGGGCGCCGTGGTCAACATCGTTTCCCGCACCGGTGGCCAGCACTTCCATGGTGACGTTCTCGGCCTCTGGCGTCCCTCCGATCCCGAAGCAAAGCTCTCCGGCTTCTCCACCTCCACCGCCACCAGCGGCAACGACATCGTCAACGACACCCTCGATCAGGGCGCGGCCACCGTCTCCGGCCCGCTCACCCCCTCCGGCCAGACTGTCTTTCTCGCCTCCGGCGAATACAGCTATCAGGACCGCGCTTCTCCGGTCATCTCCCCCATCGCCCCCGGCAACTTCATCGGCCACTATCGCGACCTCCTCGGATTCCTGCGCTTCGACCGCACCCTGTCTGACACCCAGCGCGTCTTCCTGCACCTCGGCGCCGACGGCTTCTTCGATACCAACCCCAACGGCATCGTCGGCGGCAACACCCTGGCCAGCGTCGACCGCATCTTCCACCGCCGCACCTACACCGTCGAGGCGGGCGACACTCTTGCCCTCGGTTCCAGCGCCGTCAACGAGGCGCGCCTTCAGTTCCAGCTCGCCTCGCCCATCACCCAGTTCGTTCCTGTCGTCAACGGCACCGAATTCGTCGTGCCCATCTCCACCGGCGGCACCTTTGAGTCCGGTACCTCGCAGTCCGCGCTGCTCGTCAACCGCCAGTTCGAGATCGCCGACAACTTCACCGTCACCCACAGCCGCAACGAGCTGCGCCTCGGTTTCGACGTCATCCACGCCCGCAACGGCGGCAACAGCAAGGAATTCGGCGGCCCCATCTACGACGGCGAATTCCAGTACAACACCTGCACCCAGGCGCTTTCTTACTGCGAAAGCTCCGCCTACCTCGACAATCTATCCAACGTAAAGAGCTACACGCAGAGCTACGGCAACGCCGATTACGTGGTGGATGACACCCTCGCCGCCGCCTTCGCGCAGTGGGACGCTCATCCCACCAGCGACCTCACGCTCAACCTCGGCCTGCGTTACGAAGTCCAGACCTTCACCGACGACCGCAACAACTGGTCCCCGCGCATCGGCTTCGCGTATAACCTCGCCGGCCGCGGGACCACCACCTTCCGCGGCGGGTTCGGTATCTATTACTCGCAGATCGTCGACAACTCCGAAGCCAGCTACGCGCTCACCGGACCCACCGGCGTCTTCAACTACACCGCTGCCCCCGGCCAGGTCGGCTTTCCCACCAGCGTCTCCGCTGTCCCGCTCCCCGCGTTTCCTCCCGGAGCCGTTGCGCCCCTGCGCAGCCTCTATCTGCGCCCCGGCCGCGCTTCGTATTACAACCAGTTCTTCCCCACCAGCGATCTCCTCGGTTACCCCGATGAGCTGACCAATCCCTACAACGAGCAGTGGACCCTCGGCGTCGAGCACCAGTTGGCGCCGCGCTGGGTGCTCGCCACCGACTACGTCGGCTCCCATACCCTCGGCATCGTGCGTCCCCTCGATGTCGATCCACCCACCTCCTTCATTCGCACCGCGCCCGGCGAGACGCGCACCGCCCAGGCCGCCAACTGCACCCGCCCCTACTGGATCGCCTGGTATGCCCAGAACGGATACACCTGCGATACCTCGTCCAAACAGGGAACGGCTTCCAGCGTTCCGACCCCGCCCTACTCGGTCATCCAGAGCGACGTGAACGACGGCATGGCCTGGTATGACGCCCTCGACGCGAACCTCAGTTACCACGCCAGCGGCGGCTCCGCCCTGCTCGCCAGCTACGTCTGGTCGCACACCCTCGACACCGTCGACCCCGACACCACCAGCCAGAACCCCAACGACCCCCGCCTCACCGGCCGCGACTACGAGCTCGGCAACGCCATCTTCGACCAGCGCAACCGCCTGGTTCTCAGCGGCGTGTGGGCCGCACCTCTCGGATTCACCACCGGCGGCGTGGCCACTCTCGCCGGCGGCCTGCCCTACAACATCGTCACCGGCGTCACCAACAGCGGCGACACCAGCGCCACCACCGACCGGCCCGTCATCAACGGAGCCGTCGTCGGCCGCGACACGGGCCGTGGCTCGGCCATCGATTCCGTCGATCCCTTTATCGGCAAAACCATTCCGCTCGGCACCGAGCGCGTCCACGCCCTGCTCCGCGCCGAAGCCTTCAACGTGCTCAACCATCGCAACATCGTTGGCCACAGCGGCACCTGGGGCGATGGACCCACTCCCGCGACCGGCTTCGGTCTGCCCCTCGCCGGCATCACCGCGCAACTCCCCGCACGCGAAATGCAGTTCTCCGCGAAGATCGTCTTCTAGCCTCGAACCAGCCCGCGCGCAGTACCATAGTCGTTCCGGCGATTCCCGGCACGATGGAGGTTCTGCGTGCGCCTCAAAATATCTGCCCTGGTCTGCGCAGCCGCGCTCGCGCTCGCCCAAAGCGCAGCCTCACGCGCACAGGAGACCGTCACCGTCCACTGGAATCAGACCCAGCGCGTCTCCCGCTCGACCCCCACCCTGCAGGTGGTCGTCAACCCCATGCTCGATCCTGGTTCGCCCATTCACGATGGCGCTTTCTCCGCTCTCAAAGCCCTGGGCGCCGACTATGTCCGCTATGTTCCCTGGTTCCCCTATCCCAAAAGGGCGGTGGCCGAGTTACAGCCGCCCACCGCGGATCGCACCTTCTGGGACTTCACCGACATCGATCCCATCGCCAAAGACTTCCTCGCCGCCACCGCGGGCCATTCGACCGTCATGAATTTCAGCACTATCCCCGCCTGGCTCTTTAAGACGGACAAACCCGTCACTTATCCCGCCAACCCCGACCAGGTCGACTGGAGTTACACCCAGGGTACCGAGCTGCGCGATCCCACCGGCAAGCAACTCGGCGATTACTATGCGCGCCTGGTTAGCTGGTACACCCGCGGCGGCTTTCGCGACGAGCTGGGCCGCTGGCATCAGTCCGGCTACCACTACAGCTTTCCGTACTGGGAAGTCCTGAACGAAGTCGACTTCGAACACAACACCACGCCCGAGCAATACACGCAGCGCTACGACGCCATCGTCTCCGCCATTCATCGGGTCAGCCCGGATACGAAATTCGTCGGCCTCGCCCTGGCCGCTCCCGGCGGCAACCCGCGCTTCTTCGAATACTTCCTCAACCACAACAATCACCGGTCCGGCCTCCCGCTCGACTTCATCTCGTTTCACTTCTATGCCACGCCCGCGCCGGACGAGACACCGGACACCTGGCAGCACACCTTCTTCGATCAGGCCGGCGGTTTTCTCGCAACCACGCGTTACATCCTCGCCATCCGCGATCGCCTCTCGCCCGAAACGAAGATCGACACCGACGAGCTGGGGACGATCCTTCCCTTCGATCCCGCCGGACCACCCCCCGGCCAGACCATTCCGCCGATTTACTGGAATGCATCCGGCGCGCTCTACGCGTATCTCTATGTCGAGTTATCGCAGTTAGGCGTCGATGTTATCGGCGAATCCCAGCTCGTGGGTTATCCCTCGCAGTACCCCAGCGTCTCCATGATCGATTACACCAACGGCAAGCCGAATGCGCGTTACTGGGTTCTGAAGCTCATCGTCGATAACTTCCATCCCGGCGACCGCCTCGTCGCCACCTCCGCCCAGGGCAATGACGCGGGCCGTCTCCTGGCCCAGGCATTTGCCACCGCCCATGGCCGCAGCCTTCTGCTCGTCAACAAGGCAAACGCGACCATCCAGCTAACTCTGCCCTCCGATTTAGCCAGCGCAGACTTCGCCACCGTCGACGCCGCCACCGTCGACGATCCTCCACGCACCGGCACCCTCAGCGGAACCGCGCTCACCCTCGCGCCCTTTGCCGTCACAGTTCTCAGCGCGAAATAATCTCCGCCCGACTCCGCCAAAACATCACTGATCCGCCGGTCGAGCTTCCCGCGCGGCCTTATGCCGAAAGAGCGCGTCGCCGGCTCGCCGGCCGGAGGCGTGCCAGCAGCGGATCGTCTCGTACACCAAAACCGTCATATACGTAACCGCGATCCACACAAACACGGCCTCGATGGGCAGGTTGTCCCAGGCGCGGATAGATACGCCCACCATCGCCGTGGGCTGATACGCCCACCAGCCGTAGGGGATGGCCAGCGTCGCCTCCCACAGCAGGCTGATCAGCAGGATCATGAACAACGTGAGGCTCAGCGCGCGCCAGTTGACCACACGATTCACCGCCTTGTAGAGGGCCATCGATGGCAGCAGCGCGGTGAGCACCAGGAAGGTGAGATAGCCAGGAAATCCCGGAGAGCCCGGCAGCGCCAGTCTGCGGGTTACGATGGCGCCGCCGATCAGCACGATCGCAAGCAGGAAAGAAGTCGCGTGGAATCCAAGGAGGCGATCGAACCCGGTTCGCTGTGCAGCGTCATCCGGCACCGCGAAGGCCCGCAGCCAATAACCATCGAGCCACACGTAGATCGACAGCACCGCCAGAAAGCCGGTGAGATAGAAGAGATATTCTTCCACCGGAACCGGGTGGCCCAGCGCGGGCGCCAGCAGGCCCAGCGTCGCGCCGGGGTTCGGGTAGCGAAAGAAGAACTGCGCCAGGAAGAAATCCAGCGCTGCACCCAGCGGAAACAGGATTCCAACCGTCCACCCGAAGGCCCGCCGCGAGATCCGGATGTGTTCCTGGGGAAGGAACCAGAAAGCGATCACGACGATGGGCGTAAGAAAGATGAGCAGACTCACCGAGTATCCGTACGGCGAGGGATTGCCCGCCACAACCTCATTCACCGGCCGGAAAGCGGAGGATCGGACCGTGTGCAGGGTAAGCGCAGCCGGAACGGAAACCATGGCCAGCATGGCCAGCACCACCCAGAACCCCGATGTGGATGGCGGGCCGGCATTGCGCATGCGCATGGCGAGGCTCCTCCGGGGATGGGATGGAGGAACTATAGCCTTCGCAGGAAACACCAGCAACAAAATCCCGCGCCAGTTGGCGGACACCACCGAATCTTCCCGATTTCCGACCATTCGGCAACGACGGCTTCAGGGACGCTCAAGTAGGCGCTCGCTGCACATCTCCTCGCCTCTGAAGAGTGCGAGTTTTCCCGGGACGCACGAGACGATTGTTCCATTGAATTGACCCCAAACATGGGCCAACGCTTCCTCAAGCGGAAGTTCTCGTGCATCAATGGCACGGTCTTCGGATATCACCCATGAAGTTTCCCCTGCCCCTTTTCGACGCAAAAGGGCCACGATTTCGGACTGGGTGTGTGCGAGAGTCGCAGGAATCGGTCTGGCGAATCGCTCGTCGAGCCAATGGAAATGGGCCAGTTCTGTAGTGAATTCACGCCGACGCCGCGGATTCGAGAGCAGCAGCAAGCATCGCTCCTGCCTCGCTTTCTGGATGAACGCCCGAACGACCGCGATTTCGTGCAGGGGTAGCTCCTGAGCCATATTCAGATGTTAATCGGCCGCCGGTTGCGGGATGACGGTCATCCCGCAACCTCCAATCACCCGCGCCAATCCCCACCATCCACCCCTCCCCCGCCTCAAAACCCCTTTTCCCAACTCTCCCCATTACAATGTCCGCTGAGCCAAACGCCGCCTCAGCCGCGGCGTGAAAGGACAAGCACGCTTTTATGGAAAGACGCTTCGTTTCCCGCCTGCTGCTCTCCGCCGCCGTTGCCGCCCTCGTCTTCGCGCCCGCTCTCGTCGCCCAGAGCACCAGCACCATGCCCGACATGCACTGGCGCATGATCGGTCCCTTCCGCGGCGGACGCACCCGCGCCTGCGCCGGCATTGCCGACCAGCCCAACGTCTTCTACATCGGCCAGGTCGATGGCGGCGTCTGGAAGTCCAACGACTACGGCCGCACCTGGCATCCCATCTTCGATCACGAGGACACGCAGTCCATCGGCGCCATCGCCGTCGCCCCCTCTGACGACAACATCGTCTACGTTGCCAGCGGCGAAGGCCTGCATCGCCCCGACCTCTCCGTCGGCGACGGCATCTACCGCTCCGACGACGCCGGCAGGACCTGGACCCACCTCGGTCTCCGCGACGGCCAGCAGATTCCGGCCATCGCCATCGATCCTACCAATCCCAACCGTCTCTTCGCCGCTGTCCTCGGCCATCCTTACGGCCCCAGCGCCGAGCGCGGCATCTTCCGCTCCACCGACGGCGGCCAGACCTGGGAGAAAGTTCTCTATAAGGACGACCGCACCGGCGGCTCCGACGTCGTCATCGATCCCAAAGATCCGCAGGTCGTCTACGCCTCGCTCTGGCAGGAGACCCTCGGCCCCTGGGAAGACGCCAACACCTACGACGGCACCAATGGCGGTCTCTTCAAATCCACCGACGGCGGCAACACCTGGAAGCAGCTCACCAGCGGCCTGCCCGCCAACCTCGTCCAGATCAACGTCGCCGTCGCGCCCAGCGATCCCAACCGCCTCTACGCCACCCTCGCCACGTCGAATCAGAGTGGCTACACGAACCCCACAGGCCTGTTTGTTTACCGGTCCGATGATGCCGGAGCCTCCTGGCGCAAAATCACCAACGATCCCCGGCCGGCCATGAAAATCGGCGGCGGCGATCTCTCCATCCCCGTCGTCGACCCGCAGAATCCCGACATCGTATATGTAACCAGCATTGTTACCGTTCGCTCCGAAGACGGCGGCAAAACCTGGATCAGCCTGCGCGGCGCGCCCGGCGGCGACGACTACCAGAACATGTGGATCAATCCCCGCAACCCGCAGATCATCCTGCTGGTCAGCGACCAGGGCGCGGTCATCAGCGTCAACGGCGGCCAAAGCTGGGGCTCCTGGTATAACCAGCCCACCGCGCAGATCTACCACGTCGCCGCCACCAATACCTTCCCGTATCAGGTCTGCGGCGGCCAGCAGGAAAGCGGCTCCGTCTGCATCTCCACCCGCGGCAACGACGGCGAAATCACCTTCCGTGACTGGCATCCCGCCGGCATCATCGAGTACGGCTACGCCGCCCCCGATCCGCTCCACCCCAACATCGTCTACGGAGCCGGCCGCACTGAAGTTTCCCGCTACGACGCCGTCACCGGCGAGGTGCAGGACGTGACTCCGGTGCCCATGCGCAATCGCGCCATCCGCGCCGACCGCACCGAGCCCATCCTCTTCTCGCCCGTCGATCCCCACATCCTCTACTACGCCGCCAACCGCCTCTTCAAAACCACCGACTACGGTCACACCTGGCAGATCGTCAGCCCCGATCTCACCCAGCCAAAGACCGGCCAGCCCGCCTCGCTCCCGCCACTCACGCAGCAGCAGCAGGATCAGCGCCGCGGCGCTATCTACGCTGTCGCCGCTTCGTACAAGACCACGCAGACTATCTGGGCCGGCACCGACGACGGCCTCGTCTGGATCACCCGCGATGGCGGCGCCAACTGGTCCAATATCACTCCTCCCGGCGTCACCCCGTGGAGCAAAATCGCCCAGATTGACGCCAGCCGCTTCGACGACGACACCGCTTACGTCGCCGTCAACCGCGAGCGCATTGACGACCTCAAGCCCTACGCCTTCCGCACGCACGACGGCGGCAAGACCTGGACCTCCATCGTCAACGGCCTGCCGGACAACGCCCCTGTCAACGCCGTACGCGCCGATCCCGTGCAGAAAGGCCTGCTCTACGCCGCCACCGAGCTTGGCGTCTATGTCTCCTTCAACGACGGCGACGCCTGGCAGCCGCTCCAGTACAACCTCCCGCACACTTCCATGCGCGATCTCCTCGTCCACGAAGATGACCTCGTCGTCGCCACCCATGGACGCAGCTTCTGGGTCCTCGACGACGTGGAGCCTCTGCGCCAGCTCGCCGCCGATGCCGGCCAGCAGCCACCCACGCTCTTCAAACCCGCCGACGCCTGGCGCATCCGCCGCGACAATTACACTGACACCCCGATGCCTCCCGACGAGCCCATGGGCAAAAATCCCCCCGACGGCGCCATCCTCGACTACAACCTGCCCAGCGCCGCGTCAAGCGTGACGCTCGCGATCCTCGACGCCCAGGGCAACGTCATCCGCACCTACTCGAGCACCGATCCCGTTACGCCCACCTCTGACGAGCTGCGCACCGAGCTCATCCCGCCCTACTGGCCGAAGAGGAACGGTCCGCTGCCCACTACCGCCGGCATGCATCGCTGGGTCTGGGACCTGCACGCCACCACCCCCACTTCGCCCCGCTACGAATATCCCATCTCCGCGGTCCCGCATCGCACTCCGCTCGAGCCGCAGGGCCCCGTCGTTCTTCCCGGCACCTACACCGTGCGTCTCACCGTCGACGGCCAGAGCACCACCGAGCCGCTCACCATCAAAATGGATCCCCGCATCCACACCTCGCTCCCAGACCTGACCACCCTGCACGACGCGCAGGTCGCCATGGCCGCCGCGCTCGACTCCGTCTCCAAAGCTGACCTCGCCGCCCATGCCGTTCAGGAACAGGTGACCGCGGCAGCATCCGGCGATTCCGATCTCGCCGCGCAGCTCGCGCCCTGGCAGGGCCAGCTCACCTCGCTGCTTGAGGGCCATGAGCATGAGGGCGCCGGCCATCAGGCCGAGCATGAAGAAGAGCACGCCGCACCCGGCCAGCATCGTCATCTGCCCGGCATCGACGAAGTCAGCGGAGAGACAGGCCAGCTCTACGCCGTCCTCACCGGTTCCGACGAGCCCGCCACCGCAGCCGTCCTCGCCGACTCCGCGCACGTCGAGAACGAAGCAAAGGAAGTCGTTCCCGCCTGGCAGGATTTCGTCGAGCACCGGCTCCCCGCGCTCAACGATCTTCTGCGCAAAGCCGGCAAGCCCGCCATCAACATCTCTCAGGCCCCAACCAACATGCCCCAGGAGGGCGACGAAGACTAGCTCGCGCCCGTAACCCGCAACCTGTCACCTGTACCCTGTTCCCTTATGGATGGCCGCCGCTCCGTTCGCTACGATGCCGACCTCGCCTGCCGCGAGCTCGCCGCCGCTGACCCCAAACTTGGCCAGCTCATCGAGCGCGCCGGCCCCTTCACGCTCAAACTCAAGAGCCAGCACTCGCCTTTTGAGGCGCTGCTCGAGTCCATCATCTACCAGCAGCTCCACGGCAAGGCCGCCGCGGCGATTCTCAAACGTCTGCTCACCGCATTCGGCGAACTGCATCCCGCGCCCGAGCTTCTCCTCCAGGCCTCCGACGACCGGCTCCGCGCCTGCGGCCTCTCCGCCGGAAAAACCAAGGCCCTCCGCGACCTCGCCGCCAAAACCACCGACGGCACCGTCCCCACCCTGGCCGCGATTCGCCGCATGCCCGACGCCGAAATCGTCGAGCGTCTCACCGCAGTCCGCGGCATCGGCCAGTGGACCGTCGAAATGTTGCTCATCTTCCGCCTCGGCCGCCCTGACGTCTTCCCCGTCACCGACTACGGCGTGCGCAAAGGCTTCGCCCTTAGCTTTCATCGCCTGCCGAAGAGCAAGCCCTTTGACGCCTCCATGCTCGCCAAACCGGACCAGATGCTGCGCCGCGCTGAAAAGTGGCGTCCCTGGCGCTCCGTTGCCAGTTGGTACCTCTGGCGCGCCTGCGATCTCGCCGGCAAAAAGATGGTTCTTCCCGACTAATCCCGCTCATCACTGCCTCAACGACAAATCTTCGCGCTGACCTCCCAACGGCTCCCGCTGCCGCAACCGTTTGATACCATTCCCGCCATGACGACACGGCGCGATTTTCTCTCTCTCAGTGCCATCACCGGCGTGGGCCTTGCTTCCACCACCATCCCCGACGCCTTCGCTCAAACCGACGACTCAGTCAAGCGCCTCCAGCCTCCCGCCAAGCCCGTCATCGTCACCCGCGTCACCGGCGACCAGACCATTCAGGAGGCGTATCAGATGCTCCTCGATGGCTCCGACACTCTCGACGCCGTGCACCACATCTGTCTCGGCCGCGAAAACGATCCGAAAGATCACTCCGTCGGCCTCGGCGGCCTGCCCAACGAAGAGGGCGTCGTCGAGCTGGACTCCTGTTGCATGCACGGCCCGAATCGCGCGGCCGGCTCCGTCGGCGGCGTGCAGAACATCAAGAACGTCTGCCTTGTCGCCCGCAAAGTCTACGAGAACACCGGCCACGTCATGCTCTGCGCCAAGGGCGCTGAAGATTTCGCCGTCGATATGGGTTTCCCCCGCGAAAATCTCCTTACCGACGACGCCCGCAAAATCTGGATGCTGTGGAAGGAAAACAATTCCCAGATGGACTGGTGGGGCCCCAGCATGACCCAGCCCGAGTGGAAGGATCCCTACGCCGGCCGTCCTGCACCCAAGCCAACCATGGATCTCCACGGCCTGTCTTCCCTCCGCCAGGACTCGTCCACGCAAACCGCCGCGCTGCGTCCCGGACCCGTGCCCCGCCATCCCACCCCCGAGTGGGCCGAGACCATCCGCATCCGCACCCAAAAGCTGGTGCAGATGGCCGCCGACCTCGGCATCGCACCTGAAAACCGTCTCTACGCCGCCCAGCAAATCCTCTGGCCC
>DATJSY010000033.1:0-85987 GCA_035503835.1 Acidobacteriaceae bacterium | reverse complement strand
CCGTACCCATCAGATACACGAGTACGAACACCCATGGCACCGGAAGCCGCAGCAGCCACCGCTTCAGATTCTTCATCGTCCCCTCATCGGCAGGACCGCCTGCCGCGCCCGGTTGTTCCCTGGCCTCTACCATAGGCGGGGAGCTCCCGGTCCACCAGTGACAAGTGTCATCTCGCGGGTGCCTTCGTCCTCTGTTTGCTCCAAAACGGCAACCCCACGCTTCGACCCGGGGGGGGACCCGATCCGTGCGCGAGTATTGCAGAGTAGCAAGTGGACTCGCTGTTTCGGCTGGCTGACCGGCATATCGGAGTTTGCCGAGGCAGCGCCCAAACCTGTGCCTGCCTCGCACTGATCGCGCTGATCGGGCTTGCTGTCAACGCATGGTTCCATATCGCGTGGTTCGATTCGGCAGCGGCCCTCGCCGCGGTTCCCATTCTGCTTCAGGAGAGCCGATTCGTCTGGAAGGGGCAGACGTGCCAGTGCTGCTGAAATTTGTGCGGCGCGATTCGGACGATTTGTCGTTAGCCTGAAGTTTCGGTGGCGGGGCGCTGACGGCACGGGCCGGGGCGGCCAAACTGACGGAAGGCCGACCGACCAGCGATCAACGGTCGCGCCATGGGCAATTGGGGGCCACGGCTCAGGGGCAGTCGGGTGGCTTTGTCATCGTTCCCGAGGCCAACGGCGCTCCGGGGCAACGAGAGTCACCGAAAACCCCATTTCAGTGCGCATCGCTCTTATTCATGAAACGTCGATTGCATATGATAGGAGGCGCACCACAAGGTGCGATCCGCCATGGGTTCCAGAACATCCTCCACGGCCATTGCGCTTGTTACTTTTCTAGGGTTTTCGTCTGCGCTGTGTGCGCAGCGGCCGAAAATGCCCACTCTGAACGAGATTCTCGAGCGGTTGCAAGCGAATCTGAACCACAACGACGCCCATCTCCCGAGCCTCTTCTGCAATGAGCATGTCGTCTCGTCACGGATGGAACCTGGCCTGCCTGATGAGAGCACCATCACCGACTCCGTCTTCTTGCTCAAGCGCACCCGCGAACCCGACCATACGACAACTCTTGCAGAGACACGCGAGATCAAGACTGTCGACGGTAAGCCAGCGACTGCGCAGCATATGGAAGGTCCCACCCTGTTAAGCGGAGCGTTTGAGGGTGGCCTCGCCGTCGTCTCCCTCAACCAGACAGCCTGCATGGCCTACACGTTGCAGCGGATCAACAGGAACGGTCCAAGCAAGCCTTACATCGTCCGTTTCGCCAGCGTCCTCGCTCCCCGGAACTCCGCCGACTGCCTTCTGCGGGAGGAGAGCAAGGGCCGAGCCTTCGTCGATCCTGCATCGATGCAGGTAACGCACCTCGAGATCACCACGCCGCGCCACACCATCACATTCGGCGTTATCGGCAAGCGGAAGCTTGCCGTCGATTATGCGCCCGTCCTGCTCGGTGGCGAAACCTTCTGGCTCCCCACTGTGATTACGATGCGTACCACCAGCGGTTTTGGTTTCCACAGGATTGTCTGGTCGCTTCGGGCCACCTATCGCAACTACCACCGGCTCGAAGTCACATCGCGCATCCTTCCTGGCAGCGAGGCACTTGTGCCATGACTCTGCGCGATCTTTCCTGAGGAGCGCAGTTTCTTCCTGCTCGTAGCGCTCCGCACGGCGTCGCAGCCCCGAATTGACGAATTGTGTGGGTCTAGTGGCCGGAGGACCTTCCAGAAGTTTCGAAGGTGGGGCCTGACCGGATGGGCCGGAGCGGCCAAATTTGCGGGAAGCCATCCGCCCGAATACCCTGAAGACCGGGCACAGCCAGGGCACTGCGCCGGTGGGCACGTCCCTGACTGCGCAGGACATCTCCTTGTGATCTCGAAGATCCGGTGAGCGTCTATTTCCCGTATCTCTTTGCAGCCTTGCCAATCGATGGCCCGGCTTTGGCAAGATCCTGAGGACTCATGACCGGCCTTAAAGAAACCTTTGCGTTGAAGGCGAGAAACCACGGCTCAGCGATCGCCGGAATCTGTGATGTGTCCTTCATGTCGAAAACGATCGAACCCGACCGATTGCCGTTGTCGTCTGCAAAGAAGTAGGCCGCCTCCGGCTTGAGATCGGCCAGTATGCCCTCAACCGTGGAACCCAGGGTTCCGTCTTTGGCGGCGGCATTGCCGGTTTCCACGGGGATAGAGACTCTCAGCAACATTCGCATATTTCTTTC
Source organism: Acidobacteriaceae bacterium (assembly GCA_035503835.1). GTDB lineage: Bacteria > Acidobacteriota > Terriglobia > Terriglobales > Acidobacteriaceae > Palsa-343. The sequence continues at coordinate 83,769 of DATJSY010000033.1, read as the reverse complement.
TCCTTTTTGTTTTCCGAAGGTGCCAAATGTGTACAAGACGCCGTACTTCAGCGTCAAGGCCTTCCGCCTCGACGCCTTAACGGGACATCCCAAGGTCTCCTGGAATATGGAGCGGAGAACCCCTCCGACTTTGAGAACGGGGCGGAGCAGTGATTGTGCCTTGTACCGGCCAACCGGACATATCGGAGACTCGGAACGTCCCCCGGGACCGGCGAAGTGGCGCAACTGCCGGGTTGCCGAAAGGAACACCGAGTGATGGATGGTCACGGCTAAACACGATGGAATAGGCGGCGTATTTGCCCCGGCGTCAATCGTGCTGCGTGGAAGCCTGGGCCGGAATGGTACGCTGGCGCGACAGGCAGAACCACGCCTTTGCGTCGATACCTCGGAACTCTGCGGAGCGCATCTCAATGATCTCCAGCGCGGGCTCGATGGCAAAGGGGATATCTCGTGCCGAACGGCGTGGCGGGCCAAACTCCCGTGGCGGACCTTCAGTGCTGCCGATCAGGCTCAGCCACAGGCCGCCGGGGGCCAGTGTTGACGCGACGCGCTCAGCGAAGCGCGTGCGCTCACCAGGGTCGTCGAAGACGTGGAAGCAGCCGCGATCGAACACGAAGTGGAATGGGCCTAACGTCGGCGCGGCGAGAAAGTCCATGGTTGCGAACCGACAGCGCAGGGGTCGGCCGTCCAATTTGGAGCAGGCCCTTTCGATCGCGAGCGGCGAGACATCCACGCCGAGTACATCGAAGCCACGCTCCGCCAGCCAAATTGCATTGGTTCCCGTGCCCGCGCCGATTTCGAGGGCGCGTCCAGGCGTGATGCCCTCCGAGTCAACAAACCGGACGAGCAGGGGCTCTGGGACGCCGGTATCCCAGGGCAACTGTCCCGAGGCGTAACTATCATTCCACGATGGGTGCGGCATGATCGAGAGTTTAGCAGTTCGATGATGTGTGGATGTTCAGCCCGGGTCAATTGCCAGTGCCAACAGGATGACCGGCTATCCGGATACCGGGACCCTGCCTCGGATTCGCGCGGCGGACGAAACTTCCTAATTCCAACCTTCCGACCCGAACACCTGTTTCGTCAACCTCCCTTCGTCAAACACCCAACGACGACCACAGCAAAGCCCTATGTGGCCCCGAACGTAAACACACTCGTCAGCGAATAAAGCGTCGGGAACTGCGCTCGTGATCCGGCGCAGCGAGCCAGCAGGAAAAGCAACCCCATCCGACTCATCCACAGCCCCAGGCCGACCGCCGGGATGGCCGCAGGCGCTGGCCACAATCCCCCCACAACTGCGCCACCGACAAGAGGCACAAATCCCCTTGCCTGCGCAGCACCGGTGACCATCCTCGCCCTGCGCGAGGGTGGTCTCCACGAAGCTTCCTGAATCGACCCGTCTGCCTGTCGGCTCCTGGTCAAAAGCCGCACAGGCAATCCGACAGCGGCTGAAACCCCGTCCGCCAACATTTGGGCATCCCGCGCACCAAGATAATCCATCGCTGTTGCGCGAATCTGGCGTTCAGCACCGTCTGCATCGCGGACAACCAGGCGAAGTCCATCGCCATACCCCTGCCACAAACTATGACAGAGAAGGATCTCTCTCGAGTGGAGAGATAAAGCAATTTCGACAGCCGCTTCGGCGAAGAGTCGCGCGATCCGACCGGGAACGACACGAATACAACTCCGGGAGACTTCGAGTCGAGGCAGCGAGCCCCGTGGCGGAAACGCAGGCCGGGCAAAAAATGCAACCGGAAGCGCCAGCAGAGATATCACCAACCAGGTCGCGGAGACACAGGCCAGCGAATCGACAAATCTTTCGAATCCAGGTTTCAACGGGACGATGGACAACAGGGCCAGGAAAATGGCAATTCCGGCTATTGCAACAATCTGTCGGATGGCGGGCTGCGGAATCACAGGAACGGCGGGAGCCTCAAGCTGTCTCCGATCCGTCATCACCAGGGATAATACACCGGCCTGCTCACGGATCCCATGTTACCGGCATCATTCCGAAAAGTACTGTCTGAATAGCAGGCAAAACCCGGCACTACCGATGTGGTTATTGCCGCATCACCGGCTTAACCGGCCCATTCGGGGTCCTGACCCGGCGGGGTCGGCCGGAGCGGCCAACTGCCGGAAGGCCGCAGGATAAGTATCGGTAAAACGGGGTAGGGCTTATCAGTCCGAAGGGGCTCGCAGGTGCACCTGAGAGAACTGCGACTTGATGGCGGACTGAAAGGGATGCGAACACGCAGTAGCCTTTTTCTTCAGTTCCTTTTCGAGATCGAAAAGGAACTGCCAAATTCGGCATTGGAGCATTCCGAGGACATTTCCTCGGCTTCGCGGAGGGGAGAATTCTCTCCGGTCAATTTCCGCCCTGAATATCGCGGAATCTGGCCGAGAAGCTGCTGACAGTTCGAATCCGTATTGTAAGGGCTGCTGAATATAAAGACTCAGTGGCGGAGAGACAGAGATTCGAACTCTGGATACGCTTTCGCGTATACACGCTTTCCAAGCGTGCGCCTTCAGCCACTCGGCCATCTCTCCGCAGCGCGCTATCGCAATTCCTGAGTAACCGTATCCCGAAGGCAACGCAATCAAGTCGACGCCACCATCAGGGCGCCGCGGCCCGGTAAGGAGACCGAGAACCCACAGCAACTCAGGAATTGCCGTCGCTATCCTGAATCTACCACAGGGTACGGGCTCGGCAAACCTCGACAATATGGCGGTTTCGGAGCACATGTACCCTCTTTGAAGGTGCTCCGAATCGCTGCTCCGCGCTGGTCGCGTCGACTCGAGTTCGTCGTCTTCGGAATGTCCTGAAACCGCTATAGTTCATCCGCATGTCAGTTCCGCACGACATTCAGGCCTTCGAGCAGCCAGAGCCTCCGGCGCATCCGGGAGCTGAACTGCGAGCGCTGCTCGCGCTCGCCATTCCCGTCGTGCTGTCGGAACTGGGCTGGATGACCATGACCGTGGTGGACCTGGTGATGGTGGGACGGCTCGGCCCCGACGCAATCGGCGCGGTCGGGCTGGGCAACGCGGTCTACTACGCGCCGTCGCTCTTCGGCATCGGGCTGATGCTGGGACTGGACACGGTGGTGGCGCAGTCGTGGGGCGCCAGGCGCTATGACGACTGCCATCGCTGGATGGCGCAGGGAATGTACATCGCGGCCGCCTTCACTCCCCTGCTGATGGTCGGCATGCTGGGCGCGGCGTGGCTGTTCACGGGGCATGGCGTTGACGCGACCGTCTCCAGGCTCGCCCGGTCGTATGTGCTGCTGCTGAACTGGGGCACTTTCCCGCTGCTCGTCTACGGCGGATTCCGCCGCTATTTGCAGGGAGTGGGACGCGTGCGGCCGGTGGCCTTCGCGCTGATCACCGCGAACCTGGTGAATCTGGGCGGGAACTGGGTCCTGATCTACGGTCATTTTGGATTTCCGGCCATGGGCGTGCGCGGCTCCGCGCTGTCCACGTGCGCGGCGCGCGCTTACATGGCGGGAGTGCTGGTGTGGGCTGCCTGGAAGCATGAATCGAAGCGCGGCCACGCGCTCTTCGCGCACTGGCCGGGTCCGGACCGGGGCCTGCTGCGGGAGCTGCTGCGTCTGGGACTGCCGGCGGCGTCGCAGCTCGTCCTGGAGGTGGCAGCTTTTGGGGCGGTGACGGTGATGGCCTCGCACCTGAACCCGATTTCTCTGGCGACTCACGAGATCGTGCTGAGCTGTGCGGCCTATACGTACATGGTTCCGCTGGGCATCTCCGCGGCTGCGGCGGTCGCGGTGGGCCATGCGGTGGGCTCGGGTCATCTGCAGCGCGCGCGGCGCGCGGGACTGCTGTCGCTGGCGCTCGGCGCGGGGTTCATGGCGCTGATGGCGGTGCTCTTTCTGGTGGTACCGCGTCCGATCCTGCGCATCTGGACGGCTGATCGCGATGTGCTGCGACTGGGGACGCGCATTCTGGCCATCGTTGCCGGATTCGAAATTTTCGACGGCATCCAGACTGTCTCCACCGGCGCGCTGCGCGGCCTGGGCGAGACGCGCTTCCCCATGCTGATCAACCTCGGCGGCTACTGGATCCTGGGGCTGCCGCTGGGCGCGCTGCTGTGCTTTCCGCTGAAGTGGGGTCTCTCCGGTTTGTGGATGGGGCTGACCCTCGCGCTGATCACGATTGCGCTGGTGCTGGGCGCGCGCTGGCTGAAGGATTCACGGCAGCCGCTGACGGGATCTGCCTGAACACCATGCCCGGCGACTTAAGCATTCCCTTCCGCCTGCAGGCGATAAGACAGCATATCAGGACAGGCACCCTATACTTCCTGCATGGATCGTCTCACCGCCTTCGGCCTGTTCGCCGTCTCTGCCATGCTGATCTTTTATGCGCTGGAACAACGCAGCCGCTGGTTCATCCTGGCATTTGCCGGATCGTGTGTACTCGCGTCGGTGTATGGGTTTCTGCAGGGAGCGTGGCCTTTCGGAGTTGTCGAGGGAGTTTGGTCGCTGGTCGCGGTTCGCCGGTGGTGGAAGACACCAGGCCGAATTGGTTGACCGCTCGCAGCTTGTGCCGTAATATCGAGGAAATGGCAATGTGCCCCAATCCGGTGATGTGCTGCGCCTGTTGTTGCCCGCTGCGCCGGACTTGTGGGTGAAGCCAAACCTCAGTAAGCCAGCCCCATAAGCCCGCGCCTCAGCCTTCGCTGACGCGGGTTTTTTGTTTTTATCGCAGATATTGCCCGAGACGGAGAATTTATGGCGGAGATTGCCGCAAAAGAAACCAGAGCGCAGAAAGCCGAGCGCCTGAAACGCGAGAAGAATCCCTGGCAGGCGATCGAGGAGATTCGCGCTTTTGCCCGCAACGGACGCAGTTCGATCCCCGAGGACTGGAATACGTACTTCAAGTGGTGGGGCATCTACACGCAGGGCGACGGCGCGGGCGTGACCGGCGGCAAAGGTGGCGAGGGCAGGGCCACCGAGTACTTCATGATGCGCGTGGGCGTGCCCAACGGGATCCTGAGCGCGCGCCAGGCGCGCGTGCTGGCGGAGATCGCGCAGCGGCATGGACGCAACCTGGCCGACATCACGGTGCGGCAGAACATTCAGTACCACTGGCTGACGATCGAGTCGCTGCCGGAGATCATGGAGTCGCTCGACGCGGTGGGGCTTTCGCCCAGGGGAGCCTGCGGCGATGTGGTGCGCAACGTCACCGGCTGTCCGCTGGCTGGTATCGCGCACGATGAACTGGTGGACGCTTCGCCGCTGGCCGTGGAGATTGCGCGCGCGCTGCAGGGGAACAATGAGTTCTTCAATCTGCCCAGGAAGTTCAAGATTTCCGTCACCGGCTGCCCGGTGTGGTGCTCGTATCCGGAGATCAACGACATTGGCCTGACAGCGGTGCGGCGCGACCGCGAAGTGGGCTATTCGGTCCGCGTTGGCGGAGGCCTTTCGAATGAGCCGCACATGGCGGTGCGCCTGGACGCGTTTGTCCGCCAGGACCAGGCGGCACAGGTGGTGCGCACGATTGCCGAGATCTTCCGCGATCAGCAGGGGCTGCGCGAGAGCCGCGATCGCGCGCGGCTGAAGTACCTCTTCATGAAAGAAGGCTGGACGGCGGAGCGATTCCTGCTGGAGATTGAAAGCCGCCTGGGGTACAGCCTCGATCGAGGCGTGGAAGAGGAGATCCCCGAAGACATTCTGCGCGACCATGTGGGCATTCATCCGCAAAAGCAGTCAGGACTGCGGTATGTGGGGGCCAGCGTGCTGCGCGGCCGGCTGACCGGCGATCAGCTGGCGGCCGCGGCGGAGCTGGCGGAGCGCTTCGGCGAGGGCGGACACGGGGATCTGCGCCTCACTGTGATGCAGAACCTGCTCTTCCTCAACATACCTTTGGCGGGCGCCGCGGAGTTGGCGCTGGAGCTGGAGCGGATCGGGCTGCGCGTGGATGGGACGCCGTTCTTCCGCGGCGGGATTGCCTGCACGGGAACTGAATTCTGCAAACTGGCAATCACGGAGACGAAGGGCTTCCTGCGCTGGCTGGTGGACGAGATGGAAGAGCGGCTGCCGCAGTTCGATCAGCAGCTGCGGCTGCACGTGACCGGCTGCCCGAACAGCTGCGGCCAGCACTGGATTGCGGACATTGGACTCGAAGGCAAGAAGATCAGGCACGAGGGCAAGCTGGCCGACGCCTACTACTTCTGCCTGGGCGGCTCGGTGGGCCAATATGCGCTCGCGGCGCGACCGGTTGGGTTCCGCACTCCGGCGCATCTGGTTCCGGATGCCATCGAGCGGCTGCTGCGCCGCTATCTCGCCGAGCGGAACGAGCGCGAAAATCTGCGCGCCTGGTTTGCCCGCAACAGCGACGCGGAACTGCGCGCCACGCTGGCCGGCGAGGAGCTGGCTCCGGTGGAACGAGACCTTCCGGCGGGGCGTGTGCCGGCGGAGGTGGGCGGGTGAGTCTGTTACCTGTTTTTCTTCGCCTCGAAGGACGCAAGTGCCTGGTGGTGGGCGCGGGCACGGTGGCGCTGGCCAAGATTGAGAGCCTGCGCGCAGCGGGAGCCGCGATCACCGTGATTGCACCCTGTGCCGGCGAGCGGGTTCGCGTGCTGGCGCGCACGGCAGCTCTGGTGTGGCATGAGCGCCTTTTCCGCCCTTCGGATCTGGACGACGTCTTTCTGGTCATCGCGGCAACGAACGCGCAGGATGTGAACCGCACAGTCTACGAGGAGGCCCGTCGGCGCAGTGTGCTGTGCAATGCGGTGGACGATCCGCCGAACTGCGACTTCTATTTTGGGTCGGTGGTGAGGCGCGGCGATCTGCAGGTGGCCATCTCCACCGCCGGCGAGAGTCCTGCGCTGGCGCAGCGGCTGCGGCGCGAGATGGATGCGCAGTTGCCGCAGGACCTTGGGCCGTGGCTGAAAGAACTGGGCGCGCTGCGCAGGGAGATTCGCGCGGCGATGCCGGCAGGCGAGAGCCGAAATATTCTGCTGCACGAGTTGGCACAGCGGCCGCTGTGCAGCTCGCCTGCATGCCCCGCGCGGCAGTTCGCGCAGGAGCACATCGATTCCGCGAAAACCGAGGTACCCGCATGACGGCGGCCGAGCGCGGACGGGTGTATCTGGTCGGAGCCGGCCCGGGCGATCCTGAGCTGCTGACGCTGAAAGCCGTGCGCCTGCTGGCTACCGCTGATGTAGTGCTGCACGACGATCTGGTGCCGGCGGCGGTGCTGGCTCATGCCGAGCGCGCGCTGGCCATCAATGTGGGCAAGCGGTGCGGGCGGAAGAACATCTCGCAGGAACAGCTTAACGCGATGATGGTGGAGTATGCGCGCCGCAGGATGACCGTGGTGCGACTGAAGTCGGGCGATCCTCTCGTTTTCGGGCGCGCGGGCGAGGAAATGGATGCGCTGCGAAGTGCGGGCGTGCCTTTCGAAGTGGTCCCCGGGATCACGGCGGCGTTTGCGGCGGCGGCGGCGCTGCGGCGTCCGCTGACGGATCGCCGGAACGCTTCAGGCATCAGCTTTTCTTCCGGCCACCATGCGCCGGGATCGACGCTGGAGCCCGCGTCGCTGGCCGGCGCAACGCGCGCGATTTACATGCCGGGACGGGATCTGCACGCTGTCGCCGCGCAACTGCGCAGCGAGGGACTGCCGGCTGAGCTGCCGTGCGTGATTGTGTCGCGCGCGGCGCAACCGGATCAGCAGACTGTGAGCACTACGCTCGCCCGGCTGGATCAGGCGATTCCTGGCCCGGCGCCGTCGATTTTGCTGGTGGGCGAAGCGCTGCGCGAGGCCCAGACGGCGGCTCTGGATACCGCGGCAAATTACGTTTCGGGCAAAGCGGCAGACCAGCCCAGGCTGGCTGAGGCTGGCTGAGGCATGGCCAGTGCATCGCGGGCGATATAACATTGCGCCGGTTGACGCCAGGGAAAGACCGAGCGTCCAATTCCCTCATGAAGCCGATCCTCAGGTACGTCGCCCCAGGAATCATCGTGGCGTTCGCTCTGTCTGGCTGTCACAGCAATCAGCCGCAGAGCCAGAACCAGCCGGCGGCCGATCCGGCCGCTGCGAATCTGGTTCCGATCAGTTCGTCGACCAGCGGCGCCAGCACGGAGAATCCCCCGCCTCCGCCGCCGGATCAGACAGCGCAGGCGCCGGCATCTTCGAGCGCCAGTTCCGACGAATATCAGAGCCCGCCGCCCAGCGACGAGAATCAGAGCGCGCCAGGCCAGGACCAGTACGCCAGTGATTACGGGGAGTCGGAGGCGGACGTCGCTGCCCAGCCGCCGCCTCCCATCCCGGACTATGAACAGCCGCCGGCTCCGGCCGACGATTATGTGTGGACGCCGGGCTACTGGGCCTATGCTCCCGCCGGATACTACTGGGTTCCGGGCGTGTGGGTGATGGCTCCCTGGATCGGAGCGCTGTGGACTCCCGGCTACTGGGGCTTCTATGCGGGCCAGTATCACTGGTACCCCGGTTACTGGGGGCCGCACATCGGCTTCTATGGCGGAGTCAACTACGGCTGCGGATACTACGGCGATGGCTACGAGGGCGGCTACTGGCACGGCGGGCATTTCTTCTATAACACGGCCATCACGCGCGTGAACGTGACGGTGATTCGCAACGTGTACGTCTTTCACGTCAGCCATCCGTTCAACGATTCGCGCGTGAGCTACGCGGGCGGACGCGGCGGTCTGAACTTCCGACCCACGGCGCGGGAAGTTGCGGCGCGCAACGAGCACCACTATGCTCCCCTGCCCGCGCAGCGGGATCTGGTGCGCACGGCGGGGCAGAACCGGGCGCAGTTCGCCGCAGTGAACCACGGACATCCACAAATGGTGGCTCAGAATCGGCTGACGAACGAAGTACGGACGGCTCCCGCGGGTCGTCCGGAAGACGTTCGCGGCGCAACGCCGATGCCTGCGAATCGACAGGCAGCGGGAGCGACGCGGCCGACCCAGTCAGGAACCGCCCCGCATCGAACCACAGTGACGCGGAACGAGACGAGGTCGACGGCAAGGCCCGAGAGCAATCGCACAGCTCCGATGGAGAGGCCCGAGGTGCGCACGCAGACCCAGCGACCGGCGAATCGTCCGACGGGCGGTGCACGGCCCGCTCCTCGAGTCCAGCCGGAGTCTCGTTCTCAACAACGTCCGCAGCCGCGCCAGCAGCCGCAGCGTCAGGCACGGCCTCAGCCCAAACCTCAGGCGAAACCTCAGCCACGCGACCAGGGACGACCGGGCGATCATCGGCCCACCTACACCTAGTTCAAGCTGGACGCACAGAACTCGATGTGAATGAGTCAGGTTTCAGGCGGCGAGTTTGGCCTTTTCTGCCCATACATGTATCCATACATGTATCTCCGTTTCAATGTTGTCGAAGCAGCGTTTGAGGGGTGCATCGACCACCCGGTGGCCAGGCAGTGCGAAGGCCGGTCCGGGGCGGAAAACTCTGCTGCAGCTGCGGGTAAAGAACAGCGCCACCCGCAAGCCCATGGTGGTTACCCGGTAGCGCTGGCTTTTGGGGATGCGCTCGATCATGCCATGCAGGCGCAGGCGGCGCAGCTGGTAACTCATCGCTCCCGGGCCAGGCTCGTTCTCACGCCGGCCGGAAAGCGCGGCCAGATGGAGCCGCAACTCCGCGTTGCGGAAGCCCTGCGGCTGCAGCCGAAACAGCAACAAGGCATGCCGCAAGGCGTGGACGCGGGGATCGGCGAAGCGCAGCGCCGAGGCCCGCTGACCGTTCACCTCGACCGGTCCGTTGATGGCCCGGAACGTCCCTTCGGCCAGCATGCAGTCGTGGGTCACTCGTTCGGCTTCCAACAAGCGGCGGTTGGCGGCAAAGCCACTCTGACGCAGCCTGGCCAGGTTGTGCAGCCGCTTGCCCGCGCGGAAGCCCAGGTGTTGTTGATGGTGGTCTCGGTGCGCAGCGCCCGCCCTTCCTTGTGGTACTGCTTGATCCGCGTGTTCCTGTGGCAGACGTTGACCGAAGGCGTTACGCCTTCGGTCACGATCCGGGTGCGGAAGCGCCCCGGCGTGGTGCGGATGATGTTGCGGTCGAAAATCAGCTGCACTTCCCGGGGCCGCCCCGGATCCAGGTTATCGCGGATGACCTGTTCAAAGAACATGCGGCCACGCACCGGCCGGTCCAGGACTTGCGTCAGGGAGAACTCGGCATGCAGGATCGAAAGTGCATAGCGATAGCCTGCCTTGCGGTCGGCTGCCGTATAGGGGTGCGGCAGCCGCCGCAGCCATTTCCTCAGCAGGGCGTCGATCTTCTCCGCCGACAGGCCATCGCAAATGGCCTGCAGCCGCTTCGGCTCCTGGCAGTGGAGCACCCCGTTGTCCAATGCCGCAAAGTCAATTCCTTTGCGCGCCAACGGCCGCCTGGCGTACTCATGACCGTTGAGACAAAGCCTGGCATTGTAAGCAAAGTAGGTCCAGAGCTTCAAAAAGAACGGCCGAAAATCGCGGTCCACCGGATACACGTAGTACTGGTTCACCGGCGCCGAGGACTTGGCGATCCAGGGGTAGCTCTGCCCCGTGCGCGGATTGCGACGCTTCCCGGTGCGGAACACCGCCACCTTTTCCTGCGCCTTGCCGATGAAGACGATTTCCTCCGCGGCGGGAAACTTGCGCAGCCGCTCCTCCAACACATCGTCTTTCCGCTCTCCCCTGCGGAACCGCATCACTTCGATTCCTTCCCTCTCGATGAACTGCTCCATCGCCGCCACAAAGTGCCGGCTCATCGGGCCCATCAGGGATGATGAGGCCCAGGCCTGGCCCCGATGCGTGCGGAAGAACCGGACCACCCCCGGAACGCACTGCATCTCGGGCATGTACACGCTCACATACACCCGGTCAACCCCTTCCACTTCCCTTCCACTTCCAGATTCCGAACAGATTCCGAATCGATTTCGAATCGAGCGGACATCATTCTGGACATTTGATTGAGTGGATGGCATCGGAGCGACGCGGGGCGGTGCAGCTTATAATCGCCGCGTCCCTGAGGAGAGGCAGAATGGTCAGAAATTGTCGAATGGCGGGCTGGATCACAGCGATGTTGCTGGCCGTGGCGGTGCTGACCGTGGGGGGGTCGGTGGCAGCGCCCCAGTCGGAATTCGACATCGTTATCACCGGCGGGCACATCTACGACGGCACCGGCTCGCCGTGGTACCTGGACGACATTGGGATTCGCAACGGCCGCATTGCCGCAATCGGCGATCTCGCCGGCGCGCCGCGACGCCAAACCATCGACGCGCACGGCCAGGCGGTCGCGCCGGGGTTCATCGACATGCTCGATCAGTCGGGCCGAAGCATTCTCAGCCATCCCCGGCTGCCGTCGAAAATCTACCAGGGCATCACCACCGTAGTTACCGGCGAGGGCAGCTCGGTGGCGCCGCGCTGGCCAGGTGCCGACGGTCGCGGCGCAGCCGGGCCCGGCTGGACGACATTTGCCGAGTATTTCGCGCGGCTCGAACGCCAGGGAATTGGCGTCAACTTTGCCAGCTTTGTGGGCGCGACCACGGTGCGGGAGCTGGTGCTCGGCGATGGCGACGTGCAGCCAACGCCCGCGCAACTGGAGCAGATGGAGGCGCTGGTACGCCAGGCCATGCAGGGTGGCGCGGTCGGACTTTCGACCGCGCTGCAATACCCGCCAGCACCGTTTGCCAGGACGGACGAACTGATCGTGCTGGCCCGCATCGCGGCCGCCTATGGCGGCATCTACGCCACCCACCTGCGCAGCGAAGGCGCCGCCGAACCGGAGGCGGTGGCCGAAGCGATCCGCATCGGGCAGGAAGCGCACATCCCGGTGGAAATCTTCCACATCAAGGAGGCGGGATACGCCAACTGGGGCAAAATGCCGCAGCTCGTGGCTCAGATCGACGCAGCGCGCGCCGCGGGCGTGGATATCTTCGCCAGCACCTACGCCTATACCGCCTGGTCGAACGGCCTGTCATCGTTCATCCCGCCCTGGGCTCACATCGGCGGCTCGGCGGCGCTTATCAACAACCTGCGGAACCCGCCAACGCGCGCCCGCATCCGGGCCGATCTGCTCAACCCCGCCAGTTGGGGCAACAACGACTGGCAGGAAATCCCCGGCCCTGAGGCGGTGGAAATCGTCGGTGTTCGCAATCCGGAACTGCGCCGCTTTGAAGGGAAGCGTCTCTCGGACGTAGCCGAGGCCTGGCACGAAGATCCGATGGATGCGCTTTTCGATTTCCTGATCAAAGATGATGGCGGCACTTCGGTGGCCGTGTTTGGCATGAGCGAGCCGGATGTCGAGCTGGCGCTGCGACAGCCCTGGGTTTCGATCTGCACCGACGCTGCGGGCACTTCGCCCTCGCCCATGGTGCACCCGCATGCGCGCGCCTATGGCACGTTTCCGCGCATCCTGAGGAAGTATGTGCGCCAGGATCACGTGCTGACGCTCGCCGACGCCATCCGCAAGATGACCGAGTTGCCCGCGGTCCAGATGCGCTTCGCCGATCGCGGCGTTATCAAACAGGGCATGTGGGCGGATATCGTCATCTTCAATCCGGCCACGATCCGCGACCGCGCCACGTACGACAACCCGCAGCAGTTTGCCCAGGGGATGGACTGGGTGCTGGTGAACGGGGTGCCGGTGCTCGCCAACGGCAAAATGACGAACGCCCTGCCGGGCAAAGTGCTGCGCGGGGCCGAGTTCAACGAGAAGGCAGCCGTTCCGGACAGACAACAGGCCGTGCCGCCCATCCGCCGCTCTCGAATCCGAAAAAGATGTGGTATGCTGGGCGTCTTCGCTGCGGCCGCATGAAAACGCACCGGAATTTGCCGCCGGGAGTGACGCCGTGCCTCGTTGGACGCGAAGATTTTCCTGGCTTGCCGTAGCGCTGTTCGCTGTCGCGCTGTGGACGTGCCTTGACGCGCGCACGGTGGCGCAGCAGCAGCCCAAACCAGCGCAGCTCTTTACCAGGCGCGACGTCATGATTCCGATGCGTGACAGCGTTCGCCTTCACACTGAGATCTACACGCCACGCAATCAAAGCGAGCCGCTCCCGTTCCTGATCACCCGCACCCCCTACGGCCTGAGCGACGGCTCGGACGGCTATTCACGGCTACTCAATGCGTACAGGGCGATGTTTGCGGATGGCGGCTATATTTTCGTTTTCCAGGACATACGCGGCCGGTACAAATCGGAAGGGAACTTTGTGATGAATCGCCCGCCATGCGAGCCGGTTCGACCGGACTGTGTTGATGAGGGCACCGACACGTACGACACAATTTCCTGGCTGCTCAGGAATGTTCCCGATAACAATGGCCGCGCCGGCATGCTCGGCATTTCCTATGGCGGCTGGCTGACCGCGATGGCACTGCTCCATCCGAACCCGGCGCTGAAGGCCGCTTCCGAACAGGCTTCGCCGGCGGACATGTTCCTGGGCGACGATTTTCATCACAATGGCGCATTCCGTCTGAGCTATGGCTTTGAGTACGCAGCGATGATGGAAACAGGCAGGGAGAATTATCTGTTTCCATTCGACCTGTATGACACCTTCACCTGGTATCTGCGGCTCGGGCCGCTTTCGAACGCAGACCGGCTGTACCTGCACGGCCGCGTGCCGACGTGGGAGGATTTCGTCCATCATCCGAATTACGACGCGTTCTGGCGGCGGCAGGCCGTCTGGCCGTACTTCGAGCATCTGACCCTGACCGTGCCCAATCTGAACGTCGCCGGGTGGTGGGATCAGGAAGATTTTTGGGGCCCGCTGCGCATCTACGAAGCTTCCGAGCGACACGACATCCATCACGACAACTACCTGGTGGTGGGCCCATGGAACCACGGAGGATGGGCTCACGGCCCAGGCACAAATCTCGGCCCAATCCAGTTCGGTTCCGCCACGAGCCAGTATTTTCGGCGGAAAATCCAGGCCACCTGGTTCGCCTACTGGCTGAAGGGCGAAGGCCAGTTGCCGCTGCAGAAGGCTCTGACGTTTCAGACGGGCACGAATCGCTGGGTGAACTATGCGGCGTGGCCGCCGGTGCACGGCATCGTGCACCGCAAGCTATACCTGCGGAGTGGGGCGCGGCTGACGTTTGCGGCGCCGGAGCAAACCGGGCGGAACGCTTACGACAGCTACGTTTCCGATCCTGCGCATCCCGTGCCGTACCGGCATCGTCCGGTCCAGGAAACCTACGGGCCAGGCAGCCACTGGTATACGTGGCTTGTGCAGGATCAGCGGTTCGTTTATGAGCGGCCGGACACGGTGGCGTGGGAAACGCCGGTGCTCGATCACGACATTACGGTGACGGGAGACATTGTGGCGCATCTGTATGCCGCCACGACCGGCAGCGACAGTGATTGGGTGGTGAAACTGATTGACGTTTATCCCGAACGCTACCCGGATGACCTGCAGAAGATGCAGGCGCTCGAAAGGAAAGCGGTCGCCGAGCCGCAGTCGAACGCCGTCCAGCAGGAGCGGGCACTGCTGGCGCGGATGCCGATGAGCGGGTACCAGCTCATGATCGCCGACGAAATTTTCCGCGGGCGTTTCCGCAGGAGCGACGTCGATCCCGAACCGATCACCCCGAATAAAGTGATGCGCTACGTAATCGATCTCCACACGAACAATCACACGTTCCTGAAGGGGCACCGGATCATGGTAGAGATTCAGAGCACGTGGTTTCCTCTTTACGACCGCAATCCTCAGAGGTACGTGCCGAATATTTTCCAGGCGAAGGCGTCGGATTACCGGAAGGCGACGCAGCGCATCTACCGCTCGCGCCGCTTCGCTTCCTACATTGATTTGCCGGTTGCTCCTTGAGGTATGGGAAGCCCCACGAGAGCAAAACGCAGTAGGACGACTGCGTCACAAACAACAAAACTGCCTGATATTGCGAGTGGGGTTCTCACTGGGTTGATCGTCCGGGCGAATGAGGTGAGCGATATTTACACCAATCGGCAAACGATTCCATACCGTGTGGTTCGGCTGGCTGGTGGCGTCGTGGATACACGAATATCCTTCGTGTTCCGTGCTCCCGCTTCAAGCGGCTTTTTGGCATGGGCGGTCGGAACCTGTAAAGGCTCTTCGCGTTCACTCGGCTGACGAACGGCTTCAGCAGGAAGCCGGAGAACCGCGGTCACGCCGCGAGCGAGAGGTTTTCGCAGCCGAAGCGATGACTTTGGGCGCGAACTCGCGGGTTTTCGGACAGAGTGTCCCCCCGCGCCTCAGCGCATGAGGTACAGCGCCGCCCTGACCAGCAGCGAGAGCGCCAGCAGCCATGCGAACACGCCGCCGGTCCGGAGATACGTGGGATACCAGGGTTTGAAGATGACCCGGTGTCCCGGCACCTCCTGAATCCAGCGCGGGCTGGTGCGGTGACTGTGGTGCGCGAGGTGGAGAATGTGGCCGGTGCGGAAAAGCAGCAACCACCCGCAGAAAGCGAGCACCACGGCGACTGCAACCATCGCAGCGAAAACTGAAACGTGCATCATTGCTTTTCCGCGTTTCTGTTAATTTTCTTATACCTCCATCGACTTGCCCGCGACCAACTGTTGGGTGCGGGCAATGAACTGCTCCAGCGGCACCGAGCCCTGATCGCCCCTGCCGCGGGTGCGGACGCTCACCGCGTTGCTCGATTCCTCTTTGTCGCCCATCACCAGGATGTAAGGAACCTTCTGCAGCGTGAAGTCGCGAATCTTCGCGTTCATTTTCTCATTGCTGCCATCGATTTCGACGCGGAATCCTGCCTGCCGCAGAGTGTCGAGCACCTTCGTTGCATAGCCATGATGGCGTTCGCTGATGGGCACCAGCCCTGCCTGGACCGGCGCGAGCCACAGCGGGAAGGCTCCGGCGTACATTTCGATCAGATAGGAGATCATGCGCTCCATGGTGCTGACGATGGCGCGATGGATCATCACGGGGCGATGCCGATTGCCGTCGGCGCCCGTGTATTCGAGGCCGAACTGGCTGGGCAGGTGAAAATCCACCTGAACGGTCGAGTAGGTTTCCTCGTGGCCCATCACGTCAGCGAGCTGGATGTCGAGCTTGGGTCCGTAAAAAGCGGCGTCGCCCCTGCTCTCGCGGTAGGGCAGGCCCAACGAGTCAAGCGCCTCGCGCAGGACGCGCTCGCCGAGCTCCCACATCGCGTCGTTATCGACGTACTTCTGCTTGTTGGCCGGGTCGCGCAGCGACAGCCGATAGCTGTACTGCGTAATGCCCAGATCGCGATAGGCCTGCTCCACCAGCTTCATCACGCCGGAGAATTCCTCCCCGATCTGGTCGGGCGAGCAGAAGATGTGCGCGTCATTGAGCGTCATACAGCGGACGCGGCTCAGGCCGCTGAGCACGCCGGAGCGCTCGTAGCGGTACATGGTGCCCAGCTCGGCCAGGCGCACCGGCAAATCGCGATAGCTGCGCAGCTTCGATTCGTAGATGAGGATGTGGTGCGGGCAGTTCATGGGCCGCAGCACCATCTGCTCGGTTTCGAGGTCCATGGGGGGAAACATGTCCTCGTGATAGTGGGCCCAGTGGCCGGAACGGACGTAGAGGTCGACCTTGGCGAGCGAGGGCGTGTAGACGTGCTCGTAGCCGGTCCGGCGCTCGAGGCCGAGGATGTACTCCTCGAGGAGCCGACGGACCGTCGCACCTTTGGGCAGCCACAGAGGCAGGCCCGCACCGACCTGCTCGCTCACCGTGAAGAGTTCCAGCTCTTTGCCGAGGCGGCGATGGTCGCGGCGCTTCGCGTCTTCGAGCTTCTCCAGATATTCGTCGAGATCTTTTTTTGAGAAGAACGCGGTTCCGTAGATGCGCTGCAGCTGCGGATTCTTCTCATCGCCCAGCCAGTAAGCGCCGGAAAGGCTCATCACCTTGACGGCCTTCACCCGCCCGGTGGAAGGCACGTGCGGGCCGCGGCAGAAGTCGACGAACCTGCCGTTGCGGTAAAGCGAGATGTCTTCGCCGGGCTGCGTGAACTTCTCAATGAAGTGGACCTTCATGAAGTCGTCCCCGGCGCGGAACTGTTCCAGCCCTTCAGCGCGAGGCTCGAATTCGCGGACGAATTTCTCGTCGCGGGCGACGACTTCGGCCATGCGGCCTTCGATCAGCTTCAGGTCTTCGGGCGTAAACGGCGTGGGACGCCAGAAATCGTAGAAAAAGCCGGCGTCCGTCGCGGGGCCGTGGCCCAGTTTCGTCTCTGGAAACAGCTCGAGGACGGCGGTGGCGAGCACATGGGCGGCGGAGTGGCGAAGGACCTTCAGCGCGTCCGGATTCCTGTCCGTCAGCAACTCCAGCGCGACGTCCTCCTCGAGCGGCGTGCCCAGGTCGACGAGGCGTTCGGCGTGGGGATCTTCCGCGCCGTACATGGAAGCTTCGCTGCCGGCGCCTGAGGATGCGCTGGCGGCTGCAGCCTTCAGCGGACGAATGCGCGCGACCAGAGCGGCCTGAGCCAGTCGCGGGGAAATGTTCTCGGCAATGGCGAGAGGAGTCGTGCCCGCCGGAACCTCGCGCACCGAGCCGTCGGGCAGCTGAACCTGTATGGATGCCATGAAAACAGCGTACAGGGTTCAGCGCAGAGGGTACAGATTCCGACCGAGATGGGACCGGGCAGAGACCGAATCTGCCGGCAGGCACCCATTCGGGAATCGTCTCCTATAAAAATAGTTGACAAGCCGCCGATCGCCGGCGTATGGTCCTATTTCAATAGGAGGTGGAATGGGAGGCCGCAGGAAAGGTTCATCGGATTCAGCGGGTCTGACCCCGCTGGAATTACAGATGATGCAGGTGCTGTGGCGCGACGGTGCGAGTTCCGTACAGCGCGTTCAGCAGCGGGTTGCAGGGGATTTGGCCTACACCACGGTACAGACGGTTTTGAACGCCCTGCACCAGAAGGGCAAGGTGAGGCGGAAGTTGCGGGGCCGGGCCTTCGAATACCGGGCGGTCGTGGCGAAGGAAGCCGTGATGCGGCACGCAGTTCGCGACTTTGTGAATCGCATGTTCGGCGGATCGACCGAAGACCTGGTGATGAGCCTGATCAGGACGCGGCAGCTGGACGCCGACAGGATTGCGGCGCTGGCAGCAGCGGAGCGGGAAAATGACGATGAATAGCGCAGTCTGTTTCGTCGTATCGTATGCGATCAATGCGGCGTGGCAGGTGCCACTGCTCGCAGGCGCAGGATTCGCGGCAGCCGGAGTTCTTCGCCGCCGGGGACCCCAGGCTCAGCACGTGGTATGGGTCGCAACTTTGCTGCTCAGTTCAATGACTCCGCTGGCCGCAGCGCGCATGTTTCTGCCGGCAGCGATTTCCTGGGGGCGGAGTCCTGGGGCGGGTGGCGCTTCGGCCGCTGTGGCGGGAAGCGGTGCGAGGGTTGCGTCGCACGCTGGGGGCCTTCTTCTGCCCGGCGGAGTCATCTGGCTGATTTTTGGCCTCTATGTTTTCGCTCTGGCCTGGTTCGCCGTGAGACTGCTGGCTGCGGTCGCGGCCACCAATCGCCTGATGCGCGGAGGTACGCCGCTCCGACTGACAGGGGACGGCGAGCGGATTTGGGAGTACGTTCGCCGCCCCTTTGCAGCGACGAATGCGCGGTTGTTTGCCAGCGGAAGCGTGCGCGGAATTGTCACCGCGGGAGTCCGCGAGCCGGCCATCCTTCTGCCTGCCGATTTTG
Organism: Acidobacteriaceae bacterium; assembly: GCA_035503835.1. Taxonomy (GTDB): domain Bacteria; phylum Acidobacteriota; class Terriglobia; order Terriglobales; family Acidobacteriaceae; genus Palsa-343. Next base: position 65,142 of record DATJSY010000033.1, on the reverse strand, counting down.
TCGCACGGTGGACCGAGGATGATCTTCTGAGCGCCCTCGGGCATGAGCTGGCGCACGTGCGGCGTCACGATTACGCAAAGAACCTGCTGTATGAAATCGCTGGCCTGCTGACGGCGTTCCATCCCGCGATCCGGATCGTGAAAGCGCAGATCGCGCGCACGCGGGAAATGGTCTGCGACGCCATGGTGGTTGAGCGGCTCTTGGATCGAAAGCGGTATCGGCAATCGCTGCTGCGCCTTGCGGAACGCATGATGCCGGACGGCCGGGTCGCAGCAAACGCACTGGGCCTGTTTGACGCCAACATTCTTGAGGAGCGGATCATGATGATGAAGTTGAAGAGGACGGCTCCGAACCGGCTGGTTCGGGTCACGCTGATGGGTTGCGCAACCCTGCTGCTGCTGGCCGCCGTGATCGGCGGAACAGCCTTTGCGATGGGCGTTTCAGCCCCGTTGGCCGACCACACTGCAGGGGCCAACAAGGTGTATAGGGTCGGTCCCGGGATTACAGGCCCGATTCTGACCTATGCCCCGGACCCGGAATTCCCGAAATCAGCGATGAAGGAGCCTAAGGGGTTTGGCGTAATCTGCGTCGTGGGAGCAGTGGTGACTCGCGATGGACAGCCGGAGAATGTTCATGTGATCCGGTCGGCGGGAAAGGGATTTGACGCGAACGCGATGAAAGCCGTCCGCCAGTACCGATTCAGGCCGGCCCTGCGGCACGGGAAGCCGGTGGCCGTCGCCATTCATATTGAGGTCAATTTTAGAAAATATTAGAACCGGCCTGAGCCAGGCGCGGCGAGATGTCCCCGGCAATGGCGACAGGAGTCGTGCCCGCCGGAACCTCGCGCACCGGGCCGTCGGGCAGCTGAACCTGTATGGATGCCATGAAAACAGGGTACAGGGTTTACGGTTTACGGTGTAAAGGCTGGGCGGCGCGCAGCTTGCCCAGCAGTTGCCGGAGCAGGCCGAGCCATTCGCTCATGTCGGAGGGAGTGAGCGCAAGGTGGCGCACCAGCCGGCGAAGCTTCTTCTCCATCCGGGCGTGAGAAACACCATGGTCGAAGCCATTGACGGAGAGTCCTTCGAGAAGGAGCGCGATCAGCCGTTCCCGTTCGCCGGACGTGGCGAGGGACTGGACGGGTACAACCTGACCGGACACAACCTGCCCGGCGATGTTTTCGGCGGAGGCGGCAGCGCCCGTGGGCGCCTCCCGAATCAGCTCGTAGAGCACGACGGCGACCGCCTGGCCCAGATTCATGGAGGGGTGCTCGGTACGCGTGGGAATCCGCACGAGAAGCTGGCAATGGCTCAGATCCTGATTGGATAAGCCGACTTTCTCCGATCCGAAAAGAAGAGCCACGCGGGAACCGGAACGAAGATGGGCGCGGATCTGCTCGGCGCCGGCTTCGAGGCGGCAGGGCGGCGCTTCAGGAGTGCGGCGGCTGCCGGCTGTGGTGCCCACTACCAGCGCACAATCGGCGATGGCGGGGGCGACCTGCTCGAACTCCTCCGCAGCGGTCAGGACAGGTTCAGCATCCACAGCGGAGCGAGCCTCGCGAAAGGCCACGGCATAGGGATGGACCACGCGCAGGCGGAGGCATCCGAAATTGGACAGGGCGCGGGCGGCTGCGCCGATGTTGAGGGGATTGCGGCTGCGCACCAGCACGACACGCAGGCGATCCAGTTCTTCCCGGGTAAGCACGACACGTCATTCTAAGTCAGGGGTCGGCGTGGGGATGGCGCGCCGTCTCGCGCCATCCTGCACTGCTCAGCCAGGAGACGCCCTACGCTGGCGCCAGCACCGGAGCAATCAGCTCCGTGTGCGCTTCCTGGCCGGCGCTGAGACGCGTCAGCGTGAGGACGGTGATGTCGTCCTGCTGGCCGAAGCGCTGGCCGGCGAGGACAGCCTCTTCCGCGCTGGGGCGATCGGAAAAGAGCGTGGACAGGCGCTCGAAGCTGAAGATTTCGCCGCCTGCCGAACGCGCCTCCGGCAACCCGTCGGTGTAAAGGACGAGGAAGTCGCCGGCGCCGAGGCGGACGCGCAATTCCTCATAGCGCATGTTCGTCTCGATGCCCAGTGGCACCGCGCCGACCACGTCCATCTGCTGTCCATTGAGGAAAGGCGCGGGATGGCCGGCGGCAGCGACGGCGCATTCGCCGTTGGGATAAAGGCGCAGCGCCAGGCAGGTGACGAAGCCTCCCTGCAGCCGTCCATGCAGTTCGCGATTGAGGCCGTCGGGAATGTCGGCGGGGTGCGGATGGCTGCGCGCGAGGGTGCGGACGGCGCCAACGATGAGCGAAACGGCCATGGCAGCGCGCAGGCCCTTGCCGCTCACGTCGCCGAGGACCACCAGCGCCGAGCTGTCCTCCAGAGGAACGATCTGGAAAAAGTCGCCGCCCACCTCCTGCGCCGGACGGCAGGAGCTGGTGATGGCGAAACCGGGCAGCGAAGGCAGCGCCTGAGGCACGAGCACCTGCTGCAGCTCCTGAGCCGAGCGCAACTCCTGCTCGACCGCCTGCTGGCAGCGCAGGCTTTCGCGCGAGTAACGCAGCACGGCGTAAATCACGGCGAGGAAGAAGATGGTGTTGGCGATGGTCGGGCCATCCAGTTCCGTGTTGCCGATCTTCACGGTCTGGAAGAAGCAGAACCCGGCGGTCCAGTGGGTAAAGCGGTCTCCGTACATCAGCAGCAGCGAGACGGCCTCGCCCAGGGTTTCCAGAAACGCGGAAACCGCCAGGACCCGGCGGGAGAGATCCAGCCGCCTGCGGTTGTGAATGACCGCGCCGAGGATCGCGAGCGGGAAGAAGTAGCAGGGGACGATGATCGCTCCCAGGATCCAGTCGCCGCCCTGGAGGACGCGCACGACGGACGGGTCGCCGAGGTTGAAGACGGGCAGGAAGAGCGAGGAGTCCACAGTCTGGCAGGCGAAACCAACGAGGGCAACGACGCGCGCCCGGCGCATCAGGCTGCGATTCCCATCCAGCCGCAGCAGGTACAGCAGCAGGAACCATACGGAGATGGCGCTGAGAATGTCCGAGCAATTGAAGAAGATGTTTCGCCGGGCGTTGGTAAACATGGGGCCGGCCAGCTCGACGAGCGTGCCGGTCACCTGCGCCGCGCAGTAGAGAGCCATCCACAAAAGCACCTTCCGGGAGCGATCGCGCAGCCACGCGATGAGGCTGAAGATGCCGACCAGCAATGCCAGGAACTGCAGCGCATACGAGTATTCCGCGTGCAGCAGGAACTGATGGGCCGCCGTGTGCTCGCGATCCCCAATGTCAGCGCGGCTGCCGATGTACAGCGGAGAGCGGAAGCCGCCTTCGAGGCCGCTGTCGAAAGCCATCAGGGGCTCGAGCCAGACACGGATCGCCAGAACGCCGTCGCGAACGGCGCCCAGGCTGAAGCTGCGCGCCAGGCTCGTGCAGGAGCAGCCGTCCCCCGGCCACGAGGCGTGCGGCGGCATCCTGCCGGTGCTCGCGATGAGACGGCCATTCCGGTAAACCTGCGCAATACTGTCAAACAGCGGAATCTGCAGAACGAAATTCCCGTCGGATCCCGCCGCCGGGCTCACGCTGATGTGCTTGCGGTACCACGCATATCCGCTGAGCGAACGAAAGCCCTGCCGTCCCCAGGGCTTATCTGTGGTGATCTGCGTCCAGCCGTTCTGGCCGGTCGCGTCGTCGGTCTGCGGCAGCGCCCAGCTGGGACTGTCGCCGGGATGAAACTGCCACGGACCGTCGAGGGCGACCGCGCCGCGCCCAAGGTCATGGATGGTGAGCAACGGGGCGGAACGGTCCTGCGCTGCCAGCGCGGAGACCGACGCCATCGCGAGCAGAAGCGCCACAAGGCGGCTGGGGACCGACATGAGCCAACGTCCTTACATGATTGGTCAAAGTTCTCAACGTAAAAAATCTGACGCGGCTGCGCCGTCCTCAGGAGAGGTGCTTGATCGCCATTTTCAGGCCGATGGGGATCTCTTCTCGATGTCCAGCAGCTTCTTCTTGCGGCCGACGCCCCAGCGATAGCCGGTGAGCGAGCCGTCGCTGCCAATAACGCGATGACAGGGGATGACCACGGCGATGCGGTTCGCCGAACAGGCGCTGGCGACGGCGCGGACGGCCTTCGGATTTCCCAGGGAACGGGCGAGCTGAGCGTAGCTGCGAGTTTCGCCGCGGGGAATGCGGCGGAGGGCTTCCCAGACCCGCATCTGGAACGCCGTGGCGCGGAGATCGAGCGGCAGGTCGAGCGCGGCGGGATGCGGAGTGAACTGTGTCAGCACCTGGCGGAGCATGGGGCGGAGCTGCGCATTGGGGTGGATTTCGGCGTGAGGAAACTGGGCGCGGAGCTGGGCGATGAGTTCCCTGTCGGAATTGCCGAGAATAACGGAGCAGAGGCCGCGCTCGGTGGCGGCGACGAGCAGGCGCCCGAGCGGGCAGGCAGCGGCAGCGTAGCCGATGTGGGCGCCGCGGCCGCCGGAACGGAACTGGCCGGGGGCCATACCGAGCTGCGAGCCTTCGTAGGCACGGCCCGGACCGGAATAGCCGGCGTCGTAGATGGCGTCGGTGACGCGGGCCTGGCCGGCGGCCAGCTCGCGGCGGAATGAGGCTGCGCGCTGCTGGCGCTGGTACTGCGCCGGCGTCACGCCGAGGAGGCGCTGGAAGGTGCGCTGGACAGTAAACGGAGAAGCAGCCGGGCCAGCGAGCCGCGCCAGCTCGGTGAGCCTGACCGGACGCTCGACGCGGAGAGCAGCGGCGAGGGTCTCGACAAGAGAGGCGTCGGCGTGGCGATGGAGCGGACGGCAGCGGCGGCAGGGGCGGAAGCCGGCGCGCTGCGCGGCGGCGGGATTCGGGAAGAAGCGCACGTTGGCGCGGTCGGGACGCCGGCTCGGACACGCTGGGCGGCAAAAGACGCCGGTGGTGACGACGGCGTAGACGAGCTCCGCGGCGGGATCGCGGGACTGAACGGCTGCCCAGGCCTCATCGGGATTCAATGCTGGAGCGGGCATGACGGCTGTGCTCATGGTACTCGTACCTCCGAGCATGAGAATGGCAGAGCCGGCGGCGCGGCGCACTCCGCGGCTTGCGGGCAAATTCGAGGGCGGACCCCGGCATCCAGTAAAAGAGCAGCACCTCGGAAGGGAGACAACCATGGCACAGAGAAAGAGGCAGCCAGCGGGAAGGAAGCAGCCGACGGAGACGATCGGCGGACGCGGGTTCGGCAACGGGATTGAGCCCACGCAGGCGCAGATGGCCAGCGGAAATCAGGGTCTGGCGGCAGAGCCAGCCAGGACGAACCGGAAAATGGCGAGGAAGAAGGCGGCTTAGTCTGAGAGCGAGGATCCGCGAGTCACCAGCGCCACCTGCCGGGCGGGAAAAAGATGCGGCGATCCGCGCGCAGACGCGCAACGAGCAGAATGACGGCGGCAACCAGCAGGATGCCGCTGGCCTGCTCACTCCGGAGCCGATGCGCGGGCACGGCTCAGTTTCCTTCGGGATAACCCTCGTTGTAGAGGAAATCGAAGCGCAGCTCGAGGAAGGGCCCTTTGAAGGCTCTGGGCAGCGGCGGAAAGGGCGAAGCGCCCGTGATTCCAGCCCAGGCGGCGCGATCGAGAGGGACATCGCCCGAAGGGCCGACCAGCTTCATGTCGGTGACGTTGCCGTTGGGCAGGATCTTGAATTCGATGAAGACCTGGCCCTGCTTGTCGAAGGGCGGACGGGCCTCTTCAGGAATGATGGGGTACCACGCGCGCTCGGTGTCGTAGATGACCCGCTCGATGTACGGGCCGAAATCCACGCCCATGGTGTCGCTGAGGATGTCGACGGCGCCGCTGGCGCCCTGATGCTGAGAGGGCGAGTTCAGGCCGTTGTCGCCGCCGAGCTGGCCGCCCTGCATCGCCTGGCGCATCGCGTTCTGCAATTGCTGACTGGGACTGGACGGACCGCTGCGCAGGTTCGGTACGGGCGCCTGCGGCGGCGCGGTCAGGCGCGCCTGATTGTTCTGCGGCAGCGGCTGCGCCGGCGGCGTGGGGCGTTGCTGGGCGAGTTGCCGGGGCGGCTGAGCGGGCGCTGGCCGGGGGGCCGGCGGCGCAGTGAGCCTCGGCGGCCCGGCGCGGCGCATCGCCTGCAGCTGTTCGAGGGTCTTGCGGTCGAGGGTGGGGTGAGGTGTCTCGGCGATCCGGTTCTTGTCGGAGATGACCGGTGTCGGCTTTGGCCGAATGACCTTCTGCAGATCCTTCGGCATGGCCAGGAAGGTTACCTGCTTCGGCTGCTTCTGGATCTGCTCGACCGGATTGACGACGCGAACCTCATTGAAGAAGTGGTGTTTCGAGCCGTAGAAGAGAAACCAGACCAACAGCAGATGGATGAGCAGGGCGATCCAGAGCTTTTCGCGGAGGCTGGCCCAGTTGCGGCTCCCTTCGAGATCTTCGATCACGTGGAGCAGATCCGAGTGATCAAGGCCCTGATAGCGGCTGTAGCGCAGCACGGGAAGCGCGCCGGATCCGTTGGAAGCGGTGGAGATGCCGTTCGAGGGGGGCAGAACTTCGGTGAGAACCGGAGCTTCCGGTTCCGGCTGCTCCACGGGCGGCTCAGTTGGGGTTAAACGAATCGGCATTCCGGGATAACTAATCCTGCGCGGCTTCTCAACAGGAACGCCACGAGAGCTTGCCTTCATTTTCTCATTAAATCGTGGATTTCACCGTAGTTTGTACAATCGAAAACGTGACGAAAGGTCCGAACACGGAGCGAATGGCAGGGGATACCGCCGAGACCCGCGCACTGGAGCGGATCCCACTGACGGCGGCGGTCATTACGGTGAGCGACTCATGCGCGCGGGGGCTGCGGCGAGACAGGTCCGGCGAAGCGGTGCAGCGGGAACTCAGGGCTCGCGGGTTTGACGTGGTGCGGTGCGCAAAGGTGGAAGACGAGCCGCGGGAAATTGAAGACGAGCTGCGGAATGCAGCGCGCGAGGCCCGGCTGGTGGTCACGACCGGCGGGACCGGCGTCGGTCCGCGCGACGTGACCCCGGAGGCCACCCGGGCCGTCTGCGACCGTCTGCTGGAGGGCGTGGCGGAGTTGATGCGCAGCGAAGGACGGCGCGAGACGCCCATGGCCGTGCTCAGCCGTGCGGTATGCGGAACGCGGGGTACGACCCTGATTCTGAACGTGCCGGGCAGTCCGGCGGGCGCGCTGAGCTCGCTGCGGGCAGCGCTGCCGGTGCTGCCACACGCGCTGGAGCTGCTGAGCGGCAAAACTGAGCATGAGCCGCAAACCCGAGACAACGCGGCCAGTCAACCGGGAAGCAAGCCAGGCACGGAGAGCGCGGGAACGATGAGGGCCGGCCGAAAGGTTGAACGAAGCTGAAAAAACTTATCCAGAAGTATCTGCACTTTGTCCGGCATCTGCTGAAGCCGCTGGGACCGTGGGGCATTCTGGTGGCGTCATTTGTGGATTCGGCGTCGATTCCCCTGCCCATCGACATCATGGTGGCGGGCTGGGCGTGGATCGACAAGCGGCATTTCTACATTTACGCGCTGATGGCGGCGACCGGTTCGGCGCTGGGCGGGCTGGTGCCGTTTTTCCTGGGACGGGCGGGCGGAGAGATCTTCCTGCTGCGCTATGTGAATCGGGCGCGATTCGAGGCGCTGCGGGACCGCTTCGAAAAACAGGAATTCCTGGGGGTGATGGTGCCTTCGCTGCTGCCGCCGCCGGCGACCTGGAAGCTGTTCATCATCGGGGCCGGCGTCTTCGAGATGCGGACGCTGAACTTCCTGCTGGCGGTGTGGGCAGGGAGGATGATTCGGTTCGGGGTCGAGACCACCCTGGCGGTGATCTACGGACCGCAGATTGTGAATGCGCTGGGAATTTTCATGAAGCAGCACTTTGCGCTGGCGATGCTGCTGCTGGCGATGCTGATCGCGGCGCTGGGCTGGTGGATCTGGCGAAAACTGCGGGGAAAGCCGGCCGCGGAGGCCGAAACGGAGTAAAGCGGAGAACGAGAGCGGCGCCCAGGCTGCCCGGTCGCGGATAAAACCGAGTCAGCCAGGTGCCTCTCGATGGCCGTTCCGCGGCCCTGTGCGCAGTCAGGCTGCGCGTCCGGAGCCCAATTCCAGTTCAATCTCCTCGCAGAGTTCCTTGTTCATACACGCCGGGTCGATCCAGAATGGCGCATGAATGCATTCGACTTCGAGCAATTCCGCATCCGGATCGTACTTCCAGTGAATCTTCACGCCATCCTTCACGCATTCCCCTGTGGGGTAGGCAACCGCAATGCCATTTTGTTTTGCCTTTTTGCGCAGGCGTGCAAAAATCGCGCGCGTGACGCCACGAAACGTCAGACGGGGACCGGACAGCATTCGATACTCCTCTTCGATTGATGAGCTCTGGCTCTCCGAGAAGAGGTTCGGGGAAACTCTGCTGTCCAGTCTGCGGATTCCCTGCGAAATGGACGTTGAGGAGAGGAGAATTGTTCGGCCATTCCCGATGAATTTACTTTCATGCAGAGCGACCCCGGCGATCCCGTGCGCCGGTGTGGTCTTCCGTGTGGCTCTCTGCGATGAAAAGCGGCGCTTAAGGTCCCGGGATTAAGGCTGGTTCTTCCAGATCATCGGTACATAATCGACAGCAAGGAACCAGGAGATGGCGAAGATCACCGCCATGAGCCCGGCCGCCCAGAAAAAAAGCCGGACGGGCAGCGTCTGGGTCAGGCGCGGCGTGGGCTCGGGATCGAATTTTCGGTCGGGCAGCTCGAAGATCAGGCCGGCGGCGAAGCAGACGCAGGCCGAGAGGCCGAGCAGAATCAGGGAATTCAGCAGACGGTCGCCCCAGGGACTGCCCGGAACGAAAAAGGCGTGGCCCATGAGCACGCACAGCGAGAGAATGCTGGACGCGAGGGCCAGAAATTTGGCGATGACCACCATCGCCGAGGACCTCCGGCAGTTTCTATTCTGACCGAAGCGCCAGGGTCGGGTCTACTGAAGCGGCACGCTGGGCGGGGAGCAGCGAGGCGACGACGGCCAGCAGCAGCACGGCCACGGCAGCCAGCGTCAGCACCAGCGGGTCGAAGGGGCTGACGTCAAAGAGGAACGAGCGCAGAAGCTCGGAGGCGGCCAGGGCCCCGCCGAGACCGATGATGCAGCCGGCGAGAGCGAGTTTGGCGGCGGAGAGGAAGACGATGCCGCGAATCTCCGAGCGCTGCGAGCCGAGGGCCATGCGAATGGCCATCTCCGGCGCGCGCTGGGCGACGGTGAAGGCGATGACGCTGTAAATGCCGAGGATCGCCAGCAGCAGGGCCGCGCCGGCAAAGCTGGAGATGAGCAGGGTGTTGAAGCGGCGCGGGGCCTCGGTATCGCTGAGAGCGTGCTCCATGGTCTGCATCTGCGTGAGCGGAAGCTGCGGGTCAAGAGAGCGGACCACGGAGCGCAGGGAGTTCTCCATCAGCTGCGGCGACAGGGCGGTGCGCAGGACGATGGTGCCGCCGCTGGCATTGAGATCGTCGACGCCGGCAGCGAGAGATCCGAAGGATGACATCTCCTGGCTGGCGGGCTGATAGATCTGATACTTGGTGGGCTGGTCGGGACTTCCCTGCTTGACATCGCCAACCTCGCCGACGACGGTCATCCAGGGGGTGGGGGTTTCCTTCATGCCCCAGCGAACGTGCTGGCCGATGGGATCCTGGCCCGGCCAGAAGTGGTCGGCGAGGGTTTTATTGACAATGGCGACGAGCTGGGTGTTTGGTTTATCGGCGTCGTTGAACTGGCGGCCACGCAGGAGCGGAATGTCCATGGCCTGGAAGTAGTTGCCGAGGAGCTTCGACGACCAGCAGAGCTCAAGCGGTGCGCCTTTGGCGTAATCCTCCGCGACAAAGGCCTGATTGCCGTTGTCGCCCGACACGGGTAACTGCGTGGCAGTGCCGACGTCTTCGACCCCGGGCAGCTGACGCACCCGCTCCAGCAGCTGACGATTGAAGGCATCGACCTGGGCCTGGGTGGTGTAGTGCTCTTTGGGCAGGTCGTAGCTGGCGACCAGGGTGTGGTCGGGGCGGAAGCCGAGGTTCACATCCCGCATCTTCTGGAAGCTGCGCAGGAGCAGCCCGGAGGCGCAAAGCAGCACGAGTGCGATGCCGATTTCCGCGATGACGAGAACGGACCGGAGACGAGCGTGGGCGCCGCCAGCGGTTCCCGTGCGCCCGCCCTCGCGCAGGGCGCGATTGACGTCGGTGTGCAGGGCGGCGAAGCCGGGAGCCAGACCGCAGAGCAGGCCGGTGAGCAGAGCGACGCCGAGTGCGAACAGCGCTACGCGCCAGTCCACGGAGATGTCGTCGAGGCGAGGCAGCGTATTCGGCAGGAGTTTGACCCCGATGCGGAGGGTCGCCGCGGCCAGAGCGAGGCCGAGCAGACCGCCAGTAACGCTGAGGACCAGGCTTTCCAGCATGGTTTGGCGGAGCAGCGCGGCCGCCCGAGCGCCAATGGCCAGACGCACGGCGAGCTCGCGGCGGCGGCGGATGGCGCGGAGCAGCAACAGCCCGGCAAGATTGAAGCAGGCGATGAGCAGCACGACGGCAACGGCGAGAAACAGGGTGTGCAGCAGGGGGCGTGCGTCGGAGACGGTATCCTGGCGCAGCGGGCGCACGACCGCCCGGATGCGCAGGCTGTTCATGAACGCTGGATAGTTCTTCACGATCTGCTGGGCCACGCGCTCGGCGTCGCCCTGCGCCTGCGCCGGGGTGATGCCGGGCTTGAGGCGCCCGACCATGTCGTAGTTCCAGGAAGCAGCGCCCACGCCAAGATCCTCGGCGGTGAAGCTCATGGGAACCCACAACTCCGCCTGGTTGGTGTGGCCGTCGTAGAACGGAAACTGGAACGTGCGCGGCATCACGCCGATCACGACGTAGGGCTTGCGGTCGAGGAGAATCCTGGTACCGAGGATGTGCGGATCACCGTGGAAGCGCTTCTGCCAGGCAGCGTAGCTGAGGACCGCGACCTGCTGGTGCTGCTGGTCTTCCTGTTCGGTGAAGACGCGGCCGAGCAGCGGCTGCACGCCAAGGACGGTGAAGACGCTGGCCGTCATGCGGGCGGCGTTGACCTCGGCGGGCTCGCCAACGCCGGAGAGCTCATAGCTGTCGTATCCATAGCCACCGAGCGAAGCGAAGCTGCGCGTGTACTGCGAGTAGGCAACGATGTCCGGGGCGGTCACGCCGGCTTCGTTGTTGCCGTTGCCGAAGTTCGCGCCCAGCAGAATGTCGGAGAGCACCACTAACTGCTGCGGCTGACGAAACGGCAGCGGGCGCAGCAGCACGCCTTCGACGATGGAGAAGATGGCCGTGGTGGCGCCAATCCCCAGAGTCAGCATGACGATGGCGGTGAGGGTGAATCCTGGAGACTTGAGCAGCTGACGGATGGCCAGTCGAAGATCGCGCAGCATGAATACTCCTGGAGACGGCTGCGGACAACGCAGCACGCCTGAGGCCATCTACGTTGCAGGGTAAGTGGTTGTTCCGCAAGGGACCTGGAAGCGCGGGCGCGACGGCGCGGTGTCCGGGGACGGACGCAGGTGTTCGGATGCGGACGGTGAGGGCGACTGTCGATGAAAGCTACACCGGATTCGTGCCGGGGCTTGCCTTTTTCGATATGCAGGAGGAGCTGTCTGGCATTCCGGGACGAAACGTCAACCTGAATACGCCCGATTTCCTGAGTCCCTGCTTCCGCCATGAGGCTCTCCGCGTGGCCGAGGAGCACTATGCCGCACCCTGAAGGATCGGCAGGACTCCATCACATGCTCGACCACGCCCGAGAGGCGGTGGAGATGACCCGGGGCAGGAACCGCGAAGACTCAATTTGGACAGAAAGCTGAATCCGGCGCTGGTACGCCTGTTGGAGATGATCGGCGAGGCGGCAGGCAGAGCCACAGAAGCAGAGCGGCTACAGCGCCCATCGATTCCCTGGCATGCGATCACAGGTTTGCGGAATCGGCTCATTCACGGATATGACTCTGTCGTTCCTGACGTCGAATGGCGAATCGTTCGTGATGATCTGCCGCCGCTGATCCTGGATCTCGGGAATTGCCTGCCAACCGGCAATCCCTGATCCGAGATACGCGGGAGCCTCGCCCCACGAAGGAAGCCCTTGCCCGCAAGGAAGCGCTGCGTCCCTTCAAACCAACGCCACCCTCGGATCGGCTATCCCCGAATTCCCTTCAGCGCCGGATACACGCGGCGATATCCTTTGTAGCCTTCGGCGCAGCGCGCCACGGTTGCAGGTTTTGGATGGATCGTCTCCGCAACGGTGATACCGGCGGCGCAGGCAGCTTCGAGGCTCGCCCAGGAGCCCGCGCCCACACCGGCCATGAGCGCCGCGCCGAACGCTCCACCTTCTTCTGCTGTGAGGCGCTCGCAGGGATATCCATAAATGTTCGCCTGAATTTCGCGCCACAGCGGGCCGCGCGCCCCGCCTCCGCCAAGCCGAACGCCTTTGACGGGAATGCCCAGCTCGGAGAACAGCGTGAAGGTGTCTTTGAGAGAGTAGGCGACGCCTTCGAGGACCGCGCGGGTGAAATGTGCGCGGGTGGTCGTGGCCGTGATGCCGACGAAGGCCGCCGTCGCCGTGCCGTCCAGATGCGGCGTGCGCTCGCCGAGGAGATACGGCGTCCAGAGCAGGCCGTCGCTGCCCGCAGGGACGGCGGAGGCCTGCGCGGTGAGCTGGTCGTAGCTTTGGTCGGGAGCGAGCGTCTCTTTGAGCCAGCGCAGCGAAAGACCGGCCGCCTGCGTCACACCCATGACGTGCCAGCGGCCGGGAACGGCGTGGCAGAAGGTGTGCAGGCGGCCGCGGGGATCCATGGTGGGAGCGGCGGTAGCGGCAAACACGACACCCGATGTCCCGATGGTGGCTGAGACGCTGCCCGGTTCGAGGATGCCCATGCCCACCGCGCCCGCACCCTGGTCGCCCGCGCCGGCAGCGACCGGCGTTCCCTCCGCTAGGCCGGTGAGTTTCGCGGCTTCGGGGCTGATTTTCGCGCAGATTTCCGGCGACTCGAAAAGCTGCGGAAGCCAGCTCTCCGGGATGCCCGCGACCTTCGCCACTTCTTTCGACCAGCGGCGATGCGCGACGTCGAGCAGCAGCGTGCCGGAGGCCTCCTGCACGTCCATGGCGCAGGTGCCGGTGAGCCGATAGCGGACGTAATCCTTCGGGCAGAGGATATGGGCGATGCGGGCGAAGATTTCCGGCTGGTGCTTCTTCACCCAGAGCAGCTTCGTGAGGGTGAAGTTGGGCAGCGCGGGATTGGCGGTCAGTTCGATGAGTTTCCGCCGGCCCTCGTCATCCGGGCCAAATTGCGCGTGCAGCCAGTCGCACTGCGGCTGGGTGCGAGTGTCGCACCAGATCAGCGACGGACGGAGCACCTGGCCGTCCTTGTCAAGCATGACGGCGCCATGCATCTGGCCGGTCAGGCCGAGCGCGTCCACCTTCTCGCCGGGATGCGACTTCCTGAGATCGGCGAGGACAGCGCGAATGGCTTCCTGCGCGGCGCGCCACCAGTCTTCCGGATCCTGCTCGGCCCACCCGGGATGATCGACGCGGAACGGCGCATGCTCGCTGGACGCGGACGCGACCAGTTTTCCCTGCTCATCGACGAGGACGGCGCGCGTGCCCCCCGTGCCGACATCCATGCCCAGAAACACGGTAAGTACTCCTGATAAATCGGTGTAGCCGCAACCACTCTACCAGAGACGCGAACCCGCAGCGTGGATTACTCCGTCCCGTTGGGCAGCGCCAGCTCTTCCGCTTTCGGCACACGCACGTCTCTGATCGGATGGCTGTAGCGAATTTCGAAATCGGATACGTTGCGCAGCGACAGGATGGGCGCGGCAGGGCTGACCGGAGCCTGCAGGCGGAAAAATTCCGCGCCGTGGACGTCGTCAAGAATGATGGCCGGCCGCCCGTCCGTGTTTTCCGTCCGGAGCCGGACGTTATTCATCGAAAGCCCCCTGAGATGGCGGACGTAGAACCCGTACGCGGGCGTCGCGCCGAACATGGTGGGCTCCGGGTACTTTGATTCTGCTTCAGGAAGCTGGATCGCGGCCTGCTCTCCAGTTCCTCCGCCCTGCGAGACGATAAGGATGTCGTGCAGGCTGACGTCTTCGATCGCGCAGCCGGGAATACCGCTCAGGATGGAGCAGTACTTCCCTGCCGTGTTCCAGCAGACGACGTTGCCGATATTCACGCGGCGCAGCGTGCCCGGGCGGGTCGTCTCCTTCGGCCCGCGCAGTCGCGCGCCCAGGCGCAGGAAAATCGGCGCGTTATGGATCTCGCGCATGGTGATGTTGCTGATGGAGACGTCTTCCAGATGTGCGCCGTCCACGGTTTCGAGCGCAAAGCCCTGGCAGCCGTCGAAAACGCAGTTGCTGATGGCGATGTTGAGGAAGCCGCCGTTGGATTCCGTGCCGAACTTAATGCGTCCGGTGCGCGAGATGAGCGCATCGGCGGGATATCTCTTCCAGGATCCGTCGACTACGGAGCCGAGCTGCCAGGATCCCGAGACATAACAATTACTGATGGTGACGTTCTCAGTAGGGCGCGGATAACCGAGCGCGTAAGAGCTTTTCAGCACGATGCCGTCGTCCCAGGGTGAGTTGACGGTGGTGTTCGTGATGCGGACGTTGCGGCAGCAGTCGATGTCCATACCGTCGCGGTTGGTGTCGATGAGCAGGTTGTCGATGGTGAGGTTGTCGACGCCGGTGGCGAGGATGCCGAACCAGCCGCCCTCGAGAATCGCAAACTCGCGGAGCAGAACGTTGTGGCAGTTCCTGAGGGAGATCGATTTGTCGCCGACCCCCGCGGCGTCGGCGTGCGGGCCGGGACCGGAGGTGTCGCGGCTGAGGCCTTTGCCGTAAATCAGCCCGGGGCCGGTGATGGAGATATCGTGCAGATCCTCGCCCCAGATCAGGCTGTTGTGCCAGTGATCGTGGCCGTAGTCCTGGTACATAAAGTACGGCGTATTCGGCTCAGCGGCGTCATAGTGCGCGCCTTCGGCGGCCAGGATCGTGGCCCCGCGCTCGAGGCACAGCTCCAGGTTGCTCTTCAGCCGGATGGAATAGCAGGCGTAGGTGCCCGCGGGAACGAGCACCGTGCCGCCGCCCGCGGCGGCTGCGGCGTCGATGGCCCGATGAATCGCCGGTGAATCGATAGCGCGGCCATCGCCGACGGCGCCGAAGTCTCGAATCGAGAAGATGCCGAAACGGCTGGCCCGCGCATCCCGCCTCTCCTGCGCCTGAGCCGGCGTGGCGCCGGCCACCGCGCCGAGAGCGGCTCCGGTGACGCCGGCGCCGGCAAGGCGAAAGAAATCTCTGCGCGAATCGGGGTGGGAACTGGACACGGGAAACCCTCCTGAGCTGTGGTTCGACCACTCGCATTCCTCACCTTACCTGAGAGCCGGTCGGAAGGGAAACGGCCCGTCGCGGACCGCCCAATTCGCTCTGAACCGCGCTCCCGGAGCACCCCACCGCGCCTGTGCCAGCGGTCACAGCCAGTTGAGCATTCGGGCTGTTAAGCTCCTGCGTTCCCGTGATACAGTTCCATCGCGCGTCCGATGCAGCGGCCGCGGCGGACGAAATTCCAGACAGGGAGGGAGGTTCTGTGGCGGTTCTAACCTCGGAGTGGTCTTTTTTTGTCGTGAGCGTGCTGTCGCTCATTGCGGTGGGGATGTTCAGACGAAAGGCGCCGGGTTGCCAGCAAGACAACCTGCAGCAGATGGCTGCCCGAGGTCAACGAACGGGCACAGGAGAGCATATGACGAGGAATATCTTTTCGCGGCGCTGGGCAAGGCCTGCCGGCGTCATGGGCACACTGATGCTGCTCGGAACGGGTGCGGCTTTTGCAGCCCCGGTGGAAGCGGCCGGCGGCGAAGCCAATCTGAAGCTGCCCGACCTCAGCCAGGTGCAGTTTCTGGGTATCAGCGGCCACAGCCTGCTGATGTTCGGCCCTCTGGCCTGCTTTTTGGGAATGATTTTCGGCCTCTTTATGTACGTTCATCTCAAGGGTCTGCCCGCGCACCGCTCCATGCTCGACGTCTCGCAACTGATCTGGGAGACCTGCAAGACCTATCTGATCAATCAGGGAAAGTTCCTCCTGCTCCTCTGGTCCTTCATCGCGGTCGTCATTCTGGCCTATTTTGCCGTGCTGCTGCACTTCAGCGCGGCCCGCGTCATCATCATTCTCGCTTTCAGCGTGCTGGGGATGGCGGGCAGTTACATCGTGGCGTGGTTCGGCATTCGCGTGAACACCCTGGCGAATTCACGCAGCGCCTGGGCTTCGCTGGGCGGCAATCCATATCGCGCGTTCAGCGTTCCTCTCAAGGCGGGCATGAGCATCGGCATGATGCTGATCTCCATTGAGCTGCTCATGATGTTCAGCATCATCCTCTTCGTTCCCGGAGATTATGCCGGGCCATGCTTCATCGGTTTTGCCATCGGCGAATCGCTCGGCGCCGCCACGCTGCGTCTGGCCGGCGGCATCTTCACCAAGATCGCCGACATCGGCGCCGACCTGATGAAGATTGTCTTCCACGTGAAAGAAGACGATGCCCGCAACCCAGGCGTGATTGCCGACTGCACCGGCGACAACGCCGGCGATTCGGTCGGTCCGACAGCCGACGGTTTCGAGACCTATGGCGTCGTCCAGGTGGCGCTGATTGCCTTCATCATGCTGGGCGCGAAAAGCGCTCATGTGGGCGTCGAGCTGATCGTCTGGCTCTTTGCGGTGCGCGTCGCCATGCTGGTGGCCGCCGTGGTGGGCTATTACCTCAACGGGATCATTGCCAGGGCGAAGTACGGCAAGGCGCGCAGCTTCAACTTCGAAGCGCCCCTCACTTCGCTGGTGTGGATCACTTCCATCGTGACCATCGCCGCCACCTATCCCGTGACCTGGGCCCTGCTTTCCGTTTTGGGCGGAGATCCGTCGCTCTGGTGGAAATTAGCGACGATCACCTCCTGCGGAACCGTGGCCGGCGCTCTCATTCCGGAACTGGTCAAGGTCTTTACCTCCACCGAAGCCCGGCACGTGAAAGAGGTCGTGGCGTCGGCAAAAGAGGGCGGAGCGGCTCTCGGGCTGCTGTCGGGCTTCGTCGCCGGCAACTTCTCCGCTTACTATCTGGGACTGGCCGTCATCATTCTCATGTCCATCGGCTACGGCGTCAGCACGATGGGATTCGACAATATCATCCTGGCTTCGCCGATGTTTGCCTTCGGCCTGGTCGCTTTCGGCTTCCTCGGCATGGGGCCGGTGACCATCGCCGTGGACTCCTTCGGGCCGGTGACCGACAACGCGCAGTCCATCTACGAACTGTCGCTCATAGAGAACGAGCCGGGTGTGCGCGAGGAAGTGAAGAAGCAGTATGGCGTCGAGGTCGATTTCGAGCACGCCAAGAGGATGCTGGAAGCTGCGGACGGTGCGGGCAACACCTTCAAAGCCAGCGCCAAGCCGGTGCTGATCGGCACCGCGGTGGTGGGAGCAACCACCCTGATCTTCGCCACCATCATGGCCCTGACTCACTCGCTCACCACCAACGTCGACAAACTGTCCCTGCTGCACGCTCCCTTCCTGCTGGGCATGATCACCGGGGGTGCGGTGATTTTCTGGTTCAGCGGAGCAGCCACCCAGGCGGTCACCACCGGCGCCTACCGGGCCGTGGAATTCATCAAGCGCAACATGAACATTGAGGGAGCGACGAAAGCTTCCACCGAGGACAGCAAGAAGGTCGTTGCCATCTGCACGCGCTACGCGCAAAGCGGCATGCTGACCATCTTTATGTCGCTGTTCTTTGCGGCACTGGCTTTCGCTTTCCTCGATCCCTTCTTTTTCATTGGGTATCTGATTTCGATCGCCATGTTCGGCCTCTACGAGGCCATCTTTATGGCGAATGCGGGAGGAGCCTGGGACAACGCCAAGAAGATCGTGGAAGTCGAGCTGCATGAAAAAGGCACGGCTCTGCACGAAGCGACAGTGGTGGGTGACCTGGTCGGCGATCCCTTCAAGGACACGGCCTCCGTGGCCCTCAATCCGGTAATCAAGTTCACCACCCTGTTTGGTCTCCTTGCTGTGGAGCTGGCGGTGCAGTTGGCGGCTACCAATCCGGTGTTGACGCACGTGCTGGCCGGAGTCTTCTTCCTGCTGTCCTTCTTCTTCGTCTACCGCTCGTTCTACGGCATGCGCATCGGGAGCAACGAGCCGTCCGGTACGTCTCAGACCAGGCCCGAGATGAAAGTAAGCGCGGGCGCGGCCGACTGAACCGGCTACAAACCCTCACGAGGCGGGGAGCCGGTAATCAGGCTTCCCGCCTTTCGTGTTTCCCGGCGAAATCTCCGGAGCCAGCAACGCCCGGACGGCGAGTCCCTGAACATCGCCGCCGACGCGATCACCGCCTGCGGTCCCTCATCGGACCGCCTGGGTGCCGCCAACCGGAGTGTCGAGCCGCGCTGGAGTCGCCAGCGAAAGGATGACGATATAGACAGAAAGAACCATGCAGGTGGTCCATTCCCAGAACGCGAAACTCAGGTAAATGGGTACACCGCGCGCTCGCCATGACAGGTTGACCCAGTGCAGCTGCGGAAGTACGTACATCACGTATGCCTGGGCCAGACCGCCCAGGAACACCGGGAAGAGCGCGACCCCGGCAACAAGGCTGGCAGAGAGATGCGACCATGCGCTCTTGCCCCGTCGCCGGAAGCCTTCCTCCAGGCGCCGGAAGGTCAGCAGAACGACGCCCAGACACAGACCAAGAAACGCAATCAGCGCCAGAATTTCGTGCCCCTTGCGAATCGGCAACCACCAGGAAGGCACCACCGGCGAAAGCGCCGTGAACAGGAAGCCGACGCGCAGAATGACGACAGAGCCGGGCAGTCTCCCCGAGGTTCGTTGCCGGTACAGCCGTGCCAGGGCCTCTACCCAGTACCACCCGCACAGCCAGCACACCACAGCGCCGGCTGATGCCCAGAGATGTCCGTGCGGATTGCGCGCCGGCGAGATCAGATCGGAGACCGTCATGTAACGCCAGTCATATTCCGACGGGAATCGATGCACAGCCATCCCCATGCCCAGCCAAAACACGATCAGCCCGCAGGGCGCCGCCGCGCTGATCATCGAAATTGAGGGCTTCTTCATGCGAATGGCCTGCCCCTGACCGGGTAAAGAGCTAACGTAACGCAGAGAAGCACGATTTCCTGATGCGGTTGCCGCTAACTCCCCGCCCGCTCGCGGCTACCGGCTGCCCACTCCTTCAGATATCGCAGCATGGGCGTCTCCGCCGGAAACGGCCCACCGCCCCCGTCGCTCCCGTCCAGCAGAAAATAAACCTTTCCCCGGTCCACCCTCAGCGACCCCGCCAGACGCGGAATCTCCACCTGCACCTCCTTCACATCGCTCACCCGCACCAACCGCCGTCGGAACAGCCACCGGCACTCAATCTCTTCGCCCCTCACCCGCACCGTCGCAAACAGCGCCAGCAAGACTGCCCCAATCAGCAGTGGCGCGGCCACCCACACATCCACCAGCCGAAACCCGGCCGCCGGCATCAGCTCCACTGCCGCTGCGCCCACGCCAAACACCGTCAGCGCCCTGGCAGCCACCACGTTCCACACCGAACTCCGGAACTCGTTCTGCATCCCTCGCCCCTCTGTATTCCATCACGGCCGCTCGCATCCTCCGCACCGGGGTCCCCCTACCCGACCCGTTATGGTCGCCTCACCGCCGAGACATCAGGGAAGGCCTGCATCTCCGCTTTCACTCGCCGCTCGAAGCCGGAACCAATGACGATGGCGGATTCGGTCCCTGATACCCTCAAATCATGATCAAGGGGATCACCTGGATTCGCTCTGCAGGGTCAGCGGCGGAGTTCGATCGCCTGGTGAGCTTTTTCTCCGCGCTGGGGTTTGCGCCGGGGCGAAGCTGGGACCAGCCCGCCGAGCGTCCCGGCGCGGCCAGCCGCGGACGGCCGTTTCTGGCGCCGCTGGGCAATCTGGAACTGATCGACGGCGAGCTGCCCACGTTGAAGACCCATCTGCTGGTGGAAGTGACGGAGCTGGACGCTGTCCACGAAGTCGCGCGGCGGTGGCTGAAGCAATACGGGGCGGAAGATCGCCTGGGAACGGTCGAGGAGACGCACTGGAAATCACGCCTCTTCACCGCGGAGCCTGTTCCAGGATTCACCGTCGCGTTCTGGGAGTGGAGCGATCCGCTGCGCGGGAAAGCGGTGGCTCTCGAAGGTGACCTGTCGGCCGAGGGAATGCGCTTCGCAATTGTCGTCGCGCGCTGGAATACAGTGATCACGGAGCGGCTGCTGGCCGGAGCCCTGGATGCGCTGCTGCGCAGCGGCGCGCGGCGCGAGCAGATCGAGATCGCGCGCGTGCCAGGCTCCTGGGAGATTCCGGCGGCGGCGCGCAAGCTCGCCGAGAGCCGCGCGTTCGACGTGATCATCGCCCTGGGCTGCCTGCTGCGCGGCGAAACCGCCCACTACGAGGCCATCTATAACGAAGTGGCGCGCGGCATCGGGCAGTCGCAGCAGGAGACGGGCGTGCCCCACTCCTTCGGCGTGCTGACCTGCGAGACGCTGGAGCAGGCGCTGGACCGCGCCGGGATGAAGGGCGGCAATAAGGGATTCGAGGCGGCCGCAGCGGCCATTGAAATGGTTTCGCTTACGCGCAAAATCGCGGCGAAGACGCAGGCCGAGGCGGCACACGCATGACCCTGGTGGGCAAACGCCGCAAATCCCGCGAGCTGGCGATGCAGATGCTGTTCCAGGCGGACGTGGGACGACAGAATCCCGACGAGGTGCGCAGGACCTTCTGGCAGGCGCGCGACGCAGTGGACGATGCCACGCGCGGCTTTGCAGAAGACCTGTTCCGCGTGGCCACCACGCGCGAGGCCGAGATCGACGCGCTGATCGAGCAGCACTCGAAGAACTGGCGGCTGACCCGGATGCCCGCGGTCGACCGCAATCTGCTGCGCATGGCCGCGGCGGAGCTGCTGGGGTTCCCGGGCAGTCCCGCCGCTATCGTCATCGACGAAGCGCTGGAGATCGCGCGGCGCTATTCCGCGCCGGAGTCGGTGGACTTCCTGAATGGCGTGCTGGACGCCATCGCGAAAAGCCGGTACTGAGATTCACCGCGATCGCTCGGCGAATGTGAGGGCCGCTTTTGTGAAGTTTCTCGCCTGGCTGACAGAAGCCTTCATTACGGTCTTCGGCATCACGCGTCCGAAACCCGGGCAGCAGCGCGTGGCGCAGATCGCCATTGGAGGCTTCCTGCTGGGGTTTCTGTTGCTGGTCGCCTCGCTGATCGCATACTTCGCGGTCGAACTGCACGCGCACCCGCACTGATCTGAGCCGCTACTTCCGAATCAGCTTTGCGTTCTCCCCGAGAATCACCGGCGGAGGCATGGCCGGTTCCACCGTCAGGTCGTGCGCGGTCACGGTGGCATTGCTGATGCGCATCCCGTACTGGCCCTGAAGATGCACGTTGTCCAGATAAAGGTCCCGGATCGGGCTTTCCGGCAGGCCGGCGATGATGCCGGTCTGCTTCGCGCCGGTGGCCGTCAGGCTGCTGATGTGGATGTCATGAAAGTGCGGCGTGAGAGGCGTGACCGGTCGCGCGGTATCGTGCCCGGGGATGTGCGGGTAATACTCGGTGATGAGCAGCGGCGTCTTCACATCCTCCATCCTGATGCTGCTGAACCAGAGATTGCTGATGTCGGCGCCGCGGTCGCGCGCGGACTTGATGCGGACGCCATTGTCGGTGCCGCGAAAGACGATGTTCGAAACATGGACATTCTGCACGCCACCAGCGACTTCGCTGCCAATGGACATACCGTGTCCGTGCAGAAACAGGCAGTTCGTCACTGTGATGTCGGTGCTGGGCCTGTTGCCGGTGGTGCCGGGCAGGCCGGACTTGATGGCGACATTGTCGTCGCCGTCGTCGATCTTCATGTGATCGATGACAACGTGGCTGGACGAAAAGGGATCGATGCCGTCGGTGTTGGGCGAATGCGCAGGCGCGTAGATCCTGCTGTAGCGGATCGTCACGTCGTCGGAGTAATAGGGCACCACCTGCCAGGAAGGCGAGTTCTCAATCGTTACGTGGTCGATCAGAACGTGCCGGCAGTGATCGAAGACGACCAGCCGCGGGCGGAAGACCACGTCTTCCACAGCGCCGTGGTCCTTTTGCATGCGCGCCTGTGCCCACCAGCCTGCGCCATTGCCGTCGATTGTGCCGCCACCGGTGATGGTGAGGTCCTCGGCGTGGCCGGCGCTGATGAGCGACAGGTGACCGCGCGCGCCGAAAACGTCGGTCACGGGGTAATCGGCGTGGTCGGGTGATCCGAGCAGCGTGGCGCCGGACTCGACGTCCAGCGTGATGTGGCTTTTGAGGATGATCGGCCCGGAGAGAAACGCTCCGCCGGCGAGGCGCACGCTGCCTCCGCCTTTTGCCGCGCAGGCGTCAATGGCCGCCTGAATGGCGTGCGTGTCGAGCGTCCTGCCGTCCGGTTTTGCGCCGTATTGCGTGACATTGCACACGGTGGTGTGCGCAGGAGCGGCGGCCTGAGCAACGAGGACCGCTCCTGTGGCGGCGAGCCACCAGGCGGGCAGGAGAAATGCAAGTGCGCGGATCGCCTTCGTCATGGACGCAGTTTCCTCAGCGGAAAAGCGGGATCATCAGAGGTCAGACCTCACCCGGATTTCAGAAAATGAGCATAGCACCGATGTATCCGGATGTGCTCAGGGGGCAGCCGGCCCGGCGGCTGGAAAGTCCGGGAAGCTGCAGGAGGGCGGCGTGCCTCGATGACTGCCCGGCGCGAAACTTACGCGGACATCGTCGCCGGCGGGAACCAGGTTGCCGAGAGCAGGACCGAGGGCGATCTGCGCGTAAGCGGCGCGGATGTCCTGGGATCGCAGACCGTCGATGAGGACATTCTCGAAGATCAGGCCAAGCGGGTCTGCGCGGTCGAGCCCGTCCAGAGTGATGCGCCCAGGCGTGACAATGTGCACGTCGCGCAGCGTGATGTCGCGATAATCCGGCAGAAGATCACCCGATTTCGCAGTGTGGTGCGGCGTCAGCAGGATGGGATTGCGCACGTTTCTCATGCATACATCGTCATACGACACATTCTCCACAAGGCCGCCGCGGCTGGAGTCGGACTTGATGCGGATGCCGTTGTCGGCGCCGTCGATGGTCAGATTCCGCACGCGAATCGCGCTCACGCCACCGTTCGTTTCGCTGCCAATCGACATGCCGTGGCCGCAGTAGAAGTGGTCGTCGGCGATGGCCATGTGCGTGGCCGGACCGGCAGTTCCCGCCTTAATCGCCACATCGTCGTCGCCGTCGCTGATCCAGGAATGCACGATGGCAACGTTGGCCGAGGAAGCAGGGTCGATGCCGTCGGTGTTGCGCGCCGTGCGCGGCGTGCTGATCTTCACGCCCCAGACGGTAAAACCATCGGACTGCTCCACCAGCACGTGGAAGCTGGGCGAGTTGCGCAGCCGGATGCGGTGGAGCACGAAATTATCGGAGCGATCCACCACCACCAGCCGGAAGCAGCTCTGCTGCAGGTTGCGCACCTGGGCGATGTGTGCCAGATCCCACCAGCTCAGCTTCCGGCCCGGCAGCCTCGCGCCGCCGCGGCCGTCGATTGCGCCGTCCTCCATGATGCCGCTGCCTGGCGCCTGTTCGGCGAGGATGAGCGGCTTGCAGCCGTGCCCCCGCTGATCCACGACGCCACAACTGCCGGGTGCGAGGTCGCAGAGGCGTGGTTCGCGCGAGGCCATGAGAATCGCGTTCCTGTCCACCAGCAGCGTGACGCCGGCGCGCAGCTGGAGCGGGCCGGTCAGGAAGATGTTGCCCGAGCGCGAAGCGCGCAGCTCGACAGCATGATCGGGAGCGCAGGCGTCGATGGCCGCCTGAATCCGGGCGGTGTCGAGGCGCTTCTCGGCAGCGGCGGGCAGGCTTCCGTCCGGGGCGGAAAGCCGCGCGTCGAGGACCGCGCACGGAGCTGGAAATTTTGGCTCGGCCACGGAGCGCGTGTCCTGGGCGAAGAGAGATGGGGCCAGCAGCAGCGGGGCCAGCACTGCGGCCGGAACGAGCCGGATCAGGGGGCAAAGACGCACAAAATGAACCTCTTAAATCGTTGTACTACTTGCCAATGGAGGACCTGCCGCAGTCGCCACAGGCTGGCCAGGTGGTCCGACCTCATGATATCGATTTCCGGCGTCGCCGCGGCGCGCGCGAAGGGTCGCTCCGAAGGCCGGGTAAAAATTTCGTTATGCATCCGGACGCTGCTTCTTGACAGGCGAACCTCCGGATGTGGACAATTCAGAACGCAACAGCTTCATTCCCAGGATCGTTCAAAAAAGGAAAAGACAGGTTATGACGACATCTGAGGGGTTTGTGACATGCGTGGTTAGACCACTGAGAGAAACCGCAAACCATGCGGTCCGGTATCATGGAAGCGAACCCGCGTGGCCGAGGACCCGCTTCGCCGGGGCCGCGAGCCGGCTGACCCTGCTGGTAATCGCGGGCCTGTGCGTGCTGTTTCTGGCGCCGCAGCAGGCGCGCGCGCAGGAGTTCCGCGCCACCATTTCCGGCACGGTGACCGATCCATCCGGCGCGGTGGTGGCGGGTGCGCAGGTGACGGTGCGGGAGACAAACACCGGTGCCCTGGCCAGGGCCATCAGCGACAGCTCCGGGCAATACGTGGTGCCTTTTCTCCTGCCGGGCGACTATACGATCACGGTAAAGGCGACGGGATTCAAAACGCTGGTGCGCACGGGCATCGGCCTGCAGGCGCAGGAGCACCCGGAGATTAACCTGAACCTCTCCGTCGGCCAGGCCACGCAGACGGTTACGGTGACGGCGGCGGCGCCGCTGCTGGACCAGGAGAATGGGTCGATCAGCACGGATATTTCCACCAGGTCTGTGGCGGATCTTCCGCTGAACGGCCGGGCGCCGGCCATGCTGACCGAACTTTCCGTCGGCGTGATCACGGAGGCCGCGCCACAGATCTCGCATCCTTTCGACAACAACAACATGAACTCGTGGAGCATCGGCGGCACTCCGCTGCAGAGCAGCGAAGTGCTGCTGGACGGCGCGCCGGACGAAACCCTGCTCGGGTCGCTGGCCTTCAGCCCATCGGAAGACTCGGTGAAGGAGGTGTCGGTACAGCCCTTCGCGACCGACGCTTCCTTCGGCCACACTATCGGCGGCGTGCTCAACCAGGTGACCAAGAGCGGAACGAACCATCTGCACGGAACGCTGTACGAATTCAGCCAGGCGTCGGCCCTGGATTCGAACACCTATTTCGACGACCGCAGCATTCCGGTAACGAAGCTGCCGGTGACCCATTTCAACCAGTACGGGTTGACGGTGGGCGGACCGGTCTGGGTTCCCAAAGTGTATAACGGCAGGAACAGGCTGTTCTTCTTCTTTGCCTGGGAAGGCCTGAAGGATTCTGCGCCCAGTACCACCACCCTGACTGTGCCGACGCCTGCGGAAAGAGAAGGAGATTTCTCGTCGCTGCTGGCGCTGGGCTCCAGCTATCAGCTCTATGAACCGAATACCGGAACCTATTCGAGCGGCCAGGTCTCGGGCCGCACCATGGTTCCCAATAACTGCCTCACCGGCGAGTCCACCTATTGTTCAGGAGTGCCGAACGCGGGTTATGCGCTGAATCCGATCGCGCTGAATTACCTCAAGCTGTATCCGGCGCCGAACACCCTTTCCACAGAGGCTGACGGCGGGGACAATTACATCAGCAACGCGCCGAGCGTGGACGATTACAGCGAGGAATTCGGACGCATGGATTACGACGCGAGCACGCGGGATCACGTATTCTTCGACTTCCGCCACAACTACCGCTCGCAGGTGAAGGAGGATTATTTCTACAACAACACGAACGGCTCGACGCTGGTGCGCGAAAACTGGGGAAGTATGCTGGACAACGTCTATACGCTGAACCCCACCACGGTTTTCGACACCCGCCTGAACTGGACCTTCTTCTACGAGGCGCACGACTCGCCCGCAGCAACCTACACGCCCACCCAGATGGGCTTCCCCGGCAGCGTGGAGAGCGCCAGCCCCTATGTCGAGCTGCCGGTGATCAAATTCAACGGCGGCAGCTTCGAGAACTTCAACAGTACCGCCTCGCCTGGTTACGATCCGACGACCAGCTATCAGCTCTTCGCCGACATGACGAAACTGATCGGCAGGCAAACGCTGAAGGTGGGTTTCGATGGCCGGCAGTACCGGATGCGGATCCGCAACTACAATTCGTCGGGCAGTCCCTCGGGGTTGTTCAATTTCGGGAACGACTGGATGACCAGCGGGACCAGCGGCACGGCTCAGCCGTTCGGAGGCGATCTGGCGTCGTTCGAGCTGGGTCTGGCGACGACCGGGGACGACAGCTTCGATCTGGAGTCGGAAGCCGATTACCGCACCTACTATGTAGGCGCGTTTGTGCAGGACGACTGGCGGTTGAATCCGCGCCTGGTGCTGAACCTGGGCGTGCGCTACGACCTAGATACGCCGTTTGCGGAGAAATTCGGACGCACGGAAAGCGGATTCAACCCCGCGGCCATGAACTCGGCCTCCGTCGCCACGTATGATTCGGCCGACACAGCAACGGTCAACAACACGACCCTGACAGTTAACTCATCGACATTCAATACCCTTGGGGGCCTGACGTTCCCGAACAAAAACGGGGGCGCGCCTTACCAGATTGCGGACAGCGCAGGATTCTGGAGCCCGCGCCTCGGCTTCTCCTGGAATCCGTCGTGGCTGAACGGCAGTACCGTGGTGCGCGGCGGCTTCGGGGTCTTCGTGCAGCCGCAGACGCTGCTGAGCCTGGGCGCTTCGGATAATCCCTCCTCCAACGCCCTTACGTTCGCCGCCGGCTACAGCGCGCAGACTCCCTATACCTCGAGCACCAACAGCTACTACAACGACTGCGGCGATGGCGAGACGGCCACCGCTGCCTGCCCGGCAGGGGATACGGCGTTTTCGCTGGGCAATCCGTATCCGGGGGGGCTTCTTTCTCCGGCAGGATCCTCCGCGGGGGCGAGCACGGACCTGGGCCAGTCGATCGGCTTCCTGTCGCCGGTGCAGCACGACATGTACTCCGAGCGCTGGGATCTGGATGTGCAGCACGAGCTCACCCACAACACGATGGTGGAAGCCATCTACATGGGCAACCACGCGCTGCATCTGGATGTGACGGAACAGAACATCAACGCCATCCAGAAGCAGTACCTGAACACGCATCCGTATCTCAATGAGAACCTGGCGACAGCGATGGGCACGAACGTGCCCAATCCTTTTGCGGGTCTGTTGCCGCTCAACAAGAGCTTCAACGGGTCCACCACCCCGTTGACCGCGCTGGTCACACCATACCCGCAGTTCGGCAGCGAAGCGATCGACGAATATAACGAAACCATCGGGCAGTCGTGGTTCCAGAGCGGGATGCTGCACCTGGAGCAGCGCGCCAGCCACGGGCTCACGCTGACGGCGAACTACGCTTTCTCCAGGCTGATCGAGCAGGACACGCGGCTGAACGACCAGGATAACTTCCTAGAGCGGCGCATTTCCCCCTTCGACCACACCCATCACTTCACGGCAGGCGGAACCTACAATCTGCCGTTCGGCAAAGGCGAGCACTTCGACTTCGGCGGCAACCGGCTGTGGGACGAGATCCTGGGCGGGTATGTGATCAACGGGATTTATCAGTTCGAGAGCGGAGCCCCCATGTATTTCTCCGGTGATATCCCGCTGCAACCCGGAGTGACGCTGCGGGATATCAAGCTCGAACCGCGCAATACCAGTCCGGTGGGCTCAACCACCCCGGCGCTGGTGAACGCTTCCGGCGTGTTTGTCACGGGATCCGGTAAAAGCTGCACCGTCAGCGCGGGGCAACCGTGCGACGGCACGGCGTTCTTCAACGGCCAGTATGCCTATCACTACCGCACGCTGCCGCAGACGCTGTCCTGGGTGCGGGAGGATGGGTACAACAATCTGGACGCGTCGATCCTGAAAAACTTCCACTTCACTGAGACATCGTACTTCCAGCTGCGCTTCGAGACGTTCAATACGCTCAATCATCCGATCTTCGCGCCCCCGAATCTGACGCCGACCTCGAGCAATTTCGGATACATCACGTCCACCACGTCCAACAGCCAGCCGCGCCAGGTGCAGCTCGGCGGCCGACTCGTCTTCTGAGTCCTCCTGAAGTCCTTCCCGGGCGCGAGCCCTTCCCGGCTCGCGCCCTCTGTGTTGGTGGGGGGGCATCGGGTCCCTTCGCTGCCCGGCTCGTTTTTCCTCCATACTGATCAGCATGTGTAAACCCCCGGATACAGAGCCGCTCGGCTCCGCCAGGGCACCGCGCCGCGGTCTCCTGGTGCTGGGCTATCAGGGAACCCTGAAACCGGACCCTGAGCGCCTGGCCCGGGCGAGGGGCGCAGCAGAGGAGATGTCCCGGGCCCCGAAGTTCTTTCTGGAGCCCTTGATCGCGAGCGCCCTGCAGGACCTCAATTGCCGCATCTCTGCCGAGCAGCGCGGGTTGGGAGGAGAACCCATCGACTGCGGCCCACTGGTCGAGGCGCTCAGGGAGCGGCTCACTGGAATTCTGACTCAGGCGCTTGATCTCGATCCGGATGCGACCGAAGACAAGCTCGCTCGCCAGTTCCCTGCCCTCCCTGCACTTCTGAACGGCGCGGCGGCCGAATGGGTGGACGCGGTCGCTGTTTTCCATAGCAGACTCCACCGCGATCGATCGCGGCTGGCCGCGTGGCTGGGTGAAGCTAAGCTGCCCGGCCTCGCATCGCTGACCGCGGCCAGGTCCGACGCGCACGCCGGCGGACACATCGTGCTGCGGCTTCTCTTGCGCGATGGGCGCTCTGTCTGCTACAAGCCCCGCCCGGTCACCGGAGAGTGGCTCTGGGACCGGCTCATCCACGCCGTGAACGCCCATTCCTCCCTGCGGTTACCCTCCGCCGCAGCTCTGGCCGGAGCCAATGGCCGATACGGGTGGGTCGCGTCGCTGCTGCCGCACACCGGGCTGCAGGACCGGCAGAAAGGCTCCGCCCACGCCGCCACATACTGGCATGGCGCCGGCGCCACGCTCTGCCTCGCCGCGCATGTCAGGATGACGGACCTGCACATGGCCAATGTGATGGCCACCTGCCAGGGTCCCGCGCTGGTCGATGCTGAGTCCCTGGGGACCCCGCAAACCGTCGCCGCAACACTCACCAGACGCGAACCCGAACCGGCAATCGCTGCAATCCTCGACGATCTGCTGGAGACCGGCCTGTTGCCTGATCATTCCGCAGGCGATCTGCCGGACGTATCGGGTCTGTTCGGGAGGGCAGCGGCGGTGCCGGGGATCCTGGTGCCGTGCTGGTCCGCCGGTCCTGGCGGTGCGCGCCGCTTGCAGCTGGCTCCATCGGCTCTGCTGGATCACGGCAACGCGCCGCCTGGCGTCTCGCCCCTGGAGGTGCTGCCGCTGCTGGTGGACGGCTACCGGGAAGCTGCAGCCGCGCTCCTGCGCTGCCGCGACACCCTGGCCTCACCCGCATCCGAATGGCGCCGGACGCTGGAGCATCTCCATGCACCGCGCATCGTCCTGCGCGACACCCTCACCTATGGGCTTCTTCTGAGCGAATCCCTCGCGCCTGACCAGCTTCAATCCGTCCGGCATCGCCGGTGCGCCCTGCACAGGGCGCTGCGCAGCCGCAGTCAGGACACGCTTCCGGAAGCTGTGCTGCGCACAGAAGCCCGCAGCCTGCTGGAATTACATATTCCCCGCTTTATGGCGCTCCCCGGTTCGCGGAGGTTAGCCGGCAATTCGGGCCGCGCCCTGGCTCAGCGGTTCCTCTCGTGTTCGCCGGCTGAGGCAGTCCTCGGCGGCATCGGCGAACTGTCCCCGCAGCGGATCAGCGATGTTCACGTTCCCGGTCTGCTGCTGGCCGTCCTGGGACAGCGCGACAGAGACTGACGCGGGGCGCTGTTTGTTGGAAACCCCGCGATTTGGCGTGCTAGAATCGTCCACACTTCGCATTCCCCCATCCCGTCACCCGATCCGCATCCCCAAAGGAGAAAGGCAACGATGAACAATCTCCAGCGCCTGCAGTCCGCCGGGCTGATTGAAGTTAAACACTCCCTCACACCCGATGAGATCAACAGCATCAATCAGCTGAGCTCGGCGGAAGTCGACGCGCTGATCTCGGTGCGCGCGAAACTGGGCGATAATTTCTTCAATCACAAGGTGCCTGTCGGTGATTCTCACCGCATGGGAACCATGATTCTGTAAGCAGGGTCTCGTGAACAGCCGCGCCCCAGTCGACCAGGCGAATGGGTCCGTCACGCCCAGCCGAAGCCGTCGGCTGCGCGCGGCGTTGTCTTTAACGCGCGCCCGGCTGACGGAACTGATCTCCCGGGTCTGGTTTCACCCGCGGCTGGCAGAGCTGTATCCGGAATTCCTGTTCGCCAGTTATGGCGTCACGATGGCCTCGGCTCCCGCGATGGTCCTGGCCGCCCGCCAGTGCGAAAAGCTCAGCGACGATCCTCTCCGCGAGCCGCTGCGCGCCTATTACCTGGAGCATGCCGAGGAAGAGCGCGAGCACGGAGAGTGGCTGCTTGCGGATCTCGCTTCGCTCGGCGTCGATCGCGGTCGTGTGCTCGGCCGTCTGGCTTATCCCGGAGCCGCGGCGCTGGTCGGCTCGCAGTATTACTGGATCCGCCACGTTCACCCCGTAGCCTATCTCGGCTATATTGCTGTCCTGGAATCGCCGACCGACGCGGACTTCCTGCGGGAAGTCCACGAGCGCACCGGGATACCGCTCTCGTCCATGTCCTGCCACATGAGCCATGCTGAGCTCGACCCGGGCCATGTGGCCGAATTCGATGCTGCGCTGGATGTCTTCCCGCTCTCGAAGGAGCAGGAAGAACTGATCGTGGTCAGCGCCGTTTCCACCGTTGGGCACCTCGAACGGCTCTTCACCGAACTCCTGGAGCATTTCGTGCGCATCGGGAATCCGGCCCTCCGTAACACCATTTTCACCGCCAGTGAATCGGCGGCTCTTGCTGCAACTCATCTGTAGTTGGGTTTTCTCGATGTCCACAGCGACCAGTCCGGGCGATCTGCTCCTTCATTACCGCGTGGTCCGAAAGCTTGGCGAAGGAGGCATGGGGGTCGTCTTCGAGGCCGAAGATACGCGGCTGGGCCGCACTGTGGCCATTAAGTTGTTGCAGCAATCCATTTCGAACCACCCCGACAGCCGGGCTCGCTTCCTCAGAGAGGCGCGCGCGGCCTCGGCGCTCGATCACCCCAATCTCTGCACCATCTATACCGTCGAAGAAGCTCCGGATGGCGCGCTGCTGCTGGTCATGGCCTGTTACCGCGGCCAGACCCTTGCCGAACTCCTCGCGAAGAACGGGGCTCTGGAGACCAATCGCATCCGCGATATTGGCCGCCAGATCGCCACCGGCCTCCATGCTGCTCACATGGCCGGGATTCTGCATCGCGACATCAAGCCCGGCAACGTCTTCCTGGTTCAGTCCGGCGGGGTCAGGATTCTCGACTTCGGGCTCTCCCGGATCGTCCATGAGACCCGGCTGACGGAACCCCATCAGATCCTGGGCACCCTCGCGTACATGTCGCCGGAACAGCTGGCCGGGGAGTCCCTCGATCATCGCTCCGATATCTGGTCGCTGGGAGCGGTTCTCTACGAGATGGCCGCAGGGCATGGGCCCTTCCGGCACTCGACCCCAGGCGCCACCTGCGGTGCCATTGCCCGCGCCGATTACATGTCCCTCGATGAGGTTCGTCCTGGTCTGCCGGATTCTTTGCTCACCGCCGTGGATCGTTGTCTGCGGGTGCACCCGCACGAGCGCCACAGTTCCGCGGCCGAAGTCGCGCGCCTCCTCAGTCTGGAAGCCAGCGCACCGGCCCCTGGGGAGACCGTTGCTCAGCCCCTTGGCGACTCCACCGCTGAATTTGCTGCTGAAGCGCTGCCCCGTCGCATTCGCGCGGAGCCCCTGCCCGCCAGGTCGAGCGACTCAGCCTCAGGATCGCGTCGCGCCGGATCATTCGACAGCGACCTGGACACGGAACCCTCCATCGCGGTTCTGCCCATGCGCAATCTCAGTTCGGAGCCGGACAGCGAATACTTCAGTGATGGACTCACGGAGGAGCTGATCTCCTCACTGGGCACCATCCCCGGCCTGCGCGTCGTCTCTCGAACCTCCGCTTTCGCCTTCAAGGGAGCAACGAAGGATATCCGTGAAATCGGCGAGGCGCTGCATGCCAAAGTCATCCTGGAAGGCAGCGTGCGGCGCTCGGGATCTCGCGTGCGCGTCAACGCGCAGCTCACGCACGTGCGCAGAGGGTTTCAGCTCTGGTCGTCGCGCTTCGACCGCGAGCTTTCGGATGTCTTCGAGCTGCAGGATGAAATCGCGTCTTCCGTAGTGGCCGCGCTGCGCGACACCGTTGCCCAGCATCTCAGCCTCTCCGCCCCGGAACCGGCGACGCCGATGCGCGCTGAAGCGTATGAGGTCTACCTGAAGGGACGCTACCACTGGAATCGCAAGACCATCGAGGACATCCACCTGGCCGGCCGTTACTTCGAGCGGGCACTGGAACTCGACGAACGCTCCGCGGCTGCCCATGCCGGCGTCGCGGACTTCTATTGCATTCAGGGGAGTCTTGGCCTGATGCCGCCCCACGAAGCGTGGGGGCTGGCGCGCTCCTCGGCCCTGAAGGCCATCAGCCTCGACCCCAGCCTGCCCGAGGGGCACATCGCGCTGGCCTCGGTGCTGGAATACTACGACTGGAACTGGGAAGACGCCCGCCAGCACCTGAAGAAAGCCATCGAACTCCGCCCCCAGCGCGGCGAATCGTACTACCTCTATGCCGCCTGTCTCATGATTCACGGCCTGCTGGAAGAAGCGCTGGAGCAGCTCCACGTCGGCCTGAGTTACGATCCCCTCTCTGCCACGCTTCTCGGAGCCGAGGCGATCTGCCGCTCCTACCTCGGCGATCACGACACCAGCATCCTTCTCGCGCAGAGCGCCCTCCAGTCCTCGCCTCATTATTTCGAGCTCTATTACGGGCTCGGTACCGCGCAGGCCCACAGCGGGCGTGCTCAGGAGGCCGTCCGCACATTTGAGTCAGGAATCACCAACAGCCGCATGCCCGTGCTGCTGGGCTGGCTGGCCGAAGCGCACGTGAAGAACGGCGATCCGGAGAAAGCCCGTCTCGCCCTCAGTCAGCTCCTTGAATATGAGAAGAACGGCACGGTTCTGCCCGTGGCCATCACAGTGGCCGCCGCCGCCCTCGGAGAAACCGACCTGGCCTTCAGCTGGCTTGAGAAGGCGGCCGAGCGCCGGGATATCTTCCTCGCCTATATCACCGTGTTTCCCAGCCTCAGGCCGCTGCACGACGATCCGCGCTATCATCGGCTTCTTCAGAAAATGAATCTCAAACATCCCTCGACGCACAGGAGGCGCGATGCTGCTGGGTAGGATTCAATCCACAGCGGATCCGCGTACGGTTCGCCTGAAAAACTACGTCAACCTGAAGACCCTCCCGGTTCCCCCTTCTCAGGAGATGGTGGAATCGACGCCGGTGTGGCCCATGCTGGCGAATGACCGCTTCAACTGCTGCACGTCGACCGCCGCCGGCCACATGATCCACCACTGGACCGCGGCCAACCAGCACGGCATTTTTCTCACCGACGACGACATCATTCAGGCGCACGCGCGGCTTACCCGCGATCATCTCATGGAGTGTGTCTCCATGCTGAATGCTCTCAAGTTCTGGCGCAACACGGGCATCGGCGGCCACCAGATCCACTCCTTCGTCGGCGCTGATAAAGCCAGCGCCCAGCAGTTGCGTTGTGTCATCCACCTGTTCGGCAGCGGCTACGTGGGGCTCGACCTTCCCGGCTTCGCCTGTGCCGGCCCTCCTGCCGGCTGGCCCGACATTCCCTGGGCGATTCCTCCGTCGATCCCGGCAGACGCCGCGGCTCCCAATCCGAGTAGGGGACACTGCGTGGCCGCCGTTGGCTATGACCAGCAGTCGATCTACTGCGTCACGTGGGGGCGCCTGAAATCGATGAGCTGGGAATTCTTCGAGCGCTACGCCGAGGAAGTCTATGCGGTCCTCAGCACGGACTGGGTAGCCAAGAATGCGAAATGCCCGACCGGATTCGACACTGTGATGCTGGAACGCGATCTGTCTCTCGTGCATGCGCGGAAACCCACCGCCCCTGCCCCCGCTGCGCCTTAGATCGGGGCGGCTGCCCGCACTGGCCGGGAGCAGCCGCCATCACGCCGCATGCCGCTGCTCCCCGCGGGAACTGATCGCCTCCGCCGGACCGTCGCCCCGGTGCGGGCCGGCGAACCGTCGTCGCGCTGATTTGCCGGTGAAGGCGGAAAACTTCCCGGTACTCAGCGGATCAGGATTGCCGGGCACGGGATGTCCGGACCTGTGCAAAGCGGCAGGCCTGGTCGTCGCTCAGCAAATCCGCGGCAGCTGCTCGCCGAACAGGACATCCACCACGCGCGTGCCGCCGACGCCGGTCCGCATCAGGACCATGCCGGCCGGCCGCTCCGTGACCTCCCCGATGACCCGGCTGTCGGCGCCCAGCGGATGGGCCTGCATCGCCGCCAGCACCCGGTCGGCAATCCTCGGCGCGACCACGGCAACGAGTTTGCCCTCGTTGGCGACGTAGAGCGGGTCGAGCCCCAGCAGCTCGCAGGCCCCCCGCACCTCATCGCGCACCGGAATGAGACTTTCCCGCAGCAGCATCCCTGCCCGCGAGCGGCCGGCAATCTCATTGACCACGGTGGCCACGCCGCCGCGGGTCGGATCGCGCATCACCCTCACGCCCTGCACGTCGCCTGCCGCCTCGGCCGCATCGAGCATCGCCGCCACCAGCCCATCAAGCGACGCGCAGTCGCTTTCCAGCGCGCCCTCAAACTCCAGCCCCTCGCGCTGCGACAGGATCGTGATCCCGTGATCGCCGATATACCCGCTCAGCAGAATCCTGTCTCCAGGCCGCGCCCGATCCGCCGAGAGCTGCGTCTCCCGTTCCACCACGCCGATCCCGCTCGTCGTGATGAACACCTGGTCGCCCTTCCCGCGGTTCACCACTTTGGTATCGCCGGTCACCAGCTGCACGCCGGCGTTCTGCGCCGCCGCGGCCATCGAATCCACCACCCGCGAGAGATCCGCCGCCGCCAGCCCTTCTTCGAGGATGAACGCTGCTGACAGATACAGCGGCCTGGCGCCGCCCACCGCCAGATCGTTGACCGTGCCGTTGACCGCCAGCGATCCGATGTCGCCGCCGGGGAAAAAGATCGGCGTCACCACAAACGAGTCCGTCGTGAACGCCAGCCGCGCGCCGCCAATCTCCAGCAGCGCCTGGTCATCCATCTTCTCCAGGGTGGGATTTCGGAACCGCGCAACGAAGACCTTCTCAATCAGCTCCGCCGACAGCCTGCCGCCGCTGCCGTGCCCCAGCACAATCTGCGGATGTTCGAAGATCGGCAGCGGGCACTCACCGAATGGCCCCGGCTTCGTCTGCTCGCTCTCGTCCATCCTGCCTGTGGTCATCCGCGCGCGCCTCCCAGCGTGACAAGATCCGCGTCCTTCAGGTGGCGCCCATATGTGTAATACGCCGCGCAGGCGCCCTCGGCCGAAACCATCG
Source organism: Acidobacteriaceae bacterium (assembly GCA_035503835.1). GTDB lineage: Bacteria > Acidobacteriota > Terriglobia > Terriglobales > Acidobacteriaceae > Palsa-343. The sequence continues at coordinate 29,413 of DATJSY010000033.1, read as the reverse complement.
TCGCCCCCAGCGGATGCTGTGGCGTGCACTGCGTCCCAAAAGCCGGACAGTCATGCGGCTTTTTAATTCCCTGCAGAATCTGTCCCGCGATGCACACCTCCGACTCCATGGTGTCAATCGTCTGCACGCTGAACCGCTCCTCCGCGTCCAGATCCCGAAACTCCGCCCGCAGATGAAACCCGCTCCGCGGAATCATGCCTACCCCGCGCCATTTGCGGTCGTTCACCTCAAACACTTTCGCGATCAGCTCCTGCGCCGGACGATTCCCCTCCCGCGCCAGCACCCGCGAATACTGGTTCTCGACCTGCGCGCGTCCCTGCTCCAGTTGTTCGATCACCATCAGCACGCCTTCCAGAATGTCCAGCGGCTCAAACCCGGTCACCACGATCGGCACATGAAACCGCTGTGCCAGAGGCTCGTACTCCGTATAGCCCACCACCGCGCACACATGGCCCGGTCCAAGGAATCCCTGCACGCGATTCTGCGCAGAGCTCAGCACCGCTTCAATGGCCGGCGGCACCAGCACGTGCGACACCAGCAGCGAGATGTTCTTCAGCTCCATCCGTCGAGCCTGCCACGCCAGCATGGCATTCGCCGGCGCCGTCGTCTCGAATCCAATGGCGAAGAACACCACCTGCTTCTCCGGATTGGCCCTGGCAATTTTCAGGCAGTCGATCGGCGAATACACCACCCGCACATCGCCGCCGCGCGACCTGATGCTGAACAGATCGCCGTCGGAGCCGGGCACGCGCAGCATGTCGCCAAAGGAGCAGAAGATGACCTCGGGACGGCGCGCAATGGCATGCGCCTTGTCGATCATCTCCAGCGGCGTGACGCATACCGGGCATCCAGGCCCGTGCACCAGTTCGACGCCCTTTGGCAGCAGGTGATCGATCCCGTTCTTCACGATCGAGTGGGTCTGCCCGCCGCAGACTTCCATGATCACCCACGGCCTGGTCCGGACTTTGTGAATCCGCTCCACCAGCTTCGCGGCGATATCGCCATCGCGATATTCATCCAGGTACTTCATGCGGCGCCTCCCGCGGGTTCCTTCACCTCAGGAATCTCCAGCTCCCCAGGCAGATCCAGCTCGGCCAGCGCCTCGTACGTCCGCCGCGCTTCCTCCTCGTCCACGCGGCTGATCGCGAAGCCGACATGCACCAGCACGTAATCGCCCACCCGGGTGTCCGGAACGTAGTCCAGACACGCCTCGCGCGTCACGCCGCCAAACTGGACGCGGGCCAGGTGCAGGCCCTCATGCGTGAAGACCTCCGCCACCCTGCCGGGAATCGCCAGACACACAGGAAACTCTCCTTGCCGGTTCGCTCAAGCAGTCAGGTGCCATCCGCCGGGGCTCGTGTCACCGGCTGGCTCCACGCCCCGCACAAAAACACTGCACGTTCTCTTATGAGACGCTAAAACCTGCCCGATCCGCCAGATGCCTTCCGGGAGCGCGCTCAGGGCTCCGCCATGCAGAGGAACGAATGCTCCGCTCGGAAGGACGTCGGATCTCCAGGAGCTCAGTTCTAGACCTTGCTGAATTGGACTGTCAAACCAGCCGCATTCCACCCTCGAGCCAGCCCGTCCCGTGCGCGCCCGATCGTCACGAAACCAAAGCGTTCGGATTTCGCAGTTGAGGCAAACCGGCCCATCAATTCAGGTGCTGCAAAGCACGGCGCCTTCGATCACATCCATCAGGCAAATTCATCAGGCCGGTGTTTTCCGGATGCGCATGGAATCTACTGCTGCCAGCCTCCACCGAGCGCGTTATACAGCTGAACCAGTGCGAGCCGCTCGTTCAGTTCCGCCTGCGCCAGGGTCAGTTCCGCGGCAAAGTAGTTCGTTTCGCTGGTCAGCACCTGAAGATAACTCGCCCCGCCATGGCGATACAGAATCTTCGAGAGCCGGTCAGCGTCGGCGGCCGCGAAGGTCAGCTTCTCCTGCTGCTCGCGGAATTCCCGATCCTTCTGAAAGGCGACGAGGGCGTCAGAAACCTGCTGAAACGCGTCGATGATCGTTTGTTTATAGGTCAGCAGCATCTGCTCCTCCTGCGCCCGAACCAGCCGCATTCCCGAACGCAGCACGCCGGCTTCAAAGACGGGCTGCGTCACCGAGGCCACACCGTTCCAGAGACCGGCGTTTGTGGTGAACAGGCTGTTCAGCGCGTAGCTTTCGAGGCCTGCGGTGCCGGTCAGGGAAATGTCGGGGAAAAAGTCGGCCCTGGCAACCCCTATGTCCGCATTGGCGGCCATCAGACTGGCCTCGGCCTGCCGGACATCGGGGCGTCGGTCGAGAAGCTCAGAGGGCAGACCGGCAGGCACCGCGGCCGGAAGCGGCTCCGCGGTCAGGGTCAGGCCGCGAGCGACTGGTCCGGGATTCTCTCCCAATAAAACGCTGATCGCATTCTCCTCCTGCTGAATCTGCCGTTGCAGGTCCGGGATCTGCTCCGCTGCCGTGTCGACCAGTTCTTCGGCCTGGCGCAGATCGAGCATTGAGGCCGAGCCATGAACCTCCAGCACATGAGTGAGACGGAGGGAGTCCTGTCGGGAGGCCAGGGTGCGCTTCGAAATGGCAAGCGCCAGATCGAGTTCGCGAAGCTGGAAGTAATCGGCAGCCACACTGGATACGACGGAAGCAATCACGGACTGACGGCCCCATTCCGTCGCCAGAAGCTGATCGCGGGCAGCCTGCGTCTCTCTTCGGTATTTCCCCCAGAAGTCGAGATTCCAGATCGCGGACAGATCGACTTCGCCGGCGTTCACCTCATACGCCGGGAAGGCGCTGCTGATTTTGGGATTATTCTGGCTGAGCGCCTGAACGCCGGCGGACACCATCGGAAACCCGTTCGCCCGCGTGATGCCGACTTCGGCTTGCGCCTGGAGCACACGGGTTGCGGCGATCCGCACGTCGTAATTCTGCTGCAGGGCCGTGCGAATGAGTTGCTGCAGTACAGGATCGTGAAATACCGCCCACCACTTCTGGTTGCCCAGAGACGCGGTGCCCGGCTGTGGCGAAGAAGTTGTGGACCGGCCGCGATAAGCCGGGGGAACCGCGACGGCAGGGCGATGATACTGCGGGCCCACCATACACCCGGCCGGCAACCCGCACGCCGCCAAAGTGAGGAGAAAGCGAGAATAACGCATCATTCGCCTCCTCCCGGTGAGGTCTGCGTCCTGTGGGCGCCAGCTGCTTTTTCAACGACGCAGAAAATAACCGGAACGAAAAAGATGCCGATGAGACTTGCTCCGATCATGCCGCCAATGACGGTGGTACCCATAATCTGCCGCGAAACGGCCCCGGCCCCGGAGGCTACCCAGAGCGGCGCGACCCCGAGGATGAATGCGAACGACGTCATCAGAATCGGCCGCAGCCGCAACCGCGCTCCTTCGAGGGCGGCCTCCGCCAGTGGCCGCCCCTTGTCATACTGCCCTTTGGCGAAGGCGACGATCAGAATGGCATTCTTGGCTGCGAGTCCGATCAGCATAACCAGGCCGATCTGCGCATAAACGTCGTTTTCAAGGCCGACCATGTACGGGGGCATGATCGCCATGTCCACCAGGCGCCGCAAATACAACATGCCGAACGCGCCCAGGACGGCAATGGGCGTCGAAAGCAGCACGCTGAAGGGCAGCGACCAGCTTTCATAGAGCGCGGCCAGGATCAGGAAGACGAACAGGAAGGACATCGCAAAGATGGTCATCGGCGAAACGCCGTTCTGCGCTTTCTGTTCCTGGTATGACATGTCCATCCAGTCGTACCCCATACCCTGCGGCATGGACTCTCTGAAGACCCGTTCCAGAGTCGCCATGGCCTGCATGGAGCTGTAACCGGGCGCCGCGCTGGCATTCAGCTCGGCAGCATTGTATTCGTCGAAATGCATGATGAATTCCGGCCCATAGCGCGGCTCGAACCGGGCCAGCGCCGATAACGGGACCATTTGTCCGAGGTCGTTGCGCACGTAATACCGGTTCAGATCGGCGGTGCTGGTCCGGTAAGGTCCCGCGCCTTCCACATAGACCTGCCACTGCCGGCCGAAGCGGTTGAAGTAGTTCACGAAATAACCGCCCATGAAGGTCTGGATGGTCTGGTAGATGTCGGCAATCGGAACGCCGAGTTTCATCGCCCTGTCGCGGTCTACGTCCACAAATTCCTGCGGCACGCTGGGATTGAAAGAGGTGCTGATGCTGGCGATTTCCGGACGCTTGCGAGCGGCAGCCAGGAACCTGTTCACGTTGTCTGCCAGCCAGGGAATGCCCCGGCCGCTGCGATCTTCGAGGACCATGGTGACGCCGCCGGAAGTGCCCACACCGGGAATGGCCGGCGGGGAGAATGCGAAGACGGTGCCCTGCGGAAGCCGCGGGAGCACTTCGTTTAGGTGGTGGACGATGACCTGATATTGCTCGTCCGGTTTCGTTCGCTGGTTCCACGGCTTTTCGACCACAAAGAAGAAGGCATTGTAAGTGGTCTGAACGTAGCTCAGCAGGCTGAAGCCGATCACGCTGGTGACATACCGGATGCCGGGCGTCCGGGCAAGGATCTGCTCTACCACGCGCGCATCCGCGCTGGTTTCCTGGAGGGAAGCGTCCTGCGGGAGCTGCATGTTCACGAAAACATAGCCCTCGTCCTCAATGGGCAAAAAGCCCGAGGGCATTCGCTGCCAGAAGAAAACCGCGCCCAGCACGCACAGCGCCAGCAGCACCATGGCGAGCACGCTTTTACGAATCAATTGTCGCGACACGCGAATGTAGAAATCCCGCCCGCTCGTAAACGCCCGATCAAAGCGATCGAAGAACCAGCCCAGAGGGCCGCGTGACTTGTGCGGCCGCAGCAGCATCGCGGCCAGAGCAGGGCTCAGACTCAGCGCGTTAAAGGCCGAGATGATCACAGATACCGCAATCGTCAGAGCGAACTGCTTGTAGAGCTGCCCGGTGATTCCGGGAACAAATATCGTGGGGATAAAGACGGAGGAGAGAACGAGCGCGATGCCGATCACCGGACCGGAGATTTCTTCCATCGCCTTCAGAGCGGCATCCCTGGGCGCCAGGCCTTCTTCAATGTGGCGCTCCACGACTTCGACCACCACGATGGCGTCGTCCACCACCAGACCGATGGCCAGCACCAGACCGAACATGGTGAGGGTGTTGATGGAATAGCCGAAGACCGGGAACAGGATGAAGGTGCCAATCAGGGAGACCGGCACGGCGAGAAGCGGAATGAGCGTGGCGCGCCAGCCCTGCAGGAAGACATAGACCACCAGAATCACCAGGGCGATGGCGAGCACAAGCGTGATAACGATTTCCCTGATGCCTTCGGTGACGGCCCTGGTCGTGTCGAGCGATACCGCATAGGCCATGTCCTGAGGGAAGCGCGCTTTCCATTGGGACATCAGCGCCCTGACGCCGTTGGCCGTATCGATCGCGTTCGCGCCGGGCAACGGGAATACGGCGATGACCGCGCTCGGCTTTCCGTTCAGGCGGCCCATGAGCGTGTAATACTGCGTTCCCAGCTCGGTCTTCCCCACATCGCTGAGGCGCACCACGCCGCCGTTGGGATTTTCGCGCACGATAATGTTGCCGAACTGTTCGGCGGTCACCAGGCGTCCCTGCGCGAGGACGGGATACGTATATTGCTGACCGGGCGGCACGGGCTCGCCGCCGATCTGCCCGGCCGGATTCACCGTATTCTGCGACTCCACCGCGTTGATGACATCGGAAGCTGTGATTCCCAGCCTGGCCAGCTTTTCGGGGTCCAGCCAGACCCTCATCGCATACTGGCCGGCCCCAAAAACCTGAACGTTGGCCACGCCGGGCACGCGCGAGATGGGATCGTCGAGGTTGATGTAAGCGTAGTTCGCCAGAAACTGTGCGTCATGCGTGCCCTTCGGGGAATACAGGGCAAGGAGCATCAGCGGGTTATGGGTGGATTTCTGGATGGTCACGCCATATTGGGCCACCTGCGCCGGCAATTCAGCGGCAGCCTCGGTCTCGCGCTCCTGCGTCAGGATCAAATCGGTGTTCGGATCCGTACCGACGGCGAAGTCCACGGTCATCGTCGTCTGACCATTGGAGGTCGCGTTGACGGACCACATGTAGTTCATGTTGTCCACGCCGCTGATCTGCTCCTCAATCGGCGTAGCCACCGACTCGGCGAGCGTTTGGGCGTCGGCGCCGGTGAAGGTGGCCTGGATCTTGACCTCAGGAGGGGTGATATCAGGAAACTGCGCAACCGGGAGACGAAGGACCGTAATGATGCCCAGAATCACCGTCAGAACAGAAATCACAATGGCGACGATCGGGCGATTGATGAAGAATCTGGACATCGATCAGTTTTCCCCCGCCGCTGCACGGTAGGGCACAGGCTTGACCACCATTCCCGCCTTCACCTTCTCCGCACCCACCGCAACCACGCGGTCACCGCCTTCGAGCCCATGGGTGATCACCCACAGGGTTCCCACCTGCGGCCCCACCTGAACGCTGCGAATGCCGATGCGATTGTCGGGGCCCACCACTGCGACCAGATAGCTCCCCTGCAGCTGCATCACCGCAGGCTGGGGAACCAGAAGAGCATGCTGCTCCACTTCGGTGATCGCGCGAAGTGTGGCTGGCTCCTGCGGCCGGAGAATGCGCTGAGGGTTGGGAAATGCCCCGACGATCTCGAGCGTTCCCGTTTGCAGATTCATGGCCCGGTCGGCAAAGAGAATCCTCCCCGGATAGCGGTAGGTCTGTCCGTTGGGCAGGATCAGCGTAAGGGGGATGGACTGCGCGCGGGAGGAATTCAGGTCGCCCGAGCCGATTCTTCCCGCCATCCGCAACCAGTCATCCTCGTTGATCTCGAAATACGCCTTGATTGGGTTCACCTGGGAAACGCCGGTGAGAACCGTCGTCGGGGAGACCAGGTTGCCCACCTGGACCTGAGCAATGCCGGCGATCCCGCCGATCAGGGAGCGAACCCTGGTGTAACCGAGATTCAGTTGCGCCTGTTCGACAGCAGCCTCAGCGGCTTTCACCGTTGCTTCCGCTCCCAGCTTCTGTTGCCGGTCCGTCTCGAGCTGCATTTGCGGAATCGCGTGAGCCTCTGCTTCGGGAATGTCCCGGTTCACGTTCAGCGTGGCTTCGCCAACCGCAGCCTGGGCCTCGGCGAGTTGCGCTTTCGCCTGATCGAGGGTCGCCTGAAACGGGCGCGGATCGATCTCAAACAGAACCTGATCCTGATGAACGTAAGACCCCTCGCGATAGTCCTGCCGGATGATGTAGCCGGTGACCTGGGGCTGAATCTGAGCGTTGACGTAGCCCTCCAGCGTCCCCACCCATTCGCTGGAAACAGGAACATTTTTCTCGACGACGCTCGCCACCTGAACGGTGAGCGGCGGAGGCGGCGCTTTGGATGCAGACGTCCTTGCGCAGCCGACGCACGAGAGGCTCCCGAAGATGCCGAACAGGAGGCCAGCCGTTTTCCATGGGCCGAGGTACGTGTCGCTCAATCCGTTCTCCCTTCCGTTCCGGCGCAGTGCGATGTTGAGGATCCCGCATGGCCGGGCCGGGTCCAAATCTTCATGCCTTCAGTTTGGGCACCAGATAGCCTGTCAAAACCAGTTTGAATTCCCTGATGATCGCGATTCTCTCGCTGCCGCAGGCCTTCCCATACAGGCTGAGCATCCCTCGGCTGATCTGCTGGACGATGGAGGCAATGCGCAGCGCCGTAGTCCTCGACATCCGAGGCTGATGTTCAGTCAGCACCTCGGCAATTCGGGTTCGAATCAGTTCGCGCCGCGCATGGGAAATCGGAGGTATGTCCAGCAGTGTGAGCAGGACAGGATGATTCTTCATGATTTCAACCTGCAATTCCACCAGCCGAGAGGTGAGGCCGGTGGCATTCATGGCCGCAGCCTGGCGGCTAAGCGCTATCCAGGATTGCTCAATGTTCCGGATGTACTGATTTCGCAGAGCTTCCGCCAGGGACAGCTTGTTGGGGAAGAACTGATACAGCGAACCTACGGAGGAATGCGCGCGCGCGGCAATCGCCGTCATGGTGGCGCGCTCAAATCCCGTCTCGGCCATTACCAATGATGCAGCGCGCAGAAAGCCACTGACGCGGCGCTCGCCGCGTTTCTGCTGCGGGATCCGCCGCGGTGCAATAGATGAATATGAGGTCATATTCACGTTCCCGCAGTATACGCCGCCGATGTTGAATCCTGCGTCGTGGCCGCTCCGAGCAGCAGCAGTCAATGATCGCCCGTCAGGCCACCGTTCTGACCGCCTTTCAGGAAGTCCATGATGCCCTGATTGCTTATCAGCGTTCAGCAGTGCGGCGACTCCGAAATACAGGCGGGTGAGGGTTCTCCGCTGTTGCGCAGCAGTTCGAAATCCGGATTCCGGATTCACTCGACCCGGAGCGCGTCCATCGGATCCACTCGAGCCGCGCGGCGCGCCGGCAGAAAACTCGCCAGCAGCGCGAAGCTCCCCAGCACCGCCGACACTCCCGCCAGCGTCCAAAAATCCCACGGCTCCACCCCAAACAGCAGACTCCGCATCAGTGCCGCAGCCCCAACGGCGCACACCACCCCCGCCGTTAGTCCCAGTGCTGTCAGCCGCGCCGCCTCCCGGAGCACCATCCACTGCACACTGCCGCGCTCTGCGCCCAGCGCCATTCTCACGCCAATCTCCCGCGTCCTCTGGCTCACCGTATACGAGATCACCCCGTACAGCCCCACCACCCCCAGCACCAGCGCCAGCGCTGCGAACCCTCCCACCAGGTACGCCGCGGAACGGTGCAGATAAGCCGCCGGTGAATCATGAATCCGTTCTCGCATCGTGCTCGGATCGTACGTCGCCAATCCCGGATCAATCCTGTGCACCGTCGCCGTCATCATCGGGAGCATCGCATCCGCGTCCTGCCGCGTGCGCACAACTACTGCAAAGTCCTTCGATGGGTTCTGCCTGAAGGGCAGATAGACAGCCGGTCCTGGAGCAGCGTTCAGCTGCCCTTCCTGGATATCGTTCACCACTCCGACGATTTCGATGTGCTGCTTTTCATCTCCCTGCTCGTAAATCTGCTGACCCAGGGGATCCTCCCCCGGAAAATACCGCTGCGCCATTCGCTCATTGATGATCGCCACCAGGGGCTTTGATTCATCCTCGTCCTCGCGGAAGTAGCGGCCCCGCAGCAATTGGGCCTCGACTGTGGAAAAGTAGTCGTAGCTGACCTCGCGGTCGAGAATCTCGTTCTGTTCGCCGTGATAGGGCCGGCCGACGATCCAATAGTTCTCAGCGTTGTCTCCGTCCCCCAGCGGCAGCGTGCTTGTCAACGCCACCGACCGCACGCCGGGCAGTTCCGAGATTCTCTGCTGAATCTCCCGTTCCAGCGCAATCACCTGCGCATCCTTCGCATAAGCCGCGCCCTGTGCGCTCACCTGCAACGTAGCCAGACGATCGGGCTGCAGCCCGATTTCGCTGTGCAGCAACTGGTAGAAGCTCTTACCCAGCAGGCCCGCACTCACCAGCAGCACGACGGCGACGGTCAGTTCCACGACCACAAGATTCCGGCCGAGGCGCCGCCACGCAACGCCCGCAAAGCTGCGACTGCCGCCGGTCAGCCCTTCGCGTAAATCGCCCGGGGAAAGACGCAGCGCAGGCGTCAGTGAAAAGATCGTCCCCGTTCCCAGCAAAATCCCGCCGACAAAAACAACGATATGCAGATTCAGCCCCAGTCCCTGCAGGTAAGGCATCCTGGCAAGGAGGTCCTTCGGAATCAGGCGCACGGGTAATTGCATGACTCCCCAGGCTCCCGCCACACCGAGGACGCTCGAAAGGGCAACCAGCGTCAGGCCCTCGGCAACAAACTGGCGCACCAGGCGCGCGGGAGACGCTCCCAGCGCTCCGCGCACGGCCGTCTCCCGTCTGCGGCTCTCCGACCGCACCAGCAACAAGCTGGCCACGTTCACCGTCGCAATCAACAGAAGCAGCGCGGCCCCGCTGAGAAGCGCCAGCAGAATTGGCCGGGTGTTGCCTACGACCACATCCGTCAGCGTCATCATGTACGCGCCTCGATTCAGGTCATCTGTCGGATATTGGCGTGCCAATCGTGCGGCAATCGTCCGGATGTCGGCAAATGCAGCCTGCAATGAAACCCCCGGCTTCAATCGAGCCACTCCGATGAGATTGTGGCAGTCCCGAAGCTGCTCGCATTCGTTGGAAGCACGCTCTGTCGTCCAGAACTCCGAAGGCGCCGCCGGAGCAAAATGAAAGCTTTTCGGCAGCACGCCGATAATCTCGTTCGGACTGCCATCCAGAACGACCGTTTGTCCGAGTACGTCCTTTCGTCGGCCATACCGCGTCTGCCATGTCGAATAACTCAGGACAGCCACCCGAGCCGCGGAAGTCTGATCCTCGCCCGGCCGAAAATCGCGTCCGAGCACGGGAACGACCCCAAGGTCGCGGAAGAAATCGGTGCTGACGCGGGTTCCGCTTACCGCCTCGAGCCCCTCCGGCGTCTTCAGCGTAAACCCGTACGGCGCGTAAACATCCAGCGACTGGAAAACAGTATTTTCCCGCTTCCAGTCCAGGTAATCCAGATAGGAAAGGTGGTACCGCTTCCCCATCGTCGTGGTCTCATAAAGCACCACCAGCCGGTTCGGCTGCGTATACGGAAGCGGACGGATCAGCGCCGCATCCACAAATCCAAAAATGGCAGCGCTCGCCCCGATCCCCAGCGCCAGGACCAAAACCGCCGTTACCGCGAATCCGGAATTCCTCTTCATCTGCCGCAGTGCGAAGCGCACATCCTGCACCACCGTTTCCATGCCCAGGTCCATCAGCTCGTGACTCCGCTCCTTCATCCGCGTGGTATTGCCAAACTGGCGTATGGCCGCGTAGTGCGCTTCTTGAGCGTTCATCCCCCGTTCGCGCAGCTCCTCTTCGATCTGCCCCTGATGGAATGCCATCTCCTCGTCCAGCTCCCCATCGAACTGCGTCCGCCCCATCAGGGTCGCCAGCTTCTTCAGCAATCTCCGCGGCACGTTCATCCCATCTCCCCGGCGTCTTCCAGCACGCGGCCGATCGCCGCCATCATCTGCCGGAACTGCGACACCTCCAGCCCCAGTTGCTTTCTCCCCGCTGCCGTGAGCCGGTAGAACCGGGCCCTCCGATTGGTCTCCGTCTTCCTCCACTCTGCTTTGACCCAGCCGCGCAGCAGCAGCCGCTGCAGCGCCGGATAGAGCGAGCCTTCTTCCACGGTCAGCACATCATCCGAAATCCTTCTGATCGACTGCGCGATCGCATAACCGTGCAGAGGGGTCCGTTTCAGCGTCGTCAGGATCAACATGTCGAGAGTTCCCGGTATCAGTTCTGCTTTGCCCATGGCATCCCACCATAGAGTGTCTATGCATTGGCTGTCAATGGTTAGGGGAGCTGGTGAGACCCTGGTTCCATTCCAGCTCCACGCTCACGAGCGCCAAGTCTACAGCACCGCATCGAAGGTGCTCGGGGTGCAGAGATGTGCGGTTGCCGGACTTCCGGCTGGGAGCAGTGTCGATACGGCGATTTGGACTAAACCGGGCGGGGATTTGGCGAGGCAGTTGCTTTATGGAGATTCATTGCAGTGGAGCAATCTGGTGTCGGCTTCGACGTCGACCCGCGCAGAAAAGTTCCGATCGCCGCGCTGGCTCTGATGGCGTGCAGCATGCAAATCGCGCTGCCGGATCACACTTCTTCGCACCTGCCCGCGAAGCGCGGTTTAGTCCAAATCTCTGAGGTGCTCGTCAGGATTCGAAAGCGCCCGGGAAAACCGAGACACCCATGCAGCGGTCCGGAAATTCCGGTTTGGCCGCTGTCCAGCGCATCAAGAAAGCGTCTGGCAGCGCTTTCCCATTGGGGGGATGGCTGCGTGGAATTCCTGCCCCCGAGGTTTGCTGAAATACCCGGGCTGAAACGGATTTCCGCCCAGGGCGGCGAGGAGATACCAGCCCGTGGCTCCGACGTGGAGCAATGGGCCGTAGGTGTATCCGAACCCCGTGTCCATAAGGCTGGTTGAGGCGAGGAGTCCCTCGCCTTGCGCAATGGGCTCGCCGTTCACGGTCTGGCCCGCTCCGAGTTCCGACTGAGCGGCACGGCAGTTGGCGAGGAAAGCAGGGGATTGCCGGATGTCATGGAAGCGCGCGGCGACGTTCTCGTTCCCGGCCGAGGCACGGGCAATCAGGGCAGCAATGGTGTGGGCTGTGCCTTCGAGCCACACGGCATGGGGATCGCAGCCGGCGATGCCGGGGGAGAGGCTGGCGGTATCGAAGACCATTCCGGTGATCGTTTCACTGCCTGTGAGATCGCTGTTCGCTGAGGATGGGGTGTCGGTGGTCCGGAGATTGGCCAGCGCCCAGTCGATGGTCTGCCTGTAGCGGTTGTCGAGTAATGCAAGGTAGGACCAGCTCTGGCAATCTTCGGGGATGGGAGTGGGCGTGACCGGACCCCCAGTGCTGTCGGTTCCGGTGTAGAAGTAACCGCCAGCGGAGTTGTACATGGCCAGGACGAAGCTCAGGGCATGCCGGGCGAGACTGGCCCAGGAGGATCCGTTATTGGCTTTTCCGTGATTCGTGAGCTCGTCGAGCATGGTGAAGAATGCGCAGGTGTCGATGTTGTGCTCGGTGGATTGGCCGTCGGGGGACGGCTCCGACTGGTTGTACTGATCGATGATGGTTCCGAAGGAATATCCCCCGAATCCCGCGGTATTGTAGGTATTGACGACGATCCAGTTGGCAACGAGCAGAGCGGAGTTGAGGTATTTGCGCTGTCCGGTGCGGCGATAGAGCTGGGCCAGTGCCATTCCTGCCCATGCCTGATCGCCTGCGGCGCTGGTATAGAAGCAGAAGGGTGCAGCAGCGGGAGTGATGTAGGCGCCACTGGAAGACGGTGAGTTCACGAAATTGCCCTGCGCGAAGCGGCCGTCGGCGAACGGGAAATTATTGGCCCGGGCGTACAGGAGTCCGTTGCCGAGAACTTCGGCGCGGGCAAGGTCGTCTTCCTGCCCGCGCAGGAGACAGGCGTGGATCGAGACGGCGTTGTCACAGGTCATCGCCGTGGGAAGCAGGCCGGACTGATCCGAATAGCTCTGGATGAGGCGCAGGGTATCGCCAGTGGCGTAAGCGTCCATCATGGTGTTCTGAAAGGTGAAGGCGTTCTCGATGGAGCTTTGGTAATCGTGCGTCTCGTGAGGCGCGGAATCCGAACCGCTGGCGTACGCCTCTTTTGCGAATGTCATCTGAGAGAATCCGGCTGCCGCCGCCGCGCCGATTCCCCTTCCGAAGAAATTGCGCCGTGACATTTGCATGAGCGGGCCTCTTCTGACTGCGTCCTGTGTTTTCAGTGCCCCTGGGGCACGGCAAGCAATTTAAGCGCGCCGAGGCAGGGCGCGCAGGTGGGAAGGTCAACGAGGGTCTTAAGGCGCTCTGCGCCTCTCAACGGGGCGCTGAAGTCTGCCAATCCTGAAGTTTGAGCAACGCACTCCCGGGAAATGCCGCGCCGCGAAAGCGCAATACATCAGGGCCCGCTTCCGTCGGAAGGGGATATGCCGTAAGCGCGCTGCTGCCGGAGACGTCTGTCAGGTGCACGCCGGCTAACAATGAATATCACGCCGCGACATGGGTGTTCTGCTCTCCCGCAGGAGCCAGCTGTGGCCGCGACGGCATCACCTTCACCTCACCGGCCTGCGCCGCCTTCATCCGCCGCACTTCCCGTGGCGTCAGTGGTCGCATCTCCTGCGCGGAATAATAGATCTGTTTCCCGCAGTCCAGGCACACTTCATAGGTTTCATCGTCGAGAGTAAACGGGCGCGTCAGCCTCGAATGACTGCAGCCGAACAGAATCTCCGCAAAGAAATTGAGAACAGCGCGCAGGCAGGCAGTAAGCACTTTCATGGGGAATTGCGTTCCTTTCCACAACATCGAACTCAGGGTTTTTATTTACCGCTTCACGGCTATCGACTCGTAATTTCCTGTTTGCGGCGAAAAGTTGAGAGTAGTTGGAAGCCGCAGTCAATCCAATAGCCCGGCAGTACGATTGCCATAGAACTGCGCAGTTCCAGCTGCATAGTACTTTCGTGCATTACGTATGTAACTGCACCGCTGTCCAGATTGGCGATGCGCATCGCGCTGGGCTGGCAGCACGGGAACATCGTGCGTCTGGTGCTGATCTCCGGAGCGAAGCAGGAGCGGCCATCGAGTTGGTGGGAGCCGCGTTCGCGGCGGATTTTGTGCGCAGCGTTCCCCCTCCAGGTGAGCCCGTCTGATCCCGCCGTGCTGGTACCGTCGGCGCCTGGCGTCTTTGCGCTCGCGCTCCTCGCTGCTGTGATGCCGGCGCGGAGGACTGCAGCGGTCGACCCGACAGGAGCATCGCGGGGCAAGCAGATGTGCCTCCGCGCGCAGGAAATTCTCTTTGCTGCGGACGAAGAACCCCGGCGAGATGCCCGTTTGCCGACATCTATCTCGTTGGCCGTCCGTTCGATCTGGCTGCCCCGCCATCCCGTTTGACACTCTCGTATGCCCAGTGATACACCCTCCTTGGCAGACAAGTTCGCCATCAGTAAACCGATTGATACCGGCGTTTACACCAACTCTCCAACTCACTGGACGACAAGGCCATGCGGTTCCGGTCCTGCCTCGTGCAGTTCGGGACCAGTCACTTTCACCCCCGAAAGGAGACACGCCATGTTCTTCATCTGTTCGTCTGTCCGCCAGTTGCGCATCCGCCTTTTCGGTCGCGAACTCTGGCTCATCCTCCTCCCGCTTATCCTGATGCTCGGTGCGTCCCGTTCACTCGTCGCGCAGACCTCCGAGACGTACCGATTCCAGCCCGTCACCATCGTCGCCGGTGGCTACGTTCCCGGCCTGGTCGCCAGTTCCGCCGAACCCGGCCTCATCTACGCCCGTACGGACATCGGCAGCGTCTACCGCTGGAACGCCTCGAACCAGACCTGGATGCCCCTTACCGACTTCCATTCGCCCGACCAGTACAATCTCAACGGACCCGAAAGCATTGCCCTCGATCCCACCAATCCCAGCCGCCTGTACATCGCGGCCGGCATGTACGAGTACCCCAACTGCTGCGCCTTCCTCGTCTCCAGTGACCGCGGGGCCACTTTCCAGACTTATTCCGCGCCTTTTGAAATGTGTTCCAACTGCGATGGTCGCGCCGCCGGTGAACGCCTCGCCGTCAACCCTTTCAGGCCGAACGAGCTGTTCATGGGCACCCGCCTGAACGGTCTCTGGGTCAGCGAAAATTACGCTCGGACCTGGACCCAGGTCGCGAGCTTCCCCGTGACTTCCTCCCCGGATAACTTCGGCGTTCAGTGGGTCCTGTTTGACCCGCACCACGCCGGCACGCTCTACGTCGGCGTCTACACCACATCCACTGTCTACGTCAGCACCAACGACGGATCCACCTGGTCCGCGCTGGCCGGTCAGCCTCTCGCCTGGCCTTTCTCCGTCCGTGCCGGAACCCACGCGCCCGCACCCGAGCGTGCTGTCATCAATCCCGACGGGGACCTCTACGTCAATTTCGACGACCAGCCCGGACCTGACGTGATGAACTACGGCATCGTCGAGAAATATGACCCCTCCAGCAAATCCTGGACCAACATCACCCCGCCCATCGACGCGCCCTTCCAGTCCGGTCCCCTCGGCGGATTTGCCGGCCTCACGCAGGATCCCAATTCTTCCGGCACCATCGCGGTCAGCACCATGGATCGCTGGTATCCCGTCGACACCGTCTACCTCTCGCAGGATGGCGGCAGCACCTGGACCAACCTCGGCCTCGTCACGTCGAACACCGGAGACGACGGCCCGCCCTACGGCAATTACTACTTCAGCCCCAGCGTCTACACCCCCACCTCGCCGTACCTCACCTTCGGCAACACGAGTTACCCCAACTCGCCCTACCCCTCCGCCAAATTCGGCTGGTGGATGTCGGCCCTGCTCATCGATCCCTTCAATCCGCACCATTTGATGTATGGCACCGGCGCCACCATTTATGGCACGTATAACGTTGATGCCGCCCTCACAGGAACCTCGCCCACCTGGAGCGTCGAGGCCAGAGGCATTGAGGAAACCGCCGTCCTCGCCCTGATCAGCCCATCCTCCGGAGCCCATCTGCTCAGCGGCGTCGGGGACATCGGCGGATTCCGCCACGTTGGTCTCAACGTCTCCCCGCAGGCCGGCATGTATACCAACCCGGTTGCCACAAGCGTCGGCAGTCTGGACTGGGCCGGACAAGCTCCGAACTTTATCGTCCGCGCCCAGTCGCCCGCCTCTGCCTCCACGGTCCCGTGCACGTACGGGGCTTATTCCACGAACAACGGAGCAAGCTGGATGCCATTCCCAACCTGCGCCAGCGGTGCGAGCAACGCGAGCAATGGTGGTATTGTCGCGGCGGATGCCAGCGGAACCACAGTCATGTGGAGCGATTTCCGGAATTCGGCAGCGCAGTTCTCCGTCGATGACGGCACAACCTGGATCGCCTCGACCGGCTTGCCCCGGTCCGTACCCGTTTATGCGGACAAAGTCGCTCCGCAGGTCTTCTATGCCTACGCCAGTGGCAGCTCCGGCGGCTCCTTCTACAGCACTACCGTCGACCCCACCCACGGCATCGCTGTTTTTACGCAGGTCAGCAACACCGCTTTGCCTTCCAGCGCCGGCTGCTACGGTTCCGGCTGCGGCGTTGTCGACGTGAACTTCGCCAAAGCCGGAGATGTCTGGCTGCCGCTCGGCAGCAATGGTCTCTGGCACTCTGCCAACGGCGGCATCACCTGGACACAGCTTGCTAATGTACCTTATGCGAACTCTGTTGCGGTCGGTGCGGCCCCGCCCCGGAGCCATACGCAGTCCGTATTCCTCTACGGAGAAGCCTCGCCAACGGACGCCATGGCCATCTACCGCTCCGACGACAACGGCAAATCCTGGATCCGCATTAACGACGCTCTGCACCAGTACGGGGGACCCACCCTCATTCAGGCCGACCCTCGCGTTTACGGACGCGTCTATCTTGGCATGAACGGCCGCGGCATCATCTGCGGCGATCCCGTCTTCAACGACAGCCCGGGAGGGCAGCCAATCAAATAGGCCAGAACCCGCCGTTATTCAATTCGCCGCAGTGGGCATCCGAAACAAAGATCCCGCTGCGGTCCTCATTCTGACTTTTTGACCTGCTCTCATTGCATCGCTCGGAGCCAGCCGCTTCCTGGAGTAGTGCGGGCATGAGCGAGGAATCGGACTCCCTGAAGGCGGAGACCTCCTGGCAAGTCGGTCAGTCGCCGCCGGCGCTGCTCCAAAAGGGTCGCCGCTGCTGGCCTGATAAACCCAGCAGAATCAGGAGCTGAATCGGCCCGATTCGGCTGTTCCGAAAGGTATGGGTTCGGAATCTCCCAGGCGGAGATCTGAGCTTTACGAAGCCCCTTGTGGTCAGCTCCGCATCGACGGACTCCGGAGAGCGTTCTCGCACCTCAACCTGAAGAGCCTTCGCTCCCATTCCGCCCGAGAAACGGCAATCGAGCACGATGAGCCGTCGACGGCACTGAATACGCGCGCACCACTCACCAAGGGCCGTCAGCGAAATTGTTGCCCCTTTGAGACCGTACGGATCGGTATCGTACGTAACGATCTGGTGTGTCTCCGAACCGTGGCCTGAAAAGGCGATCACGACAACGTCATCGGGAGACGCGGCCTCAAGCTTGCGGAATTCCTCCCGGATCGCCGCCGAGTTCGCCTGGTCATCGGTGAGCAGCACAGTCTCCCCGCCCATCGAATCAGTAAGGAGACCGTGCAGTGCCATGGCGTCCCGGCGCGCGAGGTTAGCCAACTGACGCCAGGGGAAGCATGCCGATCGACACCTGTAAAGAGGCCCTTGAACGACAATCCCTTACCCCTTGTGGGTTCCGGAAATTCTGGCACGCTAATTCCGGAAATTCTGGCGCGGTTTGCGTTGGCTGACAATGTCTGTTCCAGGTTCTGGCAATTGACGGCCTCCGGTGGTTGCGTCTGTTCGTCTTCAGGAAGCGAGCAGGTAGAACACGAACGAGCCGGCAGCAAGCGCCAGCCACGTGAGCGGAAAGGGCAGATTCGCGTACCAGCGAGCACGCAGAACGGTGATCATGGCACCAATAAAATACACAACGAGCCCGGCTGCAGCAGCAACGCCAATCTGCGGAACGCCGATGCCGGCGAGCAGTCCAACCCCGCCAAGGATCTTCAGTACGCCCAGTGTCGGAAGCCACCGCTCCCCAACCTCCAGCCTCCTGATATTGGAGAGGAGCCATTTCGGATGCGTGAAGTCGCATATGCCGGCATAAATGTTCGCCGCGGCGGCCACGACGACGACAATGAGATAAGCGGAATGCATGGTGGAACCTCCCCTGCTGCGAATTCGCTGTGAGCCCCTGTCACGAAGACAGGCTCTCGCGTGTCACCACAGTGACACGGGACGAGCGGAGTATGTGACCGATGAGCGGCAATGAGTGGCTGGCCGAGAAATTCGAAGCGAGCCGAGCGCATTTGAGGGCGGTTGCGTATCGCATGCTCGGCTCGACCGCAGAGGCGGACGATGCCGTCCAGGAATGCTGGCTGCGGGTGAGCCGCGCGGATACCGGTGCTGTCGAGAATCCGGAAGGATGGCTGACGACTGTCCTCGCGCGAATCTGTCTGAACACCCTGCGCTCCCGAAAGTCGCGGCACGAGCAATCGCTGGAAGAGGACGCAGCCCGTCCTGCCACACCGTACCGTGTCCACGGCGATCCTCAGGATGAGGCGCTGCTGGCGGAATCCGCAGGCCTCGCGCTGCTGGTAGTTCTCGAAAGGCTCACCCCTCCCGAACGCGTCGCGTTCGTGCTTCACGACGTCTTCGGGGTGTCCTTCGACGAGATTGCTTCGATTGTGGAACGCACCCCCGTGGCCGCTCGGCAGCTCGCGAGCCGCGCTCGTCGCCGCGTACGCGGAGGCCGCGCGCCGTATGCCGCGAATCTCTCCCGGCAGCGTCAGGTCGTTGACGCGTTCCTCAGCGCCTTGCGCGCAGGCGACATCCAGGGGCTTCTTGCCGTTCTGGATCCCGATGTGGTGCGCCGGGCCGATAAGGTTGGCGTGCCTCAGGGCGCAGCCAGAGAGTTGCGCGGCGCCTCGGCCGTAGCCACGGAAGCATTAACGTACACGCGTGTTGCGCACATCGCGCGGCCGGCACTTTTCGATCGCTCCGTGGGCTTCATCGTCGCCCCCCACGGCCGACTCCGAATTGCCATCCGCTGCACGGTCAGGACAGGAAAAATCGCCGCAATGGATGTAGTCGCCGATCCCGTTCGTTTGCGCAGGCTGAAGCTGTCCGTTCTGTCCGGATGAGGGACAGACCTCGCCTGTGCAATCTGCCACGTTCGCGGCTGCCATCCTGTTGTCACGTACAGGTCAAACCGCTCTTCGTCCCGTTCGGGTCGAAAAGTCCGCATTCCGGCAATTTGGCAGCCCAGGGTCATCGGATCGGGCCCAGACCCCGAATGTTCCGGGAAGCCGGTTAATCCGTCCAGAACGCGGGCGTCGATGAGTGATTTGGCAACAGTTGAGCTGCAAGCTGGAAATATCTCTTTCAATCGGGTCGTCCGTCGCGCAGTGACTCTGACATAGGCGTCGGGAACCATCATCGGAGAAGCGATTCTCTCTGGAAGTCGGACAGCCCTGCAGGGACCCTAAAGAACAGCAGATACTTCGGCTTCAGATCCGCTTCGTTCGCCAACGCCCCTGGCGGAAGACCAACAAGCCGGCTAAAGCGATGGAGCATCCAGCCGCCGATGTCACTTCTTCTTCCACTCGATGGCTTTCTCGGGCTTACCCGAAGCCCGGTAGAGCTCGACAATCCATTCGCGGGCGCGGTCCAGTTCGCGCAAGTCAGGGACGGCAAGCATCCGGGCCTTCCGCGTCACCATTCCCTGATAGCCTTCGAGCAGCAGAGGTTCTGCTTCGGCGTATTTCTTCTCTCCGGTGAGGCAGGCGCCCAGCATGCTCTCGGCGAAGAACCGTTCCACGTCGTCTGGCTGAACTTTCTTGTCCTTCTCCAGAACTTCTCGAGCCAGCGGTTCGGCTTGTGTACAATCGCCCAGCGAAACGTCATCCAGCGCCAGGTCGGCCTCGGCAGTGAGCGTCTCCGGGTACTCCGGGCGCTGAACGCGCCGCAGCCCTGCGAGAGCCTGCGCTTCATAGGTCCGTGCCAAGTCGTACTTGCCCAGACCCTCGTAGGCTTCCCCCAGGTTAACCGTCTCCCACAGCGTGTCTATATCTTCAGGGCCCAACACGCGGCGCATGGTTCCCTCGATTTGTCTGAAGAGCGGCTCAGCCTGGGCGTAGTGGCCTTGATTGTCCAAGGCAACAGCAAGACCGCTCAAGGCAAGCAATGTGCTGATATGTTCGGGGCCGAAGGCAAGGCGCCGTGTCTCATAGACCTGACGGAAAAGCGGCTCGGCCTGGGCGTATTTTCCCTGGTCGAGGTAGGCGTTGGCCAAATCAAACATGGAATTCACGGTGTCGGGATGTTCAGGACCGAGGGTACGACGCCGTGCCTCAATGTTCCGGCTCAGGAGCGCCTCGCCCTCGACATACTTGCCCTCCGCAACGTAGACGTTGGCCAGGTTATTGACCGCGAGGAGCGTATCGGGATGGTCCGGTCCCAGCACCCGACTGTGTGCGTCCGCGACCTGGCTGAACAGCGTCTCAGCCTCGGCATTCTTCCCCTCAGCGCTGTAGTCGGCGGCAAGATTATTCATGGCCATCAGCGTATCGGGATTCTCGGGGCCGAGTACCCGGCGCCTGCTTTGCAGCACCCGGTTGTAAAGCGGCTGGGCCAGAGCGAATTTGCCTTGATGGAAGTAGGCGTTTGCCAAGCCCTTCGCGGCGTTCAGCGTGTCGGCGTTGTCAGGACCAAGGACCCGGTTCGCGGTCGCAAGAGTTTGTTTGAAGACCGCCTCGGCCTCCGAGAAATTACTCACACGGTCGGCAACGTCGCCGAGGTGAATCATGGTTTCAATGGTTCCTGGATCCTCCGGCCCCAGTGTGCGGCGTTCCAATGCGAGTGCGCGCTCCAACTGCCTTTGCGCCTCCGGGTATAGCCCCATGTCGAGGTAGGTCCGGCCGATGGTGTCGCGGATCGCTGCCTCCACCGCCGGCTGGTTGTTGAATTTGCCCTGAATGTTTTGCGCCGCGCGGTCGAGCACTGTCCGCACCGTGATGTTGGGATCGGGTTTCGATTGGTTGTATGCGCTGGCCTGGGCCAGCAGATCGTGCTGCAGGAAGTCGTTGACGGCATGGGCGATGGCGGTTTCCTGCAGGGCCTTTTTTTCCGCGCGCCGGGCCTGCACCGCTTCCCAGGTGCTGGCGACCACCCCACCCACCAACACCACGAACACCGCGGCGACGCCGGTGACGAGCGCTTTGTTGCGGCGCGCGAATTTCCGCAGCTGATACGCGGTCGAAGGTGGCCGCGCCATAATCGGCTCATCGTGCAGGTAACGGCGGACGTCCGCCGCCAGCTCCGCCGCCGACCCGTACCGCCGCGTCTTGTCCTTTTCGAGGGCCCGGGCGACGATGGTTTCGACATCGCCGCGGAATGCCCGGTTGATCGTCCGCAGGGCGCTGGGCTCCTTCTCGCGGATGGTGCTGATCGCCTCGTGAATTCGCCTGCCGGTTTCGTAGGGAAGTCTGCCGGCGAGCAGCTCGTACAGAATTACCCCCAGCGTGTAGACGTCGCTGCGCGTATCGATCTCGTCCACTTCGCCCGTGACCTGTTCCGGGCTCATGTAGGCCAGTGTGCCGATAATCTGGCCCATGCTGGTCTGGCGCGTCGCCTGAGCGTCGGAATCGGTCAGGCGCGCAGTCCCAAAGTCCAGAATCTTCGGCTGACCGTCATCGCTCACCAGGATGTTCGCTGGTTTCAAGTCGCGATGGATCAGTCCTCGCTGGTGCGCATGCTGAACCGCATCGCAAATCTTCGCAAACAGATCCAGCCGTTTTCGCACTTTCAGTTTGTGCTGGTCGCAGTACGCGAGCAGCGTCTCTCCGTGAACCAGTTCCATCGCAATGTAGGGCTGCCGTCCCCTTGGAGTCTCCTCTGTGCCCGCGTCGTAGATTTGCGCGATTCCGGGATGCTGCAATCTTCCCAGCGCCTGCGTCTCTGTTTCGAAGCGGCGCAGCATTTCGGCATTGGCGTACCCGGTACGGATGATCTTGAGCGCTACAGTACGATGCGGAGTTTCCTGCTCCGCCTCGTAAACGGCGCCCATGCCACCCTCGCCGAGCAGTCGCAGTATGCGATAGCGTCCGATGGCGGAGGGCATCGACGGCGCCTCGCCGGCAGGCGCACCGGAGGGTGGCGGCGGCACGAGGGAGTTCGCGCGGGCGTCGGACTGCGAATCGGGAACCACGTTGGTAGGGTCAGAATCAGGCACCGCGGAACTCTCCAGTTCGCAAATTCTGACGGGTGAGGGTACGGATGAGCATAGAGGGGCCCCGACGCCTCGTCAACGACCACCTTCAGAACGACCACCTTCAGAACGCCCTTCGTCCGGATGGATCCGATCACGACCGTTGCGTGGAATGAAATTCGCCTGTTCAACGCAGTGCGACCGGGGAGTTGCTGCGGGGCGAGCCGCCCATTGAGCGCCGGGTACGCACACTTTTCAGGATTGCTCCCCGTAAAACAGGCTTCGCGAAAGTGCAGACGAGGAACTTGGCGGCGGGAAGAGGCGGCCTCATAAACAAACTCCTAAGAATTGAAGGCTTCTCAGGATAACAATCTGCGCGTGCAAATCAAGCAAAAACGGCAGAGCTGACCACAGGAACTGGAGGGCTGATGGGGCGCGACCGTGGCGGGATAACTTCCGGATTCCGCAGGTGTCCCCAATCGAAATCTGCGAACCAGAGCGTGCATAAACCGAACGAAATCCGCTCGCACTGCGTCGCGCTGAGGATAGCTTCGCCAGTTCGGTGGCCCATGCTGCTTCGGAGTCATTGCAGTTCGGATGAAATATCCCTTCGGCAAGCCAGCAAAGATAACCGGGTCGAAGGCTGCAACCCGGAGTTCTGAGTGTAAAGTCGGCATCCCGGACCTTTGCCGGTTGTTCGCCTTCTGGTCGCTGATCCGGGTCAACGCTGGGCGCTCCTTCGGCAAACTTCCCGTATGCCGGTATTGCGGGCCAGAACTCTGACGCTTAGCTATCTCCGGATCGCCGTCCCGAAAATGAATCCGGGCGTCCGTCGGCGCAGCAGGTATGGGTGAGGTCTGCAAGGCGCGCGACCCGCATAGGGACAGAATTCCAGACGGTGCTGCTGCAGCAGACGATTGCAGCCGCGCGCGTTCACTGCGCGTAGCGGTAGAGCGTAATCCGTTCGATGCTCTCGCCAGCCGGTGAGAATTGCCAGTGCGCGCCCTGATCGTTTTCGTCGCCGTTCAGACGGCGCCCGGGAATCCATTGGCCGTTCTCGTACTTTCCTTCCGTGATCGCGGCGATGCCGATCTGCGGACCGCTCTCGGGCTGCTGCGTGAAGGTGACCATGAACCCCTCGCCCGCGCCCAGGAACTCATCCTTGCCCATGGCCATAATGAGCCCGAAACCGGATTCGGTCTGCCTGCCGAAGCTTCTTTCGAGACTGACATGCAGCGTGGTGCCGTTCATGGTGAAGTCAACGGTGGAATGGTCGCGATCCAACACGAAACCATGCACGTCTCCCGTGCTTTGGTGTGCAAGCAGCAGAGGCTCGATTTCCGCGATCAGATGATAGCTGTTTCCGAGCGGATCGGTATCGCTCGCCTCGGATTCGATCCCAAACGGCGAAAAGCTGATGCCCGCCTCCTCGCCCAGCGCGTAAAACACGTTGGCTGCACCCGCTGCGCGGCCGCGCGTCTCCGCCAGGAACAGCGGATTGCCATGGCGATGAAACCGCTGTGACCAGTCGATAAAATCCGGCGCATAGAGATCGGGAGCGTAGATGTCGATGCTCGAACCGGCGGCTCTCCATATATCGATCACCCGTGGTTCGGGACAGCCGCTCGGATATTGGCCGGGTGGCGTTGTTTCGCCTTCGAGCCACGTGTTCACGTACATGGGAATGTCGTACGCCGTCTTGCCGGCGGCTGTGACCGACTGAATATAACTGGCGTACTGCCAGGCCATGAAGATTTCGTCGGCGCGCTGGGTATTCCCGAAGACCTCGCTCCACGTGCCGGAGGTTTTGTCGCCGTTGGCATCCCACAGCTCACGCATGGACTGATCGAGAGTGGCGTGGTGTGCCACCAAATAGGCAGTGAGCTTTGGGGGCACTGCGCCGGCAAAAGCGACATTCGCCGCAGGCGAGTGGTCGCGTGAGTCGCCCAGCACGCCCACTTCGTTCTCCACCTGCATCATCAACACCGTATGCTCGCTCCCGTCAACCTGTCTGATGTGACGCATGAGCGCGGTGAAGGCGCGCTCATCGGCCGCTTCCGTGGCTTTGCTCAGCGGGCTCAGAATTTCCACCTCTTTACCTAACTCCATTACGCGCGGAAAGCGCTTTGTATTCTCTTTTACCCAAACCGGCGCATAACTCGACATACCGTTCTTCCACGACGCAAACCAGAGAAAAACGATGTGCTCATGCGCTGCGCGCGCCCGATCGATGAGCCCATCGACCAGCGAGAAATCGTAATTGCCTTCCGTGGGCTCGACTAGCTCCCAACTCACCGGCGTGAAGATGGTATTCAGGCCCATCGCCTCGAGCTTCGGCCAAATTGGCTTCATGTACTCGAGGCTGGACGACGAAGAGTTGTGCAGCTCTCCGCCCAGCATCAGGAACGGCTTGCCATCAACAATCAGTTGCGTGGCGTGGCCGCGCATTTCCAGATGTGGCAGACTCGTCTCCTGTGCCTGGACGCGGCCCAGTTGAACCGCGATCAGGAGCAGAAGCAGAATGGGCAGCCAGTCAATTCGGGTTCTCATAACGCCACGGAGTCTAGCACAGGAAACCCATCTGCCGGCCAACGCAAGACCCAGGCAGGAATTCGCGGAACCTGCTGCGACAACTGCCGTCGTGCCCGTTCGCTCCGTGACCGGCAGAATGACCGCCACTCCGGCCGGCCATCCGCTTCTGCCGGTCCCGGCGGGCCTCCACACCGCGAATGTTCCGCAAATGCCGGTGATCCGGCAATCAGGATGCAGATTCAGCAGTGGCCGAAGCGCAGATAACCCTCTGCAGCACCCCGGCGTCTAACCCAGCGCTTCTATGTTGAATCCCGTATACCCCGGAGCCCTGGCACTGCTGCTGCTGTTGCTGCGAGGATGCGCCGGGCCGCCGCCGGGACATCTCCAGTATCAGGCGCCCAGCAACGAGCCGGAGCTATTGGCCGTCTACGAAGGATGGTTCGGCTTGCCGAACCACATCCGGGTGGGCTACTCGTCGCACGATACGGATGTGGTGCGCCAGCAGATCCAGCGGGCGCAGGCGCTCGGCATCTCCGGGTTCGTGGTGGACTGGTATGCGAACCGGGTACCCTACCTGGACAAATCGTATGCCATCGTGCAAAAGGAAGCCGCGCAGCAGGGCTTCCAGGTGGCGATGATGCTGGACCAGCCGGAGCGCGGAGAGGACGCGGAGCAGACCATCGCCGAGCTGACGCAATTTCGCAACAAGTATCTGGCGCCAGACGCTCAAGGGCAGAGCGCGTATGTCACCTGGAACGGCCGTCCCCTGATCTTCATCTTTCCGCACGGGACAACGGACTGGGGTCGGGTGCACGCGGCCCTGCAGAACTGGAATCCGCAGCCGCTGCTGATCATGGAGAACCTGCCCGGACCAGACGCGCCGAATGCGAAGGATTTCGACGGATTCTATGCGTGGATCAAGGCGGGGCCGGTGGGCGGCCAGCTGTGGGGCGAGGAACATCTCAGGATTTTCTATCAAACGATGGTCCAGCAGTATCCGAACAAGATGATCGTCGGCGGCGCGTGGGCAAGGTTTGACGACAGCCGCGCCTCGTGGGGAAAAGGCCGGTTCATCGACGCGCACTGCGGCCAGACCTTTCGCGCCACGTTCAACCTGTGGCGCGCCTATGTGCCCGCGGGTCAGACGATCCCCTTCATGCTGATCGAAACCTGGAACGACTACGAAGAGGGAACGGAGATTGAAACCGGGCTGCCGACGTGCAACGGACAGCCGCCGCCGGCATCGCTGAAAGACGAAGAGATCCGATAGGGCAGAATCCGTCATCCCTGTGCCGGTCCGGAGATCCCGCGAAAGTTCCGGTTCGCCGGCCTTACGGTCACCCGCGCCGGAGACGCAACGCTGATTAGCCCAGCGCTTCCGTGCTGGGGGCGCGGAAATCCCGCGGAGTCGTGGAAGGACGGCGCTGCGAGATTTACGTAATGCCGGTCATCGGCTCAAAACGCTCTCAAGCATCAGTTCCGAGCCTGTGAGAAACCCTTCTGCGCACGATTGCCGAAGGCCCATTGCATCGTGCAATGCCTTGACCAGATCGACTGAGAAGGTGTGTCGCACTCACCATGTCATGTGATCCGTATCACAGTACGCGTCTCCAGCTTCCGTTAGGCTGTGCCGAACAGTGTAGTTGTCCCGACCTCCACCGGAGAGGGGTCTTACGTGGTGAACCGGCTCAGTCCCCTGCTGTGGCAATCGGTGGTCCTGCTTTGGACTGTCTTCACCGTGGTGACCTTGGCTGTTATCTCCGTGCTGATTCTTCGAGTGCCTCATTTTCCGCTTGGCATCACATTTGTCAGCACGCGAGGGATCGCGGGTCTATGGATCACAGTTCCCGCTTTCTTATCAGGAATTGCTGGCCTGATCCTGATGCTGTTTCGCCGCATCAGCGGAGCACGCTGCCTGCTCCTGTATTCCGCTTTTTGGACTGCTTCTACCTCATACGGGGTCTTCGAAAATCTGTACACCGTCGTTCGCCAGCCTCTCCACGTCTGCCTCACCGGCACCTGCGCCACCCTGCCCGTTACTCTCGCCATCCTGGTTGCTTTCGTACTCAGCCTCGTTTGGTTCTGGCGCAAATCCTTCGCCAGAGTCGCTTAAGCTCCACATCAGGCTTGTTCCCCCTCCCGGAGGACAGCAGCAGATTCTGAGCGAATTGCCGACATACTGAAATAACGACTATGACAACACTTGGGCTCGGTGTTTACTGACGCGTTATTTCTGCAATGCCAGTGATTCGCCCACAACTCGGAGCGCGGCTGGATCGCCACAGTGAGAACCCCATAATCGCATCGATGATAGGACTGTTTGGCGAATGATGAGCAAACCTATCAGCGGGATGGAGTGCTCACTGAGACGTCGATAGGCAATCGGACTGCTCGACATGTTCTGGGGTTCTCGGGATGCCAGCTGGAGCCGTCACAGGTCTGAAGAACGCTTTCTTTGCAGCCGTGATCTGCCTCCTAATTCCGTTCCGCGTTACTCTTGTAGTTGAATTTGACCGCGAGTCACGCGTGAGTACTTTTTCCGTCACTTCAAAGAGACGTTCGGTTCTTTGGCGGCTCGCATTCAAGGCGAGCTGACGCTGGTGTTCGTCGGGTTGGTGGTTTTTGCCATCCTGACCTCGATCAACCAGCAGGTTTCCCTGGTCGTCATCATCATTGCCAGCCTCGCGGTGGGCAACCTTCTCATTCCTCTCCAAGTCGCCTGCCGCCGCGTGTGCGTGGCGCGCCCGTTCCCGTGGAACTGGGTCGTGTTTTTCCCGGCCCAGCTCGTGTTCGGGGTGATTTGCGCCGTAGCCGCGATTCTCTTCCTGCAGTTGACCAAAGTGGATCGCGAGTCGTTCTCGTTGCTCTTTGCCAGGATCGGTTACTTCGTTATTGTCGTCGCGGTGGTCTCCAACGTTCTTCTGTTTGGCGCGGAAGAACTGCAGCGAAAGCTGAGGGAACGCAATCAACAGCTGGAGCAGACTGTCGAGAAAGGGACCATCGCGAGGCAGCAGCAGGAGGAAGAACTCAGGCGAGCGCGCGAGATTCAGTAAATGCTGCTGCCCAGCACCTTGCCGCAGCTTGCCGGAGTTCAGATCGCCGGAGCCTGGCAGCCTGCGCGTGAAGTCGGCGGCGACTACTTCGACGTGATTCAACTGGACAAAGATCGCCTCGGCATTTGCGTGGGTGATGTCGCCGGAAAAGGAATCACCGCCGCGTTGCTCATGGCGAATCTCCAGGCGTCCTGCCGCGCCTTCGCCACCACCGAGGCATCGCCTCAGGTCGTCTGTACCAAACTGAACAGGTTCCTTTGTGCAAACATCGCTTCGGGAAAGTTTGTAACTTTCTTCTACGCGGTGCTCGACGCCGGCACACGCACGCTCACTTACGAGAATGCCGGACACTCACCCGGACTTCTGTTGCGGAGCAACGGCACAACGGAAACTTTGCAGGGAGGAGGAGCGGTGCTCGGTGCGCTGCCGGACTGGACCTACCAGGACTACACCGCGCAACTTCAACCGGGTGACCAACTGCTGCTCTCAACGGACGGCATCACGGAAGCCGAGAACGCCAAACTCGAAGAGTTCGGCGACCTGCGCCTGCTGGCCGCCGCTCGCGCAAGCCACGGAAGTGCGCCCGACGTACAACGCGCCATCATGCAGCAGGTCACGGCGTTCTGCGGTGGGAATTTCCGCGACGACGCAACCTTACTTGTTCTGCGAATCTCCTGAGCGGCGCCGGGAACCCACGCTCCCATACTTCCCCGCGGGAGCATACAGAGTTTCGGGGTATCAAGCGGCTGCTGCCTGACCGGACAAGTCAGCCTGGCCTGGCGTTCGAACTGGTTGAAATGTTGTTTCGATGCACAGCCCGGAGCCGCATCGACCCTCAGTAGCCGGTTTGTGTCCATCGAAACCCTGTCGATCAACGTCAGTTGATGCATTCAGGGCCAATGATCTCCTTGATCCGTCCTGGGCGAAATGTCGTCATTGCGGCATGTATGGTCCGCCGCCGCATTGCAAGCGAATAATAAAGCTGGCGGGAAAGGTCTGCGCGAATGTATCCGGCCATTGTTGAAGTAGCGAGCTCCTGGCCTGAATGGGAATGCGCTGCGCCCTCGTCCTTTTTACTTTGGCTGCCTCAGCAGGCAGTTCCGGGATTCAGGTTTCGAGAGCGCCGGGTTCGACCGTTGTGCCATTTCACCGTTCGCCTGCAAACCTGGCAGGAATCTTCATTTCCGATTCGTCGTCGCTGGGCTGCGGATGTGGGAATCGCGTGAGCGATTTCCAGGCCAGGCGTCATCGGCAGGCCATCAGACTGCAACTGGTTGTGGTGAGAGCGGCGGGCGATATTCCTCACCCCTGAACAGAACCGCCCAGACCATGCGTGCCCTCTTATTGGCTACTGCCACGACTGCCACCTGGGTGCGCTTGCGTGCTAACAGACGGGCCAGCCC
>DATJSY010000032.1:0-9080 GCA_035503835.1 Acidobacteriaceae bacterium | reverse complement strand
CAGCGCTGGGGCTATACCAGCACCCTCGATTTCAAGAAGAGCGAGACCACCAACTTTGCGCTGCGCTTCCTGCTTTCCGATTTCGACGACTGGCTCGACAAGTGGTACTACGAAATCGGCCCCAAGGCCAAGTTCTATGAGGCGAATCAGGACAGAACCCCGGAAATCGGCAGTCTGATTCTCGATGGCAATCACATTCTCAAAACCTCCTGGGTTCAATGGAGTTCGGCCGTTTCCCGCTCCCGCTTCCTGAACGCCGGCGGCGACCCGGTAGCGGAGTGGGGCCCGGTATCGTCCCTGAAGAGCTACGACAAGAGCAACTGCAACTACGTCGGAACGCCCACCAGCATCTACCGGCCGGAGTGGTCGCCGGGGTGCGAGTCCCCCAATCCCGTCGCGGCTGACAATAATTTCAATCCGAATAACTATGTCCTCAACTCTTTCCGCACCACCTCCGGCCCAGCCGTCGAGCTGGATTTGCAGGAGACGGCGGGCATGGGCTTCAATTACCACGTCGGCGCGCACTCGGCTACCTTGGAATTCGGAGGCGAATTCCGCAACGAGCACGCCTTTGAGCAGGCATACACGCCTGAATACGACCTCAGCGGGGACGCAACGGCCCTGACCATGGCCCCGTTCCTGACAGGGTTCCACGATAACGACTTCTATGACGGCACGTATTACATGGGGCCTGTCACCGACTGGAACAAGCTGAACAATTACGTCCTGGCGAATCCGGGACAATTCACGCTGGATGAAGGCGCGACCCAGGAAGCCTCCCAATCAGCCGACTTCGATCTCGTCCAGCACCTCAGCGCGGGCTACGTGATGAACACAATCAGCTGGCCCATGTTCAGCCTGCAGACCGGCTTTCGTGTGGAGGCCGTTCAGGTGCGTGCGCTCGGCTATTACGTGCAGACCGACATCAATGGCAACTGGCTTGGGACTACCCCGGAGACCTCCAGTCAGTCTTACGTCGCTCCCTTGCCCAGCGTGCAGGCACGCTGGCAGGTGGCCCCGATGACCGCCATCCGCGCCAACTACTCACGCGGCATGGCGCCTGCCAACCCTTACGACCTGGTGCCGTACGTTCTGGACGCCGGGCCGGGCAACGTTCCCCGCTACGATATCGGCAACCCGACTGAACAGCCCACCCGCGCCAACAACTACGATCTGCTGCTGGAGCAGGAACTGCGCCCCTTGGGCGTGATCCAGACCGGATATTTCTATAAGCAGCTCTACGACCCTATCGTCCTCGTTTACACCTCCTGCGAGATCACGGGCTCTCTCTGCGACATTCCCGGCCAGAACATTAACACGGACGATAATAACCTCCCGTATCTGGCGCAGCAGGATATTAACATTAACAACGCCCAGGTCTG
The DNA here is from genome assembly GCA_035503835.1 of Acidobacteriaceae bacterium. Lineage (GTDB taxonomy): Bacteria > Acidobacteriota > Terriglobia > Terriglobales > Acidobacteriaceae > Palsa-343. The sequence continues at coordinate 7,698 of DATJSY010000032.1, read as the reverse complement.
GGGCCTGGAGTTTGCCTGGCGACAAAACATGACCTACCTGCCCGGCGCCCTGCGCGGCATGCAAATGATGGCCAACTACTCGTATGCCGACTCGCACAGCAACGGCATTCCGGGGAGCACATATTCGCCGCCGCTCATCGGCACGTCGCGCAACGCCTTCAATTTCGAGCCGGGCTATGTGCTGGGGCGCTACGCCGTTCACATGGGCATGACCTTTAACGGCGATTACGACTATGCCTACCAGTGGTTCAACAACCAAACCGACCCCGCCAACGACACTGCGGGCCCGTCGAACGGCCCATTAGGCGACAACTACGCCTATTCGCACCTGCAGGTGGATGCACAGATGGGGGCCCGCATGTGGCGCGGACTGCAGTTGATTGTCAATGGCCTGAACCTGACCAACGAGGTCTTTGGCTACTACAACGGACAACCGCAATATGTGTCCCAGCGCGAATACTACAAGCCGACCTACAGCGCCAGCCTGCGCTGGACCTCCGGTTCGGAACACCAATAACGACAAATCCGGTTTTGCCACTCACCGGGGTGCCTGCGTACATAACTTGCATGTGCCCCGGCCCTTTTGTGGAGGTAATATCCACTTGAGGCAAAGATACCTTCCGATGGTGAACTCCCGGATAACCCGGCTGCCGTTTCTTCTCCTCTGCTCTTTCGCTCTGGCATGCGGCTCGGTCGTGGCCCAGGCCGCGCCGCCGCCATCGCAGCAGGCGCAGCTAAGGTTCGTTGTCGTCCTCACCCGGCATGGCGTTCGCTCGCCAACGCCCGGCGCTTCGCAGTACGACCGTTACTCCGCCCTGCCCTGGCCGAAGTGGAATGTGCAGCCCGGCTACCTCACTCCGCGCGGATACGCCCTCATGAAGCTTTTCGGCGCATATGACCGCGCGTGGCTGGCGCAGCAGGGTCTCTTCGCCGCCTCCGGATGCGCGGATACGGCGCACGTTACCATCCTCGCGGATTCCGACGAGCGCACGAGGGAGACGGGAAAGGCCCTGGCCGAAGGGATGTTCCCAGGCTGCCCGCCGGAAGTGCACGCGCTGCCCCAGGGAACCCACGACCCGCTCTTTCACGCGATGTCAGCCGGCACCGCGAAGTCGGATCCCGCCCTCGAAACAGCGGCCATCCGCGGACGCATTGGCGGCAACCCCGCCAATCTGGCCCAGGCATACCGCGCTCAGCTGGCCGCGCTGGAGAACGTGCTCAGCGGCTGCGGCCACGCCCCGCCAGGCGCTCATCCGCCCCTTTTGCTCTTCAATACTCCCGCCACGCTCCAGGCCGGCACGCCCCGGCATCCGGTGCGGATGCGCGGTCCGCTGGAGGTTGCTGCATCCCTCACCGAGAATCTGCTCCTGGAATATACCGAAGGTATGCCGGATGTGGGATGGGGCTGCGTCGATGGCTCAGCGCTGCGTTACCTCATGCAACTGCACAGCGCCGATGAGGACCTGAAGGACCGCACTCCCGCCATCGCTCGCTTCAACTCGTCGTATCTGCTCCGTCATATCCTCATGGCCATGGAGCAGCAGGTGGGCGGCAGGCGCATTCCCGGGTCGCCGGGTCCGCCGGGAGACCGCCTCCTGATCCTGGCCGGGCATGATACGAACGTCGCCAACGTCGCTGGAGCGCTGGGCCTTCACTGGATTCTCGACGGACGCCGCGACGGTACGCCTCCGGGCGGTGCGCTGCTCTTCGAACTGTGGCGCAACCGGTCCAGCGGTGCTTACTTCGTCCACGTCGATTACATGGCGCAGACTCTGGAACAGATGCGCTCGGTTCAGGTGCTCACCCTCACGACGCCACCCGATCGAGTGCCCGTGTTCGTTCCGGGATGCGGCAGAGCGGACATGTCCTGCTCATGGCAGGGCTTCTCGGCAGCCGCTCGAAACGCGCTCGCTCCGTGATGCGGATGTGTGCGTGGGCCGCTGCTCTGCGCATCAGGCGCGTCAGGCCCCTGCAAAATTAACATTTGCTGCCCGTTCCGATTGTTACAATCTGATGAAAGCCGGATGCCCACATCTGCCTGCGGTTGCCAGATGTGGGACGACAAGCTCCCCGGCATTTCTCAGACTCTGCCCATGAACCTCTACATCCTTCGCCATGCCAGTGCCGGGACCCGCCGGGCCAACCCCAAACTCGACGTCAAGCGGCCCATCGACAAGGAAGGCAAACAGCAATGCCTCCTGGTCGGCAGCTATCTCAACGCCCTCAACGTCCAGTTCGACCGGGTCGTCTCCAGCCCGCTCAAGCGCGCTCTGCAAACCGCCTCCCTGGTGAGCAACGAAACCGGCTACGAAGGCAAAATCGAGATCGCCGAAGCCCTCTCGCCCGAAGCTTCCGTCGCTGGATTCCAGGATCTCGTCCGTGCCCTGGAGAAATACGACACTGTCCTCGTCGTCGGCCACAATCCCAATCTCGCGGTCTTTCTCGGCTCGCTCATCGCGCCCGGACGCACCAGCATCCGTTTGCGCAAAGGCGCAGTCGCCCGCATCGACTGCACCCGTCTGCCCGGTACCCTCCACTGGCTGGTCGATCCGCGCATCCTCCGCGGCATCTACTCCAAAGCCACGAAGAGATCGCGCCCGAAGACGTCGCGGAAGTAGTTCGCTTCCTTGCGCAGCGACCAAAGCTCCAGCCCGGCGCCCGTACGCCCCGGCAGCAACTCCAGCAGCACTCGTTTCGGATACACCCGCACCCGCACCTGCAGCACGTCGCTCGCGCGGTCCTGGTTCAGCGCCACGGCCAGCCGCAGCAGCACTACCGCCCGCCGCACGTGCTCGTACTCCTCCGGAGGAACCTGCCGCATCGTGCGCCCTTCCGGCGCCGGCCGGCTCTTGCCCAGATAACGGGCAATCGCCGACGTGACCACCCGCTGTTGTGGCGTGAATCCGTACAGCTCTGAATTGGCGATGATGTATTGGGCGTGCCGATGGTAGCCCTGGTGGTTCAGGAACTTCCCGATATCCCGCAGCAGCGCCGCCGCTTCCAGCCACGTCTGGTATTCCGCCGGCAGCTCGTGCACGCCCGCCAGATCGTGAAAGAGCTGGGCGGCGTGCTGCCGCACCGGTTCCGCCTGCCGCGGATCGATGCCATACCGCCGGCACGCCTCCTCGACCGCCTGCCAGCGCTCCCGCTCGAACTCCCGGTGCAGCGACGCTCGCGGATCCTGCTCCGCCAGCATCTGCGCCAGCATCCCGTCCCGCAGCCCCAGCGGCGAGTATCGGAAGCCCGGCAGCCCAAAGCACTCCAGCAGATCGGCGTACACATGCGCCCCCGCCACGATGATCTCCGAACGCCGCGGCCCAATTCCCGGCACCATCGCCCGCTCGGCATTCTTCATCTTCGTCAGCTTCGCCGCCAGCCGCCGTACCGTCACTGCCGCAGCCAGATCGCGGCCACCACGCCGGCCTTTGCCCTTGCCCAGCGCCCGGCTCGCGTCCGCCAGAGCCGCCGCCGTACCCGAGGTCGCTATTGTCAGCCGCACGCCCGCCGCGTCCACCCTCCGCCGCGCTCTCCGCAGCTCCCGCGCGATGAACTGCCGCAGCCGCGCGATGTCCTGCTTGCCCGGCACATCGCTGCGCAGAAAATCCTGGGTCAGCCGCACCGCGCCCAGCGGCAGACTGATCGTCTCCCGAATGCGCTTGTGTTCAGACAGCGTCACCTCGCAGCTTCCGCCGCCCAGGTCGACCAGCAGGCAGCGCCCACCTGCGCCTGTCTCGTTCTCCACCACGCCGCGATGGATCAGCCGCGCCTCTTCGAGCCCGGAGATGATCTCCACGTCCCACCCGGTCTCATCGCGCACCCATGCCAGAAACGCCCGCGAGTTGCGCGCGTCGCGCATCGCTGAGGTCGCCACCACACGCACCCTGTCTGTCCCGTGCGTCTGCACCGCCCGGTTGAAGCGCTTCAGCGTCTTCAGCGTCGCCGCCATCGCCTCCGGCGAGACGATGCCTGACTCGAAGACACTCGCTCCCAGCCGTGTGACCTCGCGGTCCTCATGGACCGTGCGAAGCCGGTGCTGCACCACCCGCCCGATCTTCAGCCGGCAGGAATTCGATCCGATATCGATGGCCGCGTAGGTCTGCATCTTCAGCCGACAATCGTCCCCTTCACAGATTCACTCAGCACCATACACGAACCAGGCCGCACTCAGGCCATCCGCTGCCGGCTACCGGCCTCCTGGCTGGCCGCTGACTGCTGACTGCCGGCTGCTCGCCGCCGCACTGCCAGCCACTCCCCCATCAGCCGACCGCGCAGCTTTGAGGCCATTTGCAGCGCCACCGCAAAATGCCGGTCGCGCTCCGCCTCAATCAGTTCGGTGAGTTCCGGCGCGCCATCGCCCAGCGCCGCGTGCGCTTCGTCGGCCAGCACCAGCCAGTCATGCCAGTCGCCAATTTCGTCCTGCAGCTTCTTCAATGCCCCGCCCACACGCGCTGCTTCCTCGTCGCCGCCGGCTGCCAGCTCCGCGACGTACCGCGCCTTCTTCGCTCCCCTGCGAAAGTCGTGCAGGTTCCCCGCGTGCAGCGCTTGCATCTCCGTCGCCAGCCGGGCAAAGCCTTCCAGCGCCGCCACTGCCGGCGCCTTCTTTCTGCTGCGCCGCACTCCCTTCGCTCGCAGCGCGGCGTACAGTGCCGCCACCCACTTGTCCAGTTTCGGCAGAGTCGCGGCTGCCTTCGCCTGAAATCCCTCCGCCAGCTCACTGCGCCGGTCCTTCAGCCACGCATCCAGATCGTCTGTCTGCCGCTGCAGAGGTGTCGCCCGCAGTCCCGCCAGCGCCCTCTCCAGAGGCCCCGCCCCGGCAACCAATTTTGCAACCGGCAAGTCTTCCGGGTGCTTTGCCGCCTTGGCCGGATCCGTCGCCCGCATCGCAAGCTTCTGCAGCAGCCTGCGATGCACATCCAGATCCCGCACCGGCCCGGCCGCGCGCCGAATCCTCTTCAGTACTCGCATGGTCGCCGCAGCCGAATCGCGTGCCGCCGCGCCCGCGCCGTCGTCGGGCAGCTCACGCACCAGATTCTCGACCGTTGCCTGCAGACGCCGCGTTCCCGTTCGCGTATCGTGCACCGGATCCACATCCGGATCACCGGCACATTTCGCCAGATTTTCCCTAAGCGTTGCCGCCAGCCCCAGTATTTGTTGCACATCACGCATCTTGTGCCGACGCCCGCTCGCGCTCCTCACTGATATTCTGATCCTTGTGGCCGGACCTGAACAAATAACCCTCCGCCGTCCCTCCCCGGATCCTGCGGCGCCCTTGCAGCCTGCACTTTTCTCCACGCCCCGCAAGGCGTGGGGGCTGCTGCTTATCCTTTTCACCGCGGTCTACTTTGCCGCGCTTTTTTCGCCGTCCGTGCTCGACGACGTGGACGCCTCGCACGCCCAGGCCTCCCAGCACATGCTGTCCACCGGTAACTGGATCACCCTGTATGTCGACGGAGTCCGCTATCTGCAGAAAGCGCCGCTTCCTTACTGGATGGTCGCCGTCGATTACACCATCTTCGGCCAGAATGTCTTTGCCACCCACCTGCCTATGTCTCTGGCGGTGCTCGCCTGTTCCGTTCTCGTCTGGTTCTGGGCGCGCCGCGCCTGGGGTGACCGCGCCGCCTTCTACGCGGCCCTCGGCATGCTCACCTGCGTCGGCGCCTTTCTGTTCACCCGCTTCTTCATACCCGACTCTATCTTCACCTTTTTCGAGCTCCTGGCGTTTTACTGTTTCCTCACCGGACTGGAAGACCGCAAGCCGCTGCGGCTCTGTATCGCTTACGCCTGCGTGGCCCTGGCGCTGCTGACCAATGGCCTCCTTGGTCCGGTCCTGTTTGTCGGCGCCCTGGTTCCGTATCTCGCCATCACCGGAGAATGGCGGCGCTGGCGTGAATTCCGCCTCTTCACCGGCCTCCTGGTTTTCCTGGCCATCGGCGCGCCATGGCACATCCTCTGCACCTTCGCCAACCCCGAACAGGGCCATCCCGTCGGCAATGTTCCCCACCCCGGCAATGTTCACGGTTTCTTCTACTTCTATTTCATCAACGAGCAGTTCCTCCGCTTCCTCGGCCAGCGCTACCCGGACGACTACAACCGCCAGCCCTGGTTTGTCTTCTGGTTCGGCCAGCTCATCTGGATCTTCCCCTGGAGCCTCTTTCTCCCCATCGCCATCCGCCGCGCCTGGCGCAATCGCCGCATCTTCCTTTCGGATCTGCGCTACGACTCCACCAACACCATCCAGTTCCTCGACCCGAAGCTGACCGCCTCCGAGTCGTCCACGCTCGCGGCGCGTCTGCGCTTCCGCGCCCGCACCAGCCTCCTGCTGGCCGTCTATGCGGGCTTCGTCCTGGTGTTCTTCTCCATTTCCACGAACCAGGAGTACTACACCTGGCCCATTTACCCAGCCGTGATCATGCTGATTGCCGGCGGCCTGGCGGTCATCGAGGAGTCGCCTGACGCGAATCGATCCGCGTCGCCGTGGCTCGATGGCGCCCATATCGTCTTCGTAATCCTTGGCCTGCTCGCCGCCGCGGCGCTCTGTTATGGCTTATGGGAGTCGCGGAGCCTGCCCTACATCGCCGACATCGGAACCCTGATGGCCCATCGCGACGTGGGCGGCTACACCCTGTCCATGTCCCATTTCTTCGATATCACCGGCAAAGCCTTCGCCGCTCTGCGCTTACCCGCCCTGATTGCGGCCCTGACCTTCCTGGCAGGTCCGCTGGCCGCATGGCGCCTCCGGCGCCGCGGACACTCCGTCGAATCCACCGTCACCGTCGCTCTCACCATGTCCGCCATCCTCATCGCCGCGCACATCGCTCTGGCTCGTTTCCAGCCCATGCTTTCCTCCGAGCCCATGGCGGTAACCATCAACCGGGTCATGGCCGAGCCCGGCAATGCCAACTCCCAAATCATGATCTACGGAGATGAGTCCGAAGGCTCTTCGATCATCTTCTACACGCATCATCGTGCGCTGCTGGTGCATGGCAGGACCTGGTATTTCCAGCCCGGCAAGGAAGACCGTGGCGAGCTCTTTGGCTCCTCCATGATCTGGGGATCCTGCTACCGCGGCGCCCCGCACATCTTCCTCAGCGATCAGGACCTGCTCCGCCTGTGGGGCACCGGCCCGCTCCACTTCCTCTTCGTCCCGCAGAAGTACCACAGCCACGTGGAGCAGTTGCTGGGCAGCCGCCTGTACGAGATTCAGGAGGTTTCCGGCAAGACTCTCTACACCGACCGACCGCTGTAAAGGGAGTCTGACATAAAGCTGGCGCTTGGAAAGGGCACGGCTTCATAGCTCGCGGAAAAACAGCCCATAGTCGGTGCATTCCGTCAGGGCACGACTTCAGTCATGCCGCAAAGCACGCACAATCAGGCGCGCTTGAGATGGGATGAGACGGCTGGTCTCGCGGAACAGCTAAGCTGACCGCACGCACTCGAGGTGCCAGGAGGAGACCAGCCGATGAAGAAGGTTAGCAAAGTGGTAGTGCAGAGGGAAAGAGCGAAAGACAAGCCATCGATAACGTTGGGTTTGGATCTGGGCGACCGATACAGCCGTTACTGTTTGTTGAATGAGGTGTGCGAAGTGGTCGAGGAGGGACGCATCCAGAGTACCGAGACCGCCTTCCGCCGGCATTTTGAGGGCGAGCCGCGCCAGCGGATCGCGCTGGAGTGCGGCACCCACTCGCCCTGGGTCAGCCG
>DATJSY010000031.1:0-50425 GCA_035503835.1 Acidobacteriaceae bacterium | reverse complement strand
GCTGATTTTCTTGCCGGCGAAGGGCACGCGGAAGCCGCCGCCGATGCCACCCGCGGTGACCGTATTGTTATAGGCGCCGGCCGAATCATTGGTGCACGTGGTGGTGCCGCTGCTGGTCGTGCAGGTTTGGTTGGGATAGATCCGGTTGTAAAAGAAACGGGAAATCCCGAACAGTTCCCAGTGTCCCCAGCCAGGTTCGAAGGCCATTTTGGCAATGAGGTCGGGGGCGCGGTTGAAGGAGTAGTTGGAGGTGGAGTTATAGAGGCCGCCGCTGACGCCGGCTTCGCCCAGGGTCTCATCCGGTGGGTTGCTGCCGCCGGGCAGGGCCTGGGCGTTCTCGGCGGAAACGCCGAGCCAGAATTTGTTGCCGAAGTCCTTGGCGACGCGGAAGCCGTACTGGCGTGTCCAGATGAAGCCAGCTTCGTACTGCGGGTCGATGGTGCCGGGGAGGATCTCGGTACCGTTATCGAGACCGTGGGTGGTTTCGGTGGCGAGCGACCACATCTGGCCGCCGCTGACATTGATGCCGTCGCGGAAGGCGGCGCGCGCCCAGAGCTGGCGCATACGGAGGACGTAGCTGTTGGACTGGTTGTTGTTGGAGGTGATGCCGGTGCCGAGCCAGTCCATTTCGTAGTAGGCAGTCATATCGACGCCGTCGAGTTTGCCGTCGGCCTTGAGGGCCAGGCGGGACTGACGGCCGGAACCTTTGAACTCGCTCATCTGGGCTGCATCGGAATACTCGAGCGGAATGCCAGTGAAAGGCGTGTTGATGCCGCCGCCGGTAGCGGCGTTGCGCCAGACGGTCGCGGCTTCAATGAAGCTCCCAGCGGGCGAAAGGGTGATGCCTTTGTAGTAGAGAGCGTCGGGATGCTCGACGGCCTTCTTCACTTCGGCGGTCTGTTGCTTCACCTGTTCGACGCTGGCCGTGACCGCGCTGGAGCTGGACTTGAGATCATCGACGGAGGACTGCAGATTGGAGACTGCGGTGGTGTTGGCCGAGACCGTCTGCTGCTCCTGATTGGCAGCCTGCTGAGCCTGCTGTGCTGCGGCCTGCGCCTGCTGGGCAGCCTGCTGAGCCTGTTGCAGCTGAGCGTCGCGCTCGGAGAGCTGCTGCTGCAGGGTCTGGATCTGGCTGGCCTGCTGCTGCATCTGGTTGCGCAGCTGCTCGATCTGGTCTTCGACAGAGGGTCCCCGTTTCTCGTCTTTGCGGTAGTGGCGATGATGTGTCGGCGGGGGCGTGTCGCTGGTACCGGCCGCGCTCTGCGCATAACCGGCGGTAACCGACAGAGTCAGCGCCAGGGTAGCAAGCGCTTTGTATGGATGATTCATTGAGCCTCTCAAAATGTGGAAATGCGTGAAGGGGAGGACAAAGCCGAAACGGCCGAGGGCGGGGCGGATCGAGCGGAACAAAGCATGATGAATCGCGCGTTACGCTGCCGAACAGGCCCGCGACTACCTCATCGGCATAGTTGCAGGGGATTGTGAATGGGCGGAGAACAGAGGATGAATGTTCGGGAAAAACCGGCCCAGAGCGCGCCGCGAGGATCGTGGGGAAATTATTGATGAATCAGCTGATTACACGATGTAAAAATCAGTGGAAATTTGGGTTTCTGCCGGCGGACACGAGGTTGGCAAAGAGGCGATAAGCGCCGGGCACGGCCTGCGGGAGCTGGCGGTAGAGCGCGTAGGCGTCGTAGATCCAGATGCCCTTGCCACAGCGGGCGTAAATGAGGCCGCCCTTTTGCGGATCCTGGCCGGGATCGTGGGTCTCGGTGAGAGCCGTGTACTCGCGAGACCACGAGGCGAGGAAGGAATGGCCGCGCTCCTCGATCCAGCCGTTGAAATCGGCCGGAGTGATGCGGTTGGGCCAGGTGAGTAGGGGATTATCGGACTGGAGGAGTACGACGGGATCTGTTTCGACGACGACCTTTTCGGGATTGTCGCCCAGCGAGAGCGGATACGGGGCGGGGAAGTCGTCGCTCTGGTACTGGACGATGAGCGTGCCGCCGTTGCGGACATAATCGAAGAGCCGCGGAGTGACGGCGGCGATGCCGTCGCCGGAGGTGTACGCGCGAATGCCGACGATGATGGCGTCGTAGGCGGAGAGATTCGCCTGGGCGAGCTCGGCGGGCAGCAGAATGTGGGCGTGAATGCCGATCTGGGTGAGGTCCTCCGGGACCGTGTCGCCGGTGCCCATGATGTAGCCGACGTTCAGGTGCGGCGGCAGCTTCACATCCACGCCGCGGAAGGTGTAGCACGCCGGCGCGTAGAGGTAATAAGGACGCAGCCCGGGATAGCCGACGGTGGTGAACCCTTCAGTGAATTGCTGGCCCGCGCTGGTGGCGACCGCGCGAACCTGGTAGGGCTGGCTGGCGAGTGGACCGGGATGCAGGGTGAAGGAGAAGTCCTGATTGGCACCGGGCGCGAGATGGAAGTCCGCCGACGCGGGCGTAGCGCTCCAGCCGGAGGGGAGTTCGAGGTCCAGGGTACCATCGGCCAACGATGGCTGCTGGTTGCCGACGGAGACAGCAAAGTCGACGGCGGATTGGCCAAGGCGAATGACGCCGGCTGAACCGGGAAGGTTGACGGAAATGCGCGGGACCACGGCAAGGGGCTGGTAAACGCCGCCGATGCCATGCACGCGGTGGAGGGTCTGGACGATCTGGCCGATGCGGATGGGGACGCCGCGGTAGAGGAACTCCGCCCAGCCGGCCAGCGGGTACGGAGCGAAAGGACGCCCGACCCAGCGCGGGTCCGTGATGTCGTAGACGGCCTGTTCGACGTTGGGGCGGGTGAAGTAGGGACGCGTGAGCTGTGCGTGGGAGGGAATGTCGACGCGGAAATCGACGTCGGTGGAGATGGGCGCGGGATTGGCGCTGTCGGTGCCGAAGATGCGGGTGAAGCTCCAGTGGTCACCATCGGGATTGGCGAGCCAGACGCGGGTGAGCTGGACGGGGCTTGCGTCAGGGTCAGGATCAGCGGCGGTGACGCGAAGGTGGACCTGAATCTGCGAGCCGGGCGTGACGGTGGTCGGCGTTTCCCTGGGGACGAAGCGGGATTCTTCGCCGGTGGAGAGCAGCGCGTTGACCTGGAGGCCGAGAGATTCGGCCAGAGCGGTGTTGAACTGGGCGAGCTTGATGCGGAGCTCGTGGTCGAGGTTGGCCTTGTCAGCGGCGCTCAGGGAGCTGGCCTGGATTTTATCGAGGAGCTGCTGCGTGGCCTGGTAGCCGAGGGCGAGTTCAGGAGCGATTTTTTCGGGGTGGTCGGGCTGGTAGCTGGATTGCGCGGTCCGGACGTGATCCTGAATCCGGCGCAGGCCCGCGACCAGGAAGGCCGTGTCGCCGGAGTGGACGAGCGAGGCCATGCCCGGGAGCGAGGTATCGATGCCGTCGAAGAAGGAATCCTCGGTGGGTTTGGTGACCGGGACACGCGAGCCGTAGAGGTGGTAGCTGACAAAGGAGGGTCCGGGCAGTGGGACGCCGCCGCCGCCGCCGTTCTGGGACTTCTGCATGCCCCAGCCAGTTCGCGAAAGCTGGACGTAGCTTTGTCCGAGGACCGGGTCCCAGGTGCCTTCGGGAATGCGAAACGTGGTAGTGGGATAGCGATCGTTCCACTGCTTCGTGACGTAATCGTAAAAGCGCACGGGATACCACTTATTCGTGGCGTAGTCGAAGATGCCTTTGCTCGACGGACTGAAGAACGGCTGGCGCGCGTAGACCTTGAGCGGCGCCCACGGACGAAGCCCTTGCGCGATTTGGTCCGGGCAGACGGCGGGATTACCCGCGTCAAGATACGCGTCCTGATTCGCTTCGCCCGAGGCCTGGTGATGGCCGTGGCCGTCGGTGATGTTGCCGGTAAACGTAGAGGCGAGGACGAGCGGGCGATCTTCGCGGACGATGCGGATCACGTCGCAGAGGACGCGCTGGCGTCCCCATTTCTGGTGGGCTTCGGCCAGGGTTTTGGAGAAGCCATAGTCGACGACGGTGGCGAAGTACTGCTCCGTGGCGTAGTACTGGTCGGCCCTGAGCAGCTCGTTGGTGCGGATGAGGCCGAGAGCGTCGTTGCTGGCGCCGGACATGGCGTCCTGGCCGCCTTCGCCGCGGGTGAGGGTGACGAGGGCAGTGCGCACGCCGTGGCCGCGGGATTCATAAGCCAGCATGCCTCCGTCTTCGTCGTCGGGGTGCGCGACGACGAAGAGCAGGCTGGCCCAGGTGTCGAGCTTGCGCAGGGTTTGCACGAGTCCGTCGGCGCCGCGATCCTGCGGGAGAGTGTGAGCGTCGGGCGAGGCGGCGATTTTCGTGCGCCAGGGCACAACCTGCGCGGAGGCGGCGAGAGCAAGCATGCCGCTGAGCACGAGCGCGGCGGCGGGACGGAATCCGCGATGGGAGAAGCGGTGTCGGGGACGCATGGGATGCGAAGGGACATTGTATCGGACTGTACACGGCGAAGCGAACCCACCCTGTCGCGCGAGTTGCACGACAAGAGTGGGGCACCCAGGGGAGTGAAAGCCGCGATCTGATACAAAGGCAGGCATGGCCGAAGAGCCCACGATAAAAGCGACGCCGGATCCCGCGGGAGCGGGCCGCAATGACGCGCCGCATCTCGAGCGGCGCATCGGCCTGGCGAATGCCGTCACGCTGAACATGATGTACATGATCGGCGTGGGGCCGTTCATCACGCTGCCGCTGATTGTGGCGGCGATGGGCGGCACGCAGGCGCTGCTGGGATGGCTGGTCGGGGCGGGCATTGCCTGCTGCGACGGGCTGGTGTGGGCCGAGCTGGGCGCGGCGATGCCGGAGGCGGGCGGATCGTACGCGTTTCTGCGCGAGATTTACGGGCGCGAGGGCGCGGGGCGTTGGGTGTCGTTCCTGTTCATCTTCCAGCTGGGGTTCAGCGCGCCGCTGTCGATGGCGTCGGGATGCATCGGGTTTGCGGACTTTGCCTCGTTTCTGTTTCCGCAGCTGCAGGCGCCGGTGCTGGCGGCGTGGCCGGGCGGCGTGCACTGGACGAGTCTGCTGGCGGCCGGAACGTGTGCGCTGATCGTGGGGATGCTGTACCAGGATATGCGGGCGATTCTGAGGATGGCATGGGTACTGTGGGCGGGCGTAATGGCGGCGATGGCGATGGTGCTGTTTGCGGGACTGACGCATTTACATCCGGCGCTGTTACGCATTCCGCCGATTGCGTTCGGATTTACTCCGGGATTCTTTGCCGGGCTCGGATCGGCGACGCTGATTGCGACGTACGACTACTGGGGCTACTACAACGTGTGCTTTCTGGGCGGAGAAATACGCGAGCCGGGACGGACGATTCCGCGGGCGGTGCTGATTTCGATCGCGGCCGTGGCTGTACTGTACATCGCGATGAACATCAGCGTGCTGGGGGTGATTCCGGCGCACGGGATGCGGAGCACGGCGGTGGCGGACATGGTGGCGGAGACGCTGGGGCCGAAAGCCGGCGTCGCGATTGCGGGCCTGATTATGTGGACGGCGTTCTCATCGGTGTTTGCGCTGCTGATGGGCTACTCGCGCGTGCCTTACGCGGCGGCGCTGGACGGCAACTTCTTTCGGGTCTTCGCGCATCTGCATCCGAAGCGAAACTTTCCGGACGTGGCGCTGGTGGCGATGGGCGGCGTGGCCATGGTGTTCTGCTTCTTTAAGCTCGCGCAGGTGATTGCGGCGCTGGTCGTCATCCGGATAGTGCTGCAGTATCTGCTGCAGCAGGTGGGGGTGATCGTGCTGCGGGTGCGGCGGCCGGAGATGGTAAGGCCGTTCCGGATGTGGTTGTATCCGCTGCCACCGCTGCTGGCGCTGGCGGGATTTTTGTTTATCCTGGTGTCGCGGCCGCAGGCGCAGCATGAGTGCTGGCTGGCGCTGCTGCTGGCTGCGGTGGGCAGTGCGCTGTACTTTGCGCGGGCCCGCGTGCGGCGGGAGTGGCCGTGGCGCCTCAACGAGCAGGGGAGGTGAGCCGTGGTGGATTTGTCTTGGATCTTCAGGGGACGATCGGGACTGACACGTCTGGGAACTATCCTGGTGCTGCTCGGAGCTGCTACATTTGGCATCTTCGCTTTATGGAGTAAGGGTCGCCGGTATGAACCCTTATCCACCCGGTTCGACTCTCCGTCGGAAAGATAGCGACGCGGCAATTTACGATGAATATCACTGCCCCCTGCGTAATCAATGTGCGAGTAAAGGGGGAAGGTCTACCACGTCAGGAACTCACGTGCATGCTGGGGATTGGTGCGCCCGGATCTCACTGTGATCAGAATAATGTCGTATTGGTTATCTGGGAATTGTGGAGCGGTGGGAAGGAGGTCGCGAATGGGACAAGTAGCGATTATGACGGGGGCGGCGTAATCGGAGGAGAAATGGTACGCACGCTTGGCCGTATCAATGGTGAGGCAGGAGGGCGATGCTACTTAGTACTGAACTTTCTGGACGATGCTCGGGTTGTCGCTGCAGGGGGAGCGCGCGTGACGGTAGATGTAATTGGGGGATATTACGAGGATAGGATGATATCTGATGCCATCATAGTGTTGCTGTGCATCGGATTGTGCGGTGGTGGAGTCGGATGCCTAATCGTGGCAATGGTGAGACATGTAGTGCGGTGAGTGATGGCGTCGTCGAAGTTCCATGGCAGCGACACAGCGACAGCGTCTCGGTACTGTATGAATGATGCCGCAGGGCTCTACGATGACGGCCGATGGTGACTCACGAGGAAGATGCTGAGACGACAACTTGATTGTGAAAGTGACCGATCCGCAGGCAGCGGTGGAGACGGTGCGCGGAGCGATAGGAAAGTAGCGATGGACGGCTTTGTGCTTGCGGGCGGGCAGAGCACGCGCATGGGACGCGACAAGGCTCTGCTGGAGCTGAATGGGCGGGCGCTGGTGGCGCTGGCGGTGGAAAAGCTGCAGGCCGTCGGGCTCGACGCGAAGATTTGCGGAGCGAGAGCGGAAGCGACCGCGGAGTTGGCGCGGTTTGCTGAGGTGATTCCGGATCACTTTGCGCAGAGCGGGCCGGTAGCTGGGATTGAGGCGGGGCTTGCCGTCGGTGAAGTCGCTCTGAGTCTGTTCCTGGCTGTAGACATCCCGCTGGTACCGGCGGAGTTTTTGCACTGGATTATGGAACGCGCCGGGACCAGCGGAGCCGCAGCGACGATTCCCATAGCCGGCGGTGTGCCACAGCCTCTTTGCGCGGTGTACAGCCGGCGATTGCTCGAAGGGCTGCGGACAGCGATTGCCGCCGGGCATCTGAAGATGATGACCGCGGTCGAAGAGGCTGTGGCGGCGCTGGGCGAGCGGGTGGATTTATTCCAGGTGGAATCGGTGGCGTCGGGGCTGCCCGCCGGCATTTGGCCCATGGATCCTCCGCTCAGGCGCTGGTTCCTGAATGCGAACACGCCGGAGGAGTGGGCGCGGGTGAGTGGTCTGGGCTGGATGGTCTCGGAATTGGTCAGGCATGCGCCAGGAGCCGATCAGAAACAGCCAACCGCAGGTCCTTCGACTTCGTTTGGCGCGACTCGCGTCAGACTTCGCTCAGGATGACACTCTTTTCATTGTGGTGAGAGTTCCCCAGGCGCGAACGAAGGCGGGAACTTCTGTTCCGGCGGCAGCGTAAGGACGAATATGAAGATACTTTGCGCCGCCGCAGGCGCGGCTTTGCTGGCCTGCAGTTTGACGGGATATTCGCAGACCGAGGTGGCGTGCGGGCAGACGCTGCAGGCTGCGATGCATTCCGATGGAGCGCTGGCGATCGATTCGCGGCCGGCGGGGCTGACCGTCGTCGGAACGGATCAGCTGACCATGCGGGTGACGTGCACGGCCGACGACCCGGAAAGCATGGAGTGCGTCAGGCTGAAGCTTTCCGGCAGCGGCAATGGCAGCACGCTGACGATTCAGGGCGGCGAAACTCACCACGGCGGCGTCGAGGTGCGGATCGAAGTGCCGCACAGGACCAGCATCCAGGTGACGATGGGCGCGGGCCAGGTGACGGTCGAGAACCTGGACGGCAACAAGGAGATCTCCCTGTACGCAGGGCAGGTGACAATCTCATCGCCGCAGGGGTGGGATTATCGGAGTGTGGATGCGTCGGTGGATATCGGTGAAGTGAACGCCCAGGCGTTTGGCGCGGACAAGGGAGGGTTCTTCCGGCAATTTACTCGACAGAATGCAAACGGGGAGTACCGGCTGTACGCGCATGTGATGACGGGGGAAATCGACCTGCTGGGTGCGCGGCAGGGAAGTGCTGCGGATTGAAAGAGGGCCACTTGTGAGGATGACGGCGATCGAAAAGCAATTTGTGAACAGGCCCAGCCACGCGCGATCCGTGGCCGAACACGCGTTGCAGCTCCTCGAGCGAGTGGACTACCAGGGCAGTTGGCGCTACCTCGATGTTGGCTGCGGCATTGGAACAGCGGCCCGCGAAGTTGCCGCCGCAACCGGGTTGTCCGTGGTCGGGATCGACGTCGATCCGAGGCAGATCGAGATCGCCCGCAGCGGAGCGGCAAATCCGAAGTTGAATTATCAGGTAATGGACGCGCAAAAGCTGGAGTTTAGCGACGGGCAGTTCGATATCGTGGCGTCGCAGATGGCGACTCATCACATCCCCGACTGGGAGCGAGTTGTCTCCGAAATGGCGCGGGTTTTGCGAGTCGGTGGTTTTCTGATTTACCGCGACTTCGTGTTTCCTTCATGGCTGGGGAAAATTGGCCGCCGCTTGTTTCGGTTCATGGGGTTTCCGTCAGTGAGCGGACTCCATGCCGTAGCCGCGGGCGCCGGCCTGACCAGGGTTTACCAATCGCACGAATCCAGGAAGGTGGACACAATCTGGGTGAAAAGCAGCTGATCTCCGGGCGGTGCTGACGGGGTTCCGCAGTTGCTGGACGCACAGCCGCTCACACGGCCTGAATCCAGAGGAACACGATAAGCTGGAAACAGACGAGGACAACGAGAGACGCGGTGGTCAGCCCTCCCCCCATTGAAGTGGTCGAGATCGGCAACGGCAGCCGGAAGCCGTATATCGCCTTCGAGCACGTCTCGAAATCCTTTGGCAGCCTGCACGTGCTGCGGGACATCAGCTTCGACGTGATGCCGGGGGAGACGGTCTGCATTCTGGGACGCTCGGGCGTGGGCAAGTCGGTGTCGCTGCAACACATTATGGGCTTCCTGAAGCCGGACCAGGGGCGGATCTACGTCGACGGCGAGGATATCACGCAATTTAACGAAGAGCAGATGCAGGCGGTGCGGCGGAAGGTGACCATGGTCTTCCAGAATGGCGCGCTGTTCGATTCGCTGACGGTGGCGGAGAATGTGGCGTTCCCGCTGCGGGAGCGGGGCGGGCTGACCGAGGATCAAATCGAGCAGATCGTGCGCGGGCTGCTGGAGATGGTGGGCGTGGCGGAGATTGCGGACCTGCTGCCGTCGGATTTGTCGACCGGAATGAAGCGGTCGGTGGCGATTGCGCGGGCGCTGGCCGCGGAGCCTCAGGCGATTCTTTATGATGAGCCCACGACAATGGTGGATCCGCTGATCGCACGCCTGCTGGGGGATTTGATCCAGAAGCTGCAGCGGCAACTGCACCTGACCAGCGTTGTGGTGACGCACGACGTGCGCTTTGCCGGGCGGCTGGCAGACCGGGTGCTGTTTCTGCACGAAGGGCGCGCGGTGTTCTTCGGGACGATGGAAGAGATGAAGCGCACGGACGACGAGGTGCTGCAGCAATTCCTGAGTCTGGATATGGTGCCGGTGCCGGCGCTGTAGGCCTTCCTGCAGAACGATTAAAGAACCTCGACCACGGCGGTAGAATTTGTGGAGCCGAGTGCGCGATCACGGGTCACCAGCGGCGCATCCAGTGCTTCCGCCAGCGCCTGGTAAGCAGCATCGTACGAGGTGAGATTATCCCGCAGTTGCCAGATGCGCGGAAGCAGGAGGTAATGGGGATAGCGATCCAGGGGCAAATCCGCCAGGTCGCGAACTGCCTGGAGGGCGCGCTCAGGAGCCAAAGCTCCCGTGCTGACGTGGCGACGAAGAACCTGAGCCACTTCGAGATCCAGGAGGTGCGGCGCACAGAGAGTTTCGCGGGGTGAAAAAATCCTCTGTTCCGTGGATGGCGCGGCTTTGGATTGCAGCAGAACCTCGATGATTAACGAGGCATCGACGACAATCAACGGCTCATCCTCTCGGCCCGGACGGCGGCTGCCGCTCCCAAACGCGGATTGACGGGCTCGCGCTGAGCGAGGCGGGCCTTCATTTCTTCCAGCGTCGGACGCTCGAGAGTGCGGCGCAGTTCCTGCAATAAATAATCGGAGAGGGACATTCCCGCAAGGGCGGCACGAGCCTTCAGGGCGCGATGGATTACATCGGGGACATTGCGGATTTGGACCATGGCGGACATGTCATTAGCATACTCACATGTAGCGCACATGCACAATTGGCACACCCTGACAGAATGGCTGCGGCCGGAAAGCAAGCCGGCCGGGCAGGATTGTTAAACTGAATTCGTGAAGATCGCGCTGGCCCAGATCGACCCGACGGTCGGAGATTTCCAGGGCAACACCGAGAGAATTCTGGAGTTTACGCGGCGGGCCCGGCGGGGCGGCGCGGAGCTGGTCGTGTTTCCGGAGCTGGCGATCTGCGGGTATCCGCCGGCGGATTTGCTGGAGAAGCCGGCGTTTGTGGCGCGGTGCGGAGAGGCGCTGGAGGAGATCGCGCAAGCCACGGCCGAGGATGGCATTGCCGTGGTGGCCGGTTACGTGACGCCGGCGCCGGAAGGCTGCGGCAAACACGTGATGAACTCGGCGGCCCTGTTGCGGGGCGGACAGGTGGAGTTCGTCCAGTCGAAGATGCTGCTGCCTTTCTACGACGTTTTCGACGAACAGCGGTATTTCGCACCGGCAGCGCGGCAGCGAACCTGCGAAATGAACGGGACACGCGTGGCGCTGACTATCTGCGAAGACGCCTGGAACGACAAGAGCTTCTGGGAGAACCGGTTGTACCAGGTGGATCCGGTGGAAGAGCTGATGAAGCAGGGAGCGCGACTGATCCTGAATATCTCGGCCTCTCCCTGGTGGCGGGGCAAACGGGCGCTGCGGCGGGAGATGCTGGCAGCCATTGCGGTGCGGCATCGTGTGCCGGTGGCGATGGTGAACCAGGTAGGGGGGAACGACAGCCTGGTCTTCGATGGGTCAAGCCTGGTGATCGGGCCGGATGGGCAGGTGATCGCACAGGCGAGAAGCTTTGAGGAGGATCTGATTTTCGCCGATCTGGAGGCGCTGACGGGCGATTGCCTGACGGGAACCGAAGATGCGGGAGAAAGCGCGGCGATGCTGGAGGCGCTGACGCTGGGAACGCGGGATTACGTGCACAAATGTGGATTCCGGAAGGCGGTGGTGGGACTGAGCGGGGGCATCGACTCGGCGCTGGTGGCGGCGATTGCGGTGCGGGCGCTGAGACCCGGGAATGTGATGACGCTGGGGATGCCGAGCCCGTATTCGTCGCAGGGATCGATTGACGACAGCCGGGAATTGGCGGCGAATCTGGGGATTCGATACGAGGTGATCCCGATTGACGAGATTTTTTCCGGCTTCAAACATGGGTTGTCAGGAGTCTTTGCGGGCCGGAAGCCGGATATTACCGAGGAAAATGTGCAGTCGCGGATTCGCGGCGCGCTGCTGATGGCGTACTCGAACAAATTTAACGCGCTGGTACTGACCACGGGGAACAAGAGCGAGATGTCCACCGGGTACTGTACCCTGTATGGCGACATGGTGGGAGCGCTGGCAGTGATTGGGGACGTTTTCAAGACGCGGGTGTACGACCTGTGCGACGCGGTGAACGCGGAAAGGGAATTGATCCCCAGGAATATCCTGGAGAAGCCGCCTTCGGCGGAGCTTCGGCCGGGGCAGATGGATACCGATACGCTCCCGCCCTATGAGGTGCTGGATCCGATTCTGGAAGCGTACGTGGAGCGCTATGAGACCCCGGAGGCGATTGCCGCGGCGCGGGGTTTGCATTTCGAAATGGTGCATCGAGTGGTCCAGATGGTGGAACGCAGCGAATACAAGCGACAGCAGGCCGCGCCCGTGCTGAAGGTGACGCCGAAAGCGTTTGGGATGGGGCGGCGGTTCCCGATTGCAGTGAAAGTACAGGTTTAAGAAAACATCTGAGAGGACTGTAATGCAAATACGTTTCCTACCCTGCGCAACTCTTGCGCTCACCATGGCCGCCGGCTGTTTGCCGGCCGCGGCTCAGACTCAACCGGCGGCGCCGGCAGCTCCTGCTCCCCTTCCGGCTGCTCCGGGCGCTGCTGAAGGACCGAAGTTTCCGCCCGTGTCCGCGGCGAATTTCACCGCCCCCTCGCCGACCAAAGCGGAAGTCGATGCGTTTCTGCACTCCTCCTGGGGTTACGATCCGGACCGGACATGGGAGGTGTACGCAATCCAGAAGACGCCCGCACCGGGGTTGAGCAAAGTGCTGGTTCTGGTAGGGGAGAAGCCGAACCCGCGGGTGGGAAACATGAGCTTCTATGTGACGCCGGACGGGCACCACCTGATCGCGGGCAATTCGGTGATCGACTTCGGGGCGCATCCGTTCGAGGCCAACTACCGGCTGCTCCAGCAGCGGGCCAGTGGCCCATCGCGCGGGGCGCCGGGCAAGCAGTTCGAACTGGTGGAGTTTGCGGACTTCGAATGCCCGCACTGCAGGGATGCGCAGCCGCTGGTGAAGAAGCTGATGGCGGATTTCCCGCAGGCACACTACGTGTTCGAGATGTTTCCGCTGGTGAGCATCCATCCCATGGCTTTCAAAGCGGCGGCGTTCGCGTCCTGCGTCAATGAGCAGGCAGGGAACGCGGCGTTCTTCAAATACGCTGACGCGGTCTTCGCGGCGCAGGCGGAACTGGAAGGCCCGGATGGCACGCTGGCGCTGCGGAACGCGGCGACGGGGATTGGTTTGGATCCGGACAAGATCGCGGCATGCGCCGATTCGCCGGCTACCAGGGCGAAGGTGGACTCGTCGATGCAGCTCGGACAGGATCTGAGCGTGGACTCGACACCGACACTGTTTATCGACGGGCGCGCTGTGCCCATGATGGAACTCCCGTACGACCAACTGAAGAAGATCATCTCGTGGCAGTTCGCGACGGACCAAGACGCGCAGTGAGAGACGGACGTTTCTCTCGGCCATCAGGGCCGCCCGAGTGCGCGGCCTTTAATTTGCGCGGAAAACGATGCGGTCGATGGCGAGCCAGCCGGGTCCGTCCGCGAGGAGGATCAGCGCCAGGGCGAAGAGGCTGAGCGGGAACTGGAAACCGCCGGGACCGGTGAGGCCGTGGCGCAGATTCACGCGGAGGACGGCGACGGCCATGTCGATGGCGGTGCCCGTGGCGGCAATGGTCGTGAAGAGGCCGAGAATCAAAGCCGCGCCGCCGAGAAGCTCGGTGAAGGCGGCGACGTAGCCGAGCCAGGCGGGGATGCCGAGGTGCGCGACAAACATCGCAAAGCCATGGAGCGCGCCGGGATGGACGACCTTGGCCCAGCCGTGCAGAAGCATGATGGAGCCGAGCACGAGGCGGGCACAGAGAGCGACGAAAGGGCGCAGTTTTTCGATTCGGACGATCAAAAAAGAGGGATCTCCTGCTGGCTCAGTGTACCGCTCGGGCGAACCGGCTGGAGCGGCTGAGGCGGGGAAGGGAGCGTCTACAGGTATCTTTCTGATTACGGGAAGGTTATGTGAAGCGAATTCCCACAGAATTGGGCATTTTTCTCTTGATTTTCATAGAAAAATTCCTTAGAATCATAAAGGTGTGTGACTGCCGGGCGGCATTCCGTCAATGGGCTCCCGGACCTTTGTACGTCACTTCTTTTCAAGGGGATACATTTTAAGATGGCAAAGCGTCGTGGCAATCCTAATTGGGGCAAGCCGGAGCCGATCGGCCCGGTTGTGCCGACCGTGACTTCCTTCGAACAGGTGGTGAAGGAGTTCAAGCTGACTCCGGATCAGTACGTTCGGTCTACCCGGCTGCGCGAGTGGGCGCGGCGAAACCGCAACTCGAAGTACATTCCGGAATCGCTGCTGGAAGCGTGGGGCTTCGAGATCGAGTCAACGCTCTGATCTGAACGGAATGAGGGTACGCGACGCCGCCTGCGGGCGGCGTTGCCGTTTTTGGGTAAGAGCGGCTGGGCTCATCCGCCCAGCGCTGAAGCAATCTCGTCGCCGTCGGGTGATCCCAGGCCCGTGCAGGGGTCCCATCCCGGGCCCGCGGAATAAGCGCCATTGCCGCCCTGGGTGATGTCGTGAAAATCCTGCGGATCGCCGTACAGCGTGGGATTGACGAATCCGCCGGGCTTGCCGCGCTCCTGGTTGATGAGTGCGATGAGCGCGGCCCACAGTGGGGCGACGGCACTGGTGCCGCCGACGACTTCCTGCTGGCCGTCGACCAGGATGTTGTAGCCGCTCTCCGGGTCGGCGTCGCCCGCTACGTCAGGCACGCCGCGGAAATCGCCCGTGACTATGCCGGATTGCCAGGACGGCAGGGGAAAGACGGTGCTGAATCCGCCGCCGGTGGCGCCGCCCTGAGAACCATCGTTCCAGACGGTTTCAGATTCGATCGTGGCGCCGGATCCGATTAGGCGCGTGCCCCCGCAGGCGAGCACGTGAGGGCTGGAAGCAGGGAAGTCGACGTGATTTTGCCCGTCGCTGACGCCGTCGGAGGAACCTCCGTCGCCGGCGGCCACGGTGATGGTGACGCCAAGGGCCGCGGCCGACTGGCAGGCGTCGTCGAGGGCGGTCATGGAGGCCTGCGCCCAGCTCGATTCAGGGCCTCCCCAGCTGATGGACAGCACCGAGGGGTTGTTGGCGGTGTCGTGCACCGCAGTGGTGACGGCGTCGATGAAACCCTGATCGGTATTGGGGGCGAAATAGACAGCGAAGCGCGCGCCGGGCGCGATGGAGCCGGCCACCTCGAGGTCGAGGGCGACTTCGCCGTCGGCGCTGTTGGGACTGGTGGGCGAGTTGGTTCCGCCGTCAACGGAAACGGCGACCACAGCGGGCGAAGTGAGGCCGAGGCCCTGGAAATAGGTATCGAGATCGCTCGCGTTGTAGCCGCCGCCGAGTTCCAGAATGGCAATGGTCTCGCCTGCGCCGTCGACGTCGGTGGGGTAGCTGTAAAGCTCGGCCACCTGGGGAGGGTTGAAGGGCTCGGGCTCGGGTCCGGAGGATTTCCGTCTCTTCTTCAGGTTGCGGAGGTAGCGAAAGTGCGGGCTGGCGATGGGGCGGTTGTCCAGTCCGAGGACGGCGTCCACGATTCCGGCAATGGATTCGGGCAACGACACCTGACCCACAAAAGTGTGGAAGGTGCTACGTGCCTGGCCGCGAGGGCGGGGAGCGGCGTAGTCGTGCAACTCCACGCCGAAGGCCTGCTGCATGACCTGGGCGGAGCCGCGCAGCACTAATGTGCGGCGAGAAAGGCTGGACGCCTGCTCATCCACCGCGAGACCGATTTGGTGGGCGAAGCGGCGGAGGGTTTCAAAATCGGCAGAGTCGGCGGCGTGCAGGCGGTCGAACTCCTCGCGGGTGAGAATGCGGTCACCGAGGGCCGGAAGGTCCAGCGGAGTTTTGCGCCGGACGATGACCGAGACGGTGATGATCTGCTGCGGGTCGGTTGGGCCGATGGGGCGGGCGTTGGGTGGGGTCGCGCGTTCGGAACGGGGCAGCGCGATGCGGTTTGGCGTGGGGGATGCCATGGCTGTACCTCCTCGAGGCGGAGTGCGAAGCTATGCCAGCGCGTTCCTGCGAAGTGGCACGGGATTAGGTTAGGCGATTTCGAGGCAGACTGTACGTCTGATAACGGATATTCTGTTAACTACAGCAGAATCGTGCGTTTCTGCTCCGCTTTTAAGCCCGGGCCCTCTGCGAGCGGGAGTTTCAGCAACCGTTCGGCGTTCCCGTGAGCGATTTTGTGCAGGTCGGACGGGTTGAGCGGCAGCGAATCCAGAAAACGCCGGCCAGTCTCTGTGGAACTGAATGGGTAGTCAATCGAGAAGAGGATGCGGTCAGCGCCGACCACCTGAAGGGCGCACAGCAGCGGCGGAAGAGTGAAATATCCGCTGGTGGTGATGTGGAAGTGCTGGTGGAAGTATTCGCCGATGGAGCGGCTTCCCTGCCGGCGGGCACGCGAAAGGACGGAGTCGGCGCGGGCCAGCGAGTACGGCAGGCCCTCGCCCATGTGACCGAGGATGATTTGCAGTCCCGGTAAGCGGTCGAAGAGGCCGCTGAGCATCAGGCGCAGCGCGTGCATGCCGGTTTCCACATGCCAGCCCCAGCCAGCGGTGGAGAGCATGAAACTGACATCCTGAGGCAGCCGGCTGAAGTAAGCTGTCCGCACTGGCTCCGGCGGAGGCGCGGGGTGCAGATAGACGGGAGTGGCGAGGGTCTGAGCGGCTTCCCAGAATGGCGTGAAATCCGGATGATCAAGGAAAAGGCCGCGCGTGGCGCCATTCACCATCACGCCGACAAAAAGGAGGTCGCGCACGCAGCGCTCGAGCTCGCGGGCGGCCGATGGAGGGTCCTGCAGGTTCACAGCAGCGAAGGCGGCAAAGCGGCCGGGATGCGCCTGCACGACCGCAGCCAGGGCATCATTCACATCACGGGCAAGAGCCGTGGCAGTGGACGAATTCAGGCGGTCCATCTCGCCCCCGGCGAGCGAGAGCACCTGCATGTCGATGCCGGCGGCATCCATGTCGGCCAACCGCTGCTCGTCGAAGTCGACCAGTTTGGCACGAACGTTGCGGATGTACTCGTTCGCGAGGCCCCGCTGGGTATAGGCGTCCACCGCTTCCAGAAAGGCGGGGGTGGAGACGTGCTCCTCTAAGGTAATGGTGCGCATCGATGCTCCTCTGCAGACTTCGATGGCGCGATGGCCGCTGTGCGGCCGCTATCGGTCCTCGGGCGTGCCCGACTTCGACTCCGCGGCCTGCATGGAAAGCGCGATGCGGTTGTCGACCCCGACTTTGCGCATCATGCGGGCGATGTAGGACTTGACGGTCTGCTCGCGAAGGCTGAGGGCCTGAGCGATCTCACGGTTGGAGCGAGCCATCACCAGCTGTCTGAGGACATCGCGCTCGCGGTCGGTGAAATGCGTGCGGCGGGCCTCGAGGGGCATCGGTTTTCCCCCGAGAGCGCGGTCGACGAGGTTGGAGAGGACGCGGCGAGGCGCCCAGATGGATCCCCGGAAGACGATGTGGAGGGCCTGCAGAATTTGCTCTGGCGTGGAGGTGTCTTCGAGCCAGCCTTTTGCGCCGGCGGCAATGAGCGCGATGACGGATTCCTCATCGAGCGGCGCGCCCATGACGATGGCACGCAGGCGCGGCTGGCTGGACTTAAGGCTGGAGAGCAGCTCACAGGTGAGCGGCACGTCGCTGAGGGCAATCAGGAGCAGATCGAACTCCGGCTCGTGCAGCAGCGCCGGAAGCTGGACGGTCCTGGCTTCAAACGCACCGCGGGCAGCGAAGATCTCGCTGAAGCCGGCGACGCGGAGGGGCTCGAAGTTAAACAAGCCCACGCGAATCGGCCGCTTTGTTCCTGAGTCGTCCATGGTTCTCAGAGTTTGGGCAGAACAATTCCCTGCTGCTTTTGGTACTTCCCTTTGCGATCAGCATAACTGATCTGGCATGGTTCGTCGGATTGAAAGAAGAGAATCTGGCAAAGGCCCTCGTTGGCGTAGATGCGGGCCGGCAGCGGCGTGGTGTTGGAGATTTCCAGCGTCACAAAGCCCTCCCACTCCGGTTCGAAAGGCGTGACGTTGACGATGATGCCGCAGCGAGCATAGGTGGATTTGCCGACACAGATGGTCAGGACGTCGCGCGGGATTCGGAAATATTCGACCGAGCGGGCAAGAGCGAAGCTGTTGGGAGGGATGAGAACGGATTGTGCGTGCATCTCGACGAAGGATTTCTCGTCGAATTTCTTGGGGTCGACGATGGCGCCGTTGACGTTGGTAAAGATGCGGAACTCGTCGGAGACGCGGAGGTCATAGCCGTACGACGAGAGCCCGTACGAGACGACTCCCTCGCGCACCTGCTTTTCGCTGAAGGGCTCGATCATGCCCCTGATGGCCTGCTCGCGAATCCAGCGATCGCTCTTGATCGACATGAAGCTCCTTGCCGCGGCGGGCGGCGGTGGATGGTGGAGTGGACCGGTCCAGACGGCGGATGAGGCGGGTCGCACACCCGCAGAGGCTGCTGGAGGAGAATTTTCCGGTATGGATGAAATCTTACGGGAGGGTGCTGCGCATTGACAATGGCGGAAAAGCTTTCTAGCATCAAGCTGGGCGAAGAGAATCCGCTGGACGGGGAGAAAACCTTGATAAAACAGGACATTATCCACCAGGTGATTGAGCGGACCGGTCTGCAGCGGAACAAGGCGGAGGCGGCCGTGGACACCGTATTCGAGACCCTGAAGCGAGCGCTGGCGGAGGGCCAGCGGATCGAGCTCCGGGGCTTTGGAGTGTTCAACGTGCGGCCGCGGAAGACCGGGATAGGCCGGAATCCGCGAACCGGCGCCGAAGTGAGCATCACGCCGGGCAAGGCGGTACGGTTCAAGCCGGGCAAGGAACTGCACCTGCTGGACTGATCCCGAGCCCGGGTTCCCGGAAACACGCCACTGCCCTGCCGTGCGTGGGGTGTGGCGGTGCGTGCGGAGCAGTCCCTCTTCCCGCTTCCAGCCTGCTGTCGCCATGCCAGGGCGCCTCACTCCTGGACGACCTGCTCTGAAGTGCTGGAGAGCTTGATGCCCGACGTGGGGAGAAACGGCGTGATGAAGTTGAAGGTGTAACTGACCGTTACCTCCACAAAGCAGCCCTGACCGTTGGCGGTCGAGCAGGAGCCTCCGTCAGGAGTTGTAGCCGGCCACTGCGTATTCACCTGGACGTTGCCCCCGGTCACGCCCGGGGGGGCCAGACCCTGCACATAACTCTGGATACTGGCGTTGGTCGCGTCGCAGTCCTGAGTGCTCGTGGTGGAGCAGGTGGTTCCGGACCATTTGGCACCGTGGACAATTGCGTATCGCGTGCCCGACTGCGCCGCCCAGGAAACAAATGCCCAGGCATACATGGCGCGGGAAAAGTCAACAATCCCGAAGAGAAGCGTCAACAGAACGAGAGCCGTGATGGCGAACTCCACGAGGGAGCTGCCGTGTTGTTCTTTCCGGCCCTGGCGGATTCTGCGCAACAGTTTATGTTTCATGGGAGTTATTGAGTCGCGCCGCGCATTCTGATCTTCTCGGAGAGGGGAATGGATTCGGGCAGCCCCGGCCACTCGACAAAAGGCTTATAGGTCGCCGAAACGGTGACCAGTACATAGTCGACAACGTTGTACGAACAGGTGGGCGCGGAGGCACAGCTTGCCGAGGCCACGCCGGTGGTGGAGCATTCGCACCCCCAGGAGGCAGTAGCACTGAACCCGGATACATCCGTGGCGGAAGAGACATCGGGAGCGTTGTCTTTGGCGACGGTCTCCATCCCCTCGGTGTCGGTGGGATTTTGGGAGCCATAGATGGCGCCGGCCTGCGCAGCGCCCGCCAACTCGTTTTGCAGATACCAGGCGCGGCCAAACTCCACGATGCCGAGAGTGAGCAGGAGGAGCACGGGAGCAGCGATCGCCGTCTCCAGCAAGCTATCGCCACGCTGAGATTGGAAGAAATGAAATTTAAAAATGGATCTCACCGGATCATTCCTTACA
Organism: Acidobacteriaceae bacterium; assembly: GCA_035503835.1. Classification (GTDB taxonomy): domain Bacteria; phylum Acidobacteriota; class Terriglobia; order Terriglobales; family Acidobacteriaceae; genus Palsa-343. Next base: position 30,691 of record DATJSY010000031.1, on the reverse strand, counting down.
TACTGACGGCAAGACCAGCAAAGGTCAGCAAAACTGCATCGGACACGACGGCCGGGACAACGGTCTGGCCACCGTCCTCACGAAAAACGGTACGCAGTCGAACCAGCCGACAATTCTCGGTTCAACTCACTTTCGCCACAACCCACAGGAGGGTGAACTTACGGACTAATCCTGGTGACCAAAAGCTGCATTGATGGTGACCGAGGTATGTCCCCAAAGTCGATAACACATTTGTGGGAACGAGGCAGCCGGAGGGGGTCGGTATTTCATGGAGATATCCGCCGGAAAAGTACACGGATTACCGTGGCCCGCATCTCCTGTTGATCGGCGCTGCAGTCCGCGCGATCCGGCAGTTCCCTTCCGGCGAATCTGCTCCCGCCGCAGTCCAAAAGTCGCGCTTTTAGTACGAATGCGCGTAGGATGGCTATCAACCCCTGAGAGCCTTTCCCCCTGGCGCTGAACGGGAACGTCAAGGAGGAACCCATGTTGCAATTTCGTCGAATGGTGTGGGACGTGGCGCTGGCGGCCGTGCTCCCTGTGACGCTTGCTGCGCAGCAGGCACCGACGCCGACGCATACCTACACCGTACTGTGCGTGAAGGTAAAATCCGGGCAGGACGCGGCGTTCGCGAGCCTTGTGAGCGGCGACCTGCACAAGCTGGAGCAGGCGCGCGTGGATTCCGGCGCGCTCTCCGGCTGGCTTGTGCTGCGGACGGTGATTCCGGCAGGAAGGGCCGCCACGTGCGATTATTCGCTGGTGGCGTTCTATACGGGCTGGCCGAAGCCTGGGATGAACGACGCTGAGCTGAAGGCGGCAATGCAGCAGGCCGGCATCGCCATGACGCAGGACGAATGGGACAAGGAGCTGGGCGAGACGGGCTATCTGGTCTCCGACGGCCTCGACGAGACGCTGGATCTGGTGGGCGAAGCGCACGTGGGCGACTACCTGGTATTCAACTCGATGAGCGTGACGGATGTGAGGGCGTGGATCAGCTGGGAGAAAAGGATGTGGGATCCTCTGGCTCAGTCTCTGGTGAAATCCGGGAAGCTCAGTGGGTGGGCCATGAACATCCAGATGTTCCCGCGGGGAGCGGAGGACCCGGACCTGGAGAGCACAGTGGACATCTTCCCGAACTGGGAAGCGTTCGTGCAGGCGCGGGAAAGCTACGAGGCGGCGTGGAAGTCGGTGCATCAGGACGCGGACATGATGACGGCGATGGGTCAGTTCGGGAAGGTATGCACCATCGAGCATTCCGTGCTGCAGAAAGTGGTGGATCAGATCAACGGGAAATAGGCGCGAGTTCCCTGCTGATGAGAGAAGGCCGCGCGGAGCGGCCTTCTTCTTTGCAAGCCGACCTGCGAAAAGATTACGTGCCGGGAGCAGCGTGGTGGACGTGGAAGACGTGGTAGGAGATGTCCGGCCATAGTTCGCGGAAGACGTTGGTGAAGGCGTCGCGGCCGAGCGCGTACGCGTACTTGGAGGTGAATCCAGAGACCGTGGATGTGGAGCCTGGGTAATAGCTGAGGGAGATGGCCTGAGAGATGCCGCGGCCGAGAATCTCCGCGCCGTTGAAGGTGTTTTTGCCGTTGTAGCTGGGGGTGATCACAATGCGCGTAGCGGCGTAGACGGCGCGGCTGACGATGCTGCCGGTCCCTTTAGCGTAGTAGCGCTCGTCTTCGTGGAGGACACCGGGCAGAGCCCAGACGACCCAGTAGTTGCCGTCGGCCTTATCCAGAAACCCGTGCCAGTAGTAATCTCCGAAGCCGCCGACACCCTTGCCGAAGGTGGGATGAGAAGCGTCGGCCTCGGCCAGCAGCGAGGTAATGCCGACGAAGACGAAGGCGGAGTAGTCGAAGCTGTCTTCAGTGGCGACCTTGAAGGCGACCTTCGGCGTGGGCGGAGGCGGGCGAACTCCGGCGCTGACGGCACGGTAATTCGGCATGATGCCAAGGATGCGTTTGGGCTGGGGGCGAGGCCTGGGCGGAATCTTCGTGGCAGGAACGGGCGCAGAAGGAAGCAGCGGAGCGGGTTGGCTCGGCGGAGTCTGCTGCTCGGGCGCGCCGGCTGCCGGAGCGGAGTTGGACTGAGCGAAAGAGAGCCCGCCGAACAGGGACAAGACAAGTCCCAGAACGAAATACCTGCGAACCAATCAGCCTCCGATGGGGTTGGGGAAGTGGGCGACTCCGATTGGACGCCCGGGCGCGGCAGGAAGGCGCAACAACCGCTGTGGAAAATGGCTGCGAGGATGAAGAAACTGCAAGATTTGCGGTCTTCTGGTTCAGGGCGCCTGCGGATTACCCTCCATCGTTCATCTCCCATGCGGCAATTGAGCGGGCGGGCGGGAGTCCTTGCCCGAGTTTCATCCGTCAGGGTCCATGAAAGAAAGGCGAGCTGACGATGCGCGTGTTTTGGAAGTGGTGCGGTCTGGTCCTGGCTCTCGGTGGGCTGACGTCGGTTGGGTTGGCGCAGTCCGGCGAGGCGAACGCTGCCCTGAAGAGCTGCGGTCCGTTCGGCGTGAATTTTCGCATTAAGACCGCCGACACACGACCGGCCGCAAAAATACAACCTGGCACGGCGCTGGTCTACTTCATCGCGGACGACCATGGCACCGTGCTGACGACACCCACCACGCTGGTGGGTTTGGATGGGCAGTGGGTGGGCGCGAGTCACGGCAGCTCGTGGCTCTACTTGCAGGTTCCGCCGCGCGAGCACCATCTGTGCGCGATGACCGAGGATGCGGGAAAGGCGCTGGCACACTTCACCGCTGCAGCCGGTGGCGTCTACTACTTCGTGGCAAAGGATCTGACCTGGGAAGGCTACACTGGGTGGACGGAACTGAGTCTGGAGCCGCTGGACAGCGACGAAGGGCAATATCTGGTGGATACGGAAGCGTTCAGCGCATCGCAGAAACGCTAGTTGTGCCCTACTTGCTCAGCTGAATCCCGACAATCTGCCCATCCATCGTCTTGTCCGCCGTGGCGAAATACTGCACCTTCGCCTTTCTCCCTTCCAGATCGCTGCAGGGGTGAATCTCCCCCTGCGGCGTAAAGTTCGCCGCACTGTATTCGATATCGTAATAATTGTTGTTGTAGAGCTTCACCGTCCCCTTCGCCCCCGCCACCTGCAGCTCAAGCACTGCGGGATAACTGCAGCGCACTCCGTGAATCACCCCCTGTGCCGTCAGCGCCGGCCCGTGCGGTTTCTCCGTGGGGTGCCGGAACACCGGCGTCTGGTACGCCGTCATCGCCGCCGATGAATTCTGTGCTTCCTGCATCGTCTGCGCAGCCGTTCTCTGCTTCTCAGCCTGCTCCATCTCTCCCTGGTAGAGTTGCACCTGCCCCAGCCGCGCCTCCGCCAGCTCCACCTCCTGGGGCGTCTTCGCTGCCGCCTGCGCCGCCTCCAGCACCCTCACCGCATCGTCGAAGCGCTGCTGCTCCATCAGGAGGTTGGCGCAGTCGATGCGGTACCGCACATTCCCCGGCTCCAGCAGCACGGCCTGCAGGCTGAGCAGGTGCGCCTCATTGAGGTTCTCCCGCCGCCGCCCATACATTGCCGCCAACGCGTCGTACGCCGGCGCAAAGCGCTGATTCAGGCGGATCGCCGCCCGCAGGCTCGCCTCGACCTGCGGTCCCGTTTCGTCCTCCATGAGCGACAGTGCGCCGAAGTAATACTGCGCGATATAACTCTGAGAATCAAGCGCAACCGCCTGTGCGTACCACTTCTTCGCGTCCGCGCGGTTCCCGTCCCGGTACGACAGATATCCCATCGTCTCGTAGGCCTGCGCATTCCTCGGATCCGCAGCGATCACCCGGGCCAGTAACGCGCGCGCCTCGGCGGTGCGCCCGATGTAGGCCATGAAATCCGCGCGGATCGCATCTGCCTCCGGGCCGGCGAGCGGCGTTACCGTGAACGCTCCCTCGTTCAGCGGGGGCAGCTTCATCGTGAAGTAGGTGTAAGACTGCCGGTCTGTGTAATTCTGCAGAGTCTTCTGAAGCTGGTTCGGGTCCCCGAAGGCGGTTTGCGCCGCCATCACCGGGTCCTGATGCTGGCTGACCAGATCCAGGTACTGCCCCACATGATTGGTGTGGTTGCGCACGTCGCTGGTTTCCAGGTAATGTACCAGCGCCCACGACTCGGCGTAGAAGACTGACCCCTTCTGTTCCTCGTGGTAATACGGCGACTTCGCATCCACGCGAAACAGCGTCTCCAGGGGAATGAGGCGGTTCTGCTGCAGGTAGAGCAGGTCGTCCTGGCTCGGCTGTCCCAGCCGCGCTTCGTTTCCAATGAAGTCTGTATTCTGGAAGAACTCCGCCAGCCCTTCGTTCAGCCAGAGCGGCATCCACTCAGTCGCGTCTCCAATCTGCAGATGCGTGTACTCGTGGTAGATTGTCGCGTAGGGATGCTGCTCGTCCTCGGCATCCAGGCGCAGCAGCACATAGTTCTTGTCCGGAGCCAGCAGAAAATACCCTGCCAGATTCAGTTGCCCTTTCGCCATGTAAACTGCCGGCTCGAGCGGCTGGAACTCCTTTTTATTTCTGACCGCCATCACCACAATCGGCGCCACGGGATCCACATTCGCCCTGGGGAAGAGCGTCTGGAAGACCAGGCGCATGTGCTCGAACTGGTCGAGGGTCCGCCGTCCCTCGCCCGCCCCGGCGTCTGTCACCACGGTGAAGTGCGCGCTGCGCACTTCCACCCATTTCGGAGAACTTCCAGGGGCCGGAGTGGCGGCCAACAGCAGCGTCAGCAGAAGAGCCAGGATGCGCGGCATAGTGAAATGCACGGATGATAGCACGCCGCCCGCGACCCAATAAATGGAATTGGACACAGAGACAGTCCTGAAGCATCGCGACACGATCACCGCGCCGAGCCACCCGGCAGTGGTATCAGGGCACGAGTTCGCCGGGGGAATTTGTCGAAGGTGTGAAAAACCAGGAGGAGAATGGCGGGAATGTCAGTCCAGCTTTTCCGGCTCGATGGCGATGTTCTTTTCGCCGGCAGCTTTCTTTTCCCAGTACTTGCGAATCCAGGCTTCGAAGGTTCGGCCCGCGGCGTTGTCGCGTCCGGTGAAGGCGAGACCGGCGATATCGGCGTAGGAAACGGAGACTCTGGTGCGCTCGCCGGCGGGGATGATGCGAACGGCGGATTCCTGAAGGGTGGCGCCGGGACGGCGATCGAAGACGTAGCCGTGGAGAACGCGGCCGTCCCTGAGCGTGAGAGTGACGTCGCCGCGGTAGTCGAAGGCTTTCTCAAACGCGTCGCGGATTTCGACTTCGGAGGCGAGCGAGGGAATCCAGCCCTCGAGTTGCTCGCGCTCGCGGCCCTCCATCACTTCGACAGCGTTGGGATCGAAAGCGGCTTTCTGAGCGCCGGCAGGCGTCGTGGTGACGGACTGTTCGCTCATGCGCGAGTTCCCTCTTCGACCCGGATGGTCGTTTCAATCTCGACGGGCTCGATTTGTACCAGCGGATTGAAGCTGTGCGCGGGGCGGACCGGCTCGTTGAGGAGATCGAGCGCGCCTCTGTCCTGGTAGCGATTCATCATGGCCTTCGCGGTTTCAAGCAGGCCCTTGAGCGAGCCAAAGGTGTAGTTGACCGCGGTGCCTTCGTAGCCGGAGTGAACCATGCAGTTGGCGCACTTGGGATTGCCGCTCTCGGTGCCGTAGTTTTCCCAGTTGGTGGAGTCGAGCAGCTCCTGGAAGGTATCGGCGTAGCCGTCCTGCAGGAGGTAGCAGGGCTTTTGCCAGCCGAAGATGCTGAAGGTGGGCATCGCCCAGGGCGTGCAATGGAAATCGCGCTTACCCATGATGAATTCGAGATAGAGGTAGTTCGCGTTGAACTTCCAGGATTTTTTACGGTTGGAAAGGATGGCGCGGAAGAGACGGCGTGAGCGGGCGCGGCCGAGGAAGTGTTTCTGATCGGGGGCTTTCTCGTAGGTGTAGCCGGGGGCGACCATCATGGCTTCGACGCCGACGTTCATCAGGTCGTCGAAGTGGGTGCGGACGGAGTTGGGGTCGGCGCCGTCGAAGAGCGTGGTATTGGTGGTGACGCGGAAGCCCGCTGCAACGGCAGCCCTGATGCCTTCCATGGCGACGTCATATCCGCCCTCGCGACAGACGGAGAAGTCATGGTGCTCACGCTGGCCGTCGAGGTGAACGGAGAAGGACAAATACTTGCTGGGCCTGAAGAGGTGCAGCTTCTCTTTAAGCAGGAGCGCGTTGGTGCAGAGATAAACGTACCTCTTGCGCTCGACGAGGCCGGCGACGATCTTGTCGATCTGCGGGTGCAGCAACGGCTCGCCACCGGGGATGGAAACCATGGGCGTACCGGATTCCTCAATGGCGCGGAAGCACTCCTCGGGAGTGAGTTCCTGTTTGAGGATGTGCGGAGGGTACTGAATCTTGCCGCAGCCGGCGCAGGCCAGGTTACAGCGGAAGAGCGGCTCCAGCATGGTGACCAGCGGGAAGCGCTTGCGGCCCTTCGCTTTCTGCTTCAGGACGTAGGTGGCGACCGTCCACGCCTGGGAAATTGGAACAGCCATTCGGGTCAGGTCCTCCGTTGGGGAAACTAAACGTGCTGCCGAGCTCTTATCAGCTTTTGCCCTGCCGTTACTTCATTATTATCGTTATTATCGTTCATTCTCCCTTTTCCATGGCCCGCTTATAGGTTGTAAGGGCCAGGAGCGGGAAGTAATCGCGATAGATCGAATACGCGAGGTAGAAGACGCGGGGAAAACCGGTGCCCGTATAGAGAGCCTGGCGAGTCTTCCCTTCTCCTGTGCTCTCGTCCCAGAAGCCGCGCCCCGCGGGGTCAACCTGTTGCCGGGTCAGCAGCCACTTGATGCCCTTGGCTACCGAGTCGCTGCGCGTATCGCCGGCGCCAAGCAGGCCGAGGAGACCCCAGGCCGTTTGCGACGGCGTGCTGGAGCCGACGCCGCGCGTGGTGGGGTCGTCGTAGCTGCCGCAGCTTTCGCCCCAGCCTCCGTCGGCATTCTGAACGGAGCGGATCCACTCGGCGGCCTGCTGGATTTGCGGCTCGTGGTTCCAGACGCCCATGGCCTCGAGGCCGCGCAGGACCAGGAAGGTGCCGTAGAGATAATTGACACCCCAGCGGCCGAACCAACTGCCATCGGACTCCTGCTCGGAGTAGATGAACTTGATGGCCTTCTCCACGCGGCGATCCTTGCGGGTGTAGCCCCAGGTGGCCAGAGCTTCGAGGATGCGCCCGGTGATGTCCGCAGAGGGTGGATCGAGCATCGCGTTGTGATCGGCAAAGGGGATGTGCTCGAAGATCATTTTGGTGTTGTCCTTATCGAAGCTGGCCCATCCGCCGTTCCTGCACTGCATGGAGAAGATCCAGTCGATGGCGCGCTGGCAGACGTCGTACTGGTAGCGTTCGCGGGGGTTATCGACCTTGTTGAGCGCCAGAAGTACCTGCCCGGAATCATCAACATCCGGGTAAAACTCATTGTTAAACTCGAAGTACCAGCCACCCGGGGGAGTCCTGTGGTTCTTCACGGCCCAGTCGCCCTTGTGGCGGACTTCTTTGGCGAGCATCCAGTCAGCAGCCTTCAGCAGGCGCGGATCACTGCGAGCGATGCCGGCCTCGCCGAGGGCAAAGACGGCCTGGGCAGTGTCCCAGACCGGCGACATGCAGGGCTGCATCCGGAAGGTGGGCTCGGGATGATCGGGTGTGCCGTGCGGGCAATCGATGCCAAGCCTCTCGAACTCGTCCATGGCGCGGATCACCTGAGGATCGTCGAGCGAATAGCCCAGGCAGCGAAGCGCAATGATGGAGTTGAGGATGGCGGGGTAGATGGCGCCGAGGCCGTCGGACATCTCGAGGCGCTCGAGCATCCACTTCTCGGCTTTCCTGAGGGCGATCGAGCGCAGCGGGCGAATATGGATCCGTTCAAACCAGTGGATCATCCGATCAGTGAAGATGAAGAAGTTTCGCCAACCGACCTTGTGTTCGCGATCCCAGCGCAGCTTCAGGTTTGCGCGTTCCCGTCCTCCGACAAATAACTCGCTGATGCCCTGTTCGGCGGGGATCTTCTTGTAGGGCTTCTTCGCATAAGCGATCGACAGTGGCACCAGAATGCCGCGCGACCACGACGAAATCTCGTAAATATTGAAGTAGAACCACTTCGGGAAGAGCACAATCTCCGGCGGGATCGCGGGCACGGCTTTATATTCGTACTGTCCCAGCATGCAGAGATAAATCTTGGTGAAGGTGTTGCAGGCGGTAACGCCGCCATGCGCGAGGATCCAGTCGCGCGTCTGCTGCAGCAGCGGGTCGGCGGCAGACCAGCCCATGAGCTTGAGGGCGAAATAGCACTTGACGGAGAGACTGATGTTGCCGGGACCGCCGGGATAGAGACACCAGCTGCCATCCTGGTTGCGGTAGCGGAGCATTTCGGTGAGGGCGCGCTTCATGCGGCCTTCGTCGCCGATACCGAGCAGGATGTGCGCGAAGATGTAATCGGCCTCCAGCATGGCGTCGGCCTCGAGCTCGCCGCTCCAGTAGCCTTCGGGATGTTGCAGGGAGAGAAGACCGTCGCGGGCCCGGGCAATGGCGCCTGCGACCTGATCGAGTGAGGCGTCGATACGGCCAAATTTGACGGGACTGCCGTCGGAAGAGGCAGCGGTTCGCTGGGCGGAAGCCGCAGCGAACTGCACGCCGGACCGGGGCCGACCGGATTCTGCTGAAATACTCAACCTGAAACAGCTCCTACCTTGTGCGATGCCCGTTGGGGCTTAGCGAGCCGCTGGCGCAGAGCCCGACTGGGGAGCCGACTGAATGGCCTGCACGATCTCCGGCGGAAGCCCGAAGCGCACATTTTCGGGCATCACCTCGACCTCATCCACGGCACCGAAGCCATTGTTTCTGAGATAGCTGATCACGCCCTCAACCAAAATTTCAGGAGCCGAAGCGCCGGCAGTGACGGCGACACTGGAGACGTCCTGGAGCCAGGCGGGATCAATGGCCTGAGCATTGTCAATCAGATAGCCGCGGGTGCCGAGATTGCGAGAGACCTCGACCAGGCGGTTGGAGTTGGAACTGTTGTTGGAGCCAACGACGAGAACAAGATCCGCGCTGTGGGCGACGTTCTTTACGGCGAGCTGGCGGTTTTCAGTGGCGTAGCAGATGTCCTGGGAGTGGGGACCGACGATCCTGGGGAACTTATCCTTGAGCGCGTGAATGATGTCGCGCGACTCGTCGAGCGAGAGCGTGGTCTGGGTGAGGTATGCGACGTGCTCGGGGTCGGGCACCTGCAGAGTGCGGACTTCCGCGACGCTGGAGACCACCTGGGTGACGTCGGGCGCTTCACCGAGCGTGCCCTCGATTTCGTCGTGATCGCGGTGACCGATGAGGATGAGCGAGTACCCGTCGCGGGCGAATTTGACGGCCTCGACGTGGACTTTGGTCACCAGCGGACAAGTAGCGTCGATGACCTTCAGCCTGCGGTCTTTGGACTTCTGGCGGACGGCCGGAGCGACACCGTGCGCGGAATAGATGACACGCGCACCCTCGGGCACCTGGTCGATGTCGTCGACGAAGATGGCGCCTTTCTCGGCCAGTTCATTGACCACAAAGCGGTTGTGGACGATCTCCTTGCGGACGTAGATAGGGGCGCCGAAGGTCTCAAGGGCAATGCGGACGATGTCGATGGCGCGGACGACCCCGGCGCAGAAGCCGCGGGGTTTGAGGAGCAGAACGCGCTTTTCGGAACCGGAAGCCTCGGGCCGGGAAGCGTCCTGAAGGGCGTCGATTGTGATAGCGGTCACGAATATAAGTATACCGTGATACGGCGGGCGTTTGCCGGGAGAAAAAGTGGCGGAGGTGGGCATCGGGATACCGGGGATGCGCATCAAGCGGGGGCTGCGGCTCGAGGCCGGAGGGGCTGCTGTTCACACCTGTTCCCCGGGTTGGGCTTTCTGTGCGACCAGCAATTGCGAGGTGCCGGGAATCCGGTAGAGCGGAATCGCCTCCTGCGGAACTCCCGCCTGCTTTGCCAGCGTCTCGAAGTCCGGGTGTTCGAAGCGAGCTCGAGCGAATCCGGCTCTGCGAACCAAACCCTCAAGTTCCGCGTCTTCATAGAAATGAAGACGCGAGGCCATCGGTTCGGGAGCCGCGAGCGTGCCGCGCAGTGCTTTGCCGGCGGTGAAGAGGACGAATCTCCCGCCCGGAGCCAGAACGCGAAAGATCTCGGCGAGAGCCGATTCTGGATCTTCGATGAATCCGAAGACTGAGGTGGTTACCGCGCAGGTGAAGGCGCCGCTTAAGAAGGGCAGCGACGTAGCATCGGCCTCAAGAATCTCGAGGCGCCCTGAAGCAATGCTCTCGCGGTTCAGTTCTGAAGCGGTGCGCACCATATCGGCGCTGTGGTCGATGGCCGCTGCGCGGCAGCCGCTTCGGAGCGCATCGAGGAGGAATGCGCCACCGCCGCAGCCGATTTCAACCAGATGGTCTGCAGGCTGCAGGCGCAACACATCCAGGATGGCGAGGAAATTAGGCCGGTGGTAAATTGGGTCCCGATAAATGGCGCGCGCCTGCGGTCCGGTGGGTCGACGCGCGCGACGGTCGGTCACCCAGTCGCCCAGGCGCTGCGGAGACATCGCCACGAGCAGGGGGGCGACAAGCTCTCCCGCAAACCAGCCGACCGTTTCGAGAGCGTCATTGTCCAGCCGCGTGCTCCATGCTGTCTGCTCGATGGTGACACGCGTGCCGCCGGAATCGGGCACGAGCCGGACATCAAGCTGCGGACGGTCACCGCGCTGCCAGGGAGTGGCGATCCACTCGAAAGCCGCGTGCCGGGGAGGCTCCCAATGCGTGATACGGGCAACTACCTCGCTGTTCTGCAGCAACCGGCCTTGTGGGCCAGTCTGCAAGTCCATCCCCAGTCGGTCCAGTGCAACATGAAGCTCGTCAACAATAGCGGTGAAGGCCTCGGCGGGATCGAGACGGACTGTGAAGGTTAGCTGCATCGGGAACCTCCTGTGAGAGACACCGGCGGGATTGCTGCGTCAGTTTAGCCCCGGCGCGGCAATTCCTGCCCTTGTGACTCTCGTCACATCCGGCGCCGGCGCATCCCTGCCACGCTGATTCCATGGACATCCACCAGGCCATGACAACGTTGGATTATGATCGCGCGCCGTTTCTGGCGATCTGGGAGACGACCCAGGCGTGCGATCTCGCGTGCAAACACTGTCGCGCGTCGGCGCAGCCGCTGGCGCATAGCAGCCAACTGACGACCGCCGAAGCCGAGGATCTGATTGATCAGGTTGCGGCGATGCAGGTACCGCTGTTCGTCTTTACGGGCGGCGATCCGCTCAAGCGGCCGGACATCTTTCATCTGATCGAGCATGCGTCGAAGCAGGGCGTTCACGCGGCGCTGACACCGAGCGCGACGCCGCTGTTGACCCGGGAGGCGATCTTCCGGATGAAGGAATCCGGGCTGGCGCGGCTGGCGGTGAGCCTGGACGGGTCCGTGCCGGAAATTCACGATGGCATCCGCGGGATTCCAGGAACGTGGGCGCGGACGCTGGAGGCGATCGAGTGGGCGAACGAGGCCAATCTGCCGATCCAGGTGCACACCGTGGTGAGCCGGCTGAACATCGATGATCTGGTCCGACTGAGCGTGCTGCTGACGGAAAAACAAATTGTGATGTGGAGTTTCTTCTTCCTGGTTCCGGTAGGGCGCGGTAAGACGGACGATCTGCTGACCGGCGAGGAGTTCGAGGCGGTCTTCGCGAAGATGTGGGAGTTGACCAAGCGCGTGCCGTTCGCCATCAAAACGACTGAAGCCATGCATTACCGCCGGTATCTGATCCAGCAGCGCATGAAGGAAGGACGGCCGACCGTGGGCATACATGACGACGCGGGAGCTGCTCCGACTGAGCCACACGGACATCCGGGTAGGCACCCAGGCGGCTGGACGAGCCAGCCCGGCACCGGTAGCGAAGCGAAGGCGGTGGGCTGGGCGACGAAGCGCGTCAACGACGGGCGGGGGTTCGTGTTTGTGTCCCACATTGGGAAGGTCTATCCGAGCGGATTTTTGCCCATCGAAGGCGGCGACCTGCACACGGATACGCTGGCGCACATTTACCAGGAGTCGCCGATCTTCGTGAAGCTGCGGAATTCCGATCTGTTGCACGGCAAGTGCGGAGCGTGCGAGTTCCGGAACATCTGCGGCGGATCGCGGGCGCGGGCGTACGCGGTGACCGGCGATGTGATGGCCGAGGAACCTTGCTGCATCTATCAGCCGCGGGGTTATCACCCGGACCCGAACGCGAAGGACGCTTCCCCTGCATGCGAGGCTCATGATTTGATTCAGTTAGAGGTCGCGCATTCGTGAAGCGGATTGCCATCCTGGGCGGCGGCATCGCCGGACTGAGCGCCGCCTGGACTCTGGAAAGGGCCAGGCGGGCAGGACAGGAGATCGAATACAGGTTGTATGAGGCCGCGGGGCGGCTGGGCGGCGTGATCGCGTCAGAGACCGTGGACGGCTGCGTGGTCGAAGCCGGGCCGGATTCGTTCCTGACCGAAAAGCCGGCGGCGAGCCAACTGTGCCGAGAGATCGGCCTGGGCGACCAGCTGATGGGCTCGCATGACGCTGAGCGGAAAACGTACATTGTGGTCGGCAAGCGGCTGATTCCTCTGCCGGACGGCCTGATGTTCATGGTGCCGACCAGGCTGATGCCCACGGCGCTGACGCCGCTGTTCTCGCTGCGGACCAAGCTGCAGATGGCCAGGGAGTTCCTGTTTCCGCCGGAGCCGGCGACGAGCGACGAGTCCGTGGCGGAGATGACGCGGCGGCACTTCGGGCAGGAAACCGTGGACCGGCTGGTGTCGCCTCTGTTGGCGGGCGTGTATGGCGGCGATGCGGACCAGTTGAGCGTGCGGGCGGTGCTGGCGCGCATGGCGCAGATGGAGCAGAAGCATCGCAGCCTGACGCGCGGGATGCTGGTCGCGCGGAAGCAGCGCGCGAAGGCTCCAGCGCTGCCGCTGTTTACCACGCTGCGTGGCGGGATGAGTCAGATGGTGGACGCCATTGCTGCGCAGTTGCCGCCGGATTGGGTTCATCTGAGCACCGAGGTTCATGCCATCGCTCGCAGAGAGAACGCAGCGCACCGGGCGCGGCGGGAGCCGGCGGACTGGATGGTGGAAACAGCTTTCGGGCGGGAGATGTTCGATGCGCTGATCCTTGCGCTGCCCGCATGGGGATCGGCGAGCCTGCTGCGGCCGATCGATCACCCCCTGGCCGAGGCGCTGTCGGGCGTTCCGTACAGCTCGTCGATTACGGTGACCCTGGGATACGAGATCGGCAGGCTGCTGAGCCTGCCACCGGGATTTGGATTTCTGGTTCCGTCGACGGAGAAGCGCGCCCTGCTGGCCTGCACCTTCGTTCACGCAAAATTCGCTGGACGCGTGCCCGCGGGCAAAGGGCTGCTTCGCTGTTTTCTGGGGGGTGCGAGCCACGATGAGCTGCTGGACGAAAGCGATGCGCGGCTGACGGTGATGGTGCTGAAGGAACTGGAGCAGATTCTGGGGCTGAAAGCTCCGCCCAGCTTCGTGAGCGTCCATCGCTCAAGGCAGGCGATGGCGCAATACGGGGTGGGGCATCTGGAGCGGATCCAGCTGGTGCGGGATCGGATCGCGGAACTGCCGGGAATTGCGCTGGCTGGGAATGCGTACCGCGGCATCGGTGTGCCGGACTGTATTCACACCGGGCAGCAAGCCGCCGAGTCGGCGCTGCGGACAGTGAGCGGAGCGGCAGTGGGCGCAGGGACCTGCTGAGTCGCGGTTATCGCTCGAACCAGACTTCGACGCCCATCGGAGTGCCGTCGATCCGGGTGGAGCCAAAGGGGACCTGGCTCAGGAGAGTCTCAAACTGGCGCAGAGTATAAGCGCGGCGGAGTTCCAGGCGGAAATCGAGCCGCGCAAACAACTGGCCGAGGAAGGACGAGCTGAGGCTCTCGACGTGCCGGGTCACCTGGTCGCGAGGTATATCGCGGCGCAGGTTGAGGATGACACCGCGGCGGCCTGGCTTGAGGACGCGGCGCATCTCGCGAAGGACGCCGAGAGGGTCGGCAAAACTCTTCATCGGCGCACGGCAGACCACAAAATCGAAAGAGCCGTCAGGGAACGGCATGTGAGCGGGGTTGCCGTGCTGCAGGTCGATGCGAACGCCAGCCTTCTCGGCGTTGCGGCGGGCAACGTCAATGGCCGAACCGCTCGGGTAGAGAACAGTGACGCGCATCCGGCCGGTGCGGGCAAGGGGAATGGCCAGAGAGCCGGGTCCGGCAGCCACCTGGAGAACATCGCCGCCGAGGGGCAATATGTCGACAAAGCGCATCACCAGGCGGCGGGCTTCTGCCGTTTCCCGGGAAGGCTTTTGGACCCTGGAACGGGACGGGGTTCCCTCCATGGCGATGCCTCGATATCCCTTTTCCAATATTCCTTTACCGCTCAACTATCTGATCGACAAGCTTTCTTGTAGGGTAAGCGTGGCCCTGTGTCAAGCAACCAGGCGAGTGGCGTTCTGCCAGCGCGGGACTGGTCGAGCGTCTCTTCCCGCCCGTTTAAACCGTTTCGATCAGCTGGCGGCGCAGGAACGGAAGCCGCACCGACGGACCTGCGGTTCCTGAACCTGCTGGACCTTGCCGGGCCCGGAGTGCTGGAGCTGGGGTTAGCGCGGCACATCCTCCTCATCCTGAAGCAACTGAAGTTCTCCGAGGTCTTCGCCTCGGCGGATGCGGCGCCATTGGTGGCGATACAAGGCGCGGGGTCTGACATCGTCGCCAGCATCTTCGTCGTCCTGAAATTCCTGCACAATTGCGTGGCGAACGTGGGGATGCACGATCCGTTGAAAGCCGAGGAAGACCGACGCGAGCAGGAGGCCGCTGAGGTGCGAGACTCCCAGAACGCGGGGGCGGCCTCCGTGGACGGCGCGCATCGCCAGCGTGCCCAGCAATACCAGCGCTGACACGAGCAACGCAAACGCGAGCAGGACAGCCAGCAAAGCACAGAAGATGTAAAAAAGACGCATTCTTTCCCTCCGGCAAGGTGGGTTTCTCCGGATACGGGACCAAGGCGAACAGGTGCCGGCGCAGGGCGGGCGTTGCCATGCAATCCAACGCGAGGAATTTACCGGGAGAAACGCGGAGGAGGACGCTGGAAGAGAGGCTCGCGGGCGAGCCAGCGCGTCGTGCAGGCGGTTTCAGGAGCGCCGACGGGCCACAGCGAGCGCGGGACAGAAATCAATCCGAAGAGCAGAGCCGGAAAGAGCAGGAGCGCAGCCGAGGACAGCGCGTGAGCCGGATGCGCCAGCAGCGCGAGGAGACAGAGCAGCAGACTGAAGGCTCCGAAGATCTTCCGGTTCGGGATTTTCGAGGTTCTGGCCATACGGCGCTCGTGCATTGCCCGATGTCCTGTATTGCAGCACAAAACGAGCCCCTATGACAGCGCGTTGAGACTGCGGGAATGCGCGCGGCTGTCGGCCGCACTGCGGTCAGACCACGACCGAATCTTTTCTCGCTGTTTAGGGTCTAATCAGCAGGGAGCATGAGATGATGCCACGGCTGAAAAGGATGGCGATTGTGGCCCTGGCGGCTCTGTTCGCACCGGCCCTGTTTGCAATGGATAGTGAGAACGCCCCGATGACGAACCCAGCCGCGCCTGGGACGCTGAATTATGTGGAAGGGTCGGCGAAGCTGGGCGGCCGGCCGGTCACGCAATCTTCCGTAGGATCGCCGGCGGCGACGCTGCAGGCGGGACAGGTGCTGAGCACCACCGACAGCCGAGCCGAAGTGCTGCTGACGCCGGGAATCTATCTGCGGCTTGGACACAACAGTGCGGTGGAAATGATCTCGCCGGACCTGACCGATACTGCGGTCGCCGTCGAGCGGGGACGCGTGGATGTGGAAGTCGATCAGCTCTTTCAGGAGAACAACATTCACATCCTGCTGGACCACGTGCCGGTGCAACTGGTGAAGACGGGAATTTATGAGTTCAACGCTCGCCGCGACACCGTGATGGTCTTTGAGGGCATGGCGGTGGCGATGCGGCCCAACGAAAAATGGGTGAAGGTGAAGAACCATCACGCCCTGGAATTGGCCGACCTGGCGAAGGCGAAGCCGAGAAACTTCAACGTAAGCGCTCTGGAACAGTCCGGCCTCTATCGCTGGAGCAGCCTGCGGTCGGATTATCTGGCCGAGGACAACCAGGAGATGGCGGGCGAGTATGGCTACGGCTACGCTCCGGGATGGTACTGGGATCCCTACGCCTGGGATTACACCTTTCTGGGACCCTACGGTTTCTATAGTCCCTTCGGCTGGGGATTCGCTCCCTTCGGCTGGGGTCCCGGCTGGGGATGGGGCTGGGGTGGCTGGGGCTACCCTGGATTCTACGGCGGCGGCTACTATGGCCGCGGCAATGCTCCTGGCCCGCACGGTCCGGTGAATCTGCCCGGAGGGGGATTTGGCGGCGGCGCCCGGCCTGGCGGCGGATTCCGCGGCAACGCCTTCCGTGCCGGCGGCGAAATGGGCGGCTTCCATGGCGGAGGCGGGTTGGGCGGGTTTCATGGTGGCGGCTTCGGCGGCGGCGGTCACGGACGGTAAGCAATGCGGAACGAATCTGAAGAGGCACTCCCCTGCCCCATCCGCAAGGATGGGGCATTGCTTTTGGGATCGAGGCCGCGTTTCAGCGTCCTTCGCGCAAGCGCGAAGCGAGGCGGTCGGGCAGGCCAGCCTCCACGATGCGCTCCTGGGCTTCGCGAAGATCGTAAGGGACACGATACCAGGTGAGAAGCATCTGCTGATCGTCGTAGACGGCGAAGGCAGCGCGCCAGTCGCCGTCGCGGGGCTGGCCGATCGAGCCGGGATTGAGCAGATAGCGGACGCCTTCGCGCAGGCGCAGCTCGTACTCGCCGGGCTCAGCGGGGGCGGGGCCGCGGAGCGGACGGCCATAGCGCGGCGTGAGGCGAAACCATTCATCGCCATTGGTCGCGAAGCCGCCCTGCACGTGGGTATGGCCGAAGAAGGTGATCCGGGCACTCGGCTCGTGAAGCGAGAGCCAGGCGTCGCGCACCGTGAGGATGTAGTCGTCCTCGTCGATGGGCGATCCGTGAACGCAGCTCACCTGGGGGCCGTCCGGCGAAATAGGGCCGGCGGCGAGATGACGCAGCCAGTCGCGATGTTCGCCGGTAAGGACGCATTCAGTCCAGCGGGCGGCGCGCTGCGCGATAAGGTTGAAATCCTCGACGTTGCCGAGGCCGCAGCAGACGCGGTCGTGATTGCCGCGGACGAAGACGGTGCCGAGGCGGCGGGATTCGTCGATAACCTCATTGGGATTGGCGCCATAACCGACGATGTCACCGAGATTCCAGACCACGTCGTAGGCGGGAGCGGCGGCGAGAACGGCCTGGAGGGCTTCAAGGTTGGCGTGAATATCGGAGACGATCAGGACATGCATGTTTTGGGGCCGAGTACCACTCTATCCCATTGCTTGGATGGCCGGGAACCGCGGAGCGTTTTCAGAAAGCGCTCAAAACCAGGTGCGCCGCCGGTACCCGAGGCAGGATTGACCGAAGGTCTCGGCGAGCACCTGTTGTTCCCTGCGGGCGCGGCGAATCTGTATTGGAACTATGACGACCAGCAGCAGGGAGATGGGCCGCGAGGCCCACAGGATCACGCCAGCAATCACCAGAGAACCAAAGACATAGATGGGATTGCGAATGCGCGAGCAGAGACCGGTGGTGACGAGCTGAGTAGGTTTGGCCTGCACACTGAATGCACTGCCGAGCTGAACCCGGGCCACGATAAGGAGCACCAGGCCAGGAACGGCAATGGCCGCGCCGGCGAGGCGCATCGGCGTCCAGGGAAGGCCGCGGCTGTGCCACGCCAGAAAAACCAGCAGCAGAACGGCCACAGCCACAGTGCCCGGATTGAGTCTCATGCGCCCTCCCGGCAAATCGACCAGCTGTTGTTGCACAGGAAAAGCTCTGGGGCTGCACAAAAAGCTGTCGCTGGCGGCAAGCCATCAGTTGCCGCATTGGGCCTAATCCGTATGAGGCATGCGCACCCAGTGTCCAGGTTCGACTTCGCGCAGCGGCGGGGGCGCTTCCGGAGGCTTGCCGATGCGCACACGCACCGTAGTGACGGTGCGGCTGCCTAGCGTTGCGAGCGGTAGGTCCAGATCCGTCTTCATGGTCGGGACGGCGCCGAGCAGGCTGCGCGTGTAGGGATGCAGCGGATTGCGGAAGACGGTCTGGCGCGGCGCTTCCTCAAGGAGCAGGCCGTGGCGCAGGACCGCGACGCGGTCGGCGACCTGGGAGACGACAGCCAGATCGTGGGAGATGAAGAGCATGGTGAGGCCGAAGCGCTCCCGCAACTGAGCGAGAAGATCGAGAATCTGCACCTGTACGGTAACGTCGAGCGCGGTGGTGGGCTCGTCGGCAATGAGCAGGCGGGGGCGATTGGCGATGGCCATGGCGATGAGAATGCGCTGGCGCTGTCCCCCGGAGAACTGGTGCGGGTAGTCGGCGCAGCGCGCAGCGGGATCGGGGAGAGAAACGGCATGCATCGCCTCAAGGACCTGCTCGTGAACCTGACGGCGCGACAGACCGTGTTGGTGCAGGCGGACGGCTTCGGCGATCTGCTCGCCGACGGGCATGACGGGATTGAGCGCCGTCATGGGCTCCTGAAAGATCATCGAGATTTCGCGGCCGCGCACGCGGCGCATCGTGGCGGGTGACAGCGCGAGCAGATCACGGCCGTCGAAGTCAATGCGGCCGGTCACGGTGGCGAAGTCGTCGAGCAGGCGCAGGATGGCCAGCGCAGTGACGGATTTGCCGGAGCCGGATTCGCCCACGAGGCCGAGGGATTCCCCGGGGTCGATGCGGAGGCTGAGATTGCGGACGGCTTCCGCCGAGCCAAAACGGATGCTGAGATCCTGCAGGTGGAGCAGCGCCACAGCGGTATGTTACAGGAGATTGCCCGATGCTCAGGAAGCGCGAGAAGCAGGCGCCTGCTTTGTCTTTTTGCGGCGGCTTTCCCGCGCCCCCTTCGGGGAATCGAGAGACGCACCGGTGAGGCCACTGAGTGCGGCCTCGCCGGCACCTTCAGGCGAAGCGGGCGCGGCACGGAAGGAGCGCGGCAGATCCGCGGGATCGAATTCGATGCCGTTGCCGGCCATCTCACGAGCGGCGCGCACAAGCTGTTCGCGCTTGGTGGCCAGCTTGCGGGCCGCGGCATCGCGGTCCTCGGTTGCGGAGAACGTATCGAATTTCAGCAGGTGCGCCAGCTTGCGATCGAAAAGATCAATTTCCTCGTGCACAGACTTCAGAGAGTACTTATTTTGCGGCAAAGCGGACATCGGGATCTCCAGCGGCTGTAACCAAAATTCAGGCAGGAGCAGCCACCTGCGAGGAGCGCGCGGCAACCCGGAGACCGGCAAGGTTTCCGGAAGAGAAACGGGAAGGAACGGCAGAGCCGGCTCCTTCCCGTTCCAGGAGAGTGTTTAGAGGACCTGGACGTTCTCCGCCTGCCAGCCCTTCGGCCCTTTGACCACGTTAAACTGAACCGCCTGGCCTTCCTGGAGCGAACGGAAGCCGTTGCTCTGAATTGCCGAGAAGTGCACGAAGACATCTTCTCCGCCCGGGCGGCTGAGAAAGCCGAAGCCCTTGGCGTCGTTAAACCATTTCACTGTTCCCTGTTCCATATGTGTTTCCTTTTTCGGTTGGGTGTATCGCTGAACTCACTGTGGGATTATCTGCGAGTCATGCGATGAAGCGGAACAGGCAAGAAATACCAAGTCGGATTCGACGATCTGATTGCAGTATAGCAGGTTCCGGGCGCGCATGCTGTCGCTGCTGGCGAAACATCGTGAAGCTCGGTCAGAAACGAAGAAAGCGGACCGGAGTCCGCTTCCCTGCTGGAACTGCGCTGAAACTACTTTTTCGGCGGGGCGATCGAGTCCTTCGCCGACTTGGCAACGCGGAACTTCACGACGGTCTTGGCTTTGATCTTGATCTGCTCGCCGGTTTGCGGATTGCGGCCCATGCGGGCTTTGCGCTCCGCCTTCACCAGACGGCCGAGGCCGGGAATTACGAACACGCCGTTCTTCTTCGTTTCCTTGATCGCGGTTTCCGCGAGCAGGTCGAGATAAGCGGCGGACTGCTTGTTGGTCAGTTCCAGTTTTTCCGCCAGTTGCCGCACCAGAGCTGTCTTGGTCATCGTAGCTGCCATCGAGTCTTCCTCCTTGTGTTTGCCTTTCGATTGAGCGGGCAGGAAGCGCCAGCGATTGCCTGCCCCAAGCTGCTTCCGGATCGCGCCGCATAGCGGAAAAGCCAGTGTTGACGCGGGTTCGGAAGAGTTCCCGCCGTTAACCTTGCGTCTTTGCAAAGCGTTTGTCAATGGCAAAAGGCCTGTTTCCACAGGTTTTTTGCGGCTTTCTTCGGTTTTTTTCAGGAAAAAGCGGGATTTCGGGGGTTTTGCGCTTTGCTGGCGCCGGAAACGGCCTGAAGAGCAATCTTCCGCGCCTATTGGCAGAATGCGTGCGGCGGCGCTCAAAAGGGCTCGCGTCGCAGTGTAGCCCCGACGCCCGCGCAGGTAAAGCTTACTTGCGAGGCAATGGCGCCGTCCACACGCGGCGTGGGCGCACGGAGGCGGCCAGCGGCGCGTTGAGGAAGGCGACAAGCGGCGCGGCCAGGCGAAAGCGCTTCTCGATGTCCGCTGCCAGCGTGGGGCGCAGCGCAAACTCGGCAGGCAAATGCGCGGTGACGCCCCACTGCCGCCACTGGATCCAGTGAATGGCGGGATGGTCCGGCGGAAAGCCCTTCGGCGCGCGTGCCAGCGCCACGGGATCGTGAACGGAGAAGACGCGCAGGACCTTCTTGTCTTCGATGAGGCGCTTCCATTCGAGGTGATGCTCGAGCAAATGACGGCGGATGGCGAGGGTCTGGTCCTTCTCGGGCATGTAGGCGCCGGCGGCGATGACAAATTCGGTGCCGCTGACATGCATGTAAAAGCCTGCGCCGGAGGTCTTCGGCACAGCCGTGTACGACCACCAGGCGCCGAGATGCGTTTTATACGGCGACTTGTCCGCGGAGAATCGCGTGTCGCGATAGATGCGGAAGAGGCACTTCGCGGCCGGGCGCACGTGCGCGGGGGCGTAGTCGGCCATGCCCAGGGTAAGGCGCTCGATGAGGGCGAGCATGGGCGCTTTGACAGCGCGCTCGAAGGTCTTCCGGCGCGCCTCAAACCAGTCGCGGTCGTTGTTGCGCTTCAGGCCGCGCAGGAAGCGGAAGGCTTCGTCAGCGAAAAAGGGAGCAGGAGCCACGGGGTCATTTTACCGGCGCCGGGTTGCCGGCG
Source organism: Acidobacteriaceae bacterium (assembly GCA_035503835.1). GTDB lineage: Bacteria > Acidobacteriota > Terriglobia > Terriglobales > Acidobacteriaceae > Palsa-343. Next base: position 9,318 of record DATJSY010000031.1, on the reverse strand, counting down.
CACCAGATGCGGCGCGACACTGGAGCCATGCGGTACATCCTCGCACCCGCAGCGGCGGCGCTGTTAGGAGTTATGACCTCCGGGACTGCGATGCAGGCGGCAGCGTTGAAACCTGTGTCGCCGTCGCATCTGCTGAACACCGGGCAGGCAGCGCAGATTGTCAGGCTGGTGGCACACCACGACCACATAGACCTGAGCGATACGCACGTGGAGATGAACAGCCTGGACCTGATGTCGCCATTCATCCCCGGATATGTGAGCTTCATTCTCATTCGCGAAGCGACGACGCCGGGACCGGACGAGACGCTGCATCGCTACGCGGTGAACCGGCGCACCGGCGATGTGTGGGAGATGACGCTGTGCACGCATTACGACTTCCCTGCCCTCAGGGGGATGCAGCGCGCCCTCCTCGGGCGCGTAGCAACGGCGGCTGAAATCGCGGCGGAGCGGCAGGAGCTGGGATGCTCGACGGTGAACAGCGGGAGTTCGCCCGAAAAGCCCCTGTAGCGGACGCACGGCGGGAAGCGGGCTCAGGCGGTCGCGCCGGCGGAGCCGATCTGGCGCATGGCGCGCCACGCATAGTGAAAACCGGAAACGAGAGTGAGGAGGATGGTTGCGTCCAGCGCCCACTCGCGCAGCAACACCACCCACTCGGGCGCGAAGAACTGGCCGAGAATGACGGCAGAGACGGCGATGATCTGCGCGACGGTATTGCTCTTGCCGAAGAGCGTGGGCTTGAAATTCCGAATGTTGGTGGTGGCGAAGAGCGTGGCGGCGACCGTCAGGATGCCGAGATCGCGCGCGAAAACCAGCACGGTGACGCGGAGTGAGATGAGTCCTTCGTGGTGGAGAACCAGGAAAAGCGTGCTGAGCAGAAGCTTGTCGACGACCGGGTCGAGATACTGGCCGAGCATGGTTTGCTGATCAAGGATGCGGGCCAGCAGACCGTCCATGGCATCGGTAATCCCGGCCAGGACAAAGAGCGCGAAAGCCAGCTTGTAATCGCCGTCGAGGACGCCCAACACCAGGAACGGCGCGATCAAGAGCCTGAGGAAGGTGAGCAGATTGGGCGTGGCCCGAAGATCGTTCATGGGGTCGCAGTCGACGGCGAGCAGTCGGAACACAGGTTGGCCACAGTGTTCCCAAATGGCCCGTGACGCACGAGGTCCATGATACCCGTTCGCAAGCCCAGAAAGGCGCGCCGCGGAACGCACACCGCTTGCGCCCATGTTAAGAGAGCCGCCGCGCAGCGGTAGCCGCATCGGGAAGCGGTGGAGACTGGTATGATCAGAGCTGGCATTTGTCACCCCGGCAGGCGCGTAGCTCAGTTGGTTAGAGCGCTACCTTGACACGGTAGAGGTCAGGAGTTCGAGTCTCCTCGTGCCTACCATTTTCCAGTCGCCTACGGTTGTCTCCCAGACCTGATTGGCAGCATTTGGCAGCAAATTGCTGGCGCCCAGCCTCAGGTTCCCCTTCTTTACGAGCATTGAGCAGACGGGCGCCAAAGCTGAAGAAGAGAAGCGCCACCGCGAGGAGACGCCCGCTCAGGCCAACGCGCTCCTCACCATATCCGTTCGCTGCAGAAGAAGCAGCAACGCCGGAGGTTTGTGATCGTGGGTATGTGGACGAAGCTGAAAAAAGAGTGGCTGCAGCCATTCTTCTATTTCGGAAATAATCCGATCACCCTCATCGGGTCCGGGCTCACCACGGCGTCCGCAGTCACGCTCATCTTCTACTGGATCGAGAGCCTCCTGACGGGCAGGTTCGAGAATCCGTATCTCGGGCTGATCTTTTTTCTGACGCTCCCGGGACTGTTCCTCATCGGGCTTATCCTGATTCCCGTAGGCATGGCGCGGCGGCGGCGCGCGCTGACGAAGGCGGGGCAACTGCCTGCCGAATATCCTGAGATTCAACTTGGCGATCCGATCTTCCGTCACGGCGTCGTGATCGTGGGGCTGGCGACCATCATCAACCTTGGGATCGTCAGTGTTGCAACGTACCGCGGGGTCGCTTACATGGATTCCGCGCATTTCTGCGGGACCTCCTGTCACGTGATGAAGCCGCAGTGGGTCGCTTACCAGGCCGGCCCTCATTCCCATGTGGCCTGCGTGGAGTGCCACGTCGGATCCGGGATGGAGGCGTACTTCGCCGCGAAGGCTAATGGGACGAAGCAACTGGTGGAAGTTACCTTCCACACCTGGCCGACGCCGATCACGGCGCCGCTGAACGCGCTGCGGCCGGCGCGCGCCACCTGCGAATCCTGCCACAACCCCCGCCGTTTTCTGGGCGAGAAGCTGCTGGTCCTGACCACTTTCGCCGACGACGAAAGGAATTCTGTTAACCGCACCATCCTGGTGCTCCATCTGGGCGGAATTGAGGGCGTCTCGACGCACAGTGGCATCCATGGCGCGCACCTGGACGGCTTCGAGTACGTGGCGACGGACAATACGGACCAGAGAATTATTGAGGTCAGCGCGCCCGACGGCCACGGCGGCCGGACAGTGTGGCGGGACTCCACCTGGAAGGGGTCCATCAAAGGCGTCCGCCGCACGATGGACTGCATGGATTGCCACAACCAGGCGGCGCATGTCTTCCAGATGCCGGAAAACGCGATCGATCAGGCCATGGCCAATGGCAATCCCAGCACCAGTCTGCCGTACGTACATAAGGAAGGGCTGGTGCTGATCCAGGCGAAGTATTCCTCGCAGGCCGAGGCAGGACGGATGATTCCGTCGGAGCTGGATGCGTTCTACCGCACGCAGTACCCGCAGGTGTGGAACACGCAGCGGAGCGCTGTGGACGCTGCGGCCAGCGCTCTGGTGGCGATCTATGACCGCAACGTGTTTCCGTTCATGAATGTCACGTGGGGGACCTATCCGGACAACATCGGACACATGAACTATCCCGGCTGCTTCCGTTGCCACGACGGGAACCACGTGACGAAGACTGGACAGATATTGAGCAACAGCTGCGATTTGTGCCACAACATTCTCGCGGTGGATGAGACGAACCCGCAGCTGCTGAACAGTCTCGGGCTGCAGAATCAGCTTCGCATCGAATAGGAGCCCTGAGGAGAGGAAGCGATCCCCGCAATCCCGAACAAGGCACCCTCGAAAGAGTCAGTCAGGCCAGTTGCTCGGGGCCAGGCATGAGCACTCGCACCTCAGGGGATTTGAACTCCCTGGAATGGTGCAGACAGATGTGGTGCTCGGCCCACGACACGCGCTGAACCCACTGGTGGGAATGAGCACGGTGCTTTCACGCAATCAGCCGCCGGTTTTCACGTCCGGAAAATTCAGCTGCCAGGAAGACTCACTCAGAACAAGTCCCTCCGGAATTCCCCTATTGCCATCGGTGGCCCACACTTCATGCCAGACACGTGCTCGCTGCTGCGAAGGTGCGTGTCTTCCCAGGCGTGAGCCCGATACCTGACGCCGGCCGGTAACGAGGACGACCCGAATCCCTGGTTGATCGAGGCTGGTGATTTTTGTCACAGTCATAGGACGAGAAACTCCGTTACTTCAGTGTCAGGCGAGCCGGATGCAAACCGGCTCAGGCCCCACCTCATACATGGAGAGGCTCTGCGCCCGCTGCGCCCCCTCAGGCGAAGTGCATCCTCGCAGGCCTGCAAGCCTCTGCGCCGCATCTGCTGGCAGCTATAAGCTGCTTAGCAGCCACACGATGCAGGTCCATCGTCAACCTTTACCCAAAGGTTACATGCGATGCCCATTTTGCAAAGTCCAGGGACCATTAGCACCACAGGCGTCGGGTTGAGCCGAGCGGAAGCACAGGCTCGGCTGGAACAGTACGGCTACAACGAGCTGCCTGAGCAGAAGTCGAATCCCCTGCTGAAATTCCTTTCCTACTTCTGGGGCCCAATCGCCTGGATGATCGAGGTGGCCGCGATTCTCTCCGCGCTGATCCGGCGCTGGGAAGATTTCTGGATCATCTTTGTGCTGCTGGTGATGAATGCCTGCGTGGGGTTTTGGGAGGAATACCAGACGGGCAACGCGGTGGCCGCGCTGAAGACGAAGCTGGCGCTGCATGCGCGGGTGCTGCGCGACGGCGCGTGGACCACCATTCCTGCGCGCGAACTGGTGCCCGGCGACGCGATGCGCGTCTGCCCTGGGGGATCGTGCCGGCGGACGCCCGGCTATTGGCGGGCGACCCCGTCGAGGTGGACCAGGCGGCGTTGACCGGCGAGTCTTTGCCCGTGGACCGCGCCACCGGGCAGGACATTTACTCGGGATCGATCATCCGCCAGGGCGAGGCCACAGCCGAAGTCACGGCCACGGGAGAGAAGACGTACTTCGGCAAAACCGCGCACCTGGTGCAGACGGCGCATACGGTCAGCCATTTCCAGAAAGCGGTGCTGAAAATCGGCGATTTCCTCATCGTCATCGCGCTGATTCTGGTGGTGCTGATTCTGGTGGTGGCGCTGTTCCGCGGCGACCCAATGCTGACCACGCTCCAGTTTGCCCTGGTGCTCACGGTGGCGGCGGTTCCCGTGGCCATGCCCGCGGTGCTGTCCGTGACGATGGCCGTGGGCGCGCGGACCCTCGCGGAGAAGAGGGCCATCGTCACGCGTCTGGCCGCCATGGAGGAGCTGGCCGGAATCGATGTGCTGTGCTCCGACAAGACCGGCACGCTGACGCAAAACAGGCTGACCCTGGGCGAGCCCTTCTGCGTCGACGGAGCGAGCGCGGAGGATGCGATTCTCGCCGGTTCGCTGGCATCGCGCGCAGAGATCGGTGACGCCATCGACGAGGCGGTGCTGGGAGGGTTGAAGTTCCCCAGCGTGCTGGAGCAGTACGAGGTGATGCACTTCCAGCCTTTCGATCCCGTGCACAAGCGGACCGAGGCGACCCTGCGCAGGCCGGACGGCACCGAGTTCAGGACTACCAAAGGCGCGGTGCAGATGGTGCTGGCGCTGGCGGCAAATGCCGGCACAGTACAGACGGAGGTGGACACTGACGTAGAGGGATTCGCGGCGCGAGGCTTCCGCTCGCTGGGCGTAGGCCGGTTCGAGAAAGGCGCGTGGCGATTCCTGGGAGTGCTGCCACTCTTCGATCCGCCCCGCGCAAACTCACGGAAGACCCTCGCCGCGGCCGCCAAAATGGGCGTGAAAGTGAAGATGGTGACCGGCGATCAGTTGGCCATTGCCAGGGAGATGGCCGGCCAGCTTGGTTTGGGGAAGAACATCGTGGATGCCTCGAGCCTGAGCGAGACGAGGGGCCTGGAAGCCGGAACCATCGCGCAGGTCATCGAAAACGCGGATGGCTTTGCGCAGGTGTTTCCAGAGCATAAGTTCCGCATCGTCAAGGTTCTGCAGAAGGAAAAACACATTGTGGGCATGACCGGCGACGGGGTGAACGATGCGCCGGCGCTCAAGCAGGCCGACGCGGGCATCGCCGTCTCCGGCGCCACGGACGCGGCTCGCGCCGCCGCAGATCTCGCGCTCCTGAATCCCGGGCTCTCCGTCATCGTGGACGCCATCCGCGAGAGCCGGAAGATGTTTGAGCGCATGAACAGCTATGCGATCTACCGCATCGCGGAAACGATACGGGTGCTGCTGTTCATGACGATTTCCATCCTTGTGTTCAACTTTTATCCCGTCACGGCGATCATGATCGTGCTGCTGGCGCTGCTGAACGATGGCGCGATTCTGACCATCGCCTACGACCGTACGCTGCCAGCGACAGGCCCGAGGCCTGGAACATGCCGGTGGTGCTGAGCGTGACGACGGCACTGGGGCTGATGGGGGTGGTGGAGTCATTCGGCCTGTACTACCTGGCGGAACGCTGGCTGCACCTGAGCCAGCCGGTCATCCAGACTCTGATTTATCTGAAGCTTTCGGTGGCGGGGCACCTGATGCTGTTTGTCGCACGGACGCGCGGACGATTCTGGTCCATTCGGCCGGCGAAGATCCTGCTGGTGGCGGTGATCGCCACACAACTGCTGGCCACACTGGTGAGTGTCTACGGATTGTTCATGACGCCCATTGGGTGGTTCTGGGCGGCAGTGGTGTGGGGCTACGCCGTAGTGTGGTTCTTTATCGAGGACGAAGTAAAACTGGCCGCTTACAGGTTATTCGACGGCGACGGCGGGCTGCTGGCGCATTTTCTGGGCCGGCAACCGCTGCTCACAGCGGCGAAGTAGAAGGAGGAGCGATGAGGATTTCTGTGAAAGCGATGGCGCTGGCGTCGGCGCTGCTCTGGGGCGGAGGTTTGGCCTTCACGGCGCTGGTCCACCTTGCGGCTCCAGGATACGGCACGACGTTTCTCGGATTTGTCAGTTCCATCTATCCGGGCTTCCACGGAGCGCGCAGCTTCGGCGACGCGCTGGTGGGGGTGGGATATGGGCTCGTCGACGGCTTCTGCGGGGGCCTGATCTTCGCCTGGCTCTACAATCTGTTTGTTCCGCGAACGAACTGAAGCGGAGCCCGGGAGCCAGAGCGTTATGGACTATTCGCAGCGATTCCGCGTGAATCCGAACAGCCGCGTCCGGCTGAAGCACATCGATCCAAATTTCACCGGCGGACACGAGAACCACTCCACCGCAAAGAAGGAGATCGCGCAATACCAGGAAAAGCTGTGGACGCTGCAGGACCAGCTCTACTCAGAGCGGCAGCGATCGGTGCTGATCTGCCTGCAGGCGCTGGATACCGGCGGCAAGGACGGCACCATCAACCATGTACTGGGAGCGATGAATCCGCAGGGTTGCCGCGTCGCGCCCTTTCGCCAGCCTTCCCCCGAAGAAGCGGCCCACGATTTTCTGTGGCGCGCCCATCGCGCGGCGCCGGCGCGCGGCGAGGTGGTTATCTTCAACCGTTCCCACTATGAGGACGTGCTGGTGGTGCGCGTGCACGATCTGGTCCCGAAGAAAGTGTGGAAGGGCCGCTACGAACTGATCAACGATTTCGAGAAGCTGCTGGTGGAGCACGGCACCGTGGTGCTCAAGTTCTATCTGCACATTTCCAAAGACGAGCAACTCCGGCGCTTCCGCGACCGGCTGGACGATCCGGCCAAGCGGTGGAAGATCAGCGAGGCTGACTACAAGGAGCGCGAGTTCTGGAAGGACTATACGTCGGCGTATGAAGAGGCGCTTTCGCGTTGCAGCACGGAGAGCGCGCCGTGGTTCGTCATCCCCGCCAATCACAAATGGTTTCGCAACCTGGCGGTCGCGCGAATCGTCGTCGAGCACCTTGAGGCGCTCAGAATGAAGTACCCCAAGCCCACGGTGGATATCGAGCACATTCGCCGTGAGTACCACCAGGCCCGTCGCGAGTAAAGGATGCCAGTCCCCTGCTTTCCCATCCACACCAAATGGGAACTTTCGGGTCGCGAGGCAGAACGGGTCGACGTCCTCCGGCTCAGAAGCCAGGCGGGCGCTCGTGGGCCACACCAAAGGTGCGCTCCAGCGCCAGGCCCGCGCTGCCCAGCCTGCCCTCTTCGAAGGGCGGCGCAACCAGCGTGACGCCGTAGGGCACCCGCCGCGGCGGCGAAAAGTGTGGCAGCGGATGCGCGGGATCGGGCGCCCAGTCGCTGCGCGCCTCCGACACCTCAACAAAGCCCGCCCGCAAGGTCAGCGACGGATGACCGGTGAAGTTGGTCAGCGTCAGCATCTCGTCGCGCAGCGAAGGCACCAGCAGCAGGTCCACCTGGGAGAAGATGCGCTCCATCTGCTCGGGCCGCTGCGCGGCGCATTCGGTCGGACTGAACAAAATCTACGGCGGAGAGGAAGCGCGACTGCCGGAAGGTGTTCGGCCAGGCGTCAGGAACCTGCACGCGCATCTCATCGACTTTGTTGCTGAGAGTCAGCTCCTCAAAGGCCGCCCCGGATTCGGCGAAGAAAATCACCTCCAGGCAGTCGTACGGCCAGTCTGGCAGCGAAACTTCCACCAGTGTCATACCCAGTTGCCCGGACGTGCGAAGCGCGGCGCGGTCCACTGCGGTCGCAGGCGGCTCGTGCATCCATTGCGGAAAATATCCGAGGCGCAATCCGCGTACCGGTGTGGCCGCGTCGAAATCCAGATAGCCGGGGACGCTGTAGAGATCGCCGGGATCGGGGCCGGTGATCGCCTTGAGTACCAGCAGCGTGTCTTCCACGCTGCGCGCCATCGGCCCCAGCTTGTCGAGCGACCAGCAGAGCGTCATGGCCCCGGTGCGCGCCACGCGGCCAAAGGTGGGACGCAGCCCCGTGACGCCGCAGCGCATGCTGGGACTGACAATGCTGCCATCGGTTTCGCTGCCAATGGCGAAGGCCACCAGACCGGCCGCCGTTGCTGCGCCGGGTCCGGCACTCGAGCCGGACGAGCCTTCTTCCGTGAGCCATGGGTTCATGGTCTGTCCGCCAAACCAGATATCATTCAGCGCCAGCGCGCCCATGCTCAGCTTGGCCACCAGCACCGCGCCCGCAGCGTTCAGGCGATCGACGACTACGGCGTTGCTCTCGGGCACGCGGTTGCGGAACGGCTCCGCGCCGTAGGTGGTGCGGATGCCCGCCGTGTCCAGGAGATCCTTTGCGCCCCAGGGAATGCCGTGCAGCGGCCCGCGATAATGCCCTGCCGCAATCTCCGCGTCGGCGCGCCGCGCCTGGTCCAGCGCCTGATCGGCGGTGAGCGTGATCACGCAGCGCAGCGTGGGGCCGTAGCGCTGCAGCCGCTCCAGATAAATCTGCGTCAGCCGCTCTGAGGTAATCTTTCGTCCTTCGATCCATCGTGACAGCTTCCACACGGGCGCGTAGGCAATCGACTCATCGGAAGCAGGCAGCGGCCCGGGATCGTCCTGGCCGCGCACAAAGCGGTTCTGGCACGGGCCCGTCTCACCGGGCAGTGCGACTTTCACCGTGGACCAGGGAGCCATGCCGTCGCCCAGCGCCATTTTGCGCGGACCGGTGCGGCGCTCGTACAGCGGCGCCATCTCCCCCCTGCCAGTTTTGCGCGGCTTCCGCGCGATGTGCCGCGCTCATCCTCACGCGCACCAGCTTTTCCGCCTCGGCGAAGGTCGCCGCTGAAACCTGCGGTCCCACCGCGGGCGCGGTGCCTACTGAGTCTCGCATAATAGAGTGACAATATGGATCAAAAAAAGAGCCCCGCGTGGTGCAGGAAAGAAAGCGGCAGCATGGATTGGCGGACTCGATCCATGCCGCTGCGCACGCCGTCTTCGGCCTCGCCAAGTCCGGCAACACAGCGGTTGGCCAATTCGTGACCTTTGATGTTGCTCCATAAATCCTCTGCCGGATTCAGGTCGGGAGAGTAACCCGGCAGCGTCTCTACCTGCAGCCAACTGCGCTGGCTCTCCAGATACTGCTTCATCT